>NZ_JBWKLE010000011.1:0-136332 GCF_056430495.1 Streptomyces sp. NPDC045967 | reverse complement strand
TTGGTTCTGGTCTGGTGCTTCTGGTCCGGAAGTGCTGGCCCCAACCGCCCCCAAAAGGGAGGGGGGGGGGGGGGGGGGGGTGGGGGGGCCCCGCCCCCCCCCCCCCCCCCCGCCGCGACGGGGA
The DNA here is from genome assembly GCF_056430495.1 of Streptomyces sp. NPDC045967. Lineage (NCBI taxonomy): Bacteria > Bacillati > Actinomycetota > Actinomycetes > Kitasatosporales > Streptomycetaceae > Streptomyces > Streptomyces sp. NPDC045967. Next base: position 136,208 of record NZ_JBWKLE010000011.1, on the reverse strand, counting down.
CAGGATCGGAAGCATGCTCTGGTCCGACCCTGAGAACGAGCCGCCGAAGGACATGCGCGACGCGCAGGCGATGATCCGGCGGATGACGGTGGTGCTCGCCCTCGCCATGCTGGTGGGCGTCTACGTGCTGGGCGTGGGCCACTTCTGATCGGGCTCCCGGACTGCTTCCCGGCGCCCCTACGATGGCGCCATGACTGCCGAACCGCGCCCGCTCGTCCTCGCCTCCGCCTCCCCCGCCCGGCTGAACCTGCTCCGGCAGGCGGGGCTCGCCCCGCACGTGATCGTCAGCGGCTTCGACGAGGACACCCTGGACCACGACGAGCCGGCCGAGCTGGCCCTGGCCCTGGCGGAGGCCAAGGCGGGGGTGGTGGCGTCCCTGGAGGAGGCCGCCGGCTCCCTGGTGATCGGCTGCGACTCCGTCCTGGAACTGGACGGCGAGGCGCTGGGCAAGCCGGCGGACGCCGACGAGGCCACGGCCCGCTGGAAGGCGATGCGCGGACGGTCCGGCGTGCTGCGCACCGGGCACTGCGTGATCGACACGGTCAGCGGCCGTCAGGTCTCGGCGACGGCTTCCACGACGGTGCGCTTCGGCGAGCCGACGGACGCGGAGGTCGCCGCGTACGTGGCGAGCGGCGAGCCGCTGCACGTGGCCGGCGCGTTCACCCTGGACGGGCTGTCGGCGCCGTTCATCGACGGCATCGACGGCGACCCGGGCAACGTGATCGGGCTGTCCCTGCCGCTGCTGCGCTCCCTGCTGGGCGAACTGGACGTGTCGATCACGGATTTGTGGGCTTGAGCTCCCCGAGCGGCGGCGGGCCGCCCTGCACGCCCGGTGCGCCGCCGTGCACGGCCGTCGGGCCGTCCTGGGCGGTCGCCGCGCGCGGGGCGGGGTAGAGCGTCAGGGTGAGCACCAGCAGGCACAGGATCACCATGATCGCCGCGAAGGCGCCCCAGCCGACCGCGGCGACGGCGATGACGCCCAGCACGCCGTGGGTGACGGCGGCGCTGACGAGCACGACGCGGGCGAAACCGCGGGGGGCGTGGTCCCGCAGGGCCGTGACGGCGGCGAGCACGGCACAGAGCAGGAGGAAGGCCCCCATGCCCGCACCGAGGGCGTAGGTTGCCTTGGACATGACATCCGGGTCGCTGCCGGCGATCGACATCGACTGGCCGGCGGTCGTGCGGGCGAGCACGATGTGGACCAGCACGAGCACGGCCGCTTCGACCGCGGTTACGATCGCGGCCAGCCCGGCCACGAGTCTTCGCAGCACGCTTCCCCCACCCCCCACGCGTCACAAGCCTGTTCGACGCCTGGAGGCTACTAACGGGTAAACGTGCGGACAAGGGGTGCGGGCCGCTTCGTTACGGGAGGGGCCGCGCACAGCGATCACGCCCGGAACATATGGGCCGTTCGTAGGGACTCGACAAAGAATCACCCGGGCCCGCTGACCGGCATGACAGAGACCCGGGCTCTAATACGGGGTTACTGTGCAGTCGGGGATCCCCCTGACCTGGGGCGCCACAAGGGTTCCCCGGTGGAGCGGGCCTCGAGTCACACTCTGTGTGGGCAAGCTCACCACCGGGGAAGGGTCGTAAGGCCGTGTGGGCTGTCCCTAAACTCAGCTTGTTTCAAGGAGGGAGCCATCGTGCGCAAGGTGCTCATCGCCAACCGTGGCGAAATCGCTGTCCGCGTTGCTCGGGCCTGCCGGGACGCCGGGATCGCGAGCGTAGCCGTCTACGCCGATCCGGACCGGGACGCCCTGCACGTCCGCGCGGCAGACGAAGCTTTCGCGTTGGGCGGTGACACCCCGGCCGCCAGCTACCTGGACATCTCCAAGGTCCTCCAGGCCGCAGCCGATTCCGGCGCGGACGCCGTCCATCCCGGATACGGCTTCCTCTCCGAGAACGCCGAATTCGCGCAGGCCGTGCTCGACGCGGGCCTGACCTGGATCGGCCCGCCGCCGCAGGCCATCCGCGACCTGGGTGACAAGGTCGCCGCCCGGCACATCGCCCAGCGCGCCGGCGCGCCGCTGGTCGCGGGCACCCCGGACCCGGTCTCCGGGGCCGACGAGGTCGTCGCCTTCGCCAAGGAGCACGGCCTGCCCATCGCCATCAAGGCGGCCTTCGGCGGCGGCGGTCGCGGCCTCAAGGTCGCCCGCACCCTCGAAGAGGTGCCGGAGCTCTACGACTCCGCCGTCCGCGAGGCCGTCGCCGCCTTCGGCCGCGGCGAGTGCTTCGTCGAGCGCTACCTCGACAAGCCGCGGCACGTCGAGACCCAGTGCCTGGCCGACAGCCACGGCAACGTGGTCGTCGTCTCCACCCGTGACTGCTCGCTGCAGCGCCGCCACCAGAAGCTGGTCGAGGAGGCCCCCGCGCCGTTCCTCACCGAGGCGCAGAACGCGGAGCTGTACGCCGCCTCCAAGGCGATCCTGAAGGAAGCCGGCTACGTCGGCGCCGGCACGGTCGAGTTCCTGGTCTCCGCCGACGGACTGATCTCCTTCCTGGAGGTCAACACCCGTCTGCAGGTCGAGCACCCGGTGACCGAGGAGGTCTCCGGCATCGACCTGGTCCGGGAGATGTTCCGCATCGCCGACGGCGAGGAGCTGGGCTACGGGGACCCCGTCCTGCGCGGCCACTCCATCGAGTTCCGCATCAACGGCGAGGACCCGGGCCGCGGCTTCCTGCCCGCGCCGGGAACCGTGACGAAGTTCGCCCCGCCGAGCGGTCCGGGCGTGCGCCTCGACGCGGGCGTGGAGTCCGGCTCGGTCATCGGCCCGGCCTGGGACTCCCTCCTCGCCAAGCTGATCGTCACCGGTGCCACCCGTGAGCAGGCGCTCCAGCGCGCCGCCCGCGCGCTGGCCGAGTTCGAGATCGAGGGCATGGCCACCGCCCTGCCGTTCCACCGGGCCGTCGTCACCGACCCGGCCTTCGCCCCCGCCGACGGGAACCCCTTCACCGTCTACACCCGGTGGATCGAGACCGAGTTCGTCAACGAGATCCCGGCGTTCACGGCCCCGGCCGCGGAGGACACCGAGGACGAGCCGGGCCGCGAGACGGTGGTCGTCGAGGTCGGCGGCAAGCGCCTCGAGGTCTCGCTGCCGTCGTCCCTGGGCATGACCCTGGCCCGCACGGCCGCCGCGGGCGGCGCCAAGCCGAAGCGCCGCGCGGCCAAGAAGTCCGGCCCCGCCGCCTCCGGTGACACCCTCGCCTCCCCGATGCAGGGCACGATCGTCAAGGTCGCGGTCGAGGAGGGCCAGCGGGTCGAGGAGGGCGAGCTGATCGTCGTACTCGAGGCCATGAAGATGGAGCAGCCCCTCAACGCCCACCGCGCGGGCACGATCGTCGGCCTGACCGCCGAGGTCGGCGCGTCCCTCACCTCGGGCGCCACGATCTGCGAGATCAAGGACTGACCCCACCCGGAACACGACCGGCCCCCAGGACCCGAACGGGTCCTGGGGGCCGTGTCATGAGCGGGGGCGGCGGTTACCAGGTGCCCGGCGGCGCCTCCCAGCTCTTCCAGGGCGGCTGGAACCCGCCGTCGGCGCCGGCCTTGAAGGTCCAGGCCGCACTGGGTCCGTCGCCGTGGTTATACATGATCGCGAGGTCGTCGCGACCGTCCTTGTAGTAGTCGCCGGACACCGGCATCCCGCCCATGTCCCAGCTCCAGGTCCCCTCCAGCGAGTCCCAGCTGCGAACGTCGTCGCTGAGACCGCCATCCGACTTGCCGGTCAGGGTGAACAGGGCCGTGCGGTTGTTGTCGTACTTGAACATGATGGCGGCGTCGGCGCGGCCGTCACCGTTGTAGTCACCGGCGGTGAGCTTGCTCCTGGCGAAGTCCCAGTCGCCCGGCAGGCGCCTCCAGGACCGCTTGGCGTCCGCGAAGCCGCCGTCGGGCTTGCCCAGCAAGGTGTACATCTCGACGGCCGGACCATCGCGCTGCACGCTCACCTCGACCACCTATGACACCCTGCCGGGCGCCGTAGGTCTTCCGGTGGCGTCGACCCGGTACGTGGACGGCAAGGTGTATACCCAAGAGGTCACGGGTTACGACACCGAATACCGCCCGACGGGCACGAGGATCACCATCCCGTCCTCCGAGGGTGCGCTTGCCGGCACGTACGAGTACACCACCGGCTACCACGAGAACACCGGTCTGACCGCGTGGACGGAGCAGCCGGCCGTGGCCGGCCTTCCCATTGAACTCACCGAGATGCAGTACAACCACTTCGAACTGCCCACGATGATGAGCATCGAGGGCAAGACGTTCGTGGACAAGGTCGACTACTCGCCGATGGGTGATGTGCTGCGCACCTACACGGGTCCCGCCCTGTCGCAGGTGTACACGACGAAACTTCTATGACGAGCAGACGCGCCGCTTCACGCGGACCGTCAACAGCCAGGAGAAGTCGCCGAGCGCGAACAACGACACGACGTTCAAGTACGACGACGTCGGCAACATCCTCAAGATCACCGACAAGGAGGGGACGTCCACCACTGCCGACGTGCAGTGCTTCGCGTACGACTACCTGCGCCGGATGAACGAGGCCTGGACGGCGACGGACGACTGCGCGGCCCAGCCGAACGCGTCCGGTCCCGGTTCCAAGCCTCAGGTCGGCGGCCCGAACCCGTATTGGAGCTCGTACAGCTTCGACGCGGCGGGCAATCGCACGAAGGACGTCCAGCACTCCCCGACCGGTGATCTCACCAAGGACGTCACCCGCACCTACACCTACGGCACGCCGGGGCAGGCCGCCGCCAACGGCCTGAAGAAAGTTGACACGACTGGTCCGGGCGGCTCCCGGACCGAGTCGTACACGTATGACTCGGCGGGCAACACCAAGACCCGGACCATTCAGGGCGACACACAGACTCTGGACTGGAACAGCACGGGGCAGCTGGAGAAGGTCACCAAGGGGACCGACTCAACGTCCTTCGTCTACGACGCGGGCGGCAACCGCCTCATCAAGCGCGACAAGACCGGCACCACGCTCTACCTGCCGGGCACCGAGGTCAAGCTGACCGCGGCGGGCAAGCTGGAGGGCACGCGCTACTACGCTCACCCGGCCGGCCCGACGATGGTCAAGACCGTCAAGGACGGCATCACCTCCACGTCGTACCTGATGGGCGACCAGAATGGGACGGCAACCACGGCGGTCGACACCAAGACATCTGCGATCACCCGCCGCAAGTTCACCCCGTACGGTGAGGTCCGGGGTGCGGCTCCGTCTGTCTGGCCGGGCAAGAAGGGGTTCGTCGGGGGAGAGATCGACGAGATCACGGGAACGGTCCATCTGGGCGCTCGTGAATACGACCCGGCTACCGGGCGATTCCTCTCGGTCGATCCCATCGTCGACTACAGCGAGCCCAAGCAGCAGAACCCCTACGTTTACGCGAACAACTCGCCGGTGACGTTCAGCGACGCGACCGGCCTGTCCATCGCACCGCCCATCATGCCAATCAAGGACTTCACGGACGCAGAGGCGGCCTGGGCCAACATGATCCAGGGAAAGAGCGCCCTGGATATCGCGCTTGAGATTGCGCTGGGCATTCTGAAGGACGCCTCGGGTTACAACGACATCCGTGACTGCTTGAGCGGCTCGTGGGGCGCGTGCGCCGGCCTCGCCCTCGATGCAGCGCTGCCGTTCGCGGGCCGCGCCAAACGCATCATCAAGGCGCTGGACAGGGCATGGGAAGCCTTCAACAGCTGGTCTCACAAACTCGCTCTCGCCCGCGACATCCTTCGGCGGGTCGAGAACTACAACCAGGCGATGGCCAAGTACGCCGAGGACCTCGCCGAGTGGAAACGCCAGGTTGAGGAAGCCGCCGAACGTGCAAGAAAGCTGCTAGAGGAAGCCGCCGCGAAGCGCAGGGCGGCCCAGGAAGCGGCAGCAGCAGCCGCCAAGAAGGCCGACGAGGCCAAAGCGACAGCGGCTAGACAGGGCAAGGAATCGGCGACGAAGGCCAAGAAAGCTGACAGTAACGGAAAGGCATCGAAGTCATCGGAGACCAAGAAGGCCGATAGTCCGAACAAAACGGTCGCCAAGGGCGGCGGCGGAGAAGGCGGCGGCGGTGACGGAAAGGCGGCATCACCCTCTGACGAAGAGCGGGGCGGGCCAGGTCGCGACCTGATCGCCCAGGAAGACCGGACCCACATCATCGCGCGCCACAAGTACCCTGGAGCACAGGGGGCTGACTCGTTTCCCGACGGATGGACCGACGACGACATCTTTGATGCCATCGTGGACGTGGCGACGAGCCCAGACAGCACTTACCACTGGAAACAGGGATCAGCTGTACATGCCGAACGAACTGGTAAGACCCGTAAGGGGGAACCGGCCGTGAAGGCGATTATCGGCACACATCGAGGAATCACGATCGAGGTTCGGTTCCAGCCACTCCTCGATAGGATCCTCACCGGTTTCCCTCCAGGAGATCTAAATTGAGACGGTACGAGCACATCCAATCGCTAGTCCTGCAATTGCTAGATGACTCGCCCTTGACGTCGGAAGCCGTGATTGCCGACGTTCGCCATTTGATGGCAGCGGGCGAGGAGGAGATGGCTTTCGACACTATGTGCTCATGGATATATGAGGACATTCTACCCATCACCAGAGACTATTACGCGCGACTTATCGCTGCCGCCGACGAGCTGGGCACCCCCAAATCGGTAGACAAACTGGATGAACTCCTGACCGACTAACCACAACACGTGTGGTGGCGTGTTCCACAAGACTGGGACTCCTCCCGACAGGCCGGGAGGAGTCCCAGTCGTTTATGCGTACCGGAACGTTCTGATGGCTCGCCACCCGCCGCTGCACGCTCGGCGAGGCCCGCGGCGGCCGGCCTACCGCCGCCGCATGTCCGCCACCCTCGCCCGTTCCCGTTCGCCCGGGTCCGAGAGCGGGGACGCGCTGCGGAGTTGGGGGGTGGGGCCGCCCCGGCGTTGGACCGGGAGGGGGGAGTCGCGGCGGGGGCGGCGGGTGCCCATGCCGTCCAGGGGGCCGCCGGAGGCCGTGGACGGGCCGCCGGCCACCGTGATCTGGACGCCCTGGTCCGCCAAAGCCTGGAGCTCCGTCGCGGCGCGGTCGTCGTGCGGCGGGGGCTCGTCCGTGACCAGGCGGGTCATCACGTCCGTCGGCACCGTCTGGAACATGGTGTCCGTGCCGAGCTTCGTGTGGTCCGCCAGGACCACCACCTCCGCCGCCGCCTGGACCAGCGCCCGGTCCACGCTCGCGCTCAGCATGTTGGACGTGGACAGGCCGCGCTCGGCGGTCAGACCGCTGCCCGACAGGAAGGCGCGGGAGACCCGCAGCCCCTGGAGGGACTGCTCCGCCCCGCTGCCGACCAGCGCGTAGTTGGAGCCGCGCAGGGTGCCGCCGGTCATCACCACCTCCACCCGGTTGGCATGGGCCAGCGCCTGGGCGACCAGCAGCGAGTTCGTGACGACGGTCAGGCCGGGCACCCGGGCGAGCCGGCGGGCCAGCTCCTGGGTCGTGGTGCCCGCGCCGACGACGACGGCCTCGCCCTCTTCGACGAGGGAGGCCGCGACATCGGCGATGGCGGTCTTCTCCGCCGTCGCGAGATGGGACTTTTGCGGGAAGCCGGATTCACGGGTGAACCCGCCCGGCAGCACCGCACCGCCGTGCCGGCGGTCGAGGAGTCCTTCTGCCTCCAGTGCCCGCACGTCCCGCCGTACGGTCACTTCGGAGGTCTGGACGACGCGGGCGAGCTCCCGGAGCGATACCGCTCCGTTGGCCCGCACCATTTCGAGGATCAGTTGGCGACGTTCTGCAGCGAACACGAAACTGACAGTAACCCCAACGACCGTCTGCTTTCAGCTCCTTGCGCCGGAATACCGAAGTTGTCCATATGGCGGGGTGACAAGTGGTATACGCGGCCCGAGGTCCCGGTGAACCGTGCGTCACGCGCCGAGGGACCGCCCCAACCCTGGTGCGGGCCGGGGCGGTTGGGCCGGCTCAGGCCTCGCCGGAGGCCTTCCGGGTGTGCAGCTGGCGGGCCACCTCGGCGATCGAACCCGACAGGGAGGGGTACACCGTGAACGCGTTTGCGATCTGCTCGACCGTCAGGTTGTTGTCGACCGCGATCGAGATGGGGTGGATCAGCTCGCTCGCGCGCGGGGAGACGACCACGCCGCCGACCACGATCCCGGTGCCCGGACGGCAGAACATCTTCACGAAGCCGTCCCGGATGCCCTGCATCTTGGCGCGCGGGTTGCGCAGCAGCGGCAGCTTCACGACACGGGCGTCGATCTTGCCGGCGTCCACATCGGCCTGCGTGTAGCCGACGGTGGCGATCTCGGGGTCGGTGAACACGTTCGAGGACACCGTCTTGAGGTCCAGCGGGGCCACCGCGTCACCGAGGAAGTGGTACATCGCGATGCGGCCCTGCATGGCCGCGACGGAGGCCAGCGCGAAGACACCGGTGACGTCGCCCGCCGCGTACACGCCCGGCGCGGACGTACGCGAGACCTTGTCGGTCCAGATGTGCCCGGAGTCCTTGAGGCGGACCCCGGACTCCTCCAGGTTCATGTCCTTGGTGTTCGGGATCGCGCCGACCGCCATCAGGCAGTGCGTGCCGGTCAGCACCCGGCCGTCCGACAGGGTGACCTCGACCCGGTCGCCGACGCGCTTGGCGGACTCGGCGCGCGAGCGGCCGATGACGTTCATGCCGCGGCGCCGGAACACGTCCTCGAGGACCGCGGCCGCGTCGGGGTCCTCGCCCGGCAGCACGCGGTCGCGGGAGGAGACCAGCGTGACCCGGGAGCCGAGGGCCTGGTACGCGCCGGCGAACTCGGCTCCGGTCACGCCGGAGCCGACCACGATGAGCTCCTCGGGGAGCTCGTCCAGGTCGTAGACCTGCGTCCAGTTCAGGATGCGCTCGCCGTCGGGCTGCGCGTCCGGGATCTCGCGCGGGGTGCCGCCGGTGGCGATCAGCACGGCCTCGGCGGTCAGGATGGTCTCGGTGCCGTCGGCGGCCGTGACGATGACGTCGCGGGTGCCGTCGATGCCCTGCGGGCCACCGAGCTTGGCGCGGCCCCGTACGACGCGGGCGCCGGCGCGGGTGACGGAGGCGGTGATGTCGTGCGACTGGGCGAGGGCGAGGCGCTTGACGCGCCGGTTGACCTTGCCGAGGTCCACGCCGACGACGCGCGCGGCCTGCTCGATGTGCGGGGTGTCGTCCGCGACGACGATCCCGAGCTCCTCGTACGACGAGTCGAAGGTCGTCATGACCTCTGCGGTCGCGATGAGGGTCTTGGAGGGTACGCAGTCGGTCAGGACCGAGGCCCCGCCGAGGCCGTCGCAGTCCACGACGGTCACCTCCGCGCCGAGCTGGGCCCCCACCAGGGCCGCCTCATACCCGCCGGGTCCGCCACCGATGATCACGATCCGGGTCACGAAAAGTCCGCCTCACGTCTTCCCGGCCGGCTGCCGCCCCGGCCGGTGTTCCGGGGGGTCTCCCCGGGGGATGCATTCCGTGCCCCATTGTCCCGCACGCTTAAAGGTGCTTCGCGCCCGGTCCCGCCATCCGGGACGACGGCACCGGGTGCGGCCGGGAGCGCCGTCGGCACCGCCCCTCCCGTACCCTCGACCACATGTCGCTCTACGCCGCGTACGCCGGCAACCTCGACCCGCGGCTGATGACGCGCCGCGCACCCCATTCGCCGCTGCGCGGCACGGGCTGGCTCAACGACTGGCGGCTGACCTTCGGCGGCGAGCAGATGGGCTGGGAGGGCGCGCTGGCGACGGTCGTCGAGGCCCCGCGCCACCAGGTCTTCGTCGCCCTGTACGACATCGCGCCGCTCGACGAGGACTCGATGGACCGCTGGGAGGGCGTCGGGCTCGACATCTACCGCCGGATGCGGGTGCGCGTGCACACGCTGGACGGTGAGGAGGCGGCCTGGATGTACGTCCTGAACGGCTACGAGGGCGGCCTGCCCTCGGCGCGCTACCTGGGCGAGATCGCCGACGCGGCCGAGAGCGCGGGCGCGCCGCACGACTACGTGATGGAACTGCGCAAGCGCCCCTGCTGAGGGGACCCGCCCGGCCCGTCCGGCCGCGGCACCCGGCGATGCCCGCGGCGCACCGCCCCGCACGCCGCTCCACGCCCGCCCCGCACGCCGCGCCACGCCCGGCACGCCCGCCCCGGGACGATTCGGTGGAAACGACAAGGCAACGATCCGAACACCGTGAGCTGTGCCATCTACGCGCGTAGGCAAGGAGCGGTTACGCTCTTCCGCGTGAACGCATCTGTTACCGACCCCTTCGCCGCCGCCGACGCCGCAGCCGCCCGCCTCCGCGAGCTGACCGGCGCGGAGACCCACGATGTCGCCCTCGTCATGGGCTCCGGCTGGGCCCCCGCCGCAGAGGCGCTCGGCGCCCCCGAGGCCGAGTTCCCGGTCACCGAGCTGCCCGGCTTCCCGCCGCCCGCCGTCGAGGGCCACGGCGGCAAGATCCGCTCGTACAAGATCGGCGACAAGCGCGCGCTGCTCTTCCTCGGCCGGACCCACTACTACGAGGGCCGCGGCGTCGCCGCCGTCGCCCACGGCGTGCGCACCGCCGTCGCCGCCGGCTGCAAGACCGTCGTCCTCACCAACGGCTGCGGGGGCCTGCGCGAGGGCATGAAGCCCGGCCAGCCCGTCCTGATCAGCGACCACCTCAACCTGACGGCCACCTCGCCGATCGTCGGCGCGAACTTCGTGGACCTCACCGACCTGTACTCGCCGCGCCTGCGCGCGATGTGCAAGGAGATCGACGAGACCCTCGAAGAGGGCGTCTACGTGCAGTTCCCCGGCCCGCACTACGAGACCCCGGCCGAGATCAACATGATCCGCGTCATGGGCGCCGACCTGGTCGGCATGTCCACCGTGCTGGAGGCCATCGCCGCCCGCGAGGCGGGCGCCGAGGTGCTGGGCATCTCCCTGGTCACCAACCTGGCGGCGGGCATCTCCGGCGAGCCCCTGAACCACGAAGAGGTGCTGCAGGCCGGCCGCGACTCGGCCGCGCGCATGGGCAAGCTCCTGACGCAGGTCCTCGCCCGCATCTGAGACGACACAGGCACGGGCACCGTACGAGAGACAAGGCGGAAGTAGTGCAGGAACAAGGCGACCTGATCACCCGGGCGCAGACCTGGCTGGCGCAGGACCCGGACCCGGAGACGGCGGCCGAGCTCGCCCGGCTCATCGAGGCGGGCGACACGGCGGAACTCGCGGACCGGTTCTCCGGCACGCTGCAGTTCGGCACGGCCGGCCTGCGCGGCGAGATCGGCGCGGGTCCGATGCGGATGAACCGCTCGGTGGTCATCCGAGCCGCGGCGGGCCTCGCGGCCTACCTGAAGGCCCGGGGCCACGACGGCGGCCTGGTCGTCGTCGGCTACGACGCGCGCTACAAGTCGGCGGACTTCGCCCGTGACACCGCCGCCGTGATGACCGGCGCCGGGCTGCGCGCGGCCGTTCTGCCCCGCCCGCTGCCGACGCCGGTCCTCGCGTACGCCATAAGGCACCTGGGGGCCGTCGCCGGTGTCGAGGTGACCGCGAGCCACAACCCGCCGCGGGACAACGGCTACAAGGTCTACCTCGGCGACGGCTCGCAGATCGTCTCCCCCGCGGACGCCGAGATCGCGGCGGAGATCGCCCGCGTCGGGACGCTCGATTCCGTGCCCCGCCCCGAGGACGGCTGGCTGCAGCTGGACGAGGAGGTCCTGGAGGCCTACCTGACGCGTACGGACGCGGTCCTGAGCCCCGGTTCGGCCCGCGGCGTGCGCACGGTCTACACGGCCATGCACGGCGTCGGCAAGGACGTCGTCATGGCGGCCTTCGCCCGGCACGGCTTCCCCGAGCCGGTGCTCGTCGCCGAGCAGGCCGAGCCGGACCCGGCCTTCCCGACCGTGGCGTTCCCCAACCCGGAGGAGCCGGGCGCGATGGACCTGGCCTTCGCGAAGGCCGCCGAGGTCCGCCCGGACATCGTCATCGCCAACGACCCGGACGCGGACCGCTGCGCGGTGGCCGTCCCGGACGGCGGCGGCTGGCGGATGCTGCGCGGTGACGAGGTCGGCGCACTGCTCGCGGCGCACCTGGTCGGCAAGGGCGCGCGGGGCGTCTTCGCCGAGTCCATCGTCTCCTCCAGCCTCCTGGGCCGGATCGCCGAGGCGGCGGGCGTGGGCTACGAGGAGACCCTGACGGGCTTCAAGTGGATCGCCCGCGTGGAGGGGCTGCGCTACGGCTACGAGGAGGCGCTGGGCTACTGCGTGGACCCGGAGGGCGTCCGCGACAAGGACGGCGTCACCGCCGCGCTGCTCGTGGCCGAGCTGGCCTCCGAGCTCAAGGAGCAGGGCCGCAGCCTGACCGACCTGCTGGACGACCTGGCCGTCGCCCACGGCGTGCACGCCACGGACCAGCTGTCGGTGCGCGTCTCGGACCTGTCGGTCATCGCCTCGGCGATGGCCGCACTCCGGGCGGAGCCGCCGACGTCCCTGGCGGGGCTGCGGGTCGTCTCGGCGGAGGACCTGACGCGGGGCACGGATTCGCTGCCGCCGACGGACGGCCTGCGGTACTACCTCGACGGGGCGTACAAGGCACGCGTGATCGTGCGGCCGTCGGGCACCGAGCCGAAGCTGAAGTGCTACCTGGAGGTCGTGGTCCCGGTGTCCGAGCCCGCGGAGCTCGGGGCGGCCCGTGCGCGGGGCCGCGAGGTCCTGGACGCGATCAAGAAGGACCTGTCGGTGGCTGCGGGCATCTGAGCCCCCGCGCCGGACCGACGTCGGTCGGTCCGGCGGGCGGCCGTAGCCCCCTGATCGTCCCGTTCGGCCCCCCGAGCTCCGGCCCGGGGGGCCGTTCGCCGTTTCCGAACGCGGGACTTTCGCCAAGCCCCCACACGACGCTCCGCGCCCGCACCTCAATCGCCGGTGGGTCTGGGCGGCGCAGGGCACATCGAGCCCCGCCGGCGCTTGAGGCGCGGGTCCGCGGCGGAGCCCCGGCAGCGGCGCGGCAGACGGGTGGGCGCCTCAGGAAGGGGTCGGGCGGACCAGTTCGCCCAGCGTCGGCACGGACTCCGGCCGGGAGCGGACCGCGTCCGTGCACTCCCACGCCCGCGGCGGATCCGCGTCCGGCCCGCCCAGTACCACCGGTCCCGGTCCCGCCGACACCGCCTCGCTGCCCGCCAGCGTGCACACGATCTGCGACAGGGCCACCGGCGGCAGGTCCTCCGGTTTGCGGCTCAGCCGCACCGTCCCCGGCGGATCGCCCGGCCGCGGCGCCCCCGCCGTGAGCCCCGCCGGCACGCCGGTGGAGAACCCGGCGTCCCGCTCCTCACCCGACGGCGTCTTCTCCAGCGCCTCCAGCAGGGCCTGCACGACCAGGGCGACGGGGTCCCGCAGCGGCCGCTTCTCCGGCACCGGCACCACCCGTTCCACGCCCACCAACTCCGAGCCGCAGACCAGTTCGACCGTGGCCCGGAAGCCCTGCACACCGCCCTGCCCGCCCGGCTGCGCCGGGGTGTCGCACGACACCCGCGAGGGCGCCGGGCCCACGTCGACCGGCACGGTCGTCGCCCTGATCCCGCAGCCCGTGACGGCCAGCAGCGCCAGGAGCGCCGACACCGCCGGCAGAGCCCTACGCGTCCTGCCCACCCGCGATCACCCTCCCCACGTCCACCGGCAGCCGCAGCGTGAACAGCGCGCCGCCCCCCGGCCCGTTGGCCGCGGTGATGTCGCCGCCGTGGATGTGCGCGTTCTCCACGGCGATGGACAGGCCGAGCCCGCTCCCGTCCGACTTCGGCCGCGACGCGCTCGCCTTGTAGAACCGGTCGAAGACGTGCGGCAGGACGTCCTGCGGGATGCCGGGACCGTTGTCCTGCACCGCGATCACCAGCCACTCGCCCTCGACGACCACCTTCACCCGCACCGGCGAGCCGCCGTGCTTGAGCGCGTTGCCGATCAGGTTGGCCAGGATGACGTCGAGGCGGCGCGGGTCGAGCCGCGCCACGATGCCCCGCTCGGCGTCGAGCTCGACGGCGTCCAGCCAGGCGCGCGCGTCGATGCACGCCGTGACCTGGTCGGCCACGTCCACGTCGTCCAGCACCAGGCGGGCCGTTCCCGCGTCGAAGCGGGTGACCTCCATCAGGTTCTCCACCAGGTCGTTGAGGCGCCGCGTCTCGCTGACGACCAGTGCCACGGCCGGTGCGATCATCGGGTCGAGGTCGTCGACCTCCTCCTCGAGCACCTCGGCGACGGCCGTCAACGCCGTCAGCGGCGTGCGCAGTTCGTGCGACATGTCCGCGACGAAGCGCCGGCTCGACTCCTCCCGCGCGCTCATGTCGGCGACCTTCTTCTCCAGCGCCTCGGCCGTCTTGTTGAAGGTGTGCGAGAGGTCGGCCAGTTCGTCGGTCCCCGACACGTCGAGCCGGGTGTCCAGCTCGCCCTCGCCGAGCCGCCGCGCCGCGTCGCCCAGCCGCTGCACCGGCTTCAGCACCGTACGGGCCGCGGCCTGGGCGAGCAGCGCGGACCCCAGCAGCGCCAGGCCGGTGGCGATCGTCAGCGACCAGGCCAGGGCATTGAGGTCGTCCCGCTCCTGCGCGAGCGACTTGTACATGTAGCCGGTGAGCCCGCCGCCGACGATGCGCGTCCCGCCGACCAGGTAGGGGTTGCCGCCGGGCTTCGTCCGCTGCCAGTACATGTGGTACTCGGCGTCGTTCGCCGCCGTCGTCTTCTGCCGGTCGTCGACCGCGTCCCGCAAGGACTTCGGTACGTCGTCCAGCCCGAAGGCGTCCGGCCCCGCCGCCCCCGACACCTGCTGGCCGCCCCGGGTCTGCTGCACCAGCAGCACGCTGTAGCCGGGGCTGCTGCCCGCCATCAGTTCGGCGGTGCGCTGGATCTCCTGCGGGGTCGGCTCGGCGGGCAGCGCCGCGGCCCGGTTCTGCATCTCCTGCCGGAAGTCGCCGAGGGCCGCGTCCTGGGTACGGGTGAGGACCGCCTCCCGGTTGAGCCAGTACGCGATCCCGGAGGCCGAGACCGCGGCCGTCAGCGCGACCAGCGCGAACACGACGAGCAGCCGCAGCCGCAGGCTGGTCCAGCGCCGGCCCGCGAGCAGCGCCGGGATCACTGCGGGGAGTCCAGGCGGTAGCCGACGCCGCGGACGGTGCGGATCAGGGTCGGCGAGGAGGGCACGTCCTCGACCTTGGCGCGCAGCCGCTGCACGCAGGCGTCCACGAGCCGCGAGTCGCCGAGGTAGTCGTGCTCCCAGACCAGGCGGAGCAACTGCTGGCGGGAGAGGGCCTGTCCGGGACGGCGGCTCAGCTCCAGCAGCAGCCGCAGCTCGGTCGGGGTGAGTTGGAGGTCCTCGCCGTTCTTCGTCACCGTCATGGCGGCCCGGTCGATGACGAGGGAGCCGAAGCTCGCCGAGTCGCTGGACTCGCGCTCGCCGCGGCGCAGCACGGCGCGGATGCGGGCGTCGAGGACCCGCCCCTGGACGGGCTTGACGACGTAGTCGTCGGCACCGGATTCCAGGCCGACGACGACATCGATGTCGTCGCTGCGCGCGGTGAGCAGGATGATCGGCAGCTGGTCGGTGCGGCGGATCCGCCGGCACACCTCGAAGCCGTCGATCCCGGGCAGCATCACGTCCAGCACGATCAGATCCGGCCGCTGCTCGCGCAGCAGTTTCAGGCCGTCCTCGCCCGTCGCCGCGGTGGCCACGCGGTGGCCTTGGCGGGACAGGGAGAGTTCGAGGGCCGTGCGGATGGCGTCGTCGTCCTCGATCAGCAACAGGAAGGGCACGGGCTCATTCTGTCCCATCGGCCCTCGGGAGTTCGACCGGCGGGGAGACCCGATCGCGGCGGGCCGCGGCGGAGGCCCCTGTGACAGGCCTGTGACAGTCGGCGGACACCGCGGTTAAGTCGGCCGGGCAGGCTTCTACCAACAAGCCGGAGCACGGCAACGGACGGAAGACTCCACGACGGGGGGCGCGAGATGAACACGCTGCACAGCACCACCACCAGCGCGGTTGTCACGCGGCTGCACGATGTGAACCGCCGGGCGGGTGTCCGTAACGTCGCGGTAGCCCGGCCCCGGCCGGCACACGTCGTAGCCATTGACGCGCAGCAGTACCAGGCGGTTCCCGCACAGCGCACCCCGTCCTCGGCGTCCGAGGCGGAGTTCACCGCCTACGTCCAGGAGCGCCGGGCCGCCCTGTACGCGACGGCCTTCCACCTCACCGGCGACCGCCACGAGGCGGAGGACCTGCTGCAGAGCGCGCTGTTCTCCACCTACCGCGCCTGGGACCGGATCACCGACAAGGCGGCACTCGGCGGGTACCTGCGCCGCACGATGACGAACCTGCACATCAGTGCGTGGCGCCGGCGCAAGCTGAACGAGTACCCGACGGAGGAACTGCCGGAGACGGCCTCGGACACGGACGCGATGCGGGGTACGGAGCTGCGCGCGGTGCTGTGGCAGGCGCTGTCCCGGATCCCGGAGCCGCAGCGCACGATGCTGGTCCTGCGGTACTACGAGGGCCGTACCGACCCGGAGATCGCGGAGATCCTCGGGATCAGCGTGGGCACGGTGAAGTCGAGCATCTGGCGGTCGCTGCGGCGGCTGCGGGAGGACGAGGGCCTGCGCTTCGGCGCCGATGAGGCGGAGTCCTTCGAGGAGCTCGTCGCCTGACGGACCACCGGCCGGGGGGCCGTCCCGCGGGGGTGGGGCGGTGGCCGTACGGGGGGGAGAACGGGGCGGGATCAGTCGGCCGGGGGTCCGACTGATCCCGCCCCCTTTCGCGTCCGCGGGTTCGGGGCGTTTCGGGCTACGCCGCGGCGGGGGCGGGGCGGTTCTGGCCGGCCCCGGCGGCGGCCAGGCGGCCGAGGGCCTCGTCGCGGCCGCAGGCGTGGGCGCCGAGCGCGGTGTGCCGGGCCACGATGCCCCGCTCGGCCCGCATCAGCCGGTAGCCCCGGCGCAGCAGGAAGAGCACGGACTTGCGCCCTTCGCGCAGGTCCCGCACCAGTCGCCGCCGGAACGTCGTCGAGGGCCGCCCGCGCAGGCAGATCGCGTCGGCGAGCAGCCCGAGCTCCCGGCAGCGGGCGACGATGTCGGCCGCGAAGATGCCCTCCGCGATGAACAGCGGCGGCCGGGCGATGTCCAGCGCTTCCGTCCCGACCCGGGAGGACGTCGCGATGTCGTAGACGGGGACCTGTGTACGGCCCGTCGCGCACAGCTGTTCGATCGCCGCGACGGCCGTGTCCGCGTCCCAGGACAGCGGGGAGTCCCAGTCGATGTCCGCGCTGCCCTGGACCAGCGGGAGGGTCGGGTCGTCCGCCTCCTTGTAGAAGTCGTCCAGGCGCAGGACGGGCAGGCCCGAGCGGGCCGCCAGCGAGGACTTGCCGGAACCCGAAGGTCCGGTCAGCAGCACGACGCGCGTCGGCAGGGGGGAAGAGCTCACGGGACACCAGTCTGAACCATTCATCCCTGCAGGGGACCCCTCCGGTGGCCGGTTGGTATCCAGGATCACACCTCGATTACGCTGCGTGCGCACGCGACTACGACCACAGGCGGGAACCATGGCACGTCACGCAGCTCCGCACACCAGCACCCTGCGCACCGCAGGGCTGACCCTCTCGATGGCGGGCGCCGCGCTCGCGATGGCCGCGGGCGGTGCCCAGGCCGGCGAGCTCGACGTACCGGCGGCGCTGGCCGGGGTCACCGACCCCCTCGCCAACCTCAAGGTGAACCCGCTCGCTCACACGGGCGTGGACCCGCTGGACAACGGCGTCGCCACCAAGGTCGCGGACTTCCCGGCGGTCGGCACCGGCAGGGTCACCGGCGTGCTCACGCAGGGGCCCTCGGTCGGCGAGCTGCCCACCGCGGCCGTGTCCTCGCTGCTCGGGCCGGTCCTCCCGCAGTAGGGGCACGGGAAGGCCCCGGCAGCTCGGGGGAAGCTGCCGGGGCCGGTCGCGGCGGGGGGTCTTCTAGTACGAGGACCCGCCCGAGCCCAGCGAACCCGTGGGGTGCCAGACCGTCTTGGTCTCCAGGAACGCCGTCATGCGGTGCGTGCCCGGATCCGCGGCCCAGTCGTCCACAGGCTGTGGACGCAGGACGCGCTTGAGGTTGTCCGCGGCGGCGATCTCCAGCTCCTTGGCCAGCGCCGCGTCGGCGCCGGCCAGGTCGATCGCGTTGACGTCCTGGTGGGCGGCCAGGTGCGGACCCATCTCGGCGGCCTTGCCGGACAGGATGTTGACCACGCCGCCGGGCAGGTCGGAGGTGGCCAGCACCTCGCCGAGGGAGAGGGCGGGCAGCGGGGACTCCTCCGAGGCGATCACGACGGCGGTGTTGCCCGTCGCGATCACCGGGGCGATCACCGAGACCAGGCCCAGGAAGGACGAGTCCTGGGGTGCCACGACCGTGACGACGCCGGTCGGCTCGGGGGTGGAGAGGTTGAAGAACGGGCCCGCGACGGGGTTGGCCCCACCGACGACCTGGCCGATCTTGTCGGTCCAGCCCGCATACCAGACCCAGCGGTCGATGGCGGCGTCCACGACGGCCGCCGCCTTGGACTTGGACAGCCCCTCCGCGTCGGCGACCTCGCGGACGAACTGCCCGCGGCGGCCCTCCAGCATCTCGGCGATGCGGTAGAGGACCTGCCCGCGGTTGTAGGCGGTGGCGCCGGACCAGCCTGCGAAGGCCTTGCGGGCCGCGACCACGGCGTCCCGGGCGTCCTTGCGGGAGGACAGCGGGGCGTTGGCCAGCCAGTTGCCCTTCGAGTCAGTCACCTCGTACACCCGGCCGCTCTCGGAGCGGGGGAACTTGCCCCCGACGTACAGCTTGTAGGTCTTGAAGACGTTCAGGCGGGACGTCGCCGCCGACACATCAGACATCGAGGTAAGCCTCCAGGCCGTGGCGGCCGCCCTCGCGGCCGAACCCCGACTCCTTGTAGCCGCCGAAGGGCGAGGTCGGGTCGAACTTGTTGAACGTGTTGGCCCAGACGACACCCGCACGGAGCTTGCCCGCGACCGCGAGGATGCGCGAGCCCTTCTCCGTCCAGATGCCCGCGGACAGGCCGTACTGGCTGTTGTTGGCCTTGGCGACGGCCTCGTCGGGCGTGCGGAAGGTCAGCACGGACAGCACCGGGCCGAAGATCTCGTCGCGGGCGACGGTGTGCGCCTGGGTGACGTTGGTGAAGAGCGTCGGGGCGAACCAGTAGCCGGCCGACGGCAGCTCGCACGCCGGGGACCAGCGCTCGGCGCCCTCCGCCTCGCCGGTGTCGGCGAGCGCGGTGATCCGGGCGAGCTGCTCGGCGGAGTTGATCGCGCCGATGTCGGTGTTCTTGTCGAGCGGGTCGCCCAGGCGCAGCGTGGAGAGGCGGCGCTTGAGGGAGTCCAGCAGCTCGTCGTGGATCGACTCCTGAACCAGCAGGCGCGAGCCCGCGCAGCAGACCTGGCCCTGGTTGAAGAAGATGCCGGTGACGATGCCCTCGACGGCCTGGTCGATGGGCGCGTCGTCGAAGACGATGTTGGCGCCCTTGCCGCCCAGCTCCAGGGTGACCTTCTTGTCGGTGCCGGCGACGTGGCGGGCGATCTTCTTGCCCACGGCGGTCGAGCCGGTGAAGGCGACCTTGTTGACGTCCGGGTGCTCGACCAGGGCCGCGCCCGCGTCGCCGTAACCGGGGAGGATGTTGACGACGCCCCTGGGCAGACCGGCCTGCCGGCAGATGTCCGCGAAGAACAGGGCGGAGAGCGGGGTGGTCTCGGCGGGCTTCAGGACGACCGTGTTGCCCGTGGCGAGCGCCGGGGCAATCTTCCACGCGAGCATCAGCAGGGGGAAGTTCCACGGGATGACCTGGCCGGCCACGCCCAGCGGCCGCGGGTTCGGGCCGTAGCCGGCGTGGTCGAGCTTGTCCGCCCAGCCCGCGTAGTAGAAGAAGTGCGCGGCGACCAGCGGGAGGTCCGCGTCGCGGGTCTCCTTGATGGGCTTGCCGTTGTCCAGCGTCTCCAGGACGGCGAGCTCGCGGCTGCGCTCCTGGATGATCCGCGCGATGCGGAAGAGGTACTTGGCGCGCTCGGAGCCGGGCAGCGCGGACCACTTCTCGAACGCCTTGCGCGCGGCCCCGACGGCCCGGTCGACATCGGCGGCGCCCGCCTGGGCGACCTCGGCGAGGACCTCTTCGGAGGACGGCGAGACGGTCTTGAAGACCCGGCCGTCGGCGGCGTCGGTGAACTCGCCGTCGATGAAGAGCCCGTAGGAGGGGGCGATGTCGACGACCGAGCGGGACTCGGGAGCCGGTGCGTATTCGAATACAGATGCCATGGTGATCAGTCCACCGTCACGTAGTCGGGACCGGAGTAACGGCCGGTGCTCAGCTTCTGGCGCTGCATCAGCAGGTCGTTGAGCAGGCTGGAGGCGCCGAACCGGAACCAGTGGTTGCTCAGCCAGTCCTCGCCGACGGTCTCGTTGACCAGGACCAGGAACTTGATCGCGTCCTTGGTGGTCCGGATGCCGCCGGCCGGCTTCACGCCGATCTGGATTCCAGTCTGCGCCTTGAAGTCGCGGACGGCTTCGAGCATCAGGAGCGTGTTCGCCGGGGTGGCGTTGACGCCGACCTTGCCCGTCGAGGTCTTGATGAAGTCGGCGCCCGCGAGCATGCCGATCCAGGAGGCGCGGCGGATGTTGTCGTACGTCGACAGCTCACCGGTCTCGAAGATGACCTTGAGGCGGGCCGCGGTGCCGTCGGGACGGACGCATGCCTCCTTGACGGCCTTGATCAGCTCGTACGTGTCCAGGTAGCGGCCGGCGAGGAAGGCGCCACGGTCGATGACCATGTCGATCTCGTCGGCGCCGGCGGCGACGGCGTCACGGGTGTCGGCGAGCTTGACGGGCAGCGCGGCGCGGCCGGCCGGGAAGGCCGTCGCGACGGAGGCCACCTTGACGTCGGCGCCGTTCAGGGCGGCCTTCGCGGTGGCCACCATGTCGGGATAGACGCAGACCGCGGCGGTCATGGGCGTCGTACGGTCGGTCGGATCGGGATTGACGGCCTTCGCGGAGAGCGCCCGGACCTTGCCCGGGGTGTCCGCGCCTTCCAGCGTCGTCAGGTCGATCATCGAGATGGCCAGGTCGATGGCGTACGCCTTGGCCGTCGTCTTGATCGAGCGGGTGCCGAGGGCGGCCGCGCGGGACTCCAGTCCGACTGCGTCGACGCCGGGCAGCCCGTGCAGGAAGCGGCGCAGCGCACTGTCGGACGTCGTCACGTCGGCGAATGCGGTGAGGGTGGTGGGCATGGTCACCACATGAGCATATCTACGCGCGTAGCGGCCTGTCACCCCCTCCCCCGAAATCGGCCGGTTCCGGTGCGGAATCGACACCTCCGCCGATGGCCGCCCGACCGTGGCACAAGCGGCACCGGCCCCGGCCGCTCCTTTCTCCCCGCCGATCTCGTGGTGGTGGGACGGCGTGGGGCACAATCGGGCCCATGAGCAGCCAGCAGCAGCCGACCGACGAGCCCGTCTACGACGACCGGGTCTACCGCTCCTCCACGGCCGTGGTCACCGGGGTGCTGCTGCTCGCGCTGACCGCATGGCTCTGCGGGGACGCGGCGGTGCGCGGCTCCGGCGAGACCCCCTGGGTCGCGCTGGCGCTGGCGCTGTGCGTGGTGCCGCTGATCGTGGCCTTCACGATCCGGCCCGCCGTCTTCGCCAACGACGACCGGATGCGCGTGCGGAACCCGTTCCGGGTCATCGAGCTGCCCTGGGCGAGCGTGGACGCGGTGCGTGCCGGGTACTCGGCGGAGGTGCTGGCCGGGGGGTCGAAGTACCAGCTCTGGTCGGTCCCCGTCTCGCTGCGGGAGCGGAAGAAGGCGAGCCAGGGCCGGCTCGGCCGCCGCGGCGGGCTGACCGGCCGGGGTGCGTCCGACCCGGCCGGCGCACGGGCCGACACGGCGGCCGGGCCGCAGCGGTCGGCCGCCGACAAGATCGTGGACGAACTGCAGGAGCTGGCCGAGCGCGGAGCCGCGCGGGCCGGGGCGCAGGGCGGCGTGCGCGTGCACTGGTCGTACGAGATCATCGCGCCCGCCGCGGCCGGCGCCGTCCTGCTGATCGCCCTTCTCGCGACGGGCTGAGCGCTGAGCGGCTGAGGCGGACCGGCGACCGGTCGACGGGTGCCGGGCGAACGGTTGGGGGCTGACGGCTGACGGCTGACGGCTGACGGGACCGGTCGACACGCGCTGCGCGCCTCCGCACGGGCGGTTCCCGAACGTGCTCCCGACCACACCCGGCGCGGAACGGAACCGGCGCCACCGGACGGCGCGTCCTCGCAGGTGTGCAGCGTCATGAGGCCGGCGACAGCGCCGCCACCGCCATCCATTTCCGGTTCCGGCTCCTGGGCGGCGCCCTGCTGGCCGCCCACCTCCTGGTCGTCGGCTGGCTGACGCTGCGACCACTGGACGTGCCCTGGGCCGCGGCCGCGAACCTCACCCCGCTGGAGGGGATCAAGGCGGACCTCGCCTACGGGCCGCTGGAGGGGGCCCGCCGGATCGGCGAGGGGCTGGCACTGCTCGCCCCGCTCGGGGTGCTGCTGCCGCTCGCCGGCGGGCGGCTCGCGCCGTCGGCGCTGTCCGCGTGGTCCTCGCTGGCCCGGACCGGGGCGGCGGCCGCGCTGGTGTCGGTGTGCATCCTGCTGCTCCAGACCGCCGTGCCGGGGCAGGTGGTCGACGTGGACTCGGTCCTGCTGAACACCGTCGGCGTGCTGCTCGCGCACGCGGCCGTCGTACCGGCGCTGCGCGCCCGGCTGCGGCGCTCACGCACCGCTTATCAGGGGTCCACCCCGAGAATCTCCAGGGTCGGGCTCGGTCCGTGGACCGAGGTCCTCTCCGCGGTTCCCCGGGAGTATTGAGTCATCGCGAGCTGCACTGGTCTTCAGGGCGGCGGAACAGCGATCCCGGTGAAGGAGAACACCATGAGCGCCCTTGTCCGCCCCCGTGACGGTCGATGGATCGGCGGCGTCTGCGCCGGACTGGCCCGGCGTTTCGGAATGTCCGCCAACACGATGCGCCTCATCTTCGTCGTCTCGTGCCTGCTGCCCGGCCCGCAGGTCCTGATCTACCTGGCCCTGTGGCTGCTCCTGCCGAACGAGAAGCCCGCCTCCGCCGCCTGGTAGGCGGCCGGTGCCGGCCGGTGGACCGGCCGGCGCCCGCTCCCGGTCAGCCGGCCCGCTGGACCTTTTCGAGCTGCTTGTCCGCGACCTCCTGCGGCACCTGCGTCTTCTGCTGGGCCGCGGCGACGTTGAGGGCCATCAGCCGCACGATGACGTCGCCCTCGCGGACGACGACCAGGTGCACCTGCGCGGAGACGCCCTGGGCGGCCGCGGTCGTGGTCCAGCTGACGCTTTCGTCCCCGGCCGTGCGGTAGTCGGCGGCCCGGACCTCGCGGTAGCTGCCGGTCTGCTTGTCGACCGTGGCGTTGAAACCCGTGCCGCAGGCGGGCACGGCGGCCTTGAGCCGGGCGATCAGCGCCTTGGCGTCGCTCTCGGCGTAGGAGCTGACGGAGGCGGAGACGGCGAGTCCGACCTGCTTCTGGGAGCCGACGCCCCGGTTGACGGTCTCGCGCGCGGCCGGATCGGGCTTGTCGCCCATGATGTCGGCCAGCGGCTGGCACGCCTTCTTGTCGGCCTGGGGCTGGCCGTCCGGGGCATTGGGGTTCTTGCCCTGCGCCGAGATCTGGTAGCCGGGCAGGTCGCCCTGCTCCAGTGCGGACCGCTCCGCCCGGGTGCCCCCGGTTCTGGGCGCGGCCGTGCCGCCGGGCGTCGCGGCGGGGGCGCCGGGCGCGCCGGAAGCGGGGCTCGCGGAGCCCTTGGGGTCCGGGTCCCGGGCCGGCGGGGCGCTGTCGGGGCTGTTCGCACCGCCGCATCCGACCGCGGCGAGCAGCAGGGCGGGGACCAGTGCGACCAGGGTCGCTCGTGCCTTCATGCGCATGACCAAGGACCTCATACCGATGGTGTCGGCGGGCAGTTGGTGGCGATCGTGACACACCGCACGGCGGCTCACACACCCTGTCGAAGGGGCGTGCGACCGCCGCGGGCGCGTTCGACGTGCGACGGCGTCAGTTGTTCAGGGCTCCGGTGATCGGACCCAGCAGGCCGGTGACCGCGGCGGTGGGGTCGCTCGGCTGACCGCCCTCCTGGGAGTTCATCTGCTGCTGGCTGGTCACACCCTGGAGCGCGCCGGTGGCGGTGCCCAGCGCGTCGGTGAGGCCGACGGCCGGGACGGCCGAGGCAGTACCGGCGGCGACGGCGGCGAAGGCCGCGCCGAGCGCGGCGGTACCGAGGATCTTGGCAGCTGACTGCTTCATGAAAACGTGTCCTTGCGACGGGGGATTGAGCGGCTCCGAAAGCTAGTCACTTCGAACCCTCGCCCGCAAACATCCTTAAATACGAGAAAGCGCCCGGGAATTGCTCCTCCCGGACGCTTTCAGTACGTCAGGCCGTGGCCTAGGCCGAGAGGGAACCGCTGGTGGACGCGGTCTGCCGGAACAGCCACTCCGACTTCAGCTCCGCATAACCGGGCTTGATGACCTCGTTGATCATGGCCAGTCGTTCATCGAAAGGAATGAACGCGGACTTCATCGCATTGACGGTGAACCACTGCATGTCGTCCAGGGTGTAGCCGAAGGTGTCCACCAGGTGCTCGAACTCGCGGCTCATGCTGGTGCCGCTCATCAGGCGGTTGTCGGTGTTGACCGTGAGCCTGAAGTGCAGCTTCCGCAGCAGACCGATCGGGTGCTCCGCGTACGAGGCGGCCGCGGCGGTCTGCAGGTTCGAGGTCGGGCACATCTCCAGGGGGATGCGCTTGTCCCGGACGTAGGAGGCCAGGCGGCCCAGGGTCACCGTGCCGTCCTCGGCGACCTCGATGTCGTCGATGATCTTCACGCCGTGGCCCAGCCGGTCGGCACCGCACCACTGCAGGGCCTGCCAGATGGACGGCAGGCCGAAGGCCTCCCCGGCGTGGATCGTGAAGTGGTTGTTCTCGCGCTTGAGGTACTCGAAGGCGTCGAGGTGGCGGGTGGGGGGGAACCCGGCCTCGGCGCCGGCGATGTCGAAGCCGACCACGCCGTTGTCGCGGTAGCGGTTGGCCAGCTCCGCGATCTCCAGCGCGCGGGCGGCGTGGCGCATCGCGGTCAGCAGGGCGCCGACGCGGATGCGGTGGCCGGCGGCCTTCGCGCGCCGCTCGCCCTCGCGGAAGCCGTCGTTCACGGCCTCGACGACCTCTTCGAGGGTTAGGCCGGCTTCCAGGTGCTGCTCGGGCGCGTAGCGGATCTCGGCGTACACGACGCCGTCCTCGGCCAGGTCCTCGGCGCACTCGGCGGCGACCCGGAAGAGGGCCTCCTTCGTCTGCATGACCGCGCAGGTGTGCGCGAAGGTCTCCAGGTAGCGCGGGAGGGAGCCGGAGTCGGCGGCTTCCCGGAACCAGATGCCGAGCTTGCCGGCGTCGGTCTCGGGGAGGCTCGTGTAGCCGGCGTCGCGGGCCAGCTCGATGATGGTCCCGGGACGCAGTCCACCGTCGAGGTGATCGTGCAGCAGCACCTTCGGGGAGCGGCGGATCTGATCCGGGGTCGGCAGGTTGGGGGTCTCGCTCGTCATCTGGGCACTCTAACTCCTACGCGCGTAGAGCGGGGCCGGGCCGCGAGCGCCGATATGTAACAGAGACCGCACGGACGGCTGTCGTACACCTCGGCGTCTGAGACTGTTCCGCCATGGCACAGCATGCGCCGCCGGCGCGCGGGGCCCGCCTGGGGCGGGCGGCCGGCGCGATCGGCTCGGACTCGACAGTCAGTGGTGTGGTGCTCCTGCTTCCCGGAGCGTCCCGGTTCTCCCCCGGTCCGCTGCGTCCGCTGGGGCGCGCCCTGGCCCGGGCGGGCGGCGGGCAGGGGCTGGTCGCGCACACCGTGGTCCACGCCCGGGGGGCCTCCCGGGAGGAGCAGGCGGGGTGGGCGGTGGACGAGGCGGTACGCCGCTACGGGGACGTGCCCGTATGCCTGGCCGGCTACGGGGCGGGCGGCCTGGCCGCGCTGCGGGCGGCGGGCCACGACGCCGTCAACTCGGTGGTCTCGCTCGCCCCGTGCCTGACCCGAGCGGCGGTGGACTCCCCCGAACCGGTGCACCAGCTGTCGGGGCGGCAGGTGCTGATCGTGCACGGGACGAACGACGCGCGCAGCGATCCGGAGGACTCCTTCCGGCTGGCGGCGCGGGCCAAGAAGGCGAACCGGTCCACGTGCCGCTTCGAGGTCCACTCCGACGGGCACGGGCTGCGCGAGCACCAGCCGGAAGTCGTGGCGCTCGCGGTGGACTTCGTCCTCGGCGCGGTGTGCTCGGGACGGTACTCGAGGCCGGTGACCGATGCGCTGGCCGCTCCCCCGCCGCTGGGCCTGCGGATGCCGCTGGCCTCGGGATTCGGGCGCTCGCTGCGGCGCTGAGGCGGGGCGGCCGGCCGCCCGGCCGCCGGGGCCGGCGGGCGGTCGGCGGGAGGGAGCGGTGGACGGCCGGCGGGAGGGAGCGGTGGACGGCCGTGAGAGGAAGCGGTGGGGCGGCACCATCGCGCGTACCGTGAGGAGTGGACTCGGGGCGTTCTCCTCCCGCAGGCGGTGGATCATGGCCGGAATGGTGTCCAGGAGCTTCGACCGGGCCGACGAGACCCGGGCGTTCGTCGACGGCATGGGCAGGCTGGAGCTGCTGGAGACCGGCGGCGGCGCCGCCGTCGGTCGGGCGACCTTCGAGCCGGGCTGGAGGTGGTCGGACCACGTGAAGCCGCTGGCCGGGACAGACAGCTGCCGGGCCGACCACACCGCCTACGTGGTGAGCGGCCGGATGCATGTCGTCATGGACGACGGCGAGAGCGCCGAGTTCGGCCCCGGCGACTACATGCGGGTGCCTCCCGGTCACAACGCCTGGGTGGTGGGCGACGAGCCCTGCGTCACAGTGGACTGGACCGGCTTCCCCGGCTACGCGAAGCCCTCGGGCTGACGCATCCGCCGGTCCGCGGGCCGCATGAGAGCAGCGGCCCGGTCCAGGATGCGGGCGAGCCCGCCGGCCGTCGGGGCGGTGGCCAGGACGTAGGCGTGGTGCCGGCCGCCGGTCGGGGCGTGGCGGACCGTGGCCCCCGGCGGGATCTCCAGCTGGACCCGGACCACCCCCGGCACGGCCCGGGCGGCGGCGATCCCCGGCCGGACCACGCCGGGGCCGCGGCCGGGCGGGAAGTCGACGTACCGCAGCCCGGCGTACGCGGCGCGCGGACTGTGCGCGGGCTCGGGCAGGCCCAGCGCGGCGGCGAGCGCGAGGGCGAGCACGTCGGTGCCGTGGGCGACCCGCAGCAGCCGGCCGAACTCCTCCCCGCCGGGGCGGGCGTGGGCCGCGATGAGGCGGGGGCCGTGTGCGGTGAGCACGACCTCGGTGTGCGAGGGGCCGTCGCGGTGTCCGGCGAGGGCCAGGACGCCCCGCACGAGGGCCCGTACGGCCTGGGCGGTCGAGGGGTCCAGGGCGACCGGCAGGTCGTGGCCGGTGGCGGTGAGACCGGGGCCGGTGAGGCGGCGGGACCAGCCCAGGATGCGGTGCCGGCCGTCGCGGGAGAGGGCCGCGACGGTGAGTTCGGGCCCCTCCAGGTACTCCTCTACGAGCAGGTCGGTGATCTCCGGGTAACCCTCGGCGGCGGCCCGGGCCTCGGCTTCGTCGTGGACCAGCCGGACCCCTTCGCCGCCGGCGCCCGCCCGGGGCTTCACGACGCAGGGGTAGCCGATGAGGGTCGCGACGAAGGGGAGCGTCTCGGCGCGGCCGCAGCGGGCGAAGGAGACGGGGCGGCCGGGGTGCAGGGTGTTGGCGCGGGCGCGCAGCGCGGCCTTGTCCATCAGGGCGGTGACGGCGGCGGTGGGGGTGCCCGGAAGGCCGAGTTCCTCGTTGGCGCGGGCGGCGGCGAGCGCTCCGGTGGCGTCGAAGCCGAAGACGGCGGCGCGGCCGTGCCGTACCGCCTCGATCCGGTGGAGCGCCCCGACCAGGTGGCGGTGGTCGCGCCAGTCCGTCCGTACCCGCCGCTCCGCCCCCTCACGGTCGGATGGCACCGATGGATGCGGCGCGACCACCACGGTGCGAGCGCCCGCACGGCGGGCGGCCGCCACCACGGCGGGGCGAGGGCTCAGCAGGACGGCCACCGGGCCTGCTTCGTCCCTGGGTGTCGCCTGCCGCATAACCGCGCTCCCCCCTCACGCCGTGCGACCACTGTGCCCCCTTCGGCATATGCCGAAAGCCGCCTGACAGGGGTCGTCTTGCCGCCTTGCGGGAATACGAGGGGTTTACGAACGGACACAGGCCGGGACGAATAGGCATATGCCAGCCGATCAAGCCGAAGACCTCAGCCCCGCGGCCCGGCGCCTCTACGCCTACGCCGCCGAACGGCACGCCTTCGACGGCGCCGAGGCCACCGAGGCCCTGGGCGTGCGCGCGGGGGCCGCGATCTTGGAGCTGGCCGCCGCGCACCTGCTCCAGCGGGCACCGGGCGGCGGGCCCGACCGCTGGAGCGCGGTCGCACCCCGGGCCGCGGCGGCGCGGGCGCTGGCACCGCTGGCCCAGCTCGCGCGCGAGACCCACGACGAGATGGACCGGCTGCGGGGGCGGCTGGAGGCCCTGGTTCCGGCCTACGAGGCGGGGACGGCGCACCGCGACCTGAGCGGATCGGGCCGCCTGGAGCTGGTGACGGACCTCGGGGCGGTACGGGGGCTGATCGCAGAGCTGGTGGCGGCGTGCGAGCAGGAGCTGCTGACCTCGCAGCCGGGCGGCGGACGGCCGCTGGAGACCTTGGAGGAGTCGATCGGGCGGGACGAGTCGCTGCTGGCGCGCGGGGTGCGGATGCGCACGCTCTACCAGCACACGGCGCGCTACTCGCGGCCGACGGCGGCGTACGTCGAACGCGTGACGGCGCTGGGCGCGCAGGTACGGACGCTGGGCGACGGCCTGATGCGGATGCTGGTCTTCGACGACCACACGGGTCTGATGGGCGTGCCGGACCGCAGCGGCGCCGCGCTGGTGGTGCGCGAGCCGAACGTCGTGCACTTCATGCGGGGCACCTTCGAACGGTCCTGGCTGGGGGCGGATCCGTTCCCCACCACGGTCAGCCCGGACGCGGCACGGTCGATCTCGGACGAGTTGCGGCAGACTATCGTCCGGCTGCTGTCGGAGGGGCTCGAGGACAAGGTGATCGCCCGGCGGCTCGGCATGTCGGAGCGCACCTGCCAGCGGCACATCGCGGAGATCATGCGCGCGATCGGCGCGAAGTCGCGCTTCCAGGCCGGGTACTTGCTCTCCGCGAACCACACCCCCGGGCCCTCGGCCCCGCCGGACGCCCCCTAGGCCCTGTCGCCAACGTCCCGCCTGGCCCGCCGCCACTTCGACGACAGGACCCAGGCCCCGCTGCGGGAACCCGCAGCCCGGTCGCCGAAGCCGCCGCCGGAGCCCGCCTCGGCGGACGGCCCGGGTCACCCGGCGGAGGGCTCCAGGTCCGGGATGAGGCGGCCCCGGCGGGACAGGAGGAAGCGTTTGAACTCGGCCACCGGCGGGGTGTCGGGGTGGCCGTCGAGCCAGGCGAGGCCGATCTCGCGGACGGCGCGCGGGGCCGTCACCGTCAGTTCGACGACACCCGGCCGGGCGACGGCCGGCGGCGGCAGCAGGGCCACGCCGAGGCCCGCGGCGACCAGTCCGCGCAGGGTTTCGGCCTCCTCGCCCTCGAAGGCGACGCGCGGGGCGAAACCGGCCTGCGCGCACAGGTCGTCGGTGATGCGGCGCAGCCCGTAGCCCGGTTCCAGGGTGACGAACGCCTCCTCGGCGGCCTCGGTCAGGCGGATGCGCTTGC
Organism: Streptomyces sp. NPDC045967; assembly: GCF_056430495.1. Taxonomy (NCBI): domain Bacteria; kingdom Bacillati; phylum Actinomycetota; class Actinomycetes; order Kitasatosporales; family Streptomycetaceae; genus Streptomyces; species Streptomyces sp. NPDC045967. The sequence continues at coordinate 106,330 of NZ_JBWKLE010000011.1, read as the reverse complement.
GGCCCGCCAGGCGGTGGTCGTCGGGGACGACCAGGCGCAGCCGCTGCTCGTCCAGCCGCCGGGCGACGAGGTCGGGGGCGTCGGGCAGTGGCGAGGTGAGGCAGAGGTCGAGCTCGCCGGCGCGCAACCGCTCCAGCATGGCCTCGCCGTAGTTCTGCACCAGGGAGAAGCGCACGCGCGGGTGGTCGGCGCGGAAGGCCCGGATGAGGCCGGGTACGGTCTCGGGTCCCAGGGTGTGCAGGAAGCCGAACGCGACTTTGCCGAAGGCCGGGTCGGCGTCCTGCCGGACGGATTCGGCGGCGCGGGCGATGCCGTCCAGGGCCCGTTCCGCGGAGGCGAGGAAAGTGCGGCCGGCGGTGGTGAGGGCGACGGTGCGGCCCTTGCGGGCGAACAGGGTGACCCCCAGGTCCTGTTCGAGGCGGACCATGGCCCGGGACAGCGTCGACTGGGGGACGCCCAGTTCGTGTGCGGCGCGGGTGACGTGCTCGTGCCGGGCCACGGCCGCGAAGTACGCGAGCCGGGGAGCCAGCGAACGTGTCACCGACGCGTCTTCTTCGTAACGGTTCATTGACAGGCGCCGCCCTGAGCTGTGCTGATGCATGAGTGGATCGATTATCGCGATTCCGTGCATTGGACGCATCAAACGGGCGGGCCTACCGTCGACGTATGCCTCCCGTTCATACCGGGGCACCGTCCCCCAGCGCCCGCTGGGCGGTGCCTCCGATCCCAGGTGCCTCCACCCCCTCGCCGCGGCCCGAACCGCACTCCCCCGGCCGCCCCGGCTACCGCCGGATGAGCCTCGCGCTCTTCGCCGCCGGACTCGCCACCTTCGCCCTCCTCTACTCCACCCAGGCCCTGCTGCCCGCGATCTCCGAGGGGTTCGCGGTGACGGCGGCTCAGGCCAGCTGGACGGTGTCCGCGGCCACCGGGGCGCTCGCCCTGTTCGTGCTGCCGCTCAGCGCGCTGTCCGAGCGGCTGGGGCGCACCCGGATGATGACGTGGTCGATGGTCGTGGCCGTCGGCGTCGGGCTGCTGGTGCCCTTCGCGCCGAACCTGGAGTGGCTGGTGGCCCTGCGGGCCGTGCAGGGTGCGGCGATCGCCGGGATCCCCGCCTCCGCGATGGCGTACCTGGCGGAAGAGGTCACGCCGAAGGCCCTGGTCGGCGCGATCGGGCTGTTCGTGGCGGGCAACTCCATCGGCGGGATGAGCGGCCGCCTGGTCACCGGCTGGGCGGCGCAGCTCGGCGGCTGGCGGGTGGGACTGCTGGCCGTCGGCCTGATGGCGCTGGCCTGCGCGGCGGCGTTCCTGGTGCTGCTGCCGCGGGCCCGGTTCTTCCGCCCGGCGTCGCTGGAGCCGCGCGCGGTGGGCCGCACCGTCGCCGGCCACCTGCGCGATCCGCTGCTGCTGCGGCTGTACGGAATCGGCGCGCTGTTCATGACCGTCTTCGGGGCCGTCTACACCGTGATCGGCTACCGGCTGGTGGACGAGCCGTTCTCGCTGGGGCAGGGCGTGGTCGGGTCGGTCTTCCTGATCTACCTGGTGGGTACGGTCTCCTCGGCGGCCGCCGGGCAGCTGGTGGCCCGCACGGGGCGGCGCGGCGCGCTGTACCTGGCCGTGACGACCACCGCGCTCGGCCTGCTGCTGTCGCTGGCCGGGTCCCTGGCGGCGGTCCTGCTCGGGCTGGTGCTGATCACGGCGGGCTTCTTCGCGGGGCACGCGGTGGCCTCGGCGGCGGTGAGCCGCACGGCGCGTACGGGCCGCGCGCAGGCGTCGGCGCTCTACCAGTCGGCCTACTACCTGGGCTCCAGCGCGGGCGGCACCCTGGGCGCCCTCGCCTACCACTCGGCGGGCTGGGCGGCGACGGTGGGCATCGCGCTGCTGGCCGTGCTCGGCGTCGTCTCGATCACGCTGTACGGGTCGCACGCGGCCCGCGCGGAGCGGCGGCTGCCCGCTTCGGCCGCTGCCGCGCGCTGAGGCGGCCGGTCGTCGGACCGGTCAGGGGGAAGCCGTCCGACCGACCAGGCGGAAGCCGTCGGGGAGACCAGGAAAAATACGCCTGCCCCGCGGGCAACTCGCGTCCGCACCCCGGGCATTGGTCACGGTGAACGGATGCGGGGCGGAACAGGGGAGGGTGCCATGGGGACGCGCGTGCGCGCGGCTGCGGTGTTCGGCGGGGCGGTGGCACTGGCGCTGCCGCTGGTGGTCGCGGGGGGCGGGGCGGCGCGGGCCGCGTCCTGCGACACCGGCGCCGGGCCGTACCAGCGGCAGGTCGAGCGGTTCCTGGGGCGGCCGGCGGACGGGCGGCAGTCGGCGGCCGACTGCACGGCGATCCGGGCGTTCCAGGCGACCCACGGGATCACCCCGACCCAGGGGTACGCGGGTCCGCTGACCTGGCGGACGATGAACACGATGCTGGCGCAGCGGGCGGCGGGCACGACGCCGAACAGGGCCGGCGCCTGCCCGGTGGACCGGGGGCGGATCGCCTGCGTGGACCTGACGCGCCAGCTGAGCTGGATCCAGGACGGCGCCGTCCTGAGGTACGGTCCGGTCCCGGTCCGCACCGGCAAGGACGGCACCGAGACCCGGACCGGCCTGAAGAGGGTCCACCACCGCAGCATCGACCACTGGTCGACGCTGTACGACGTGTCGATGCCGTACGCGCAGTTCTTCGACGGCGGCATCGCCTTCCACGCGACCGCCAAGAGCATGTGGAACCCGCCCGGCTCGGCCGGCTGCGTGAACATGCGGCCCGCCGACGCCGAGGCGTACTGGAACCTGCTGGGCAAGGGGGACGACGTCCACGTCCACGGGCGCAAGCCCGGCACGTGAGGGCCGTTCCGGCTGCCGTTGTCGGACCCCTCCGGTAGGTTCCGAAGGAGTGGACCTACCTGGGGGCGACGACAGCCATGAGTGAGCTCGCGACGACACCGACGGACCTGGACGCCGCGCTCGACCGCTACCGGGTCGAGCTGACGGGGTACTGCTACCGGATGCTCGGCTCGTCCTTCGACGCCGAGGACGCGGTGCAGGACACGTACATCCGGGCCTGGCGCAGCTTCGAGAAGTTCGAGGGCCGCTCCTCGCTGCGGTCCTGGCTCTACCGGATCGCCACCAACGTCTGCCTGGACCTGCTGAACGCCGGGAGGAAGCGGGCCCGCCCGATGGACCTGACCGCCCCGCAGCACCAGGCCTCGGCCGTGCTGAACGAGCGGTCCGAGGTGACCTGGCTGGAGCCGGTCCCCGATGGCCGGGTGCTGCCGCAGACCGCCGACCCGGCGGAGACGGCGCTGGCGAAGGAGTCCGTGCGGCTGGCGTTCGTCGCGGCGCTGCAGCACCTGCCGGCCAAGCAGCGGGCGGTGCTGATCCTGCGCGAGGTGCTGGCCTGGAAGGCGGACGAGGTCGCGGCGCTGCTGGAGACCACGGTGGCCTCGGTCAACAGCGCGCTGCAGCGGGCGCGGGCCACCCTGGCGGCGCACGGGATCCGCGACAGCGACCCCGCGGACCCGCTCGACGCGGATCAGGCGAAGCTGCTGGAGCAGTACCTGTCCGCCTTCGAGGCGTACGACATCTCCCGGCTCACCTCGCTGCTGCACGAGGACGCGGTGCTGTCGATGCCGCCGTTCGACCTGTGGCTGCGCGGCCCGGAGGACATCGGCGCCTGGCACCTGAACCAGGGCATCGGCTGCAAGGGCTCCCGTCTGGTCCCGACGACGGCGAACGGGATGCCGGCCTTCGGCCAGTACCGGCCGGCGGCCTCCGGGAAGGGCCACACCCCGTGGGCCCTGCAGGTCCTGGAGATCTCAGAGGGCAGGATCGTCGGGCTCAACGCCTTCCTGGACACCGCCCGGTGGTTCCCGCTCTTCGGCCTCCCCGAGCAGCTCGACGAGGCCCGCGAGGTGGAGCAGGGCGTGTAGGGCGGGGCGGGCGCCGACGACCCGGAAGGCCCGGTCCCCGGCGGCCAGCCGGAGTCGGCCCAGCACGTCGACGGTGCCGAGCCCCGGCGCGGTGACGGCCCCCGCGTCGCACTCCACGGCCTCGGCCCCGTCCTCGTACAACCGGGCCAGGCGCGCGCACAACCGCGCGGCGTCCCGCCCGCTCGGGCCGGGTCCGGGCAGCACCAGTCGGGTGATCTCCACGAGGGGGTGACCGCCCGGGCCGCCGGAACTCATCGGTGGGCCGTGGCCGACTACGGGCGGGGGAAGCCGAAGGTGTCGAGGGCGAGGTCGAACGGCGCGGGGATGGGGACGGCCTCGCCGAACTTGCCCGCCCACAAGACGCGGTACTTGCCGTCGTCGGGCTCCCCATAGGGGTGGATCGTGGGGCTGCCGGTCGCGTGCGGGTCGATGAGCAGGTAGAGCGGGACAGCTGCCGCCGCGTAGCCATTGAGTTTGGAGACACGGTCGTTGACGGCGTTCGAGCGCGAGGTGATCTCCACGACGAGTTGCGCGACGTCCGCGGGAGTGGCGTTCTCCCCTCGGGGAACCACTTCCGTGGGAACGACAGCGAGGTCAGGGATGTAAAGGCCGCTGCGGCTCGGAACGGCGACGTTGAGGGTCTGGAAGACCTCCCAGTCGTCGGGGATCACCGTGTACAGGCGGCGCTGCACCGCCACCGATCCCAGCATGCAGAACGGGACCGGTGGGCGTCCACCGGTCCCGTTCAGCCGCACGAGTGAGTGCAGATCAGGCGATGCGGTCCAGCACGATCGGCGTGGCGGTGAAGGCCGTGCCCGCCGGGGCCACGTCGTAGGAGCCCTCCAGGGAGGCGAGGGCGTAGTCGAACTTCTCCGGGGTGTCCGTGTGCAGGGTCATCAGCGGCTGGCCCGCGGTGACCGTGTCGCCCGGCTTCGCGTGGAGCTCGATGCCCGCGCCCGCCTGCACCGGGTCCTCCTTGCGGGCCCGGCCCGCGCCCAGGCGCCAGGCGCCGACGCCCACCGCGTACGCGTCGAGGCGGGTGAGGACGCCCGAGGCCGAGGCGGTGACCACGTGCTGCTCGCGGGCCACGGGCAGGGCCGCGTCCGGGTCGCCGCCCTGGGCCGCGATCATCCGGCGCCAGTGGTCCATCGCGGAGCCGTCGGCCAGGGCCTTGGCCGGGTCGGCGTCCTTGATCCCGGCGGCGTCCAGCATCTCCTTGGCCAGGGCGATGGTCAGCTCGACCACGTCCGCCGGGCCGCCGCCCGCGAGGACCTCCACCGACTCGCGGACCTCCAGCGCGTTTCCGGCCGTCAGGCCCAGCGGGGTCGACATGTCGGTCAGCAGGGCGACCGTCTTGACACCCGAGTCGGTTCCCAGGCCCACCATGGTCCGCGCCAGCTCGCGCGCGTCCTCGATGTTCTTCATGAAGGCGCCGCTGCCGACCTTCACGTCGAGGACGAGGGAGCCCGTGCCCTCGGCGATCTTCTTCGACATGATCGAGGAGGCGATCAGCGGGATGGCCTCGACCGTGCCCGTCACGTCGCGCAGGGCGTAGAGCTTCTTGTCCGCGGGGGCCAGGCCGTCGCCCGCCGCGCAGATGACCGCGCCGGTGGTGTCGAGGACGTGCAGCATCTCCTCGTTGGACAGCAGGGCGCGCCAGCCGGGGATGGACTCCAGCTTGTCCAGGGTGCCGCCGGTGTGGCCGAGGCCGCGGCCCGACAGCTGCGGCACGGCGGCGCCGCACGCGGCGACGAGCGGGGCCAGCGGCAGGGTGATCTTGTCGCCGACGCCGCCGGTGGAGTGCTTGTCCGCGGTGGGGCGGGAGATGGAGTCGAAGTTCATGCGCTCGCCGGAGGCGATCATCGCCGCGGTCCAGCGGGCGATCTCGGTCCGGTTCATCCCGTTGAGCAGGATGGCCATGGCCAGCGCCGACATCTGCTCGTCGGCCACAACACCGCGGGTGTACGCGTCGATGACCCAGTCGATCTGCTCGGGGCTCAGCTCACCGCGGTCCCGCTTGGTCCTGATGACGGAGATGACGTCCATGTGGTGCTTCTTTCTACGCGCATAGAGAGAGGGTCTTGCGGAAGGACGACGGCCCTCCACCCGGCAGGCGGAGGGCCGTCGGCACGGCTATCTCAAGTGGTCCGGCCCGAAGGCCTGCGGCAGCATCTCCGCCAGCGGGAGGATCCCCTTCGGGGTCTCCACCAGCAGCTCCGGTCCGCCGAATTCGAAGAGCAGCTGCCGGCAGCGGCCGCACGGGACGAGGATCTCGCCCCGGCCGTCGACGCAGGTGAAGTGCGTCAGCCGGCCGCCGCCCGTGGCCTGGAGAGCGGACACCAGCCCGCACTCGGCGCACAGGCTCAGCCCGTAGCTCGCGTTCTCCACGTTGCAGCCGACGACGGTCCGGCCGTCCTCGACCAGGGCGGCGACGCCGACCGGATAGCCCGAGTAGGGGGCGTAGGCCCGGGACATGGCGTCCCGGGCGGCCTCGCGCAGGGCCTCCCAGTCGACGGCGGGCGCGCTCGTCACTTGCCCTGGCCCTTGCGGTAGGGCAGGCCGTCCGCCTTGGGCATCCGCAGCCGCTGCGCCGAGAGCGCGAGCACCAGCAGGGTGGTCACGTACGGGGCGGCGTCCACGAACTGGCTGGGCACCGAGTCGGTGACCGCGTACCAGAGGAAGAGCAGCGCGGCGCAGACCGCCGAGATGCCGGCCTGCAGGTACTTCTTCTTGTACAGCTGCCAGGCGCACACCAGCACCAGCACGATCGCGATCAGCAGCAGCATCGCGTGCACGTTCGTGGCGCCACCGCGCAGCTTGAGGCTGTCGATGAAGCCGAACAGGCCCGCACCCAGCGCCATGCCGCCCGGCATCCAGTTGCCGAAGATCATGGCGGCGAGACCGATGTAGCCGCGGCCGCCGGTCTGGCCCTCCTGGTAGATGGGGCTGGCGACCTCGGACAGGTACACGCCGCCGAGGCCCGCGAGGGCGCCCGAGACGACCACGGCGATGTACTTGTACTTGTAGACGTTGACGCCGAGGGACTCCGCCGCGACGGGGTTCTCGCCGCAGGAGCGCAGGCGCAGACCGAAGGTGGTCCGCCACAGCACCCACCAGGTGCCCGGGATCAGCAGCAGGGCGACGACGGTCAGCAGCGAGAGGCCGGTGACCAGGCCGCCGATGATGCCGGCGAGGTCGGAGACGAAGAACCAGTGCTTGCCCTGGAGGTCGGACATCCAGCCGGACAGTCCGTCCACGGTGATCTTGTAGATCGGCTCGACCTGCGGCGACTGCTTGGAGGAGCCGCCCGGGGCGTCGGCGAACGTGAAGTTCGACAGGTACTGGGTGAAGCCCAGCGCCAGGATGTTGATGGCCACACCGGAGACGATGTGGTTGACGTTGAACGTGACGGTGATGATCGCGTGCAGCAGGCCGCCGACGGCGCCGCCGGCGATGCCGACGAGCACACCGGTCCACGGACCCCACTGGTAGCCCGCCCAGGCACCGAACCAGGTGCCGAGGATCATCATGCCCTCGAGGCCGATGTTGACGACGCCCGCGCGCTCCGCCCACAGGCCGCCGAGACCGGCGAGGCCGATCGGGACGGCGAGGGACAGGGCGCCGGAGACCTGGCCGACCGAGGTCAGGTCGTTGGCCCCGCTGATCACGCGGACCAGGGAGACCAGCGCGAGCGCACCCGCGAGGATCAGCAGGATCCAGGGCAGGGTGAGCTTGCGGCGGACGCCCGGGGCGGGAGCCGCCTTCTTCGTGGAAACGGTGCTGGCGCTCACGCCGCGACCTCCTTCTCGGTCTTCATGGCGTGGCCCGCGGCCAGCTCCTCGCCGACCTTCTGCTGCTGTCGCCGGATGCCGTAGCGGCGGACGAGCTCGTAGGAGACGACGACCGCGATGACGATCAGGCCCTTCATGATCGTGCCGATCTCCTTCGCGTAGCCGGCCTGGTCGAGCGAGGCCGAGGCCTTGTCGATGAAGGCCATCAGGAACGCGGCGAAGAGGATGCCGACCGGGCTGTTGCGGCCGAGCAGCGCGATGGTGATGCCGGTGAAGCCGACACCGACCGGGAAGGCCAGGTTGTAGGTGTGGGTCTCGCCCAGCAGCTGAGGCATGCCGGCGAGGCCGGCGACCGCGCCGGAGATGAGCATCGAGGTGATGATCATCTTCTTGGCGTCGACACCGGATGCCTGGGCGGCGGACTCGCTGGCACCGGTGGCGCGCAGGTCGAAGCCGAAGCGCGTCCGGTTGAGCACGAACCAGTAGACGATGCCGAGGGCGAAGGCCACGAAGGTGAAGCCGTAGATCTCCAGCCCGTCACCGAGGGACACGGCCGGGAACCAGCCCGACTCGGCGATGTCGCCCGTCGTCAGGTCGTTGGAGCCCTCGAGCTGGACGCCGAGGTTCTTCGGCAGCATCATCCAGGCGATCAGGCTGGTCGCGATGGCGTTCAGCATGATCGTGGAGACGACCTCGCTGACCCCGCGCTTGGCCTTCAGCACACCGGCGATGCCGGACCAGAAGGCACCGACGAGCATCGCCACGAGAATGATCAGCAGCAGGTGCAGCGGACCCGGCAGGGTCACGGCGGCACCGACCACGGCGGAGAGCATCGCCGCGAGGCGGTACTGCCCGTCGACGCCGATGTTGAACAGGTTCATCCGGAAGCCGATGGCCACGGCCAGGGCGGCGAGGTAGTACGTGCCGGCCTGGTTCACGATGAGGACCTGGACGTCCTCGTAGGCGGCGTTCTCCACCATCAGTCGCAGCGGCTCGATCGGGTCGATGCCCGTCGCCGCCAGCACGATCACGGTCAGCAGGAAGGCGCTGACCAGGGCGAGCACGGGCCCGGCCAAGCCGAGGAGCAGCCGGTCCTTGTCGAATTTCTTCATCGGGCCTCGTCCTCCGGTGCGGCGGTACCGGGCTCGGTACCGGCGGCGGAGTGGTTGTCGGTTGCTTCCAGGTGCCCGGAGGCGGCGCCGGTCATGGCGGTGCCGAGCTCTTCCGGGGTGACGGTCGCGGGGTCGGCGTCCGCGACCAGGCGGCCGCGGTAGATCACCCGCAGGGTGTCGGACAGGCCGATGAGCTCGTCCAGGTCCGCGGAGATGAGCAGCACGGCCAGGCCCTCGCGGCGGGCCTCGCGGATCGCGTCCCAGATCTGCGCCTGCGCACCGACGTCCACACCGCGGGTGGGGTGGGCGGCGATGAGGAACTTGGGGTTGTGGCTCATCTCACGGCCGACGATCAGCTTCTGCTGGTTGCCGCCGGAGAGCGAGGCCGCGGTGACCTCGATGCCGGGGGTGCGCACGTCGTACTCGCGCACGATCCGCTCGGTGTCCTTGCGGGCCGCCTTGATGTCGAGGACGCCGCGCTTGGAGTTGGGCGCCTCGGTGACGTGGCCGAGGATGCGGTTCTCCCACAGCGGGGCCTCCAGCAGCAGGCCGTGGCGGTGCCGGTCCTCGGGGATGTAGCCGATGCCGGCCACGCGGCGCTTGCGGACCGGGGCGCCGGTGATGTCCGCGCCGTCCAGCACGACCGCGCCCGCATCCGGGGTGGCCATGCCCATCAGGGCTTCGATCAGCTCCGTCTGGCCGTTGCCCTCGACACCGGCGATGCCGAGGACCTCGCCCTTGTGGATGGTGAAGCTGACGTCGTCCAGCAGGAGGCGGCCGGCCTCGGCGTGCTCGGTGGTCGCGGAGTCGGCGGGGACCGCGCGCACCAGGACCTCGGGCTCGGCGACGGCGGTGCCGCCCGCGGCCAGGGTCAGGCCGGTGACCTGGAGCATCGGGACGCCCGTCACGGTCGACTCCCGCGTCTCGGGCGAGGGCAGCTCGGCGCCGACCATCAGCTCGGCGAGCTGCTTGGTGGTGGCGGTCTTCGGGTCGGCGGTGCCGACCGTGGTGCCGCGCCGGATGACGGTGATGTCGTCGGCGACCTTCAGCACCTCGCCCAGCTTGTGCGAGATGAAGATGACGGTGAGGCCCTCGGCCTTGAGCTCGCGCAGGTTGTCGAAGAGCGCGTCCACTTCCTGCGGTACGAGCACGGCGGTCGGCTCGTCGAGGATGAGGATCTTGGCGCCGCGGTAGAGGACCTTGAGGATCTCCACGCGCTGGCGGTCGGCGACACCGAGGTCCTCGACCAGGGCGTCGGGGCGGACGCCGAGGCCGTACGCGTCCGAGATCTCCTGGATCTTCTTTCGGGCCTTGGCACCGATGCCGTAGAGCTTCTCGCCGCCGAGGACCACGTTCTCCAGGACGGTGAGGTTGTCGGCCAGCATGAAGTGCTGGTGCACCATGCCGATGCCGCGGGCGATGGCGTCGCCGGGGCTGCCGAAGGAGACCTGCTCACCGTCGATGGCGATGGTTCCCTCATCCGGCTTCTGCATGCCGTAGAGGATCTTCATCAGGGTCGACTTGCCGGCGCCGTTCTCGCCGATCAAGGCATGGACCGTGCCCTTGCGGACGGTGATCGCGATGTCCTTGTTGGCGACGACGCCGGGGAAGCGCTTGGTGATGCCGTGCAGTTCTACGGCGGGGGGCGGGCTGGACGCGTTGATGACGCACTCTCCTTGGCGCGGAAGGAGCGGGAGGCGGGGGGACAGGGCGGGGAGTGAAAGTATCGCGTCCACGATGCTTCTACGCGCGTAGCACTGTCGGAAGTGAAAACTTGGGGCCGGCTGGCCACAAGCGACACGGAACACGGCTCGGGGCCCGGGAGCGATCGAGACCGCTACCCGGACCCCGGAGACCAGAACTGACTGTCAGGAACGCCTTACGGGGCGGTCTTGACGGTGATCTTCTTGGCGATGATGTCGGCCTTGGCCTTCTCCACCGCGGCCGTGACGTCGGCCATCTCCTTGTACTTCGGGTTGGAGTCGGCCAGGCCGACGCCGTCCTTGTCCAGGCCGTAGCGGATCTCACCGGTGGCGGGCGTGCCGTCCTTGACCGACTTGATCAGGTCGTAGACGGAGTCCGAGACGTCCTTGGTGACCGAGGTCAGGATGGCGTCCTTGTACTTCGCCAGACCGGCCTGGTTGTACTGGTCCGAGTCGACGCCGATGGCCCACTTGCCCTTGGCGGAGGCGGCCTCGATGGCACCGGAGCCGGCCAGACCGGCGGCGGCGTAGATCACGTCGGCGCCCGCGTCGAGCTGGCCCTGCGCGGCGGCCTTGCCGAGGTCGGGCTTGGCGAAACCGTCGAAGTTCGGCGGCTGGGTCAGGTACTGGGACAGCACCTTGGCGTTGGGGTTGGTGTCCTTGACGCCCTGCGCGAAGCCCGCCTCGAACTTCTTGATCAGCGGAACCTCGACACCGCCGATGAAGCCGACCGTGCCGGTCTTGGAGACCTTGGCGGCGGCGACGCCGGCCAGGTAGGAGCCCTGCTCCTCGTTGAAGACGAGGTTGGCGATGTTCGGGCCGGTCACCGAGGTGTCGTCGATGATGCCGAACGTGGTGTTCGGGAACTTCGGCGCGACCTTCTTGATGGCCGGGGCATAGGCGAAACCGACGCCGATGACCGGGTTGTTGCCCTTGCGGGCCAGCTCGGTGAGGCGCTGGACCTTGTCGGCCTCGCCCTCGCCGTCGGTGGGCTCCGCCTCGGCGCCCTTGACCTTCAGCTCCGACTCGGCCTTCTGCAGACCTGCGTACGCGGCGTCGTTGAACGACTGGTCGCCGCGGCCGCCGATGTCGTACGCGATGGCGGCGCTGGCTTCCTTCGAGTCCGAAGACCCGGTGTCCGAGGACTTCTTACCGCCACAGGCGGTGGCCGAGAGGGCCAGCGCGGCGGACGCGAGGCCCACGGTGGCGATCCTGGTGATCCGGCGCAAGGGGAGGCTCCTTCAAAACCTGACCGAAGCGCCACGACCGGCGCTGGTTTCGCCGCGATCGTAACGCGCGTAGATGTCAGTTAAAGGCCCGTTCATGAGTCGTTATCGGATCGTCGCGAACCGGACAGTGACCGATCAGTAACTGCTCTGGCGCCCAGCCCTTGCGTACCAAGGGCTGGACACCTCCGGCGCACGACACGCGGATCCTGTACCGGATGCGCCGGGCGGGTTTCCGGCAGCTACCCGACGGCTCCCGGCCGCCGCGCGTCGAGGAGGGCGGCGGCCGTGAAGAACTCGACGCCGACGGCGATCGCGGACTCGTCCACGTCGAAGTCGCCCCGGTGCAGGTCGTGCTGGGCGGTGTCGCCGGGCCGGCGGACACCGAGGCGGGCCATGGCGCCCGGGACGTGCTCCAGGTACCAGGAGAAGTCCTCGCCGCCCAGGCTCTGCTCGGTGTCCTCGACCGACCCGGCACCGCAGCGCAGCGTCATCGCCTCGCGCAGCAGTTCGGTGACCACGGGGTCGTTGACGACCGGCGGCACCCCGCGCACGTGGTTGATCTCGAACTTGGCCCCGTGCATCGTCGCGACCTCGTCGATCGCCGCGTGGATCATGTCCGGCGCCTCGTGCCAGGCGCCCAGGTCCAGGCAGCGCACGGTCCCCGACAGCTCGGCGTGCATCGGGATGACGTTGCAGGCGTGCCCGGACTCGATCCGGCCCCAGGTGACGGACATCCCCGAGCGCGCGTCCATCCGCCGGGTCAGCAGCGCCGGGACGTCGAGGGCCACCCGGGCGGCGGCCGTCACCAGGTCGGTGGTCAGGTGCGGTCGCGCGGTGTGCCCGCCCGCACCGGAGAGCGTGACCTCCAGCCGGTCGCAGGCGGAGGTGATGGGGCCCGGCCGCAGCCCGATCCGGCCGGAGTCGACCCGCGGGTCGCAGTGCACGGCGATCATCTTGCCCACGCCGTCGAGCACCCCGGACGCGATGGCCTCGGTCGCGCCGCCCGGCAGCACCTCCTCGGCGGGCTGGAACAGCAGCCGCACGGGGCGGGGCAGCAAGCCCTGGCGGTCCAGCTCGGCCAGGACCAGCCCGGCGCCGAGCACGATCGTGGTGTGCACGTCGTGGCCGCAGGCGTGGGCGCGGTCCGGGACGGTCGAGCGGTAGGGGACGTGCGTCTTGGCGTCCGGGATGGGCAGGGCGTCGATGTCCGCGCGCAGGGCCAGCATCGGCCGCATGCCGTCCCACGTCCCGACGTCGCAGATGAGCCCGGTGCCGGACTTCAGCACGCGGGGGCGCAGGCCGGCCTTCTCGAGCCGGGCCTTGATCGCCGCCGTGGTGCGGAATTCCTGGTGTCCGAGTTCCGGGTGCATGTGGACGTCGCGGCGAAAGGCGATCAGTTCGCGGCGCAGGTGGTCCGGAAGCTTGCCGGGCAGCTCGGGCCACTCGGGCCACTCGGTCACGGCGGGCTGGACGGTCGGGGACGCGCAGGACATCAACTGGTTCACCTGTTGAAGGGTAGGCGCACCACTGGCCCAAACGGCTGGGGATCACAAAAAGTTCATGCCGTTAGGGGAAAGAAACCCGGCCTCCGGAGGTATGACCGGTGGTCGCGGAGGGTAAACTGCTGCGCTCATCCGGCCGCGGAGGCGGCCTGAGCAGGGAGTCTGCGCACCTCACGGGCACTGTCGCTGATCGAGGCGAGGAAGCCCCGGGCACGCGGTGACGCGGAGCCGGTCAGCCACTCGGGCTCGATGTCGCAGACGGCCACGCTCACCCCGGTGCCGGTCAGCGCGTACGGCAGGGTGTGGACGACGGTCGACGGAAAGCTGACGACGGTCCGGCCGACCGGGCCGCGCCGCGCGATCAGTTCCAGCGGCAGGTCCGGGCGCACGATCTCCAGCCCGGTCGCGCCGCGCAGGGCGCGCAGCTTCTCCGGTGACTCCCTGCGGTGCGCGAAGTAGCGGGTGGCGCCGTGCGCGCGGGTCAGGGCGGCCACCGCCTGGAGGTAGCGGGCCGGATCCACCACGCCCGTCTCCACGAGGGAGGTCCCGACCAGATCGGTGCCCTTGGTCAGGCGGGGCGGGCCGAAACGGGCCCGGGTCCAGGCGAAGTCGTTGACCCGCAGCGTCATCGCGCCGTGGCCGGTCACCGGCATCGAGGTGAACACCTCGACGTGCCGGCCGCCGCCGGGGGCGGGCGTGAAGCGGCGCCGGGCGGTCGCCGAGACGGGGGCGTAGGCCAGTTCGCGCACCCGCCCGGCGGGCCCGCCGCCGCCGGCGCGGTGCCACCGGACCAGGCGCTCGCCGCGGGCGGTCTGCGCGACGAACTCCAAAGTGGCCGTGCCGTCGTCGACCACCACGAGCCGCTCGGCCCGTACCAGGGTGAGCAGCAGCTGGACGTAGCGGGAGAAGGGGTCCCCCACGACGACCGTGCGCGCCGCCCGGACCTCGCCGGCCAGGGCGGCGAGCGCCTTCAGGGGCGCGAGCCGGCCGCCGCGCGCTTCCTGCCAGCGGACCTCGTGGCCCTCCTCCCGGGCGAGGGCGGCCATCCGGCGCAGCTGGCCCCGGGACATCGGGTCGGTGGGGGGCAGCACGACGATGCGGACCGGCTCCGGCCCGGCGGGCGCTCCCCCGCCGCGGACCTGGCGGGGTACGCCGTCGAGCAGGGGGCGGCCCTGCGCCGGGGCAGCGGCTCGGGCGTGGATCCACTCCAGCACGTTGAGCAGTTGGACCGGACTCTCGACGAACGCCAGGGTGGGGACGGCAGGGGTCACCGCGTACTCCTCGTGTCGGGGTGGGCCGCGGGGCGGGGCGCCGGGTGGACCGCGGGTCAGACGGTGGCGGGCACGCCCTGCACGCGGCGGAGCTTCTTCATCGGGCCGAGTTCGGAGGCGTACACCCGCTTGACGCCGTCGCCGAGGGCCGCCTCGATGGTGCGGATGTCGCGGACCAGGCGGGCGAGGCCCCCGGGCTCGACGGAGGCGGCCTGGTCGGAGCCCCACATCGCCCGGTCGAGGGTGATGTGGCGCTCCACGAAGGTGGCGCCGAGGGCGACGGCGGCCAGGGTGGTCTGCAGGCCCGTCTCGTGGCCGGAGTAGCCGATCGGGACGTTGGGGTACTCCTCCCGCAGCGTGTTGATGACCCGCAGGTTCAGCTCCTCGGCCTTGGCCGGGTAGGTGGAGGTGGCGTGGCAGAGCAGGATGTTGTCGCTGCCGAGCACCTCCACCGCGTGGCGGATCTGCTGCGGGGTGGACATGCCGGTGGACAGGACGACGGTGCGGCCGGTGGCGCGCAGCGTGCGCAGCAGCTCGTCGTCGGTGAGGGACGCGGAGGCGACCTTGTGGGCGGGCGGGTCGAACTTCTCCAGGAAGGCGACGGCCTCGGTGTCCCACGGGGAGGCGAACCAGTCGATGCCGCGGGCGGCGCAGTGCGCGTCGACGGCGCGGTACTCGTCCTCGCCGAGCTCGACCTTGTGGCGGTAGTCGATGTAGGTCATGCGCCCCCAGGGGGTGTCGCGCTCGACGTCCCACTGGTCGCGCGGGGTGCAGATCTCGGGGGTGCGCTTCTGGAACTTCACGGCGTCGCAGCCGGCTTCGGCGGCGGCGTCGATCAGGGCCAGGGCCGTGCCGAGGTCGCCGTTGTGGTTGATGCCGATCTCTCCGACGACGTACACGGGCCGGCCGGGGCCCGCGGTGCGCGAACCGAGGGTGCGCAGGCGGGTGGTGGGGGAGGCGGTCATGGCAGGTGGCGTCCTTCGGTGCGGGAGTACGGGAGCGGGCGGGGCGGGTTCCGCGTGGGGTGTGGCGGGTTCCGCATGGGGTGTGGGCAGCGGGTCGGGTCGTACGTCGAGCAGGGGGGCGAGGAGGCGGGCGCGCTCCAGGTCGTGCGGGTCGTCGACCTCCAGCACCCGCGCGGGGTCGGTGGCGACGGGGAGCGTGCGCCCGAAGAAGCGGTGGCGCGCGGTACGCAGTCCGGTGGCGTCCATGGCGTAGGCGGCGCCGGTCTCCAGCAGGTCCCGGGGGCGGTCCTGGCGCCGCGGGCGGTGGGTCGCCTCGTGGTTGACGCCGGTCCCGGAGCCGTCGGCGCCCGCCCGCCACAGGAAGCCGTGGAAGGGGGCCACGGTCAGGGCCGAGTCGGCCGCGCCGGAGGCGACGGCCGCGGCGACCGCCTCGACGTCGGAGGCGGCCAGGAAGGGGCTGGTGCACTGGACGAGGAGGACCACCTCCACGCAGACGGAGTGCAGTGCCTCGAAGGCGGCGAGGGCGTGCAGGACGGCGGCCTCGCTGCTCGCGGTGTCGCCGGAGAGCACGGCGGGGCGGACGACCACGCCGGCGCCCGCGGCCCGGGCGGCTCGGGCGATCTCCGCGGAGTCGGTGGAGACCACCACGTCGGTGACGGTCGGTGCGGCGAGGCAGGCCCGCACGGCGCGGGCGACGAGCGGGGTGCCGGCGACCTCGGCGAGGTTCTTGCCGGGGATCCCCTTGGAACCGCCGCGCGCCGGGATGACGGCGAGGACGCGCCGGTTCACAGCTCCCCCATCCGCCGGATCGCGGGGGCCACGCGCTGCACGCCGTGCCGGTAGGCACCGCGGGCGGCGTCGCGCAGGCGGGCGCGGAGCAGCCGCCGCAGGCGGGACCGGCCGGCCGTCGCCCGCACGGCGCCGGGCAGCGGGGTGCCGTCGGGCGCGAGGTGCTGCCGGGCGAGGATCGCGGGCAGGTACCGGGGGGCGGTCGTGAGCGTGTAGTAGGGGTCGGGCGAGGGCAGGAGGGGCTCGGCCAGCAGCGCGGCGACCTTGTCCCGGGCGGCGGCGTAGGCGTCGGCGGTCGCGGGGAAGGCGTCCGCGGGGTCGGCGGCCTTCCGGGCGGCCGGGGCAGCGGCAGCGGCCGGAGCCGAGGACGGGGCAGCGGCAGCGGCCGGTAGGACCCCCTGGGCCGCCAGCCAGTCCGCGTCTGCCCGCGGGAGCAGACCGGCGTCGAGCTGGTCCCACGAGGCGAGGCAGCCCGAGCCCAGGAAGTGGTGGTTGCCGAGGGCCTCGCGGATGCCGAGGTCGGTGAGGACGGCCGTCGGGATGGAGCGGTGCAGGGACTCCAGGGCGGCGGTGGAGGAGACGGTGACCAGCAGGTCGGTGCCGTCCAGGACCTCGCCCATGTTCCCGTACACCAGACGGCAGTTGGGCGGGAGCCCGCCCGGGAGGCGGGCCGCGAGCCGCTGGTAGGGCTGCTCCTCCAGGTGCGTGGTGTGTTCTCCGGGGCGGCTGCGCAGCTTCACCAGCACCTCGCGGTCCGGGTGCAGCCTCGCGTGCCCGGCCGCCCGCTCCAGCAGGTAGGCGCGGTCGGCGCGGTGGTCGGGCACGGAGGGCTGGACGGCGAACACGACCCTCCGGGCCCGCGATCCGGCGGGCTCGTACGGCGCCCCGCCGAGGAAGGGCAGTGCGGTCTCGGTGACGGCTCCGGCGTCCGCGCCGACCCCCTCGTACACGGCTCGGAACCGGGCCGCGTCGTGGCGGGAGTTGGCCAGCACGAGGTCGGCGCCGTGCCGCAGCAGCAGGCCGTCGGCGAGCTTCTCGTACACGACACCCACGTAGCCCGTGACGAGCACGGGGCGGCGGGCCGGTTCGGGCCACAGGGCGCGCGCGCCGTGCAGGACGGCCTGCACGGCTCCGCCGACCAGGGCGAGGACGACCACGTCGTAGCGCTCCCGCCCGATCTCGGCCAGGAACTGCGCGCAGGTGACCTCGTCCGGTGGGGCACCCGGGACGCCCACCTCGCCGAGCTGGCGCGCGGTGGGCGTGGCGCGCCCGCGCAGCAGGAATCCGGCGGGCCGGTGGTCGGGCACGAGACGGCGGGCGGTGAGGGCACCCCATTTCCATCGCGTGTCGGAATCGGCGAGGACGGCGACGCGTTTGCGTTCTGGCACGCGGCAGAAGCTATTGCGCCCCTTCGGTGACCGGCCCAACGAGCGCGCAACAACCGGTGAACAACGCACCGACGGAATGCGAAAGCGGGCGGGTTCACGCCCCTGCCGCCGGCCGTTCACGCGATATCCGCATGCGGGCCACGGTGAATGCCGGACGGCGTCCTAATGTCTCACGGGTGCCCAAGCTCTCCGTCATCGTGCCGTTCTACAACGTGCGGACCTACGCACCGGATGCCCTGAGGAGCCTCGAACTCAACGCCCGGGACGACTTCGAGTTCCTGCTCGTCGACGACTGCTCCACGGACGGGACGCGCGGCCTGCTCGAGCGGGCGGCGCGCGAGCTGCCCGGGGCGGTGCTCCTCGGGCGCGGGCGCAACGGCGGCCTGGCCACCGCCCGGAACACCGGACTGGACGCGGCGAGCGGGGAGTACCTGGCCTTCCTCGACGGGGACGACTGGCTCGCCCCGGGCCACCTGGCCCGGACTCTGGCCGCCATCGAGGCCCTGAACTGCGATTTCATCCGCACCGACCATGTGCGGTGCACCGGCAGGACGCGGAGCGTGCAGCGCGTCCCCTACGGCCCGCAGTCGGTCGTCGCCGATCCGCGCACCGCGATCCTGCCCGCCGACCGGACCACCTCGGTGGACTACCCGTACGCCTGGGCCGGGATGTACCACCGGCGGCTGCTGGACCGCGGGCTGCTGCACTTCACCGACGGCCTGCGGACGGCGGAGGACCGGCCGTGGATCTGGCGCCTGCACCGGCGGGCCGCTTCCTTCGCCGCGGTCGGAATGCCCGGGGTCTTCTACCGGCGCGGAATTGCCACCTCTTTGACGCAGATCGGCGACGAACGACAGCTCGATTTCATCCGGGCATTCGACCAGGTGCTCGCGGACACCGCCGCGGACGTGGAATCCGAGGCATTGCTCCCGAAAGCCGTCCGGACGTACTGCGCGGTCATCGCGCATCATGTCGGATCCATCGAGAGGTTCGAATCGGACGTGGCCGCGCAACTCCGCTCACTGAGCACGGACGCGCTGGGCCGCATGCCCCGGGACGTGCTGGACCAGGTCCTGGACTCGATGGACGCAGAGCGCTCGGCCCTGCTGCGCCGCGTGCGTCGCGGCCGCCGCGGCGCGGCGTCCCGCGTGGCGTCCCGCGCGGCCTCCCGCACGAACGCCCGTCCGACCGCCCCGGGGGCGAACGCCTGATGCCCACCCAGATCTTCCTGGCCTCCACCCTCTACGGGGCCGCCACCCTGGCGGCGGGCATCGACGCGGGGCTCTTCGCGCCCTCCGCCCGCCGGATCCTGCTGACCAGCAACCACGCCGTCACCGCCGAGGTCAGCCCCGGACCGGCGGGCATGCCCGGCTTCGACGCGCTGCGCCCGCGCTTCGACGAGGTGCTCGACTGGAACCGCGTCATCGAACCGCAGCACCCGAGCACCTGGAGCCCCCGCACGGAGGACGTCCCGCTGTGGGAGAGGCAGTTGCGCGCGCTGTGGCGGCTCGGCGAGGACCGGGTCGAACTGGTGGTGGAGTCCCTCCAGGTGCCGCCCGCCCAGGCCCTGTGCCGGATCTTCCCCGGCGCCGCCGTCGACGTGTACGCGGACGGCCTGATGAGCTACGGGCCCACGCGCGTCCGCCTCGACCCGCAGCTGGGGATGCGCGTACGGCGCGTCCTGCACCTGGACCTCATCCCGGGACTGCAACCGCTGCTGCTCACCGAGTTCGGTGCGCGGGTCGAGCTCGTGCCATCGGAGGCGTTCGTGAAGGTGCTGGCGGAACTGCCCGCCCGGGAGCCCTCCCGGGACACCGCCCTCGACGGCATCGGGCCGTCCCCGGCCCTCCTGCTCGGGCAGTACCTCTCGGCGCTGGACCTCATGACCCCGGACCAGGAGGAGGAGCTCCTCGTCGCGATGGTCCGCGGGGCGCACGCCCTCGGCCACACCGAGCTGGTCTTCAAGCCGCACCCCAGCGCCCCGGCCGCCTCCTTGCGCCGCGCGCGGGAGGAGGCCGAGCGGCTCGGCGCCCGGCTGACCGTGGTGGGCACGCCGTACCTGGCCGAGACCCTCTACCAGCGGCTGCGCCCGGCCCTGGTCGTCGGCTGCTTCTCCACCGGGCTGCTGACCGCCGCCACGCTGTACGGGCTCCCGGTGGCGCGGACGGGGACGGAGGCCGTACTGGCCCGCCTGACGCCGTACCCCAACAGCAACCGGGTGCCCCTGGTCCTGGTGGACGCCCTGCTCCCCGACCTGGCCGACGCGGACGCGGTGCGCGCCTGGAGCTTGCCGACGCCCGAGCGGGTCGGTGCCGGGCCGGCCGGACTGCTGACGGCGGTCGGGTTCACCATGCAGCCGCAGATCCTCGCCGCCCGCCGCCCGGGGGCGGAGGCGTACCTGTCCCGGCACCTGACCGACCGCTCCCGGCGGTACTTCACGCGCCGCCGGCTGACCGCGCTGGGCCTGCCCGGCGGCATCCCGGCCCGGCTGTCGTTCCTGCCGCGCAGCCGGGCCGCGCGGCGCGTGGCCCGGCGGCTGCGCCGGGTCCTGCGCTGAGCGGGCCCCGGACGGCAGGCCCGGCCGGGCGCCTCAGCCGGTGGCGAGCTTGGCCGCGAACCCGAGGAACAGCACGCCCGCCGCCGAGGTGGCCCCGGCCGACAGCCGCCTGCGGCGGCGGAACGCGGCGGACAGCCTGGTCCCGGTGAAGATCAGCGTCGACAGGTAGAGCAGGCTCGCCGCTTGCGACAGTGCACCGAGCAGCAGGAACGACAGTGCGGGGTAGGCGTAGTCGGGGTCCACGAACTGAACGAAGAAGGACAGCAGGAAGAGGATCGCCTTCGGGTTGAACAGGCTCACCACCAGCGCCCGCCGGTAGGGCCGCTCCAGCCCGCCGGCCGGCTCCGCGCCGGTGAGCAGCTCCTCCTGCCGCGCCCTGCGGTCGCGCCACATCCCGCGGGCGGCCCGCATCATCCCCACCGCCAGCCACGCGAGGTAGCCGGCGCCGAGGAACTTCACCAGGGTGAACAGCAGGGGGCTCGCCTGGAGCAGCGCCCCCGCGCCCGCCGCGGTCAGCACCATCAGCACGGTGTCCCCGGTGAACACCCCGGAGGCGGCCTTGTAGCCCTCCTTCACCCCGCGGCGCGCGGCGACGGACAGCACGTAGAGCGAATTGGGGCCCGGCAGCAGGACGATCAGCACCAGGCCGGCGAGATAGGTCGGAAGATCTGTCACACCCAGCATGCGCAGGAGTGTCCCATGGGGACGCACCTGTCAGAAGGCCGGTGTCACCACAGGGGGCCGGCCGGCGTGTACGTCCCCCACACCTCCCGCAGCGCACCGCAGACCTCCCCCACCGTCGCCCGCGCCCGCAGAGCCTCCTTCATCGGGTACAGCACGTTCGCGTCCGTCCCCGCGGCCGCCTCCCTCAGCCGCGCCAGCGCCGCGTCCACGGCCTCCCCGTCGCGCTCGGAGCGCAGCCGCGCCAGCGCCGCGCACTGCCGCGCCTCGATACCGGGGTCCACACGCAGCGGCTCGTACGGCTCCTCCTGGTCCAGGGCGAAGCGGTTGACCCCGACCACCACCCGCTCCCCCGCGTCGGTCTCCCGGGCGATGCGGTAGGCGTTGCGCTCGATCTCCGCCTTCTGGAACCCGGCCTCGATCGCGGCCACCGCGCCGCCCCGGGCCTCGACCTGCGCCATCAGGTCGAGCACGGCCGCCTCCAGGTCGCCGGTCATCCGCTCCACGGCGTACGACCCGGCGAAGGGGTCCACGGTGTGCGGCACGTCGGTCTCGTGGGCGAGGACCTGCTGGGTGCGCAGCGCGAGGCGGGCGGACTTCTCGGTGGGCAGCGCGATGGCCTCGTCGAAGGAGTTGGTGTGCAGCGACTGGGTACCGCCCAGGACGGCGGCCAGCGCCTGCACGGTCACCCGTACGAGGTTCAGTTCCGGCTGCTGCGCCGTCAGCTGGACACCGGCGGTCTGCGTGTGGAAGCGCAGCATCAGGGACTTCGGGTCGCGCGCGCCGAACTCCTCGCGCATGAGGCGGGCCCAGATCCGCCGGGCCGCACGGAACTTCGCGACCTCCTCCAGCAGGGTGGTGCGGGCGACGAAGAAGAAGGAGAGCCGGGGCGCGAACTCGTCGACCGCCATCCCGGCCTCCAGCGCCGCGCGGACGTAGGCGATGCCGTCGGCGAGGGTGAAGGCCACCTCCTGCGCGGGCGAGGCGCCCGCCTCGGCCATGTGGTAGCCGGAGATGGAGATGGTGTTCCACTTGGGGACCTCGGCCCGGCAGTAGCGGAAGGTGTCGGCCGTGAGCCGCAGGGAGGGCTCGGGCGGGAAGATGTACGTTCCGCGCGCGATGTACTCCTTCAGCACGTCGTTCTGGACGGTGCCCGTCAGCTGCGCGCCCGAGATGCCCTTCTCCTCCGCCACCAGCTGGTAGAGGAGCAGGAGCAGCGCGGCGGGCGCGTTGATGGTCATGGAGGTGGAGACCCGGTCGAGGGGGATCCCGTCGAACAGCGTCCGCATGTCGTCGAGGGAGTCGATCGCCACCCCGACCTTGCCGACCTCGCCGTGCGCGAGGGGTGCGTCGGAGTCGTAGCCCATCTGGGTCGGCAGGTCGAAGGCGACGGACAGCCCGGTCCCGCCGCCCGCGATGAGCTGGCGGTAGCGGGCGTTGGACTCGGCGGCCGTGCCGAAGCCGGCGTACTGCCGCATCGTCCAGGGCCGACCGGTGTACATGGTGGGATAAATCCCCCTGGTGTAGGGGAAATCGCCTGGTTGTCCCAGCTCGACCCGCGGGATCCACCCCGTCAGGTCGCCGGGCCCGTAGACGGGTTCGACGGGAATTCCGCTCTCGGTGCGTGCCATGTGACGAAGACCTCCGTGGAACGACCGGGCCCGGGACTGGTAGAACCGTCCCGCCCCGTAAGGCTGCGGACGACTGCTGGTCACAATGGCGCAACATCCGGCGACCCAGTGCAACTGTCCACGCGCGCGGAGCATCACCTAGGTACACGTCGTAGAAATCGGGGGACTGCTGATGCACCGCCAGAGAGTCATATTCCGCACGCTCGGGGTGGCCACCGCCGTCGCGCTCGCCGCGACCGCCTGTGGGCCGGAGAAGTCGGAGTCCACCGGCTCCAGCTCCTCGGCCCCCTCTTCGCCCACGGCGGGCGCCTCCCCCGAATCCTCACCGTCCACCGACGACAAGCCGGCTTCGCCGTCCGCGTCGCCGTCGGCCTCGGCCTCCGCCTCGGCGTCCCCGTCCGCGTCTCCTTCGCCCACGGTGAAGCAGGTCATGGCCAACGGCGACGACAGCGAGCAGGTGCGCGAGCTCCAGGCCCGCCTGAAGCAGCTCAAGCTGATGTCGGTGGCGCCCACCGGCTTCTACGGCACCAAGACCACCGCGGCCGTGCGCTCCTACCAGTCGAAGAACGGGCTCAACCCCACCGGTTCGGTGGACGAGGCCACCTGGAAGAAGATCCAGGGCGCCACGAAGAAGCCCACCGCCGACGAGCTGCGCCCGCCGACGGTCAACGAGGCGGACGCGCCCGACCCGCGCTGCATGGAGGGCCGGGTCATGTGCATCAGCAAGGAGAGCCGCACCCTCGCCTTCATGATCGACGGCAAGATCGTCTCCACCATGGACGTGCGCTTCGGTTCGGAGAACACCCCGACCCGCGAGGGCGTCTTCAAGGTGGACCGCAAGGAGAAGGAGTGGACGTCCACGCTCTACCACACGTCCATGCCGTACTCGATGTTCTTCAGCGGCGGCCAGGCGGTGCACTACTCGTCCGACTTCGCGGCCCGCGGCTACGCGGGTGCCTCGCACGGCTGTGTGAACGTCCGGGACAAGGGCAAGCTGGCCTCGGTCTTCGGCCAGATGCAGGTCGGCGACAAGGTCGTCGTCTACTGGTGATGCCGGCGCGGCGCGGGCTGCCCGGTCGGGATGTCAGAGGCGCGGGCAGGGCCGGGGGAACGTGCCCCGCCCGCGCCGGTTGCGCAGAGCCCAGAGGTACGGGGGGAACCCCGGCTCATGCGCGGCCGATGACCAGTCGGCTCGTTGTGTACTGCGCCGCTGATTCGAAAAGTGTTACAGGCGGGACGTGACCGGCGCGGGAGCCCGGACGCTCCCGCCGGCCGCCGGCGCGCTCGGGCCGCTCATGCGCCCGTCGTGCACGACCCCGTCGAGCAGCGCCTCGCAGTAGTACGGGATCCGCGCCAGGCCCTTGGCCAGGCGCGAAAGCCGCTCGCGCCGGTCGTCGTCGAGGTGGCCGGCCCGGTACTCCCGGCACAGGTCCACCGCCCGGCGCTGGTTCTCCCGGTCCCGGTCGCGGTCCCGGCTGGTGGAGGCGTCGCCGGAGCCGTCCGGGAGTCCGTCCGCACGGAGCGTGCCGTTCTCGCCCCGGTCGGCGCCGTCGTCCTTGCCGCCCGCGCCCTTGCCCGTACCACCGGTGGCGGTCGTGCCGGCCGAGCCCGCGGTCCGCGGGTCGCCGCCGGGGTCGGTGAACCCGTCCGTGCCGGGCGGAGGCGTGGTGCCGGGGGAAGCCTCGGGGCCCGAGCCGTCCCGCAGCGGGGTGGGGCGCAGCTGCGGGTCGAGCGTCGAGCCCGCGCCGTCCTCCTGGGCCGGGTCGCCGTCCGCGCTCACGGACATCGCCGGCCCCGGACCCGCGGCGTCGCGCACCGGCCGGTCCAGCAGCCCGGCGCCCGCCGCGGCGAGGCCGCCGACCGCGACGCCCGCCAGTGCCGCCGCGAGGCCGAAGCGCACCGCCCGGGAGCGCCGGGGCGCGGGCAGCCGGCGGCCGGCGGCGCGGCCGAGGGAGACCAGGGGTTCCGCGGAGCGGGTCGCACCCGCGGCGGAGGAGGCGGCCGCGGACGACGGGGACGAGGCCGCGGGAGCACGTCCGGGGCGGGCGGCGCGGAAGGCGGCCACGGCCGCGGCCTCGCCGGGCAGTTCTCCGGCCGCCGGAGCGGCCGGTGCGAGGGCGTCGAGCGCGGCCCGCAGCCGGGCGGCTCGCTCCCGGGCGCGCGGGTCTGCGGCCGGACCCACCGGCTCCACCGGTTCGCCGCGCAGCAGTCCGTCCGCGGCGGCTCCGTCCAGCCACCTGTCGCGCTCGTCGGCCATCACATGTCCTTCTGCGTCCGCCAACGTGAATGCGTCACACCGGTTTGTTCTACGAGTCCCCCGCCGTGGCCGCGCTGCGCGGGTACGGCGTCGAGATCCCTCCCGCCCCTGCCGTCCCGTGCCTGGCCACCGGCATTATGGCCGACACGGGTGCCCGGCTCCGAGCCGCGGCCCCCGCCCCGGTCCGGGTCGGGCTCGAATCCGCCCTCCGCGCCGTCCGGGCCGAGCAGCTCCGCCAGCTTCTTCAGGCCCCGGTGGGCGGCGGTCCGTACGGCGCCCGGCCGCTTGCCGAGGGTCTCGGCCGCGCTCTTTGCGTCCAGGCCGACGACGACGCGCAAGACCACGGCCTCCGCCTGGTCCTGCGGCAGCTGGGCGATGAGCGCCATGGCGCTCCCGGTGGAGAGGGACTCCATCGCGGCGCCGGCGGTGTCGCAGTCGGCGGCCCACCCGGTGAGCTCGGTGTCGTCGCCGCCGATGGCGGGGCGGCGGCCGCGCATGCGGATGTGGTCCAGGGCCCGGTTGCGGGCGATGCGGGCGGCCCAGCCGCGGAAGCGGTCGGCGTCACCGGTGAAGGAGCCCAGGTCGCGGGCGATCTGCAACCACGCCTCGGAGGTCACGTCCTCCGCGTCGCCGTCGCCGACGAGCGTTCGGACGTATCCGAGCAGGCGTGGGTGCACGGCGCGGTACACAGCACGGAACGCGTCCTCTTCGCCGTCCTGTGCCGCGAGCACCGCGGCGGTCAGCCCCGCGTCGTCCCCCAGCAAAGTCCCCAACCCGTTCACTGTCCTGTACGTGTGGCGCAAATCAGCACGTTACGGCTTTCAAGCACCGTCGTCCACGAGATGTACAACGAGCAACCAAGCCTGCGCGGAGCGAGGTGTGACACAAAACGCACCCGCGGCGCTGACAGGGGTACGGGCTTGTCGCACGAGCCCGTGACGGATGGTGGCCGGGGCCTCTCCTGTGGGGGGTGGCGGCCTCGGCCGCCCTCCCCTTCCCGGACCCTCTCCGCCGTCCGGCCCACCATCGGTCCTCATCCATGGTGCACCCCTCATCCTTTCGGCTCACTTCCGGGTGAATTCCCCGAATGCGTACGACACACCCCACCCGGCCTCGCTAGCGTGGCAGCACACCCGCGCCACGCCCCGAGGAGCCCCCCGCTGTCCAGCCCCCTTCCGGCACAGGCCCGCGGACGCCCCGCCCCCTCGCGCGGCCCCGGGCTGGCCCGGTTCAACGCCCTGTCCCCCGAAGCGGCCGAGGCGGCGCTGATGCAGTGCTGCGGCAGCCGCCGCTGGGCCCACCGGGTCGCCGCGCACCGCCCGTACCCCGACACCGACGCCCTGCTCGCCGCCGCGGACGAAGCCTCGTACGACCTCTCGCACGCGGACCTGGCGGAGGCACTGGCCGCCGAGGTCCCGGCGGAGCTGGGGCGCGGCGCCCCGTACGCGGCCGTACTGGCCCTCGGCGCGGGCCACGCGGAGTACGAGCGCACGTTCGGCCACGCCTTCGTGATCTGCTTCGAGGGAACCACCCCCGAGGAGCAGGCCGACCAGCTGCTCGCCGCGATCCGCCGCCGGATGGCGCACGACGTGGACGAGGAGCGCTCGGTCTCCGCCGACGAGCTGCGCCGCCTCGCGCAAGCCCGACTGTGCGACCTGACACATCGGCTCACGGCTTCCGATGGTCCGACCGGGGCGGAAATGGGGCTATTCGCCCCTGTCGGATAGTCCGTCCGAGCCTGTTTGATCACACCGATGGCCCCCGCGCGAAGGAACCGACAAAGCGTCGCTACGATGTCCGGGGCCGGAGGACCGTACCCGGCCGGGCCCGACCGACAAAGAAGCCGGCTGGCCCCCGCCCCGCTTCCGGAGGGTTTTCCGTGCCGGCTGGAACGTTGTACCGCGGCCGGGAAGGAATGTGGTCCTGGGTGGCTCATCGAGTCACCGGCGTCCTCATTTTCTTCTTCCTGTTCGTACACGTCCTCGACACCGCACTCGTCCGCGTCTCCCCCGAGGCGTACGACGATGTCGTGGCTACCTACAAGACGCCGATCGTCGCGCTGCTGGAGTACGGCCTCGTCGCCGCAATCCTGTTCCACGCGCTCAACGGTCTCCGTGTCATCGCCGTGGACTTCTGGTCCAAGGGCCCGCGCTACCAGAAGCACATGCTCTGGTACGTCGTGGGCATCTGGATCGCGTTGATGATCGGGGCCATCTACCCCATCCTCAGCCACGCCTACCTTGAACTGTTCGGGAAGTGACACGCATGTCTTCTGACACTTCTTCCGCCAAGGTCATCGGCGACGTGGAGGGCGCGACCCTCTACGACGTCGACAACCCGGCGCCGTACATCGAGGCGCCGCGCAAGCGCACGGGCAAGACCCCGCGCTCCACCCGCGGCAACTTCGAGATGGTCGCGTGGCTCTTCATGCGCCTCTCGGGCATCGTCCTCGTCGTCCTCGTCATCGGCCACCTGCTGATCCAGCTGGTGCTCGACGGCGGCGTCTCCAAGATCGGCTTCGCCTTCGTGGCGGGCCGGTGGGCTTCCCCGTTCTGGCAGGTCTGGGACCTGCTGATGCTGTGGCTGGCCATGCTGCACGGCGCCAACGGTCTGCGTACCGTCATCAACGACTACGCGGAGCGCGCCAACACGCGGCTGTGGCTGAAGGGCCTGCTCTACACCGCCACGGTGTTCACCATCCTTCTGGGCACGCTGGTGATCTTCACCTTCGACCCGAACATCCGCTAGGCAACGGGGCTGAGGCGAAACCAATGAAGATCCACAAGTACGACACCGTCATCGTCGGCGCGGGCGGCGCGGGCATGCGCGCCGCCATCGAGGCGACGAAGCGCAGCCGCACCGCCGTGCTGACGAAGCTCTACCCCACCCGCTCCCACACGGGCGCCGCGCAGGGCGGCATGGCCGCGGCGCTGGCCAACGTGGAGGAGGACAACTGGGAGTGGCACACCTTCGACACGGTCAAGGGTGGTGACTACCTGGTCGACCAGGACGCCGCCGAGATCCTGGCGAAGGAGGCCATCGACGCGGTCCTCGACCTGGAGAAGATGGGCCTGCCGTTCAACCGCACCCCGGACGGCACCATCGACCAGCGCCGCTTCGGCGGCCACTCGCGCAACCACGGCGAGGCCCCGGTGCGCCGGTCCTGCTACGCCGCGGACCGCACCGGTCACATGATCCTCCAGACGCTGTACCAGAACTGTGTGAAGGAGGGCGTGGAGTTCTTCAACGAGTTCTACGTCCTGGACCAGCTCCTGGTCGAGGAGGACGGCGTCAAGAAGTCGGCCGGTGTGGTCGCGTACGAGCTCGCCACCGGCGAGATCCACGTGTTCCAGGCCAAGTCCGTCATCTACGCCTCCGGCGGCACCGGCAAGTTCTTCAAGGTGACCTCCAACGCGCACACCCTCACCGGTGACGGCCAGGCGGCCTGCTACCGCCGCGGCCTGCCCCTGGAGGACATGGAGTTCTTCCAGTTCCACCCGACGGGCATCTGGCGCATGGGCATCCTGCTGACGGAGGGCGCCCGCGGTGAAGGCGGCATCCTGCGCAACAAGGACGGCGAGCGCTTCATGGAGAAGTACGCGCCGGTCATGAAGGACCTCGCGTCCCGTGACGTCGTCTCGCGCTCCATCTACACCGAGATCCGCGAGGGCCGCGGCTGCGGTCCGGCCGGCGACCACGTGTACCTGGACCTGACGCACCTGCCGCCGGAGCAGCTCGACGCGAAGCTCCCGGACATCACCGAGTTCGCGCGCACCTACCTGGGCATCGAGCCGTACACCGACCCGATCCCGATCCAGCCCACCGCGCACTACGCCATGGGCGGCATCCCGACCAACGTCGAGGGCGAGGTCCTCAGCGACAACACCACCGTCGTCCCGGGCCTGTACGCGGCCGGCGAGGTCGCGTGCGTGTCGGTGCACGGCGCGAACCGCCTGGGCACCAACTCGCTGCTGGACATCAACGTCTTCGGCAAGCGCTCGGGCATCGCGGCCGCCGCGTACGCCCACGCCAACGACTTCGTCGAGCTGCCGGAGAACCCGGCGCAGCAGGTCATCGACCTGGTCGAGCAGCTGCGCAACTCCACGGGCCACGAGCGGGTCGCCGACCTGCGGCTGGAGCTCCAGGAGACGATGGACGCGTGCGTGATGGTGTTCCGTACGGAGCAGACCATCAAGACGGCGGTCGACAAGATCGCCGAGCTGCGCGAGCGCTACAAGAACGTGTCCGTCCAGGACAAGGGCAAGCGCTTCAACACGGACCTGCTGGAGGCCATCGAGCTGGGCAACCTGCTCGACCTGGCCGAGGTCATGGCCGTGTCCGCGCTGGCGCGCAAGGAGTCCCGCGGCGGTCACTACCGCGAGGACTACCCGAACCGCGACGACGTCAACTTCATGCGCCACACCATGGCGTACCGCGAGGTCGGCGCCGACGGCAAGGACTCCGTCCGGCTGGACTACAAGCCCGTCGTCGTCACCCGCTACCAGCCGATGGAGCGTAAGTACTGATGGCCACCCCGACCCTGTCCAAGACGGACGCGATGGAGAGCGCGGCCGCGGCCTCTCCGTACATCACGGTCACGTTCCGGATCCGCCGCTTCAACCCCGAGATCTCGGACGAGGCGCAGTGGCAGGACTTCCAGATCGAGATCGACCCGAAGGAGCGCGTGCTCGACGGTCTCCACAAGATCAAGTGGGACCTCGACGGCACGCTGACCTTCCGCCGCTCGTGCGCGCACGGCATCTGCGGCTCCGACGCGATGCGGATCAACGGCAAGAACAGGCTCGCCTGCAAGACGCTGATCAAGGACATCAACCCGGAGAAGCCGATCACCGTCGAGGCCATCAAGGGCCTCACGGTGATGAAGGACCTCGTCGTCGACATGGAGCCCTTCTTCCAGGCGTACCGCGACGTCATGCCGTTCCTGGTCACCACGGGCAACGAGCCGACGCGTGAGCGCCTGCAGTCGGCGGAGGACCGCGAGCGGTTCGACGACACGACGAAGTGCATCCTGTGCGCGGCCTGCACGTCCTCGTGCCCCGTGTTCTGGAACGACGGCCAGTACTTCGGCCCGGCGGCGATCGTGAACGCGCACCGCTTCATCTTCGACAGCCGTGACGAAGCGGGCGAGCAGCGCCTGGAGATCCTCAACGACAAGGACGGCGTGTGGCGTTGCCGCACCACGTTCAACTGCACCGATGCCTGCCCGCGCGGCATCGAGGTCACGAAGGCGATCCAGGAGGTCAAGCGGGCGCTGATCACGCGCCGCTTCTGACCCCTCGGCCCCAGCGGCCGCATGCGAGGCCCCGCACCCGGAAGTCGTTCCGGGCGCGGGGCCTCGCGCGTGCTTCGACCGACCGGCTCACGGGGGTACGGGGCGGGCGCCCGCTGTGGAAGGATCGGCCGCATGAGCGAGCAGCAGCCGAATCCGTACGCAGGCGACCCGAGTTACGGCGGCCAGCCGGGCCGACCCGGTCAGGGCGACTACCAGTGGGGCCCGGGCGAGGCGGGCTACGGCTACCCCCACCCCGCGCCCCCGGCCTACCAGCCGACCATGGGCGCCGGCCTGCCGGCCCCCGTCCCCGCACCCATCGGCGGCGGCGCCGGCATGTCCCTCGGCGACATCACCATCGCGGGGGACCAGATCATCACCCCGTCGGGCACGATGCCGCTCCGGGGCGCAATGTGGAACGCGACGGACTTCTCCCGCACCGAGGAGAAGATCCCGACCCACGCGATCATCCTGGCCGTCATCTTCTTCCTGTTCTGCCTGCTCGGCCTGCTCTTCCTCCTGATGAAGGAGAAGAAGACCACGGGCTACATCCAGATCACGGTGACCAGCGGGGGCCGCCACCACTCCACGATGATCCCGGCCCAGGACCAGAACACCTACCCGTGGGTGATGTCCCAGCTCAACTTCGCCCGGTCATTGAGCATCTGACGCCTCGAACGCGGTGGCGGACACCGGCCGGGACCGGCGAAGATCACGGGATGACCGTTTCCCATGAGGTGTCGGGGCCCGCCGACGGGCCCGCCGTCCTGCTGCTGCACTCCTCCGTCTGCGACCGGCGCATGTGGGACCCGCAGTGCGGGCCGCTCGCCGAAGCCGGTTTCCGCGTGGTCCGGTTCGACTTCCGGACCTGCGGGGACTCCCCCGCCGCGCGGGAGCCGTACAGCGACGACGGCGACGTCGTCGCCCTGATGGACCGGCTCGGCCTCGCCCGCGCGGCGCTCGTCGGGTCCTCCTACGGCGGGCACGTCGCCCTGCGGGTCGCCGCGCTCCACCCGGAGCGGGTGACCCGCCTGGCCCTGCTCTGCGCCGGCCGCCCGGGGTTCCGGCCCGACAGCCCCGAGGTGAAGGAGTTCGGCGCCGCCGAGGACGCCCTGCTGGAGGCGGGCGACCTGGAGGGCGCGGCCGCGCTGAACGCCCGAACCTGGCTCGGCCCGGAAGCCGACGAAGCCGCGCACGCCTTGGTACGGGTCATGCAGCTGCGGAACTTCCGCAACGCCCTGCTCCCCGCCGGGGACCACGAACTGCCCGCGCAAAACGTCGACCTCGGCGCCGTCACCGCGCCGACCCTCGCCGTGGGCGGCGCCCACGACCTCCCCGACTTCCGCCGCGTCGCCGCCGAACTGCCGGACCTCGTCCCGGGCGCACGCCACGTGGAACTCCCCTGGGCGGGCCACCTGCCCTCCCTGGAACGCCCCGCGGTGACCACGGCCCTGCTGCTGGAGTTCCTCCGCCCGGCCCGCTGAGGATCTCCGGAAGCGTGCCCTCCGACGAACCGGGCGGATGGCACTCGACTCACGAGGTGCCGTGTCCGACCACCTCGACCGGGTGTGCGACCATCGCTCGTCGCACATCACCCTGAGGGGTTCATGCCAACGGCCTCGGCGTCTGCAAGACGCCCGGTTTCCACTGTTCTGACGTGCCTGTTCGCCGTCCTCGGCGCACTCCTGCTGCCAGCGGGCGGGGCACAGGCCGCGCCGGTCGCGCAGGACTGCGCCGCCGTCGCCGAGGGGCGCCACGCGGGTGCGTTCGCCACCGCCGGGCAGACGGACTGCCTGGGGCAGACGATCCCCAACCTGGTCGTGGTGCCCGTCGTGAACGGGAAGGTCGGCTTCTACAACAACGCGGGGTCGGTCGCCCTCATCGCCGACATCGCCGGCTTCTACGGATCCTGAAACCCGGGCTGGCACACCCTGCGCCGGCCGGCTTCCGGCCGGCGCAGGCGTTTTCCGGGCCGGGTCACTTCCCCCGCTCGGCCGCGCTGCGCTCCACGCAGAACTCGTTGCCCTCAGGGTCGGCCAGCGTCACCCAGCCCGCGCCGTCGGGGTTGCGGTGGTCGCCGACGACGGTGGCGCCCAGGGCGAGGATGCGGTCCACCTCCTCGTCGCGGGTGCGGTCCTGCGGCTGGAGGTCCAGGTGCACCCGGTTCTTCACGGCCTTGCCCTCCGGCACGGTCACGAACAGCAGCGCCGTACCGGGCGCCGTGACCAGGGCCTCCGGGTCGCCGGGGACGTCGTCGTCGGAGAGCGCGCCGTCGAGCACGCCGGCCCAGAACCGGCCCAGGGCGTAGGAGTCGGAGCAGTCGAACGTGATGTGGCGTACGAGAGAAGTCATACGGCGGACTATCGGACAGGGTCCGGTGGGCTGTCCACCGAGTTCGAGGGGACCCCGGGGACCGGGCCGGGGGTGTGATGGAGTGGCGCCATGACCGACTTCGAGACGATCACCGTTCCGGACCACCTCTGCGGATACCCGGGCGTCGCCTTCGGCGGCTACGTGGCGGGCGTGCTCGCCGGGCGGGCCGCGGCGAAGACCGTACGGGTGGACTTCCGCCGCCCGGTGCCCACCGGGACGCCGGTCCGGCTGGCCGCGGCGGCCGACGGCGGCGTCGAACTCATCGGCGGGGAGCAGTTGCTGGCCGCCGCGACACCGGCCGAGCTGCGCACGGAGGCGGCCGCCGTGCCCGAGCCGCCGTCCTGGGAGCTGGCCTCCGCGGCGGCCGAGGCCTACCGGGCGGCCCCACCGGAGGGGTCGACGGACTGCTTCGGCTGCGGCCTGGACCGTACGCCCGCCACGGGGCTGCGCCAGCACTGCGGAGCGGTGCCGGGCGACCCCGGCCTGGTCGCCACCGCGTGGACGCCTTCGCCCGCGCTGGGCGACGCCGACGGCCTGCTGCCGCCCGAGTTGGTGTGGGGGGCGCTGGACTGCCCGGGGAACGCGGCCGGGCGCCTGCTCGGCGGACGTCCGCCCGGCGCCGTCACGGCGGCGCTCACCGCGCGGCTGCTGCGACCGGTCCCGGTGGGCGGGGGCCTCGTCACGTACTCCTGGCTGCTCGGCTCGGAGGGCCGCAAGTACACGGTCGGCACGGCCCTGGCCACGTCGTCCGGCGACCTCTGCGCCTTCGCGGAGGCCCTGTGGGTGCAGCCGCGCGCGGCCTCCTGAACCCCTCGCGCGGCAACGGCGCGGCCCACGGGCGGAACGGCTGAGGCAGCCCCCTCCTTCGCTTGAACATGTTCAAAAAAAGCCCTACAGTCATGACTGTCAGCAGTTGAACACGTTCAAGGGGGCTGGGGACATGGACCTCACCGTTGTCGCGTACGTCATCTACCTGCTCATCAGCATCGGGCTCACCGTCTGGGTCGCCCGTACGCTCAGCCGCAACGGCCGGGTCTTCATCGGCGACGTCCTCCAGGGGAACGAGAAGCTCGCCGACGCCGTCAACCAGCTCCTGGTGGTCGGCTTCTACCTGGTGAACATCGGCTTCGTGACCCTCTACCTCCGCTCGGGAGAGGAGATCACCGAGGCCCGGCACCTCTTCGAGGCGCTCTCGGTCAAGCTCGGCGTCGTGCTGCTGGTCCTCGGGGTGATGCACCTCGGCAACGTCTGGGTCCTGAACAAGATGCGCCGCCGGGGCATCCTGGAGCGCCAGCAGACCCCGCCGGTCGCCCCGCAGGGGTGGACCGCTCCGGCCGGGGCCTGACCGGTGGCGGCGCCCGGGCCGGCGGTGCGGCACCTGACCGTGCTCTACGACGCGAACTGCCCGCTGTGCGTGCACATCAGGCACTGGTTGCTCGTCCAGCGCCGACTGGTACCCCTGCGGCTGGTCCCCGCCGCGTCCTTCGAGGCGCGGCGCCGGTTCCCCGGCCTCGACCACGAGTCGACGCTGCGGGAGATCACCGTGATCGGGGACTCCGGCCAGGTGTGGAAGGGGACCGACGCCTTCATCGTGTGCCTGTGGGCGCTGGTCGAACACCGGCCGCGCGCGGACTGGCTGGTCACCCCGGCGGGGCGGCCCTTCGCCAGGGCCGCCATGTACGCGGCCTCGAAGTGGCGGGCCGCGGTACGGACCGACGGTCACCCGCAGGGGGCGCAGGACCCGGCCTGTGACGACCAGTGTTCCGTCCCCCGATAGGCTCGTACACCGTGACTGATCAGAAGGCTCCCAAGAGCGAGCAGACCCGCACGCTCATCCTCGAAACCGCGCTCCGTCTCTTCCAGGAGCGCGGCTTCGACAAGACGACGATGCGGGGTATCGCGAAGGAGGCCGGTGTCTCGGTCGGCAACGCCTACTACTACTTCGAATCGAAGGAACACCTGGTCCAGGGGTTCTACGACCGGATCGGGGCCGCCCATCAGGCGGCGGTCCGGCCCATCCTGGACAACGAGACCGATCTGCAGAAGCGGCTCGCGGGCGTGCTGACGAGCTGGATGGACATCGCGGCCCCGTACCACGAGTTCGCCTCCCAGTTCTTCAAGAACGCGGCCGACCCGGAGAGTCCGCTCAGCCCCTTCTCGCCGGAGTCGCGGGACGCGCGGCAGGCGGCCATCGACATCCACCGCGAGGTGCTCGCGGGGGCGAAGACGAAGGTGCCGGCCGAACTGGCCGACGTACTGCCCGAGCTGATGTGGCTCTCGCAGATGGGCCTGGTCCTCTACTGGGTCTTCGACCGGTCGCCGAACAGCGAGAAGACGCGGCGGCTCGCGGAGCGCGGCGCGCAGCTGACGACGCGGGGCATAGTGCTGGCCCGGTTCCGGGTGCTGCGGCCGCTGGTGCGCGAAGTGCACGAACTGTTCGCGGACTTCCTGCCCGGCATGGCGCAGACGACCACGGCGGCCGCCCGCAAGCGCGCTGCGACGCCGGACCGCGAGCCTGGGCCGGATGCGGACTGCGAGCCCGCGCCGGCACCGAACGCGTAGGGGTCCGCGACCGGTCGACGCGCCCCGGGCGCCCGTCCCCGCCCGGGGCCCGCCGGAGGGGCACGGGCCGCGGCCGCCGCGGCCTGCTCATGCCTGGTAGGAGGCCAGTTCGACGACGGTGATGTCGGACGGCGCGCCGACGCGGACCGGGGGCCCCCAGGCGCCGGCGCCGCGCGACACCCACAGCTGCGTGTCGCCGTACCGCTCCAGCCCCTCCACGGTGGGGTTGGCGAGCTCGGCCAGGTGGTTGCCGGGCCAGAGCTGGCCGCCGTGGGTGTGGCCCGAGAGCTGCAGGTCCACGCCGTGCCGGACCGCGTCGTGGATCACCACGGGCTGGTGGGCCAGGAGCACGGCGGTACGGGCGCGGTCGCGGTCGCCGAGGGCCGCCGTGAAGTCGGGGCCGTGGCCCTCGCTCTCGCCCGCGATGTCGTTCACCCCGGCGAGGTCGAAGTAGGGGAGCGCCTGGCGGGCGTTCTCGAGCGGGTGCAGCCCCAGCTCGCGCACGTGGTCGATCCACTGCTGGGCGCCGGAGAAGTACTCGTGGTTCCCGGTCACGAAGTAGGTGCCGTACCGGGCGGTGAGCCCGCGCAGCGGCTCGGCGGCCCGCCCGAGGTCCTCGACGTCTCCGTCGACCAGGTCGCCGACGATGGCGATGAGGTCGGGCCGGGTCCGGTTGACGGTGTCGACGATCCGCTGGGTATGGGCGCGGCCGAGGATCGGGCCGAGGTGCACGTCGCTGACGACGGCGATCCTGAAGCCGTGCGCGGCGCGCGGCAGCTTGGCCAGGGGGACCCGCACCCGGCGCACGCCGGGCCCGCGCAGCACGCCGTGCGGGCCGTACGCCCCGTTCGCGACGGTCCCGAGGGCGACGGCGGCGGCCGCCCCGCCCAGGGTGCGCGCGACGAAGCGGCGGCGGGTCGGCTCGTGCGCCGCCGCCTCGGCGGACGCGGCGGGGGCGGCGGCCGGGGCGACGGGCTCGGCGACGGCGGTCGCGGTCGCCGCGCCCGCGCCCGCGCCGTCCTGCCGGGCGCTCTCGGGTGCCGTCTGCGCCACCCCTGAGGTGACCCGGTGGGCCAGTCGGCGGAGCGACAGCGCGCGGATCGGCTCGGCGACCAGCATCGTCAGGGTCAGGTACAGCAGTACCGCCAGCCAGAGGAACCCCGGCCAGGACACGGCCTGCTGGAGCGGGAAGGGCGCGCCCGCGCGACCCGCGGTCAGCGCGGCCAGGGAGAGGAGGGGCAGGGCGATGGCCGAGACGGTGCCGATGCGGCGGGGCAGGCCGCCGGGGGCCGTGGTGTCGCGGACCAGCCGGATCCACAGCCAGCGGTGGACCAGCACCAGGAGGGCCACGACCGCGAGCGCGACCAGCACGAACAGGACGGTTCTCATGCGCTGCGCTCCTCGACGGACGCGCGCCGCAGCGCCCGCACCCCGCGCAACCCGATCACTCCGACAGCCGTCCCCAGGAGAAGGGACGTCACCGCGAGCGCCAGGTGCACCCAGAAGTAAGTGGTGGGGTCGCCCGCCGCGTCGAACGCCTGGCCGCTGCCGTCCTTCCACAGGTTCCGGACGAAAGACACCCAGATGAACCAGCTCCACACTCCGAAGGAGAGCAGGAACCAGGAAGCGGTACGGCTGAGTTTCATGGCCCCAGTATCGGATCGGTCCCCGGAACGGACGCGCCGGGGTGGGCTGTCCCGGCGGTGGTCGCCTCGAATGGGCCGGTCCCAGACGCCGCACAGCCCATCGGAAGGTACTTTCACCTGCGTGTCTGTAAAGAAGACCGCGCTGACGGTCCTTTCCGCCGCGCTGCTGGTGCCCGCGGTGCTGGCCGTCCCCGCGCACGCCGCGCCGAAGCCGCCGGCCGCGCCGGCCGACGGGAAGGGGCAGCCGCGCAAGGCCGGGAAGGCCGCTCCCGCGCCCCCGGTCTCCATGTCCACGGTCGGCGGGGCGCGGCTCGGGCAGCCGGGCACCCAGGTCAACCTGCTGCCCGGCGCGCCCGCCCTCCCCTCGAACCTGACGGGGCGCTCCTGGATCGTGGCGGACGCCGAGTCCGGCGAGGTGCTGGCCTCGCACAACGCGCACTGGCGGCTCCCCCCGGCCTCCACCATGAAGATGCTCTTCGCGGACACGCTGCTGCCGGGCCTGCCCAAGAACCAGGTCCGCAAGGTCACCGAGGAGGACATGGAGGGCGTGGGCCCGGGCAGCAGCCTGGTCGGGGTCAAGGAGGACCACGAGTACAGCGTCCACGACCTGTGGCTGGGGGTGTTCCTGCGGTCGGGGAACGACGCCGTGCACGTGCTGTCGGCCATGAACGGCGGCATCGACAAGACCGTCAAGGACATGCAGGCGCACGCGGAGGAGCTCCAGGCGCTGGACACCCACGTGGTGTCGCCCGACGGCTACGACGCCCCGGAGCAGGTGTCGAGCGCGTACGACCTCACGCTGATCGCCCGCTCCGGGCTGCAGAAGCAGGACTTCCGGGAGTACTGCGGCACGGTCGAGGCCAGGTTCCCCGGCCTGCACGAGCCCGGGAAGCCGCGGGACTACTTCGAGATCCAGAACACCAACCGGCTGATGACGGGCGCGGGTGGCATCTCCCCGTACAAGGGCATCGCCGGGGTGAAGAACGGCAACACGACGATGGCCGGCTCCACCTTCACCGGCGCGGCCCAGAAGGGCTCGCGCAAGCTGCTGGTCACGGTGATGAACCCGGGCGCGGGCGGGGCGAACTCGGTGTACGAGGAGACCGCCGCACTCTTCGACTGGGGTTTCGGAGCGCTGGGCAAGGTCAAGCCGGTGGGAGAGCTGGTGCCGCCGAAGAGCGCGGACACCACCTCGGTGGGCTCCCCGGCCCAGTCCCACGAGAACAACCCGGCGGCGGGCGCCGCGGGAGGGGGCGGGGTCGGCACCGCGCTCGGTGTCACGGGCGCCGCGCTGGCCGTGCTGGCGGCCGGCGCCTACGCGGTCAACCGCCGCTGGCCGCGCGGCGCCCGCGGCCGCGACGAGGACCTCGTCTGACCCCGGGGCCGAGCCCGCCGCCCCTAGGCGCGGCGGGCTTCGGCCGACTCGTCGCGGGGGCCTTCGGCCGACTCGTCGCGGGAGGGTTCGGTCGGCCGGTCTCGGGGGGACTCGTCGTCGCGGGTCGCCGTCCAGGACGCGACGAACAGCAGCAGCTTCGCCGTGAAGTTGATCCACAGCAGCAGGGCGATCGGCACGCCGAAGGCCCCGTACATGCTCTTCGTGGCCACCTCGCGGATATAGCCGCTGAGCAGCAGCTTCAGCAGCTCGAAGCCCGCCGCGCCGATGAGGGCGGCCTGGATCAGCCGGCGGCGCGGGGGTTCGACGCCGGGGAGCAGCGTCAGGACGTACAGCAGCAGCAGGAACGCGGCCAGCACGCCGACGAGGAAGCCGCCGGAGCGCAGCAGCACGCCGCCCGCGCCCTCCCGCGGGATCCCGAGCCACTCGGCGGACTTGCCGACGGCGCTGGAGCCGAAGATCGAGGCCGCTGCCGAGGCGAGGCCGACGCCGCCGAGGCCGAGCAGCACCAGGCCGTCCTTGCCCTTGCGGGTGATCGGGTTGCCCTCGTCCTCGTCGTCCTTCTCCCACACGGCGCGCAGGCAGTCCCGCATGGAGCCGACCCAGCCGATGCCGGTGAAGAGCAGGAGGGCGCCGGCGACGAGGCCGACGGTGCCGGCGTTCGCGACGAGCGCGTCGAGGTCGAGCTGGTCGGAGATGCCGGGGACCTGTTCCGCGAGGCTCTCCTGGAGCCGGTCGAGCTGCTCCTGGTCGAGGAGGCCGGCGCCGACCGCGGCGGCCACGGTGATCAGCGGGAAGAGCGCGAGGAAGCTGATGAAGGTGATCGCCGCGGCGAGCCGCGTCCAGTGCACGCGGTCGAGGCGTTCGTACGACCGCCACGCGTGGGTGCGCATCAGACGGGCCGCCGCGGGGCCGATCACCGGGAGTTTCGTCAGCCAGTCCATGAAGTCACCGTAATTGCGCTATCGGAAATGGCCGGGATTGCCGGATTCTGGGACTACGGTCGTCGACTGTGACTTTTCCCGAGGTGCCCCGGACGGACCGCCCGTTCCACGCCCTGGTCCTGCGCAGGCTCAGGTTCCACACGCTCCAGGCCCTGCGGCCGCTCCGTCAGGAGGGCGGTACGCCCGTGCCCGCCGCTTCGTCGGCAGGTGACCCGTGCTGTGCCGGAAGGCCCGCCGGACCGGTGCCGAACGGGTACTCGCGCAGCTTGCGCCAGACGCCGTCCGAGCCCTGCTCGTAGAGCGCGAAGCCCGCGCAGACCCACTCGGCCGCGTAGTCGGCGAGGGTCTTGTACGCCAGGTCCATCGCCTCCTCGGAGATCCCGTGGGCGACGGTGACGTGCGGGTGGTACGGAAAGGCCAGCTCGCGGTCGAGCGGCCCCTCGGGGTCGCGGAGCTCGCCCTGGAGGCGGGTGCAGCCCTCGGCGCCCTCGACGACCTGGACGAAGACGACCGGCGAGAGGGGGCGGAAGGTGCCCGTCCCGCCCAGCCGCATCCGGAAGGCCCGGGAGGCGGCGGCGACCCGGGCCAGGTGGGCGCGGATCCCGGGGAGCCGGTCCGCCTCCACCTCGGTGGGCGGGACGAGGGTGACGTGCGTGGGGATGCCGTGCGCGGCGGCGTCCCCGAAGCCGGCGCGCAGCTGCTGGAGCTCGCTGCCGCACGGCTCCGGGACCGCGATCGAAACGCCGAGCGTTACGGTCCCCACGTGTCTCTCCTCCGTGTGTCTGGTCTGGATGGACTGCTGCCGCCAGTGTGCGGGCAGTACCCCCGGTCCCGCCAGGGTCCTCTTCCCCGCGGCTGCCGGCTCAGTGCTTGGCGGGCAGGAATCCCAGGCGGTCGTAGGCCTGGGCGAGGGTCTCGGCGGCGACCGCGCGGGCCTTCTCCGCGCCCTTGGCCAGGATCGAGTCCAAGGTCTCCGGATCGTCCAGGTACTCCTGGGTGCGCTGCTTGAAGGGTGTGACGAAGTCGACCATGACCTCGGCCAGGTCGGTCTTGAGCGCCCCGTAGCCCTTGCCCTCGTACCGCGCCTCCAGGGCGGGGACCGTCTCGCCGGTGAGGGTGGAGTAGATCGTGAGCAGGTTGCTGACGCCGGGCTTGTGCGCGGTGTCGAAGCGGATCTCGGCCTCCGCGTCGGTGACCGCGCTCTTGATCTTCTTCTCGGTGGCCTTCGGCTCGTCGAGGAGGTTGATCAGGCCCTTGGGGGACGACGCGGACTTCGACATCTTGATCGCCGGGTCCTGGAGGTCGTAGATCTTCGCGACCTCCTTGACGATGTGCGCGGCGGGGAGAGTGAAGGTCGGTCCGAAGCGCTGGTTGAAGCGCTCGGCCAGGTCGCGGGTGAGCTCGATGTGCTGGCGCTGGTCCTCGCCGACGGGGACGGCGTTCGCCTGGTAGAGCAGGATGTCGGCGACCTGGAGGATCGGGTACGTGAACAGCCCGACGCTGGCGCTGTTGACACCGCCCTTGGCGGACTTGTCCTTGAACTGGGTCATGCGGCTGGCCTCGCCGAAGCCGGTGATGCAGTTCATGACCCAGCCGAGCTGGGCGTGCTCGGGCACGTGGCTCTGGATGAAGAGCGTGCAGCGCTCGGGGTCCAGCCCGGCGGCGAGCAACTGCGCGGCGGAGAGGCGGGTGTTCGCGCGCAGGTCCTTCGGATCCTGCGGCATGGTGATCGCGTGCAGGTCGACGACCATGTAGAACGCGTCGTGCGTCTCCTGGAGGGCGACGTACTGGCGGATGGCTCCGAGGTAGTTCCCGAGGTGGAACGAACCGGAGGTGGGCTGGATGCCGGAGAGCGCGCGAGGACGATCAGAAGCCATGGGCCCATTCTCTCAGGTACGGGACCGGGCTCGGCCCCGCCGCCGGCCGGATCCCGCCCGGCGCGTCGACGGCCGGCGGGACCGGGGCTCCGGCCCGGCCCCTGCCGGCGGGACTGAGCGCGTCGGGGCAGCCGGCCCCGGCCGCGTAGGAGGCGCGGGGTCAGGGGCGCAGCCCCGGTCCGTCAGCCGCGCCGGCGCCCGGGCCCCGCCCCGCCGACACGGCGTGAGTAAGGTCGTGAACACGGCGTGAGCCCGGCACGGGCCCCGGCACGGCCCGGTCAGGCCAGGGGGAGGCCCGGGGCCGGATGCGCGGCCATGAGGGACGCGACCTCGGCGCGGACCGCGCCCAGCCCGGCCTCATCCGCCTTCGCCGCCGCGTCGACCGCCCGCGCGATCCACTCCGCGACCTGCGCCATGTGCCCCGTACCGAGCCCGCGCGACGTCAGCGACGGCGTGCCGATCCGGATGCCCGACGGGTCGAACGGCTTGCGCGGGTCGAACGGCACCGTGTTGTAGTTCACCACGATCCCCGCCCGGTCCAGCGCCTTCGCCGCCACCTTGCCCGGGACGCCCCGCGAGGTCAGGTCGATCAGGATCAGGTGGTTGTCCGTGCCGCCCGACACCAGGTCGAAGCCCCGCTCCAGCAGGGCCTCGGCCAGGGCCTTGGCGTTGGCCACGACCGCGTGGGCGTACGCCGTGAACGCCGGCTGCGCCGCCTCGTGCAGCGCCACCGCGATACCGGCCGTCGTCTGGTTGTGCGGCCCGCCCTGGAGTCCGGGGAACACCGCCTTGTCGATGGCCTTCGCGTGCTCCTCCCGGCACATCAGCATCGCCCCGCGCGGGCCGCGCAGCGTCTTGTGCGTGGTCGTGGAGATCACGTCCACGTGACCCGCCGGGGACGGGTGCGCACCGCCCGCGATCAGGCCCGCGATGTGGGCCACGTCCGCGACCAGGACGGAGCCGGCCTCCTCGGCGATCGACGCGAACGCCGCGAAGTCGATCGTGCGGGGCAGCGCCGTACCGCCACAGAAGATGATCTTCGGCCGCTCCGCCAGCGCCAGCTCCCGCACCGCGTCGTAGTCGATCAGCCCGGTGTCGGCCCGCACCCCGTACTGCACGCCCCGGAACCACGAACCGGTCGCCGAGACGCCCCAGCCGTGCGTGAGGTGCCCGCCCATCGGCAGCGCCATGCCCATGACCGTGTCGCCGGGCCGGGCGAAGGCCAGGTACACGGCCAGGTTCGCGGGCGAGCCGGAGTAGGGCTGCACGTTGGCGTGGTCCACCCCGAACAGGCCCTTCGCCCGCTCGACGGCCAGCGCCTCGACCCGGTCGATGTTCTGCTGGCCCTCGTAGTAGCGGCGGCCGGGGTAGCCCTCGCTGTACTTGTTCTGCAGCACCGTGCCCGAGGCCTCCAGGACGGCGGCGGACACGTAGTTCTCACTGGGGATCAGGCGCAGGGTCTCGGCCTGCAGGTTCTCCTCCGCGGCGACGAACGACGCCAGCTCGGGGTCGGTCGCGAAAAGGGCGGGATGGCGGCTCGCGGACATGGCGGGCTCCTCCGGGGTCGATGTGATCGGTACCCCGCGAGGCCCAGGCGAGCGGCCCTGTCTGCGGTCGAGCGCGCACGACTCCCCCGGAGTTCGTTCTCCGTACGCCAGTCGCCGTGCGTACCGCCCACCTTAGCGGGCGCGGCCCCGAGGAGGTTTCCCCGTCCCCGCGGCGAGCGAGGATGGAGGTGACGCCACCCTCGTCACCGGCCTGACGGACGATCGGAGACCCCGTGTCGACAACTGCTGATGCCATCCGCTCCGCCGACGCGCACAGCGCGCACAACTACCACCCGCTGCCCGTCGTCGTCGCGACGGCGGAGGGCGCGTGGATGACCGACGTGGAGGGCCGCAGGTACCTGGACATGCTCGCCGGCTACTCGGCGCTGAACTTCGGGCACGGCAACCGCCGCCTGCTCGACGCCGCCCGGGCCCAGCTGGACCGGGTCACGCTCACCTCGCGCGCCTTCTTCCACGACCGCTTCGCCGACTTCTGCACCGAACTCGCCGCGCTGTGCGGCAAGGAGATGGTGCTGCCCATGAACACCGGTGCGGAGGCCGTGGAGACGGCCGTGAAGACCGCCCGCAAGTGGGGGTACGAGGTGAAGGGGGTTCCGGACGGCCACGCCAAGATCGTGGTCGCCGCGGACAACTTCCACGGGCGGACGACGACGATCGTCTCCTTCTCCACGGACCACGAGGCCCGCGACCACTTCGGGCCGTACACGCCGGGCTTCGAGATCGTCCCGTACGGGGACCTCACCGCGCTGGCCCGCGCCGTCACCGAGAACACGGTCGCCGTGCTGCTGGAGCCGATCCAGGGCGAGGCGGGGGTGCTGGTGCCTCCCGCCGGGTACCTGAGCGGCGTACGGGAGCTCACCCGTGAGCGGAACGTCCTGTTCATGGCGGACGAGATCCAGTCGGGGCTGGGCCGCACCGGCCGGACCTTCGCCTGCGACCACGAGGGGGTCGTCCCCGACGTGTACGTCCTGGGCAAGGCGCTCGGCGGCGGCGTGGTGCCGGTCTCGGCCGTGGTCGCCGACCGGGACGTGCTGGGCGTGTTCCGGCCGGGCGAGCACGGCTCCACCTTCGGCGGCAACCCGCTGGCCTGCGCGGTCGGCCTGGAGGTCGTCGCGATGCTGCGGACCGGTGAGTACCAGCAGCGCGCCACCGAGCTCGGCGACCACCTGCACCGGGAGCTGAACCTGCTGGTCGGCGGGGGCGGGGTGACCGCCGTGCGGGGGCGGGGGCTGTGGGCGGGCGTGGACGTCGAGCCGTCGCACGGGACGGGACGGCAGATCTCCGAGAAGCTGATGGAGCGCGGCGTCCTGGTGAAGGACACCCACGGGTCGACCATCCGGATCGCCCCGCCGCTGGTGATCGGCAAGGAGGACCTGGACTGGGGGCTGGAGCAGCTCCGGGCGGTCCTGTCGGCGTAGGCCCTGTCGTCAAAGTCCCGCCTGGCCCGCCGCTACTTCGACGACAGGACCGGGCGGGCCGGAGCGCCTAGAGGATGACGTGGGGCAGGAAGCGGGCGTACTCGTCCGTGACCGGCCCCGCCGATTCGCGGATGCCGAGCCCCGCCGCCTCGTCCTCGACGACCCACGCGCCGAGCACCACCCGGTTGCCGTCGAAGTCGGGCAGCGGGGCCAGGCCCTGGAAGCAGTACCGCTCGCCGTCCCGCGCGGCGAACGGCTCGCCGCCCGGTTCGTGCAGGGTGACTCCGGCGCCCTCGCGGCCGAGCAGCGGCTTGGCGACGTAACCGCCCTCCTCGGCCAGCTCCCGCGGGCCGTCGAGGTAGGCGGGCAGCAGGTTCGGGTGCTCCGGGAAGAGCTCCCACAGAATCGCCAGCAGTGCCTTGTTGGACAGCAGCATCTTCCACAGGGGCTCGATCCAGCAGGTGGTGCCGGAGCCGCCACCGTGGTCGTAGGTGCCGAGGACCTGGGGCCCGAACTCGTCCGTGGCCAGCCACTCCCACGGGTAGAGCTTGAAGCAGCTGCGGATGAAGCGCAGCTTCTCGTCCACGAAACGGCCGGACAGGCTGTCCCAGCCGATCTGCTCGACGGACAGCGCCTGGGTGTCCAGGCCGGCCTGTTCGGCCGTCTCCTGGAGGTAGGCGACCGTCATCAGGTCCTCGCCGAGCTCGTCGGTCTCGGAGTGCGCGAAGTGCAGCGGGCCGGGCGGCAGCAGCTCGGCCTGGCGGCGCCACGCCTCGACGAGGCGTTCGTGGAGCGAGTTCCACTGGTCGGCCCCGGGGAACCGCTCCTCCATCCAGAACCACTGCGGACTGGCCGCCTCCACCAGGGAGGTCGGGGT
Source organism: Streptomyces sp. NPDC045967 (assembly GCF_056430495.1). Taxonomy (NCBI): domain Bacteria; kingdom Bacillati; phylum Actinomycetota; class Actinomycetes; order Kitasatosporales; family Streptomycetaceae; genus Streptomyces; species Streptomyces sp. NPDC045967. Next base: position 61,592 of record NZ_JBWKLE010000011.1, on the reverse strand, counting down.
GTCGGCGTTGTACTCCAGCATCTTGGCCGGGCTGCCGGTGCCGTCGTAGCGCAGGTCGAAGCGGCCGTACAGGGAGGGCTGTTCCGCGCGGCGCCGCCACGACTCGGCGACCAGCGCCGCCAGCCGCGGGTCGGTGATGCCGAGGTCCGCGAAGCGGTCCTGCTCGACGATGTGCGCGGCCGCGGCCAGGCACATGGCGTGCAGTTCCTCGACCACGTTCTCCAGCGCCTCGACCTCGGGGAGCGAGAAGGAGTAGTACGCGCTCTCGTCCCAGTAGGGGCGCAGGGAGCCGTCCGGATAGCGGGTGAGGGGGTAGATGAGCCCCTGTTCCTCGACCGTCTTCTGCCAGTCGGGGCGGGGCTCGATGGTGTGCCGCTTCATGGTTCCGGTTTCCCTCAGCCGCCGCTGGAGCCGGAGCTGGAGTGGCCGCCGATGCCGCCGCGGGTGACGGCGGACTTGTCGAAGCTGCCGCCGCTGACCTTTCCGTTCTTGATGGTGCCGCCGTAGTAGTAAGCGCCGGTGCCGCCGCTTCTGCAGTCCTTCTTGTTCAGGTGCTCCAGCGTGGAGCGGGACGCACAGCGCTTGTCGGGCTCCCCGCTGCTGCCGCAGGCCACGAGCGTGGCCGCGAGCAGGCCCATTCCGCCGAGGGCGACGGCTCCCGAGCGCATACGGCGCGTGTTGGTGCTGCTGGTGTCCATACCTGCTGCTCCCCCTAGGTCCTGGCGTGCTCCCGACAGACTAGAGCGGAGCCGGGGGCCGACGGAATCCGGCCGTGCCGAGATCCGTGACCTAGAGTCAGTTCGTGCTCATTGGGATGATTTGCGCGCTCGGTGCGGCGGTCTGTTTCGGTACGGCGTCCGTCCTGCAGGCGGTCGCGGCCCGGACGGCCGAACCCGGGACGGGTTCCGGCGTGGACCTGGCGCTGCTGCTGCGGGCGGTCCGGCAGTGGCGGTATCTCGCCGGTCTGGCCCTGGACGCGGCGGGCTTCGCGCTCCAGATCGTCGCACTGCGCCACATCCCCATCTACACGGTCGGGGCCGCCCTCGCGGCAAGCCTGGCGGTCACGGCGGTGGTCTCGTCCCGGCTGCTGAAGGTACGGCTGTCACGGACCGAGTGGGGCGCGGTGGCGGTGGTGTGCGCGGGGCTGCTGATGCTCGGACTGGCCTCCGGGCCGGAGGGTACGGGGACGGGCTCGCTCGCGCTGAAGCTCGGACTGCTGGCGGCGACGGGGCTGATCCTGCTGGTCGGCGCGGTGGCGGGCCGGCTCCCGGACGGCCCGCGTGCGCTCGTCCTGGGCCTGGCGGCGGGCACGGGCTTCGGCGTGGTCGAGGTCGCGGTCCGCCTCATCGACTCCGTGCGGGACCTGGGCGACCCGGCCCTGTACGCCCTCCTGCTGGGCGGCGGCGCGGCCTTCCTGCTGCTCACGTCGGCGCTGGCGCGCGGCTCGGTGACGGCGGCGACGGCCGGCATGATCCTGGGCGAGACGGTCGGCCCGGCCGTGATCGGCGTGGTCTGGCTCGGCGACCGCCCCCGCGAGGGCCTGGCCTGGCTGGCCGTGCTCGGCTTCACGGTGGCCGTCGCCGGAGCCCTGGCACTGGCCCGCTTCGGAGAACCCCCGGAGACCGCACCGGAAGCCGCCCCGGACCCCGTCCCGAACCCTGCGCCGGACGCCCCGGGCCCGGCCTGATCCGCCGAGAGGTCGAGAGGGCGGGAGGTCGAGAGGGGGTCGGCGCCGGACGTGGCCCAGGATCCGGCCAGGGAAATGGACCATGCCGGCGGGCCGCCTCCCTCCTAGGGTGAGGCGCATGACCACCACACCGAACGCCCCCGAGCACACCCCCCGCATGCACATGGCCAGGCTCGCGCCCGAGGTCTACAAGGCCGTCCTGGGCCTGGAGACAGCCTCCAAGAAGGGCTTGGACCCGACCCTCGTCGAACTCGTCAAGATCAGGGCCTCCCAGCTCAACCACTGTGCGTTCTGCCTGGACATGCACACCAAGGACGCCATGGCGGCCGGGGAGAGCGTGGAGCGGATCGTTCAGTTGGGTGCCTGGGAGGAGTCGCGGCACTTCTACACCGAGAAGGAGTTGGCGGCGATCGAGCTCACGGAGGCGGTCACGGTCCTCACCGACGGGTTCGTGCCGGACGCGGTGTACGAGAGGGCCGCGCAGCACTTCGAGGAGCGCGAGCTGGCCCAGTTGATCGCCGTGATCGCTACGATCAACGTCTGGAACCGCATCGGCGTCACCACGCGCATGGTGCCGGGGCACTACACGCCGGGCATGTACAAGAGCTGATCCGGCCGCCGTCCGCGCCCGCCCGGGTCATTCCACCCGGAAGGACTCGACGGCCGTCGTGAGGTGTTCGCGCACGAGCGGGACGTCCGTGTCGGGCCCGAAGGCATTGAGGACCCACCGGGTGTCGTCCGCGGCGACGACGAGCCGCACGATGCCGTGGGCGGCGGGCTGGGTCGAGGCGGGATCGTCGTAGACGTAGACCTGCTCGCAGCCGTCGCCGTTCACGGCCTGCCGGGAGATCTCCCGGTAACCGGGGGACGCGCTGAGGTTCCCGGTGGTGTCGACCAGGGTCTCGCAGGCCGACTTGGAGTCCTGAGGTGCCCGGACGATCTGGAGCCCCGCGCCCTGGTCGCCTCCGGCAGGGCGGTAGACGGTCCCGTAGGCGCTCTCGCCGGGACTGGCCTGCCACCCCTCGGGAATGCGGACCGCGAAGCCGGACACCGTGTCGCGCACCTCCGTGGACGAAGAGCGCGGTGCGGGACCGGAGGTGTCCGGACCCTTCGCGCCACCCGGGTACAGCCAGCCGGCCACGGCGACGGCGCCCAGGACGGCCACGGCGAGGGTCGTCCCCACCGCCACCAGGGCCCGCCGGTCCCGCCACCGCGGGGCGTCCGGCGGGTACGCGTAGGGGTGCGCGGGTGGGGCGACCGGGGGCCCGGGGGACGGGCTTCGCGACGGGTCTTCCGGCGGATACGCGAACGGGTTCCGCGACGGCGCCCCACCGGCGGGCGCGGCCGCAGCCCCACCGCCACCGCCACCGCCCCCGGGAGCCGATCCTCCGCCCAGTCGCACGGAGTCGGCCTCCTCCGGGGACGCGGCGGATCCTGGGGCCGCATCGGCAACCGGGGAGGCACCGGCGGGCCGTGCGGCCGGGTGCGTCGGCGCAGCTGCGTGCGCGGCCGGCGGCGCGTCCGCGTGCGAACCCGTGGGCGCGGTCGGGTGCCTGCCGGGATCCTTGCCCGAGCCCGCGGGTCCGCCGGGGGCAGAGGCCGCGCCCGGGGCCGGGGCCGAATCCGTGGCTGTGCCCGGCGCCGGGGCCGTGCCCGCGCCCGAGCCCGCGCCCGGGTGCGATGCGCGGTTCGGCGCGGGGGGCTCCGTCGGGGGTGGGCGTTCCCAGCGTTGCGACCGGGGGTTCCAGCGGACCCCGCCCTCCCCCGTCGCCACCGTCAGCCCCCCAGCGAGGTGAGCAGGGCGGCCAGGGCGGTGGCCGCGCTCACCGAGTCCACCAGCGGTGCCCACCTCTCCAGCGTCCCGCGCAGCCGGGCCGGCAGACCCTCCCGCACCTGGCCCTCCGCCTCCAATTCCCCCGCGACCTCGTCCAGTTCGCCGTCGAGGGCCGCCCGCTCGGGACTGCGGGGCAGCCGTACGAGGGCCGCGCGGAGCTCCCGTACGGCCTCCAGCAGTTCCTCGGCGCCCGGCTGCCCGGGCTCCCCCGTGCCGCCGCCCCCGTGCACGGTGCTGTTGATGTTGTGCGCGCCGCCGATGCTGAAGCTGCTGCCGTGGATCTCACCGATCCTTACCGCCGACTGCTCCGCGCCGCTACCACCGCTCGCTGCCACCGCTTCTCCCCTTTCCGCTGCCCACGCCCCGGCCCGAGCCGCGGGCCCGCTCCCGGCCCCGGTCCCGGTCACCGTCACCGTCTCCGTCCCGGTCCGGACCCCGGTGGTTGCTGACGCTGTTGCGGCTCTGCCCGCCGATGCCGAACGCGCTGTTGTTCACCGATTGGATGAAGACCGCGCCCTCGGCCACGTTGACGGCCCGCTCCGCGAACTCCCTGGTGTGCCAACCCGCCTCGTGCAGGGCCACGGCCACCCCGCCGACGATCCGCTCCTGCACCGTCTTCAGGTACCGGTCCAGGTCCATCAGCTGGAAGAGCGACGCGTCACTCTGCGCGGCGAGTTCGCGTACGGACACGGCCGGTCCGGCCGGGATGGCGACGCCGTGCCCCGCCGTGGCCATCCGCCACGGGATGCGGACCGCGCGCAGCAGCGCCAGCAGCGCCGGCCCGAGGGCGCCCGCGCCGTTGACGACCGCCCAGACGACCTTGGGGAGGGCGGTGCCGCGCCGCTGCCGCTGGACGGTGTCGTCGGCCCGCTGGAAATCCGGCCGGACGGGCAGCAGCACGTGCGGCGCCACTTCCAGCATCAGCATGCCGCCCTGCGTGTGCACGCGGATGAAGACGGTGACGACGAGGTTCTCGTCCCAGCCCCCGATCCGCACGCGCAGGAAGTGCCGGCGGCGCTCGCCGCCCTCCTCGATGGCGGCCGCCCGGTGCTCGGCGAACGCCTCCGCCGACAGGTCCGCGGAGTCGACGTCGGGCAGCCCCTCGGCCGGCAGGAACACGCACTCGTCGATGACGAGCTCCCGCAGCCGGTCCAGCACGGCGGCCTCCGCCTCCGGCGAACCGTGCGGCGACGGCACGCGCAACGCCTCCAGACGTGGCCGGATCCGGTCCACGATCCGCGCGTTGTCCAGTTCCTCGGCCTCGCCGTCGCCGCGCGGGCTCAGTTCCACGGTCAGCTGCCACGGCCGGTGCGCCCGGCCCGCGCCGCAGAACGGGTTGCGCACGTCGTACAGGACCAGCGGCGCGTGCTGGCTCCGCTGGATCCGCGCGCGGGCCCGCCCGAAGCGCCGGCCCGTCACCACCAGGTCGCCCGCCCCGGCCGCGTAGCCCTCCCGGTCCAGCGTGAGGTGCAAGGCCCGCGCCAGGTAGCCCCGCTGGAGTCCGGCGACGGTCGTGAGCAGCAGGAAGACCAGTACGGCGACCCAGGAGTAGGCCTCCCCGTAGAACCGCCCCATCCGCGGCCACTCCAGGAGGAAGCCGAGCGGGTTGCTCGCGATCACGTCACCGAGGAAGGGGAAGAACCGGTCGGCGTCCCCGAAGCGCAGCGGCTCCATGCCGCGGTCGGCGAACCCGGCGACGACCCCCCACAGAACGTTGCCGAGCATCCACAGGGCGTAGCCGCGCAGCAGGTACTCGACGATCCGGCTGCCGCGGCCGGTCCGCTCCCGGCGACGTCTGATCTGGCCGGCGCCGCCGAGCAGGAGCCCCGGGACGATCAGGAACAGGGTGAAGGTCTGGAGGAGCAGCAGGCCGAACGCCCAGACCGCGACCACCGCCGCCGCCCAGGCGATCTCCATGTGCCGGGCGCGCAGGGCGTGGGCCAGGACGCGCGCCGCGTCGAAGCCGTAGGAGGGCGCGACGAAGCGCTCCTCGTGGACGTACAGCTCCTCGATCACCCGGTCGCGGTAGGCGGAGTCGAGGTAGACGCCGGCGCACAGCAGCCGTCCCGCCTCCGACTGAGACGGGTGGACGGGCGTTCTGCCGTCCGGGTTGGTGCCACTCACCGAGTCCCCCCTCAGGTGTGGAGGGAAACCGTACGGGGCCGGGCGCCGCCCGGACAGGGCGGATCGCGCCAAAAGGCCCCGGCGCAAAGGGCGCCGGGGCCTTTCAGGGTGTTCGCCGGTGGAGTGCCGCCGCTCAGATCAGGCCGAGCTGGCGGACCGCGTCGCGCTCCTCGACGAGCTCCGCGACGGAGGCGTCGATGCGGGCGCGGGAGAACTCGTTGATGTCCAGGCCCTGGACGATCTCGTACGCGCCGTCCTTGGTGGTGACGGGGAAGGAGGAGATGATGCCCTCCGGGACGCCGTAGGAGCCGTCCGACGGGATGCCCATGGAGGTCCAGTCGCCCGCGGCGGTGCCGTTGACCCAGGTGTGCACGTGGTCGATGGCGGCGTTGGCGGCCGAGGCGGCCGAGGACGCGCCGCGGGCCTCGATGATCGCCGCACCGCGCTTGGCGACGGTCGGGATGAAGGTGTCGGCGAGCCACGCCTCGTCGCTGACGACCTCGGCGGCGTTCTTGCCGGCGATCTCCGCGTGGAAGATGTCCGGGTACTGGGTCGCGGAGTGGTTGCCCCAGATGGTGAGGCGCTTGATGTCGGAGACGGCGGCGCCGGTCTTGGCGGCCAGCTGCGAGATCGCGCGGTTGTGGTCCAGGCGGGTCATCGCGGTGAAGCGCTCGGCCGGTACGTCCGGGGCGGCGGCCTGCGCGATGAGCGCGTTGGTGTTGGCCGGGTTGCCCACGACCAGGACCTTGATGTCGTCCGCGGCGTGGTCGTTGATGGCCTTGCCCTGCGGCTTGAAGATGCCGCCGTTGGCGGACAGCAGGTCGCCGCGCTCCATGCCCGCGGTGCGCGGGCGGGCGCCGACGAGCAGCGCGACGTTGGCACCCTCGAAGCCCTGGTTCGGGTCGTCGAAGATGTCGATGCCCTTGAGCAGCGGGAAAGCGCAGTCGTCGAGCTCCATGGCGGTGCCCTCGGCGGCCTTCATGCCCTGGGGGATCTCCAGGAGGCGGAGCTTGACCGGCACGTCCGCGCCGAGCAGGTGGCCGGAGGCGATGCGGAAGAGCAGCGCGTAGCCGATCTGGCCGGCGGCGCCGGTGACGGTGACATTCACGGGAGTGCGGGTCATGGCCTTCTCCGTTAGACAGCTGGCGGTGGGGCGTCCCCGCCCCATGTGCTGGAGGACGCCGCTCCCCAGTAAATCTTGACGTGAAGAGACATCCGCGGTCAGGCTATCGGACCCTGGCGCCGCCGGGGCCCCGGGGGCCCGTTCGACCCGGCGGCGCGCCCGGCGGTCAGCGGACGGTGAAGCGGACCGCCGTCTCCAGGAACGGGATGTCCAGCACCGGCTTGGGCCCTATCACCAGCGCGAGCAGCGTGATGGCCACGCCCAGCAGCCCGTACGTGACCATGTCCGTGAAGCGGGAGCGCACCGCGAGCATCCCGACCGACGGCAGGACGCGCCGCAGCACCGAGGCCGCGATCAGCGCCACGCCGATCACCAGGCAGCCGATCCGGGGATGCCCCACCGCCGTGACGAGCAGCCCCGCCGCGGTCGCGGTGAGCACGCTGAGCATCGGCCACTGGCGTGCGGGCGTGGACACCGCTCCCGGTACGGCCCTGCCGCTGCCCTCGGGGCGGGCGGTGTCCCGGGTGACGGAGGGGAAGCGCCGGGACCGGGAGGCGTCGGCGGCGGGCGCCGCGCGCTCCCCGTCCCGCTCAGCCCGCACTGGTGCTCCGCTCCGCGGCCTCGACGACGTTGACGAGCAACTGCGCCCGGGTCATCGGGCCGACGCCGCCGGGGTTCGGGGAGATCCAGGCCGCGACCTCCGCGACGGCGGGGTCGACGTCGCCGACGATCTTTCCGCTCCCGTCGCGGCTGACGCCCACGTCGAGCACGGCCGCGCCCGGCTTCACGTCCTCCGGCTTGACCAGGTGCGGGACACCGGCCGCGGCGACGACGATGTCCGCCTGGCGCAGCAGCCCGGAGAGGTCGCGCGTACCGGTGTGGCAGAGCGTCACGGTGGCGTTCTCGGACTTGCGGGTGAGCAGCAGGCCGATCGAGCGGCCGACGGTGATGCCCCGGCCGAGGACGACGACGTGCGCGCCGTCGATCCCGACGCCGTGGTGGCGCAGCAGTTCGACGATTCCGTACGGGGTGCAGGGCAGCGGGCCGGGCTCGTTCAGCACCAGCCGGCCGAGCGACATCGGGTGCAGGCCGTCGGCGTCCTTCAGCGGATCCATCAGCTCCAGGACCCGGTTGGTGTCGATGCCCTTGGGAAGCGGCAGTTGGACGATGTAACCGGTGCACCCCGGGTCGGCGTTGAGTTCCCGTACGACCGCCTCGATGTCCTCCTGACTCGCCGTCGCGGGCAGTTCGCGCTGGATGGAGGCGATGCCGACCTCGGCGCAGTCCTTGTGCTTGCCGTTGACGTACCAGCGGCTGCCCGGGTCGTCGCCGACCAGCAGGGTGCCGAGGCCCGGGGTGATGCCCCGTGCCTTCAGGGCCGCCACACGGGCGGTCAGTTCGGACTTGATCGCGGCTGCGGTGGCCTTGCCATCGAGAATCTGGGCGGTCATGGCACCATCCTCCCGGATGGAGTGCCCCCGGTTCCAGTCAAGGCCCCGTCGCGCGCCCGCCGGGTTCGCGGAGTTCATTGCACTTGCACAACAAGTCCGAGGGCCCGGGACGCCCGGCTGGACAAGTCCGGTCCGGGCGGACGACGATGACGGCAAAAGAGTGCCGCGGGCAGTGCCGGGGGGCGGACCGTAGAACACACAGCTTTCCTCCGTGCGTGCCGTGCGTCCCCGCACTTCCACGGAGGAACACCCCAGATGAGCTTCGGCGACCCGAACAACCCCTACGGCCAGCAGCCCCAGGCCCCGCAGGGCCAGCCCGGCTACGGCTACCCGCAGCAGGCGCCCCAGGGCGTCCCGCCGCAGGGCGGCTACGCCTACCCGCAGCAGCAGGCCCCCCAGGGCTACCCGGCCTACCCCGGCGGCCCCGGTGGTTACCCGGGCGCGCCCCAGCAGATGCCGGGTCTGGTCAAGACCGCGCGCGTCCTGCTCTTCGTCGTGGGCGGCCTCCAGATCATCGTCGGCCTCCTCGCGCTGCTCGGCGGTGCGGCGCTGTCGACCACGGACAGCAGTGCCGCCGGTGACGTGGTCGGCGGCGTCGTGATCGCCGTCGGACTCTTCGTCCTCGTCCTGGGCGTGCTGGCCATCATCCTCGGCGCGAAGTTCGCCAAGGGCGGCAACGGCGTGCGCATCACGACGATCGTCTACGGCGCGCTGTCCATCCTGGGCGGCCTCGCCAACTTCACCAACAGCGCCTCCGAGGGCGGCGGCCCCGCGGCCGGCGTCATCAGCCTGGCCATCGGCGGCTTGATCCTGGCCGCGATGGTCAGCGCCCCCGGCGCCGCCTGGTTCAAGCGCCCGCGCTTCTGACCCCCGTGAGGCCCCCAGGGGGCCTCACGGCCCTCATGGGGCCTCATGGCGAAGGCCGCGACCCGCACGTGCGGGTCGCGGCCTTCGGCGTTCTCGCCGGCCGGTGCGGCGGACCTCAGCGGGTCGGCGTCAACGGGTCGGCGTCAGCGGGTGGCCGGCTCAGTGGAAGAAGTGCCGGGTGCCGGTGAAGTACATCGTCACGCCGGCCTTCCGCGCCGCCTCGACGACCTGCTCGTCGCGGACCGAACCGCCCGGCTGGACCACGGCCTTGATCCCGGCGGCCGTGAGGATCTCCAGCCCGTCGGGGAAGGGGAAGAAGGCGTCGGAGGCGGCGTACGAGCCCTGCGCGCGCTCGGCGCCCGCCCGCTCGACCGCGAGCTTCGCGGAGTCGACGCGGTTGACCTGGCCCATGCCGACACCGACGGAGGCCCCGTCCTTCGCCAGCAGGATGGCGTTGGACTTGACGGCCCGGCAGGCCTTCCACGCGAAGGCGAGCTCGGCGAGCTCCTCGCCGGACAGCGCGTCGCCGGTGGCGAGGGTCCAGTGGGCGGGGTCGTCGCCCTCCGCCTGGAAGAGGTCCGACTGCTGGAGCAGCGCGCCGCCGGAGATCGGCTTGAGGTCACCCGGCTGGTGCGGGGTGCCGTCCACCTTCAGGACGCGGATGTTCTTCTTCTTGGCGAGGATCTCGACGGCGCCGTCCTCGTAGCCGGGGGCCGCGATGACCTCGGTGAAGATCTCCGCGACCTGCTCGGCGAGCTCCACGGTCACCGGGCGGTTCACGGCGATGACGCCGCCGAAGGCCGACAGCGGGTCGCAGGCGTGCGCCTTGCGGTGGGCGGCGGCCACGTCGGCGCCCACCGCGATGCCGCACGGGTTGGCGTGCTTGATGATCGCGACGCAGGGCTCGTCGTGGTCGTAGGCGGCCCGGCGGGCGGCCTCGGTGTCCACGTAGTTGTTGAAGGACATCTCCTTGCCGTGCAGCTGCTCGGCGTTGGCGAGCCCGCCCGGCCGGCCGTCCGTGTACAGCGCCGCGGCCTGGTGCGGGTTCTCGCCGTAGCGCAGGGTCGACTTGCGCTCCCAGGCGCCGGCCAGGAACTCGGGCAGCACAGCTTCCGGCTCCGGGGCGTACGCATTCGTGAACCAGGAGGCGACGGCCACGTCGTAGGCGGCCGTGTGCTGGAAGGCCTCGGCCGCCAGCCGCTTGCGGGCGGCGAGGTCGAAGCCGCCGCCCTGGGCGGCGGCGATCACGTCGGCGTAGCGGGCCGGGCTGGTGACGACGGCCACCGAGGGGTGGTTCTTGGCGGCGGCGCGGACCATCGACGGGCCGCCGATGTCGATCTGCTCCACGCACTCGTCCGGGGTGGCGCCCGACTGGACGGTGGCCAGGAAGGGGTAGAGGTTGACGATCACCAGGTCGAAGGGCTCCACGCCCAGCTCGGCGAGCTGGGTCCGGTGGTCCTCCAGGCGGAGGTCGGCGAGGATGCCGGCGTGCACGCGCGGGTGCAGCGTCTTGACGCGCCCGTCGAGGCACTCGGGGAAACCGGTGAGCTCCTCGACCTTGGTGACCGGCACGCCGGCCGCGGCGATCTTCGAGGCCGTGGAGCCGGTGGAGACCAGCGCGACGCCCGCCTCGTGCAGTCCGCGGGCCAGCTCCTCCAGTCCCGTCTTATCGTAGACGCTGACGAGCGCACGCCGGATCGGCCGCCGGGTCGTGGTCGGGTCGTTGCTCTCTGCGGTCTCTACGGCGGTCACTGGATTGTTACCTTTCGTCCCTCAATGCGGTAGCCGTGCCGGGCCAGGCGCCCCACGACGTCGACGAGCAGCTGGCGCTCGACTTCCTTGATGCGCTCATGGAGAGCGGCTTCGTCGTCCTCGTCCCGGATCTCGACGACACCCTGGGCGATGATCGGACCGGTGTCCACGCCGGCGTCCACGAAGTGGACGGTGCAGCCGGTGACCTTCGCGCCGTAGGCAAGCGCGTCCCGTACGCCGTGGGCGCCGGGGAAGGCGGGGAGGAGGGCGGGATGGGTGTTGACGAACCGGCCGCCGAAGCGATCGATGAACGCCTTCCCCACGATCTTCATGAAACCGGCGGAGACCACGAGGTCGGGCGCGTGGGCGTCGGTCGCCTCGGTGAGCGCGGTGTCCCACTCCGCGCGGCTGCCGTACTCCTTGACCGAGCAGACGAAGGTGGGGATCCCCGCCTTCCGCGCCCGCTCCAGACCGGCGATGTTCTCCCGGTCGGCCCCCACGGCGACGACTTCGGCGCCGAAGCCCTCGCGGCCGCCGGGATGGGCGTCGATGGCATCGAGCAGGGCCTGGAGGTTGGTGCCGGAGCCGGAGACCAGCACGACCAGGCGGGAGGCGGCCATGGGGAGGCCCTTTCTCACGGGAATGCGGTGTTCGTCTTTGTGTGGTCATACGAAACTTCGGGGTACCGATATACGGGGGACCATACGAAGCCACCGACCGCCTGCAACGATACCGGCACACCGGACGGCCCCCGAGGGACGGGGTGACGGCCGGGCGGTAGCGTCTGGCTTACAAGCCGCACACAGGCCTCACCGACCTGGCCTCCCGCCGCGACGTCGCCCTGACGTCCATGACACAGGGGAAGAACCACACCCGATGCCGGACCGCCGCCAGCCCGACTCCCCCACCGACGACAACCCCTTCGCGGCTCCCCCGGAAGGCCGGCCCGACCAGCCCTGGCAGCCGCGCCGCGGCGCCGACGGCTCCGACGGTGGCCCCGGGGGCGGCGGGCAGGACCCGAAGGGGGACGGCGGCGGCCGGGGAGGCCCGGCGCGCTGGGACCCGACCGACCCCATCCAGCGCCGCGCCCGCTACGCGCTGCTGGCCGGCATGTGGGGCTTCTTCTTCGGGATCTTCGGCATCCCCTCGGTGGGACTCCTGCTGGGAGCGCTGGCCCTGTACTGGGGCATCAGCGCCCTCCGCGGCCGCCCGGCGACCCCCGCCCCGGGCTCGAACCCGAACCCGAACCCGGACTCCGGTGAGGCCGGACGGGGCGGTGCCGGTGGGGGCGGCGGCCTGGCAGCCCTCGGCGAAGCGGCCCGCCCGCAGCGCACGGCGGCGGTCAGCGGCCTGGTCACGGCCACGCTGGCCATCCTGCTGGCCCTGAGCTCGTACGCGGTGCAGCTGGCGTACAAGGACTTCTACGTCTGCCGCGAAGACGCCCTGACGAACACCGCGGAACTCCAGTGCAACTCCCTCCTCCCGGACAACGCCTTGGGCGACGTCCTGAAGGTCCGCCAATAGACCGGAGGGCTCGGACCCGCACGGGGTGAAAATGCCACCTGGACGGGGCCGGTCACCTGGTCGGGCCGACACACTCCGACCCGGCCGTGCCAGTCCAGCCCCGCCGGTCACATCCAGCTCCGCCGGGCCGATCCAGCCTCGCCGGCGATTGAGGCGCGGGGGCACGGGGGCGGAGCCCCCGACACCGAAGCCCGGCCCACGCGCCCCCACACCACCAGTCAGACCACACAGCCCCCGGCACATCTCGGCCCAGCGGGCCACATCCAGCCCCGCCGGCGATTGAGGCGCGGGGGCACGGGGGCGGAGCCCCCGACACCGAAGCCCCGCCGGCGATCGAGGCGCGGGGACCGGGCGCAGGGCCCCGGTGCTGGAGCCGCCGCTCCCCGGCAGGGCTACGCCGACGGCTTGCGGCGGGCCAGCACCCGCGCCCCGGCCAGCCCCGGCAACGGCACATCCGGCTTCGGCGGCAGCAGATCCAGCCGCAGACTCGGCATCACAGCCACCTTCCGAACCGGCCGTGCCGGGCCCGGGCCCGGGCCGAGGGCAGGGGCCGGCGCAAAGACAGGGGCCAGGGCCGAGCCAAGGGCCGGGGCCGGGGCCGAGCCAAGGACAGGGACCGGGGCCGAGCCTGGGCCATGGGTCGAGGCCGAGCCTGGGCCAAGGGCCGGGGCCGGGCCTGGGCCATGGGTCGGAGCAAGGGCCGGGGCCGGGGCCGGGCCTGGGCCATGGGTCGGAGCAAGGGCCGGGGCCGACACCGGCACAGCCGCCACCGGCAGGCCCGGCTCCGCCGCCATGCTCGGGACCAAGCCACCCCCCGCCTGCCGCAGCGCCGCCCACCGCAGCTCCCGTACCCCGCTGTCGTGCCAGCCGTCCCCGCTGTCGTGCCAGCCGTCCCCGTCACCGTCACCCTCGCCCCCGACCACCCCCGGCCGGTTCCGCCACGCATGCACCCCCAGCGCCACCGGCACCGCCAGCGCCAGCGTCCACGCGGAGGCCGCCACCCCCACGGCCCACCACACCGGCCCGAAGTCGGCCAGCGCACGCGACCCCATGGGCCCCGCCGAAGCCGCCGCCAGGCCGGCCATGGCCAGCCCGCACACCAGCGCGCCCAACGCCGCCGTCAACGCGGTCTCCCCGTAGGAAACCTCCCGCGCCCGCCGCACCGCGAACCATCCCACCGCCAGCCCCGCCACCACCGGTACCCCCGCTGCCGCCCAGGTCAGCGGCGTACCGGGCCCCTCGGGAGGGAGCGCCGCCAGCAGCGGGAACCGGGGCAGCGCGGGCGAACCCACGAACCCGAACGGCGTGGCGGTCACCCCGGCACCCAGCGCGAACCCGGGCCCGAGACCGTACGCCGCCCCCCAGACCATGGCGTTCGGAATCAACGCGACCGCGAGCAGCAGCACCGCGAAGCGGCCCGACCACACGCCGGTCAGCGACAGGAAGGATTCCTGCACCTCCGCACCGTGCCACGCGAGCGAGCCGCCGACGAGCAGCGCCCCACCGCCCAGGAGGACGAGCGCCCCGCCCACGCCGGCCCGGAGCGCGACCGCGTACCGAGGGCGTGCGACGGCCCTCCGCACGCCCCCTGGCACCCACTCCGGCAACGACCCCGCCCGTCGGCCCCGTACCGCCCACACCCCGCCCGCGGCGGCCAGCACGGCGACCAGCGGGACGTGCCAGGCCGCGCTGATCGGATCCGCCGGCATGGGCCCGCCCGCCGCGTACACCGTGGCCAGCGCCCCGACGGCCAGATAGCCGCAGAGCACGGCCGAGAAGACGGCGCTGGCCGGCAGCACCTCCTCCCCGTCCTCCTCGGAGGTGCCCCCCAGCCGGGCGGCCCGCCGCATCAGCAGCACGGGCAGCGCGACGAGCAGCAGCGGTGTCACGCCGACGGGCGCCGGGACGCCGGACAGGGTCTCGTAGCGCACGAGCTCCGTCCCGTGGGCGAGCAGCCACAGCCCGGCGGCGAGGTGCAGGGCCCCGCCAGGGCCGCTGTCGGGATAGGGAGAGCTGATCCACAGCACGATGACGAGCACGGCGAGGAAGCCGAGCCCGAGTCCGGCAGCCACGGCGCCGCCCATCACGCAGGCGGCCGCGGCCGGGGAGCGGCGCCGCCCGGCGGCTCGCGGGGCCACGGACAACGGGGTCCCGCGTTCGGTCACTTGGGTCACCCCGCCATGGTGCCAACGACACGCGCTATGAGCGGGTAACAGGCGAATGCCCGTGGTGTCGCTCAATATACGCTTATGTACTTTTTCGCCCAGGGCTGCCGGGTCGCGGGGAGTGTGGCATGACACAACGCGTCGAGGGCCTGCCCGCCCCGAAAGAGCGCCGAAGACTGCGCGTCGCCGCTGAGCTGACGGTCGAACAGGTCGCGTCGGCCGTGGGCGTCACCCCGAGTACGGTCCGCTCCTGGGAATCGGGCCGCACCCACCCCCGCGGCCGCAAACACGATCTGTACGCGACCTTCCTGGCGGGCCTCGCCCCCCGTCCGGCCGCACCGGATCCCGCAGCCGGTACGGCGCCCGCGCACGCCTCACCCGGCCCGACCCGCCGAACGGACGCAACCCCCTCCAAGAAGACCCCGACGACCCCGGCGACCGGGGCCGTCCCCGCCACGCCTGCCCCGGCGGCTCCCGGGGCCGATCCGGCGACGCCGGCCACCCGCACCACCCCGGCGGCCACGGCCCACCCGGCCGGCCCCGGCCTCCCGGCCGAGCGGACCACTTCGCCGACGCCGGCCCCACGGCCCAGCCCGCTCACCCCCGCCCGGCACGCCGACCCGACCACCGAGGCCCACCAGGGCCCCGCGCCGAGCTCGCCCACAACCGGCCAGGCTCCGCGGACCACCTCGTCGACCCCGGCCGCACACGCCGACCGCATCACCCGGGCCCACCAGGGAACCTCACCAACGGCCGCCACCCGAACCAGTTCGGCCACCCCCGCCACGCAGCCCCCCTCGGCACCCTCGGGCACCCCGGGCGCACCACCCAGCCCCGCCACCCCTACCACGCAGGCCGTATCAGCATCCCCGGTCACCCCGGCGACCCCGGCGAACACAACCGGCCCTGCTGACCGGGCGCCCTCCGCCACCCAAGTCACCCCTGCCACCCCTGCCACCCTTGCCACGCGGACGCCACCGGCGACGCCAGTCACCCCGGGGCCCCCCGTCGTCCCCGCGAACACGGCCGACCCTGCGCGCCCGGCGCCCTCGGCCAGCCAAGCCACCGCTGCCACACCCGCCACCTCGGCCAAGCCGGCCACCCCGGCGAACCCCGCCGCCCCGACCACTCCGGCCACCCGATCCACCCCACCGGCAGCCACCGCCCCGACCCCGAAGGCAGCGGCCGCGCCGACGCCCACCTCCGGCGACACCCCGGTCGGCCCCGGCGCAACCGGCACCCCGGCCGGCCCCGCCACGCCACCCGAGCCAGAAGCGGAAGCCGCAGCCGCAGCCGCAGCCGCCGTAACCGCCCACCAGGCCGAAGCGGAAGCCCAAGCCGCCGAGTCCGCACCCGGAACCGAGCCGGCGGCAGCCGCGGCGCCCGAGCCCCCGGCCGACCCCACCCCCGAGCCCACCGCAGGGACACGGCAGCCGGCCGATGCCTTCGACGCCCTGTACGCACGGGCCGCCCACGACCTCGCCCGCCAGACCTACCTGCTCACCGGCCGTCGCCGCCTCGCCCTGGAGGCGGTGGATCGGGCGTTCCGCCAGGCATGGGCCCAGTGGCCGGAGGTGGCCGCCGACCCGGACCCGGTGGGCTGGGTGCGCGCGGCCGCGTACGAGTACGCCCTCTCCCCCTGGCACCGCTTCCGGCGCGCCCACCGCCACCCGGACAAGCCTCCGGTCGAGCCCGTCGACCGGAGCCTTCTCGACGCGATGCTCGCCCTGCCGACGATCCACCGCCGGACGGTCCTGCTCTACGACGGCGTCGGCCTGGACCTCCCCGACACCGCCGCCGAGACGGAGGCCAGCACCCCTGCCACCGGGAACCGCCTCCTCCACGCGCACGCCGACCTCGCCGACCGGATCCCCGAGCTCGCCGACGTACCGCCCGAGAAGCAGTCCGCGCTGCTGCGCGACCTGTTCGACTCGCTGCGGCCCGCGGTGGAGCTCGAGCCGCGCCCGGCCGCCGCCGTACGCGGTCACGGCGAGCGCCGCACCCGGCAGTGGACCCGCGCGACCCTCAGCCTCACCGCGGTGATCGCCGCCGCGACCGCCTACACGGCCGCGACGGCGCCCACGCACTACGAGCCCCCGCGGGCGCCCGGCGAGAGCGTCACCGGCGTGCCCCCGCTCAGCGGACCCCCGCAACTCACCGAGCAGAGCAGGCTGCTCCACGACAAGCTGCACGCCGACCCGGCCGCGGGGCCGGCGCGGATCAGCCCGGCGATCGGATGAGCGCCTGACGGTCGACGACACGGAAGCCGACAGCACGGAAAAAGGGCGTGGCCCGCGCCCCCGAGGGGATGCGGGCCACGCCCTTGCACGCCTACCGCCTATCCGTGCGTCCGCGTCGGCGGACGACCGGATACACCGGTACGCGCCTACTGGGCGGCGTTCAGGATCTCGCGCGCCAGCTTGGCCGTCTCGGTCGGCGTCTTGCCGACCTTGACGCCCGCGGCCTCGAGGGCCTCCTTCTTGGCCTGCGCGGTGCCGGAGGAGCCGGAGACGATGGCGCCGGCGTGGCCCATGGTCTTGCCCTCGGGGGCGGTGAAGCCCGCGACGTAGCCGACGACCGGCTTGGTGACGTTCTTGGCGATGAAGTCCGCCGCACGCTCCTCGGCGTCGCCGCCGATCTCACCGATCATGACGATCAGCTCGGTCTCCGGGTCGGCCTCGAAGGCCTCCAGCGCGTCGATGTGCGTGGTGCCGATGACCGGGTCGCCACCGATGCCGACGGCGGAGGTGAAGCCGATGTCGCGGAGCTCGTACATCATCTGGTAGGTCAGCGTGCCGGACTTGGACACGAGACCGATCTTGCCGGGCTTGGTGATGTCGCCCGGGATGATGCCGGCGTTGGACTGGCCGGGGGTGATCAGACCCGGGCAGTTCGGGCCGATGATCCGCGTCTTGTTGCCCTTGGCGGTCGCGTACGCCCAGAAGGCGGCGGAGTCGTGCACCGCGATGCCCTCGGTGATGACGACGGCCAGCGGGATCTCGGCGTCGATGGCCTCGACGACGGCGGCCTTGGCGAAGGCCGGCGGGACGAAGAGGACGGAGACGTTGGCGCCCGTCTTCTCCATCGCCTCGGCGACGGAGCCGAAGACCGGGACCTCGGTGCCGTCGAAGTCGACGGTGGTGCCGGCCTTGCGCGGGTTCACGCCGCCGACGATGTTGGTGCCGTCAGCCAGCATCAGCTTGGTGTGCTTCATGCCCGTGGCACCGGTCATGCCCTGGACGATGACCTTGCTGTCCTTGTTGAGGAAGATAGCCATGTGAGTCTGTGACCTCTGCCCTTACTTCGCAGCCGCGAGCTCGGCGGCCTTGTCGGCCGCGCCGTCCATGGTGTCCACGCGCTGGACCAGCGGGTGGTTGGCGTCCGAAAGGATCTTGCGACCCAGCTCGGCGTTGTTGCCGTCGAGACGGACGACGAGCGGCTTGGTGACCGCCTCGCCCTTGTCCTCGAGCAGCTGCAGCGCCTGGACGATGCCGTTGGCGACCTCGTCGCAGGCGGTGATGCCGCCGAAGACGTTGACGAAGACGGACTTGACGTCCGGGTCGCCGAGGATGATCTCGAGACCGTTGGCCATGACGGCGGCGGAGGCGCCACCGCCGATGTCCAGGAAGTTGGCGGGCTTGACGCCGCCGTGGTTCTCGCCGGCGTAGGCGACGACGTCGAGGGTGCTCATGACGAGACCCGCGCCGTTGCCGATGATGCCGACCTCACCGTCGAGCTTGACGTAGTTGAGGTTCTTCGCCTTGGCGGCGGCCTCGAGCGGGTTCGCGGCGGCGTGGTCCACGAACTCCTCGTGGCCCGGCTGGCGGAACTCGGCGTTCTCGTCGAGCGAGACCTTGCCGTCGAGCGCGATGACGTCGCCGGAGGCGACCTTCGCGAGCGGGTTGACCTCGACCAGGAGGGCGTCCTCGGCGATGAAGGTGTCCCACAGGGTCACGAGGACCTCGGCGACCTTCTCGGCGACCTCGGCCGGGAACTTCGCCAGGGCCACGATCTCGCGGGCCTTGTCGATGGTCACGCCCTCGTTGGCGTTCACCGGGACCTTGGCGAGCTTCTCCGGGGTCTCCTCGGCGACCTGCTCGATGTCCATGCCGCCGGCGACCGACGCCATGGCGAGGAACGTGCGGTTGGTCCGGTCGAGGAGGTACGAGACGTAGTACTCCTCGAGGATCTCGGGGGCCGTCTCGGCGATCATCACCTTGTGGACCGTGTGGCCCTTGATGTCCATGCCGAGGATGTCCGTCGCCCGGGCGACTGCCTCGTCCGGGGTGGCGGCCAGCTTCACGCCGCCGGCCTTGCCGCGGCCGCCGACCTTCACCTGCGCCTTGACGACCGACTTGCCGCCCAGCCGCTCGGTGGCCTCGCGAGCCGCCTCAGGCGTGTCGATGACTTCACCGGCCAGCACCGGTACACCGTGCTTGGCGAAGAGGTCCCTCGCCTGGTACTCGAACAGGTCCACGCGCGTCCGTCCCTTGTCTTTTCAAAGATTCGCAGTGATTCGCGGTTGTCTGCTATCTGCGTGGGCGTGCCGCGGAGGGCAACGTGACGGCGCTGTCACAAGGAAGGCGCACACGGTGACCGTGGACGCGGCATGTCCGTCCCGCAGGTTATCCCCGTGGGCCGTAGGTCCCTAAATCACAGATCACACCTGAGCGGTGATACCTGTCACAGATCGCCTCATGGTTGAGCTGGAACTTCGTGCGATCGGCCCATTCCCCGCCGGGCTTCCGGGCCCCTTTCAGGGCACGGGCAGGGGCCGCTTCTCGAGCGCCGCGGCCATCACCTCCGGGAACAGGTCGGGGGTGCAGGCGAAGGCGGGCGCGCCCAGCGACGCGAGGGCGGCGGCGTGCTCGCGGTCGTAGGCCGGGGCGCCCTCGTCGGACAGGGCCAGGAGGGTGACGAACTCGACCCCGGACGCCTTCATCGCCGCGACCCGCCCGAGCATCTCGGCGCGTATGCCGCCCTCGTGAAGATCGCTGATCAGGACGACGACGGTGTCGGCGGGCCGGGTGATCCTGGACTGGCAGTAGGCGAGCGCCCGGTTGATGTCGGTGCCACCGCCGAGCTGGGTGCCGAAGAGGACGTCGACCGGGTCGTCGAGCTGGTCGGTGAGGTCGACGACGGCGGTGTCGAAGACGACGAGCCGGGTGGCGAGCGCGCGCACGGAGGCGAGGACGGCACCGAAGACGGAGGCGTAGACGACCGAGGCCGCCATCGAACCCGACTGGTCGATGCAGAGGATCACCTCCTTCTTCACCGATTGCGCCGCCCGGCCGTATCCGATCAGCCGTTCGGGGACGACCGTGCGGTATTCGGGCAGGTAGTTCTTCAAGTTGGCCCGGATCGTGCGGTTCCAGTCGATGTCCTGGTGGCGGGGGCGGCTGGTGCGCGCCGAGCGGTCCAGGGCGCCGGTGAGCGTGGCCCGGGTGCGGTTCGCCAGCCGCTTCTCCACCTGCTCGACCACCTTGCGGACCACGGCGCGGGCCGTCTCCTTGGTGGTGTCGGGCATCGCCTTGTTCAAGGAGAGCAAGGTGCCGACGAGGTGCACGTCGGGCTCGACAGCCTCCAGCATCTCCGGCTCCAGCAACAGCGCGGACAGGCCCAGCCGCTCGATGGCGTCGCGCTGCATGACCTGGACCACCGGGCTGGGGAAGTAGGTTCGGATGTCCCCGAGCCAGCGCGCCACGTTCGGCGCGGACCCGCCGAGCCCGCCCGACCGCGCCCCCGAACCCCTGCGCGGGCCGCCCGCACGACCCCCTCCGTACAGCGCGTCCAGGGCGGCATCCATCGCCGCGTCCCGCCCGGCCGGGACGTGGCCCGTACCGTCGGCCTCTCCCCCGCCGAGCACCATGCGCCACCGCCGCAGCCGCTCCCCGCCGGTGTCGTTCTCCGTACCGCTCATCTTCCGTCCCCCTGTCCGCGATCCGAGCCCCGGCCACCGATCCCTGCCGCCGGCCACCCCTCCCTGCTCACTGCCCACCTCCGACTGCCGCCTGCTCTCCCTTCCGCCCCGGTGGGGCACCCCTCACTGCCCTGGCCCGTACCTCCGGGCCCCGCCCGCTCAGGCCGCCTGCGATCCCCCGCACGGCGGCCCGGCCAGGAGCATGCGGACGAGGTCCACCACCGCGTCCGCCCGGGCCGGGTCCAGCTGCGGCGCGAAGCCCTCGGGGGCCGTGCCCGCGCCGGGGCGCGGACCTTGACCGCCCGGGCCCCGCCGGACCAGCTCGCCCAGGGTCCGCCTCACGCCCGGCTCGTACGCGCCGAACGTGCGCCGCAGCAACGGCAGCACGTCGGTGAACGCCCGCTCGGGCACCCCCGTCAGCCAGTTGTCGATCAGGCCCAGCAGCCGCTCGTCGTGGACCAGCAAGGTCCCGCCGCCCGAACCGCCGCCCGCGAAGCCCTCGATCCAGCCCGCCGCGTCGGCCGGGTCCGCCGCCGGTGACAGCGCGAGTCCCATCAGCCGGGCCGTCTCCCCGGCCGGCAGCCGTCCGTCGTCGAGCAGCAGCCGGGCCGCGCAGCCGCGTATCAGCCCCGGCACGGACTCCCGGCCGGCCAGTGACCGCAGCACCGCCGACCAGCGCTCGCGCAGCCCCTCCTGCGCGTCCGCCAGCAGCCCGACCGCCCCGTGCACCCCGTCCACGTGGCCGCGCAGCTCTGCCGCCGCCCCGGCGTCCAGACCGGCCGAGCAGGCGGACGGCAGCGCCACGCATATCCGCTCGGCGAGCCCGGCCGCCACCGTGCCGAGCGCCTCCGCGTCGGTACCGCGGACGTCCCCGTACCGCAGGGAACGGGCGAGCGCGGGCAGGGCCTTGGCGAGCCGTGCCACATCGGTGTCCAGCGCGGCCCGGTCCGCGAGTGCCCGCAGGACGGCGGGCAGCGCCTCGGACAGCCCGGCGAGCAGGCACCGCTCGGCCAGCGCGGTGACCTCGCCCAACTCCCCGGCCCCGGCCGCGGCCGCCTCCGCCTTGGCGGTGGCCGCCGCGAGGACGGTCGTGCCCCAGATCCCGGCCTCCGCGACCCGCACCGACAACTCCGGTTCCCAGCGGAGCCGCCAGGTCTCCCGGAAGGTGCCGGTGCTGCCCCGCGAGGCGGTCGGTATGCCCCAGTCGATGCCGAGCAGCCGCAACCGGTGCAGCAGCAGTGACTTGGCGGCGTCGGTGTCCTTGCGCAGGTCGAGCTCCAGCTCGCGCTCCTGCGCCTCGGGCTTGAGCCGCAGCGAGCGCTGCCTCCGCGTGAGGTCGCGCTGGAGCGGTACGACGGGCGCCGTGTCCGGGACCTCCCCCAGCACGTCCCCGACGACGAGCCGGTCCTCGATCAGCGCGAGCGGAACATCGGATCCGTCGCACATCACCGCCCGGACCGCCTCCAGGGTCTCGGTCAGTCCGGGCAGCGGTCTTCCGCGCATCGCGGCCAGCGTCTCGGCCAGCCGGACCGCCTCGATGACGTGCGCCGGGGAGACCTGCCGGTCCTCTTCCCGGAGCAGCCCGGCGACCTTGGTCAACCACCGCTCGACGGGCCGGTCCCGGGCCGCGAAGAGGTGGGCGTACCAGCCGGGCGAGGTGATGCCGGCGCCGTATCCGCCGGCCCGGGCCAGCCTGCGGTGGGTCCACGGCACCCAGGTCGTCTCCACCTTCACCTTGGGCAGACCGGTGAGCAGCGCCTTGTCGGCGGCCGCGGTGGTCTTCGCCCCCAGCGCCGGGACGTGCCAGGCCCCGCACACCACGGCGTACGCCTCGCCGAACTCCCTGCGGGCGGCCCGCATCCGCTGGCGCATGTACGCCTCGCGCACGGGGTCGCGGGGGTGGCCGCCATCGCCGTACGCCTCGCGCAGGGCGCCCATGGCCTCACCGAGCGCCTCGAACGCGGCCAGCGGGTCCGGCACGGTCCCGGTGCCCCGGTGCTCGACCACGTCCTCCCACCAGCGCTCCGGGTCGTCATACCCGGCGGTCTGCGCGAGCGCCGCGAGGGGGTCCACCCGGACATCATCGGACTGCGCGCCGCCGGTCCCCTCCCGGCCCTCCCGCTCCCCGTCCTCCGGGCGGGCCAGCGTGTGGGCGGCCGGCAGGTCGATGAACCGCACGGGCACGGCCGCCTCCTGGGCCCAGCGGATCGCGATCCACTCCGGGGAGAAGTCGGCCATCGGCCAGAACGCGGCCCGGCCCGGATCGTCCGCGGCGTGCGCGAGCAGCGCCACGGGGGGCCGCATACCGGGATCGGCGGCGAGCGCGAGCAGCGCATCCCCCTCGGGCGGTCCCTCGATGAGCACGGCCGGCGGCCGGGCCGCGTCCAGGGCGGCGCGCACGGCGCGGGCCGAGCCGGGCCCGTGGTGCCGAACGCCCAGCAGCAGCGGGCTCATTGCGTCACCTCCCGGCAGGCCCGGTAGAAGTCCTTCCAGCCGTCCCGCTCGCGGATCACGGCCTCCAGGTACTCCTGCCAGACCACCTTGTCGGCGGCCGGGTCGCGGACGACGGCCCCGAGGATGCCCGCGGCCACGTCGGAGGGGCGCAGGACGCCGTCCCCGAAGTGGGCGGCCAGGGCCAGGCCACCGGTGACGACGGAGATGGCCTCGGCGGTGGACAGGGTGCCGCTGGGCGACTTCACCTTCGTCCGGCCGTCGTCGGTGACGCCGGCGCGCAGCTCGCGGAAGACGGTGACGACGCGCCGGATCTCCTCCAGGCCCTCGGGCACGGCCGGCAGATCGAGGGCGCGGCCCATCTGGTCGACGCGGCGGGCGACGATGTCGACCTCGGCGTCGGCGGTGGCGGGCAGGGGCAGGACGACGGTGTTGAAGCGGCGGCGCAGCGCGCTGGAGAGCTCGTTGACCCCGCGGTCGCGGTCGTTGGCGGTGGCGATGAGGTTGAAGCCGCCCACGGCCTGCACCTCTTCGCCGAGCTCCGGTATCGGGAGGGTCTTCTCGGACAGCACGGTGATGAGCGTGTCCTGCACGTCGGCGGGGATGCGGGTCAGCTCCTCGACGCGGGCGGTCATGCCGTCGGCCATGGCCCGCATGACGGGGCTGGGGACGAGTGCTTCCCGGCTGGGGCCGTGGGCGAGGAGCCGGGCGTAGTTCCAGCCGTACCGGATGGCTTCCTCCGGCGTGCCGGCGGTGCCCTGGACGAGGAGGGTGGAGTCTCCGCTGACGGCGGCGGCGAGGTGTTCGGAGACCCAGGTCTTGGCGGTGCCGGGGACGCCGAGGAGGAGCAGGGCCCGGTCGGTGGCCAGCGTGGTGACGGCGACTTCGACGATGCGGCGCGGCCCGATGTACTTGGGCGTGATCACCGTGCCGTCCGCGAGCGTGCCCCCGAGCAGGTAGGTGGCCACGGCCCACGGGGAGAGCTTCCAGCGGGCCGGGCGGGGTCGGTCGTCCGCGGTGGCCAAGGCTTTCAGTTCGTGTGCGAAGGCGTCTTCGGCATGCGGTCGCAGCGCCTGCGCCCGGCGGTCGTTCCCCGTCGTCGTCATGGTCCCCCTCCAAGGCTCCGCAGCCGCTTCCGACTGCTGTTGACCACGGTGCACCATGCCACTGACAACGACCCTTGAGGACAGCGTTGTTGCTGGTCAGAGCGATTGTCAGTGAGGGTCCGTACGGTGGTTCACATGACTCAGCAGGGGGTCCGCTGGACGGCGGAACAGGTACTGGCTCTGGCTCCTGACGATGCCTCACGCACGGCGGGCGGCAGACTCGGCGGGGCGGGGCCGTGGTCACAGATCGGAGGTTCCGCTTCCGGTTCTGTCTGGGGGTTGTGCAAGGGCAGCGGCAGCAAGCCCTACCGCACGGTCGTGGACCTGGCGGGACCGGCGTACGACTGCTCCTGTCCGAGCCGCAAGTTCCCGTGCAAGCACGCACTGGGCCTGCTGCTGCTCTGGTCCGCGGAGGGGGTGGGCGAAGCGGGGGAAGCACCGGAATGGGCCGCGCGGTGGCTGGCGGAGCGCGCGGCGAAGGCCGGGCGGCAGCCCGCCCCGGCGGGCCGACCGGCGGACGAGGAGGGGGCGCGGCGGCGGGCCGAGCGGCGGGCGGCGCGGATCGGCGCGGGCGTCACCGAGCTGGAGCAGCGGTTGGCGGACCTGCTGCGCGGCGGCCTCGCCGGGCAGGAGCAGGCGGGTTACGCGGGGTGGGAGGAGACGGCCGCCCGGATGGTCGACGCGCAAGCTCCCGGACTGGCGGGGCGGGTGCGGGAGTTGGGCACGATACCCAGTTGCGGCCCCGGCTGGCCCGCCAGGATGCTGGAGGAGGCGGCGCTGCTGCACCTGCTGGACCGGGCCTGGCTGGGTGTGTCGGCCCTGCCCGCAGAGCTGGCCGCGACCGTCCGCAGCCGAGTGGGACTGCCGGCCTCCGGGGAGGGGGAGGCCGTACGGGACCGCTGGCTGGTGCTGGCCCAGTACGACTCGGTGTCCGCGGACGGCCGGCTCACCACCCGCCGGATATGGCTGCGCGGGCTGGCGAGCGGACGGCCGGCCCTGGTGCTGGACTTCGGACCGCCCGGGCGGCCGCCGGGTCTGGCCCTGCCGGTCGGGCTGGTACTGGAGGCGGACGTCCGCTTCCGGCCCGGCTCCGCGGGGCTGCGGGCAGATCTCGGGAACAGCCCCTCGGCAGCCGTGCCCTGCGCGGCGGTACCGGCGGGGGTGGGCACGGGCGCCGCTCTGGAGGCGTACGGGGCGGCGCTGCGGGAGGACCCGTGGCTGGAGTCCTGGCCGGTGGTGCTTGGTCCGGTCATCCCCATACCGGGCGAGCTCGGCTGGCAGCTGGCGGACGCGGAGGGTGACTCCGCCCTGCCGGTGCCCGTCACGGGGGCGGGCAGCCGTCCGCGCGGCGGCCTGTGGCAGCTGGCCGCGTTGTCGGGCGGGCGCCCGGTGACGGTGTTCGGGGAATGCGGCCACCGCGGCTTCACCCCGCTGACGGCCTGGCAGCCGGATGCGCCGGAGGCGGTGCCGCTGGCCTGACCGGGCGGGGGCGTCGCGGAGCAGCGCAGGACAACGGAAATCGGTAGGGGCCTGGGGACACCTGTGCCGTCTGGAAGGGGCGGCGCGGGCGAGGAAGGACGCGGCGGCGCGGGGGCGCCGTCGTGGGGCGACGAGAGGCCGGGGGGCTTGCATGGACGACAACCACGCCAGCTGAGCGCGGTGCGGCAGGGGCGCAACTCGCGAACGGGGCAACCGCATGACCGACAGACCAATCGACCCATGGACGAATTGACCAACTGGCCGGCTGACCGATTGACCGGCTGACCGACTGACCGACTGATGGAACGGGGCATCGACTGCTCCGGTCCCGCGGAGGGGGCGGGACCGGAGCGCGGCAGTGACGACGGACGAGAGTCGAGGGACGAGAGTCGAGGGAGGGGTCCAGTGGCAAGGGGCAGGAGCGACGAGGAGTACGGGGAGTGGGAGGAGCTGGTCGGGGCGGCACTGCTGGGCACCGACCGGCGCCGGGGCGGGGGCCCGGCCGGTTCGCCGGAGGCCCTGCTGGACGCGGCGGCCGCGCACACCGTGCGGCGCCGGGCCGGGCTGCGGCCGGCCCGAGCGGAGACGCGCCCGGATCCGGCGCCGCACGACCCGCGTCCGGCGCCGCCGGCCGCGGCCCGGCAGCGGCTCGCGCAGCTGCTGGCCGGCCGGACGGGGGCGGGCACCGGCGGGCGGCGCGGCGGCGCCCCGGATCTGACCGAACTGCTGCCGCAGTGGCTGGCGGCGGCGGGCCGGCACGGCTACCGGGCACCGGCGGCGCTCGTCCCCGCGCTGCTGGACGCGGCGCG
Source organism: Streptomyces sp. NPDC045967 (assembly GCF_056430495.1). Taxonomy (NCBI): domain Bacteria; kingdom Bacillati; phylum Actinomycetota; class Actinomycetes; order Kitasatosporales; family Streptomycetaceae; genus Streptomyces; species Streptomyces sp. NPDC045967. The sequence goes on along the minus strand of NZ_JBWKLE010000011.1, from coordinate 35,300 downwards.
GGCCCGTACGGACCTGCGGGCGCAGGCGTTGGCCCTGGCCGGGGCACGGGGGCTGTGGCTGGCGAAGCTGAACCCGGACTGGCGGTTCGCCCTGCGCGGGGGGACCGGCGGAGCCGGGGAACTGCCGGAGATGACCGACCGGGCCGGGGTGGACCGGCTCTGGCAGGAGGGGCTGTTCGCGGAGCGGGTGGCGCTGCTGGGCGCCGTAAGGGCCCACGACCCGGCGGCCGCGACCAGGCTGCTGGCGACGACCTGGAGCACCGAGCGGGCCGAGGACCGGCTGATGTTCCTCGATTCGCTGCGGGTCGGGTTGTCGCAGGGCGACGAGCCGTTCCTGGAGGCGGCCCTCGGCGACCGCAGCCGCAACGTCCGCGCGACTGCCGCCGAGCTGCTGTCGGCACTGCCGGGATCGGCGCTGGCGGGGCGGATGGCGGAGCGCGCCCTGGCTTGTGTGGGCCCGGAGGGGGTTGATCCGCCGGCGGAGTGTGATGCGGGGATGCTGCGGGACGGGGTGGTCAGGAACCCGCCGGCCGGCCGGGGGGAACGGGCATGGTGGCTGGGGCAGTTGGTGGAGGCGGCGCCGCTGTCCTGCTGGTCCGAGCGGTTCGGGGGGCTGAGCCCGGCGCAGATCGTGGCGCTGCCGGTGGCCGAGGGTGAGTCCTGGCGGGAGGAGCTGCACGCGGCGTGGTGCCGGGCGGCGGTGCGTCAGCGCGACGCGCGGTGGTCGCGGGCGTTGCTGGGGGAGGCGTCCGCGCCGCCCGCGGCGGGGCCGGGCACGGCGTCGTTCGCGGAGCGCGCCAAGCTCCTGGAGACCCTGCCCGACGGCGAACGGGCGGAGTGGGTCGCCGGGTTCATACGGGCCCACGGCCTCTCGGAGGCGTTCCAGCTGCTCGGGGTGTGCATGGTGCCGTGGGCGGGGGTGCTGGGGCGGGCCGTGGTGGACGCGCTGGACTCGGCCCGTGAGGCGGGCAGTTACCCGTGGAGCTTCAGCGGGGTGATGGGCCTGGCGGAGCGCTGCCTCGATCCTGCGGAGGCCGGTCGGCTGGAGGCGGTGGCCGCCGGGGCGGAGGAGCCGCCCGATGCCACGCCCGGCGCCGCCGCGTACTGGTCGGAAGCCTTCCAACGCCTGACGGCCACCCTCCGCCTCCGCGCCACCATGCTCAGCGAACTCACCCCGCCCTGACCCACCCGGCCCCCCACCGCCCCGCAGGCCCCTGCCGGGCGACCAAACAACCGGGGCTCGCCTCTGACGCCGACCAGGCGGCCCGAAGCGGGCGGGCTCCTGCGCCGCCGCCACTCCGGGCATTCGCGGCCTGCGCCTCACGGGCCGGTGGTCTGGGTGGCATGCGGCGGCCGAGCGGGCGGGCAGATCGAGGGGCTCAGGCCGGGCCTCTGCTCCGACGCTCGCGGCCTGCCGGTCGCCAGGCCGAGGAGCCGAGGAGCCGGCAGGGCTGCGTACTCAGGTGCCGCGTTCCAGGAACGGGCGAGGCCCGGTGCCCCACCCGCCAGGGCCCAACGCCGCCGCGCGGTGCGGGGGGGGCCTCAGGCCAAGCCTGGGCCACCCGACCGACGGGCTCAGGTCACCCCTGGGCCGCCGTCGGTCGGCAGGGCTGCGCGTTCCGGCGTGGGGCCCGGTGGCCCGCAGCGGTAGGGGCTGGGCAGCCGCCGCGCGATTGCAGGCAGGCAGGACGGGGTCAGGCCACGCTTGGGTTATACACGCGGTTGCAGGGGCGGCAGGGGCCGACTCGCGGCGCGCGCCGAGGTGGTGGGCGGGCCCGGTGGCCGCAGCGGAGGATCCGGCGGCCGACGCCGCGCGATGGCAGGCGGGCAAGCCGACGGGGTCAGGCCACGCCCGACCCATGGACGCGCCTTCGGGGGGCGGCAGGGGCCGGGCACGCGCCGGGGCGGTGGGCGGGGCCAGGCGGCCTGCAGCGGCAGGGGGCCGCCGTCGCGCGCTACCGGGCGGTAGGCCCCCGGGGCAGACCCGGCCTGTGCCCCCGGCCGTCGCGGCTTTGATGGCGGGTCCCAGAGCGACGCGGGCAGGCTTGGCCTGTGCCCCGGCCGTTGCGGCTTGCCAGCCGGAAGGCCAGGGGACTGCCGTACCCGGCGTGTCACTGGGGGGCCGGGCCGGGGCTTCGGCTAGTGCCCAGCCGGCCAGGGGCCTGCGGGGCCGGGGTGCCCGAGCGTGTGGCTGGGGGCCGGGTCCGGCTTCGGCTCGTGCCCGGCCGGGCAGGGGCCCGGACGGGCGGGCGCGCCCCAGCGTGTCACTGGCGGGCCGGGGCTTCGGCTCGTGCCCAGCCGACCAGGGGCCTGGAGGGCCGGGGTGCCCCAGCGTGTGGCTGGGGGCCGGGCCCGGCTTCGGCTCGTGCCCGGCCGGCCATGGCCTGGAGGGCCGGGGTGCCCCAGCGTGTGGCTGGGGGCCGGGCCCGGCTTCGGTTCGTGCCCGGCCGGGCAGGGGCCCGGACGGGCGGCGTGCTCCGGCGGCGTGCGGCTGGGGGCCGGCGGGGACAGGGCTCCCGCTCCTGCCCGGCTGGACAGGAACCGGAGCCGGGCACCGCCGGGGGGCTACTGGCGAACGTTTGTGCGGACCCAGTCGACGATGGATGTCGTCGTCGCGCCCGGCGTGAAGATCGCGGCCACGCCCTTGTCCTTGAGGGGGGCGATGTCGTCCTCCGGGATGATGCCGCCGCCGAAGACCTTGATGTCCTGCGCCTCGCGCTCCGCCAGGAGGTCCAGGACGCGCGCGAACAGCGTGTTGTGGGCGCCGGACAGGATCGACAGGCCGATCGCGTCGGCGTCCTCCTGGATGGCGGTGTCCACGATCTGCTCGGGGGTCTGGTGGAGGCCGGTGTAGATGACCTCCATGCCCGCGTCACGCAGCGCCCGCGCGATCACCTTCGCGCCGCGGTCGTGGCCGTCGAGACCCGGCTTGGCCACCACCACACGGATCGGACCGGTCACACCCATCGCACTGCCTCCCGAGTGAACGAACGTTAAGTACAGCATCGCGCACGCCGCCGTTTCGCGGTGGACCGGGAGGGGGAAATCACACGTGGGACGACATTGCGTCACCGTGCCGACAGCCGACGGCACGGTGGCGCCCGACCAGCCGTCCCCTGGCCACGGCCCGCAGGGGTCGAGGGGAGCCGTCCATGGGGCTGTCCATACCGGTGTCGATTCCCGCCTCGGGTGCCGCCCTGAGGGCCGGCGCCCTCGAGCTGGTCGTTCTGGGCGGACACCTCTTCCTGTACCCCACCGGGGTGTGGCAGGAGAAGGCCGCCGCCGACCTGCCCGCGACACGCCCGCCCGTCCTGCTGCTCCACGGGTTCACCGACAACCGCTCCGTCTTCGTCCTGCTGCGCCGCGCGCTCGCGGCGGACGGCCTGCGCCACGTGGAGGCGCACAACTACTCGCCCCTCACCCGCGACCTGCGCGACGCCGCCCGCCTCCTCGCCCGGCGCGTCGAGGAACTGTGCGAGCGCACGGGTCAGGAGCAGGTCGACCTGGTGGGACACAGCCTGGGCGGTCTCGTCGGCCGGTACTACGTGCAGCGGCTCGGCGGCGACGCCCGCGTCCGGACCCTGGTCACCCTCGGCACTCCGCACTCCGGCACCCGGATCGCCCCGTTCCTGGACGCGCACCCGCTCATGCGGCAGATGCGCCCCGGCTCCGACGTACTGAACGAACTGGCCGCGCCGACGCCGGGGTGCGCCACCCGGTGTGTGGCCTTCTGGAGCGAGTTCGACGCCGTGATGACCCCCGTCGGGACGGCCTGCCTGGACCACCCGGACCTCCGCGCGGAGAACGTGCAGGTCACCGGGGTGGGACACCTTGCCCTGGCCGTCCACCCGACCGTCATCGCGGCCATCCGCCGCGTCCTCGACGGTCTCGGACCGGCCCCGGCGGCGGCCCCGGGAACCGCAGCCGTCGCCTAGACGACAACCGGCGCGGAGTCGAACGGATTTCGAACTCAAGGCCAAGGGTGCGTCTTTGCGCGACCGAAAGAGGGCTGAATGCCCGGTTCCGCTGACAACGGAGGTCGCGGAAGATTGTCGTTGCCAGTAACCGCCGGGTACAGTCACGCCACTGCTCTCCTCCGGTGAACCCCTGGTTCCCCGGCCACCCAGGCCCCCGCTGCCGAGGCGAAAGAGAAGTTGGTGAACGACCGCCCCTCGCCGGGCCAGTTCCCGGATTCCGGGTATGACGGCCTTGCCACCACCACTTTCGCTGGTGACTCGACCTACGTTTCCTATGAAACGCAGGGCCAGGGGGTCAACTACGCGGCATACGGCTCTTATGACACCGGCGCGTACGACACCACGGCATGGGTCTCCCAAGACGGCCAGGGTCAGGGCCAGGGCCAGGACGCCTACATGTCCACGATCCCGGCCCAGGGCGGGAGCTGGGGCAGCGACACCGGTGCGTGGAACACGACCGGCACGGATCACTCCGGTTACGCCGACTATCAGCCCGCCGTCTCCTTCGGCTACGACACCTCAGCCGAGCAGACCGGCCACTGGGCGATGCCCGGCTACGGAACCGAGACGGGGGCCTACGACGCCACCGCCTGGAACACGGTCACCGAGGCGCAGAGCCAGCCCCAGACCGAGACCCCGTACGAGTACCAGCCCGCGCAGCAGCAGGAGTACGCGCCGCAGGAGTACACGTACGAGACGGCCACGGCCGTGGCGGACTACGCCGCCTACGACATCCACATCCCGTCCCAGGAGACCGTCGAGACGTATCAGGAGACCGCCGTCTTCGAACCCGTCACCGACGACGCGGCAGACGACGCGGCCGAGGTGCCGACGGTCCACGACCTCCCCACCCAGGCCATGCCCGTCACCGCCCCCGCCGGGGCGCGCGCCGCGCGCCGGACCGCGGCGAAGAACGGCACCGGCACCGGCACCGGCACCAAGGGCGGCGCCAAAGCCGGCGCCAAGACGAGCGGCAGCGGCAGCGGCAGCAGTCGCCGGCGGACCCCGGCGAAGCGTTCCGCCCTGCTGACCGTGGCCGTGCCCTCCGCCTGCGTGATGGGCGTCGCGGGTGTCGCGGCCGCCTCCGTCGGTGGACTGGCCGGCACGGAGAAGACGTCCGAGGACACCACCACGATGGCCGCGCCCGATCCGGCCTCGGTGAAGCCCGTCGCGGCGAACACCAAGCTCGACACCCAACTGGCCGCGCTCAGCGCCGACGCCGGCGACTTCGCGGACCGCGCGAGCCGCACGCAGGAGCGCATCGACCTGCGCCAGCGCCAGGAAGAGGAGAAGAAGAGGAAGGCGGAGGAGGCCGCGGCCAAGGAAGCGGCCCGCCCCAAGTTCGCCGTCCCCGTCGCACAGCACGGCCTCAGTGCCAACTTCGGCCAGTCCGGCGGCATGTGGATGTCCGTGCACACCGGCATCGACTTCCCCGTCGGCTACGGCACCCCGGTCATGGCCGCCACCGACGGCACCGTGCGCACCCAGTACAACAGCGCCTACGGGAACATGGCGATAGTGACCGCGCCCGACGGAACCGAGACCTGGTACTGCCACCTCAGCAGCACCAAGATCCGCGGCGGCAAGGTCAAGGCCGGTGAGGTCATCGCGTACTCCGGCAACTCCGGCAACTCCACCGGCCCGCACCTCCACTTCGAGGTACGGCCCGGCGGCGGCTCGGCGATCGACCCCCTGGCCTGGCTCCGCAGCCACGGCCTGAACCCGACCTAGCCGCCCGCCTCGGGCCGCCCCTCGGCCGCCCGCCTCGGGCCGCCTACCTCGGCGGCCCGCCCCGGGCAGCCGCCTCGGCAGCGAGCCGATGGGCGTGCGCCGGGACCGAAGCCGCGCCGGCCACGGCCCGCCCCGCGCCCGGCCCCACCGCAGCCGGGCGTCCTACAGCTTCTGCACCGGCGCGTAGCGCAGCAGCAGCCGCTTCGGCTTGTCGTCGCCGAAGTCGATGGTCGCCTGCGCGTCCGCGCCCGCTCCCTTGACCTCCATGACCGTCCCGAGTCCGAACTGGTCGTGCGTCACCCGGTCCCCGACCATCAGCGCGATCACCGGCTTGTCGGACGCCCGGCGCGTCGCGAATCCGGACGGTCCGGACTTCGTGCGCGACGAGGACAGGAACGCCTCCGGCGAGGTGCCGAACGAAGTCCTCCCGCCCGCGCCTCCGCCCGAGCCGCGGATCGGGCCCGCCGGCTTCTGGGCCGCACCCGTGCGCTTCCACTGCAGGTACTCCGCCGGGATCTCCTCGAGGAACCGCGACGGCGGATTGTACGAAGGCGTCCCCCAGGCGCTGCGCATCGAGGACCGCGTCAGGTAGAGCCGCTCGCGCGCCCGGGTGATGCCCACGTAGGCGAGGCGGCGCTCCTCCTCCAGCTCCTTCGTCTGGCCCAGCGACCGCATGTGCGGGAAGACCCCGTCCTCCATGCCGGTCAGGAAGACCACCGGGAACTCCAGGCCCTTGGCGGTGTGCAGGGTCATGAGGGTGATGACGCCGGTGCCCTCGGTGTCCTCGTCGGGGATCTGGTCGGAGTCGGCGACGAGCGCGACCTGCTCCAGGAACTCCGCCAGGGTGCCCGATCCGGGGGCCGGCGCTCCGGCCTCGGCGGCCTCGGCCGCCGCGGTCTCCCGCGCCTGCTCGAACTCCAGCGCCACCGCCGCCAGTTCCTGGAGGTTCTCGATCCGCGTCTCGTCCTGCGGGTCGGTCGAGGCCTGGAGTTCGGCCAGGTAGCCCGTACGCTCCAGGACCGCCTCCAGCACCACCGCGGGCCCGGCGCCCGAGTCGACGATGGTGCGCAGTTCCTCCATCAGGACGTTGAAGCGCTTGACCGCGTTCGTGGAGCGCGCGGCCATGCCGAAGGCCTCGTCCACACGCCGCAGCGCCTGCGGGAAGGTGATCTTCTCGCGCATCGCGAGCGCGTCGATCATCGCCTCGGCGCGGTCGCCGATACCGCGCTTGGGCACGTTCAGGATCCGGCGGAGGGGGACGTTGTCCTCGGGGTTGGCGAGGACGCGCAGGTACGCCAGGACGTCGCGGACCTCCTTGCGCTCGTAGAAGCGGACGCCGCCGACGACCTTGTAGGGCAGTCCGACCCGGATGAAGATCTCCTCGAACACACGCGACTGCGCGTTCGTCCGGTAGAAGATCGCGACGTCGCCCGCCTTGGCGGAGCCCGCGTCCGTCAGCCGGTCGATCTCGTCGGCGACGAACTGCGCCTCGTCGTGCTCGGTGTCCGCGACGTAGCCGGTGATGACCGCGCCGGTGCCGGCCTGGGTCCACAGGTTCTTCGCGCGGCGGTTCTCGTTGCGCTCGATGACCGCGTTGGCGGCGGACAGGATCGTCTGCGTGGAGCGGTAGTTCTGCTCCAGCAGGATCGTCGTCGCGTCCTTGTAGTCCTCTTCGAACTGGAGGATGTTGCGGATGGTCGCGCCGCGGAAGGCGTAGATGGACTGGTCGGCGTCACCCACCACGCACAGCTCGGCGGGGGGCAGGTCCGGGTAGCCGGTGCCGACGAGCTCGCGCACGAGGGTGTACTGGGCGTGGTTGGTGTCCTGGTACTCGTCCACCAGCACGTGGCGGAAGCGGCGCCGGTAGTGCTCGGCGACGTCGGGGAACGCCTGGAGCAGGTGGACGGTGGTCATGATGATGTCGTCGAAGTCGAGCGCGTTGGCCTCGCGCAGCCGCCCCTGGTACATCGCGTACGCCTGGGCGAGCGTCTTCTCGAACCCTCCCCCGGAGTCCGTCCCAGCCGCCTGGTCGGCGAAGGCCTCCTCGTCGATCAGCTCGTTCTTCAGGTTCGAGATCTTGGCGTTGAACGCCTTGGGCGGGAACTTCTTCGGGTCCAGGTCCAGGTCGCGGCAGACGAGCGCCATCAGGCGCTTCGAGTCGGCCGCGTCGTAGATCGAGAACGAGGAGGTGAACCCGAGGCGCTTCGACTCGCGGCGCAGGATCCGGACGCACGCGCTGTGGAAGGTGGAGACCCACATGGCGTTGGCGCGCGGGCCGACCAGGCTCTCCACCCGCTCCTTCATCTCCCCGGCGGCCTTGTTGGTGAAGGTGATCGCCAGGATCTGGCCGGGGTGGACCTTGCGCGCGGACAGCAGGTGCCCGATGCGGTGGGTCAGCACGCGGGTCTTCCCGGAACCCGCACCGGCGACGATGAGCAGCGGCGAGCCCGCGTGCACCACGGCCGCCGCCTGCTGCTCGTTCAGCCCGTCCAGGAGCGCCGCCGGGTCGATGACGGGCTTGGGGGCGCCGTCGCGGTAGTACGCGTCCCCGGTCAGGGGTACGTCGAACCGGCCGCCGAAGAGGTCGTCCGCCACCGGCTCCGGGGCGGCGTGTTCCTCGGGCGGCGGCGGGACCTCGTCGGAGGGGGTGAGGTCCGCCAGGAAACTGTCGTCAAAGAGGCTGCTCATCGCATTCCGAGTCTAGGGGGCGGGACCGACAGCCGGTCCCGGGCCCGGAAAATCGCCGACGGCCAGGGCCAGCAGTCCCGGGAAGCGCTGCTCCAGGTCCTCGCGGCGCAGGGTCAGGAAGAGCTTGCGGCCGTCGGGACGCTGGCGGATCACCCCGGCCTCGCGCAGCGTGCGCAGGTGGTGGGTGACGGTGGAGCGCGGGAGTCCGGTGGCCACGGCCCCGCAGAAGACCTCGGCCCCGGCGCCGGCCAGGGTCCGGACGATCTCGAGCCGGGCGGGATGACCGAGGGCCGCCAGCACCTCGACCAGTTCGAGCCGGGTGGCGTCGGGGTGGTGGAGCTCGTCGGCGGCCATGCGCCCACTGTACGCAGAAGTCGTACGGACCGGGACGGATCATACGAAGATCACGTACGGTCGCCGCCGCACCGGAATCCGGGCCGCGCCGGAGTCCGGGCCGCGCCAGAATCCGGGCCGCGCCAGAATCCGGGCCGCGCCGGAATCCGGGCCGCGCCGGAATCCGGGCCGCCCCGACCCCCGGCCGAACCCCCGAGCCCCCGCTCCCCCGCCCGGCACCTCCGCCCCCACCGTTTCCCGCCCGGCACCCGCCCTCCGGACCCCGGCCGGCCGCCCGTACGCTCGTCGCCATGGACGTACTGATCAATGTCTTCGTCGGCCTGCACATCATCGGGATCGCCTCGCTGCTCGGTGGCTTCCTCACCCAGATGAAGGCGATGGGCGCGGGCACCGCCCGCTTCGTGCCCGCCATGCTGCACGGCGCACTCACCATGCTCGTCACCGGCGTGCTGCTGGTCGGCTTCAACGAGATGGACGGCTCGGCGGTCGACAACGTCAAGATCGGCGTGAAGCTGGCGATCCTCTTCGTGATCCTCGCCCTCGTCTACGTCAAGCGGGACGAGGAGCGGGTGGACAAGGCGCTGTTCGGCGCCGTGGGCGGTCTGACCGTGGTCAATATCTTCATCGCCGTCCTCTGGCACTGATCCCCTTCGGTCCCCGTCGGCCAACCCCGGTCGCATCAGGGCACTTGCGATCATCTCGTCATCCGCCCGTTACCTGCGGGTCTAGCGTCCTCCTGCCCGGCACCGGCAAAAGGAAGGACGTGAGGCCCGCGTGGCCAGTCATCGAAAGCCCAGGCAGCGCCCGCTCTCCGGCGGCACCGTACGGACCGCCGCGACCCTCGCCCTCGCGGGCGCTGCCACCGCCACCGCCTTCGAAGGCACCTCCCAGGCCGACCCCCGCGCCACGGCCGCACAGGTCGAGGCGGAGGTCGACCGGCTCTACGAGGAGGCCGAGGCCGCGACCGAGCGGTACAACGGGGCGAAGGAGAAGGCCGACGAGGCCGAGCGCGCGCTGACCGGCCTGCGCGAGGAGACCGCCCGCAGGACCGACCAGCTCAACGCCGCCCGCGGCACGCTCGGTTCGCTCGCCGCCGGCCAGTACCGCACGGGGGCCCTCGGGACCGCCGTGCAGCTCGCCCTGGCGGCCGACCCGCAGGAGTACCTCGCCCAGGCGTCGTTCATCTCCCGCGCCGGAGACCGCAACGCCGCCGGGATCAATTCCGTACGCCGCCACCTCGACGAGGTCGGCAAGCTGCGCGAGCAGGCCGCCGGACGGCTCGCCGACCTGCGCACGCGGCGGGACGAGCTCGCCGGGCACAAGGCCGCGATCGAGGGCAGGCTGGCCACCGCGAAGCGGCTGCTGGCGAAGCTGACCGCCGAGCAGCGGGCGGCGTACGAGGCGCGCTCGGCCGGCGCGGCCCCCGCCGCGCGCCCGCAGTCCGCGCCCCCGCCCCCCTCGGACGGCTCGCGGGCGGCCCGTGCCGTGGCCTTCGCGCACGGGGCGATCGGCAAGCCGTACGTGTGGGGTGCGACGGGCCCGGGTTCCTTCGACTGCTCGGGGCTGACCCAGGCGGCCTGGCGCTCGGCCGGGGTGTCCCTCCCCCGCACCACCTACACCCAGATCAACGCGGGCAGGCGCGTCTCCCGCGATCAGCTGGCCCCCGGCGACCTGGTGTTCTTCTACTCCGGGGTCACGCACGTCGGCCTGTACATCGGCGGCGGCCAGATGATCCACGCCCCGCGCCCCGGGTCGACGGTCCGGGTGGCCCCGATCGACTCGATGCCCTGGGCGGGCGCCTCCCGCCCCGCATAGCCACGCGGCCGCGGCCGCCGCGGCACCGGCCCTACGGCGCCTTGACCGTCCGACTCAGCCAGTCGAAGGTCTGCGGCAGCTGCTTCGACCACGAGTCGAGGTTGTGCCCGCCCGTCACCTTCTCGGCGTGGACCGTGGTGGGGCTCTTCGCGAGGGCCTTGAGGTCCGTGCCCGACAGGTATCCGTCGTGCTCGGCCCCCGACATCCACAGTGACACCGCCGGCGGTGTGGGCGCCGACTGCAGCACGTGCTTCAGGTTGTGCGTGCGGCGCAGTTCCGGATCCTGGGCGACCAGCGAGGAGGGCTCCTGGCCGGGGTCGTTGTAACCGGACAGGGAGACGGCCGCGCTGTAGCGGTCGGGGTGGGCGATCGCCAGCTTGGCGGCGCAGTAGGCCCCGGCCGAGTACCCGGCCACGCCCCAGCTCCGGGCCTCCTCCGAGACCCGGAAGTTGTCGACGACCATCTTGCGGACGTCGACGCTGAACCAGCTGTCGGCGTTGACCTTGCCGGGCAGGTTCGCGCAGCCGGTGTCGGCGTTGCCCAGCAGCATGGCGCGCGGCGAGACCAGGATGAAGGGCTGCACCTTGCCGCTCTTCATGAGCGGCTCCAGCACCTCGTGCGCCTTGAGGCCCTGGAACCAGGACTTGCCCGTGCCCGGAATGCCCGGGATCAGCTCGACCACGGGGAACTTCTTGTCCTTGTACGCCGGGTCGTCGTACTGGGGCGGCAGCCACACCATGACGTCGCCCCTCACCCCCGAGACCTTGCCGTCCAACTCGGTCTTCTGCACGCGTCCGCCGAGGCCCTCGACGGGCTGGAACGCCTGCTTCACCTTCGGGGCGGCCTCGGCCTTCTTCCCGCCGAGCCCGTCGGGACCGAGGTCGGGGGCGGCGGTCACATACGTCCCGGTGCCGAGGAGATCGCCCCAGGAGGCGTAGAAGTTCATGTCCCGGTTGATCCCGACGAACACCAGCGCGATAGCGGTGACCTGCGCGAACACCACCATCAGGGCGCGTGTCGCCACGCGTGCGACGGCGGGGCCGCGCACCTTGCTCCACACGATCAGCGGCAGGACGACGGCGATCACGGTCAGGGCGACCACCGTCGCGAAGAGGGGGGTCCCCGTCAGGCTCATCACGGGGACGTAGAGGGCCCGGCGGGCCACCCCGGTTGCCTGCGCGGCCTGCGGTATGGATCACATCGGGGACGGCAGAGCCCCTGCAGAGCCCCTGCGCTACACCAGTCGGCGGGCCGTCGCCCAGCGGGTCAGCTCGTGCCGGTTCGAGAGCTGGAGCTTGCGCAGGACCGCCGAGACGTGCGACTCCACCGTCTTGACCGAGATGAAGAGCTGCTTGGCGATCTCCTTGTACGCGTAACCGCGCGCGATGAGCCGCAGCACCTCGCGCTCGCGCTGGGTCAGCCGGTCCAGGTCCTCGTCGACGGGCGGTGCGTCCGTGGAGGCGAAGGCGTCGAGCACGAAGCCCGCCAGCCGCGGCGAGAACACCGCGTCCCCCTCCTGCACCCGGAAGATCGATTCCACCAGGTCGGTCCCGGTGATGGTCTTGGTGACGTAGCCGCGCGCGCCGCCGCGGATGACGCCGATGACGTCCTCCGCCGCGTCCGACACCGACAAAGCCAGGAACCGCACCTGGTTCTCGGCCGCCGCCATCAGCGGGGCGCAGCGCCGCAGTACCTCCACCCCGCCGCCCCCGGGCAGGTGCACGTCGAGCAGGACGACCTCCGGCCGGGTCGCGGTGATGACGGTGACGGCCTGGTCCACGTCGGCGGCCTCGCCGACGACCTCGACCCCGGTCCGCGCGGTCTCGCCGATCTCAGCCTGCACGCCGGTGCGGAACATCCGGTGGTCGTCGACGAGCACCACCCGGACCCTCCTGCCGGTCTGGGTCACCGCGTTGTCCTCGGTCATCCTGTGTTCGCCGCCCTCTCCATCTCCAGCTCGACTTCCGTGCCGCCGTCGGGCGCCGACCGCAACCGTGCGGTCCCGCCGTTGCGCTGCATCCGGCCGATGATCGATTCTCGTACGCCCATGCGGTCGTCCGGTACCGCGTCGATGTCGAAGCCCGGCCCCCGGTCCCGTACGGACACGAAGACCGTCTGGCCCTCCACCTCCGCGTAGACCTGGACCGGCCCTCCGTCGCCACCGTACTTGGCGGCGTTGACCATCGCCTCGCGCGCGGCCTGGACCTGCGCCGCCAGCCGCTCGTCGAGGGGGCAGTCGCCGACGACGACGACCTCGATGGGGACGCCGTGGTGGTCCTCCACCTCGGCGGCGGTCTTCTTCACGGCCTCCGCCAGGGTGGCCGCTTCCTCGGCTTCGTCCTTGCCGGTGCCCTCGGGCTTGTACAGCCAGTTCCGCAGCTCCCGCTCCTGGGCCCGCGCGAGGCGGCGCACCTCGCCCGCGTCCTCGGCGCCCCGCTGGATCAGGGTGAGGGTGTGCAGCACCGAGTCGTGCACGTGGGCGGCGACCTCGGCGCGCTCCTGGGCGCGGATGCGCATCAGCCGCTCCTCGGAGAGGTCCTGGGTCATCCGGATCAGCCAGGGGCCGGCGAGCAGCGCGATGCCGACGAGGACGGCGAGGGTGGCGGTGAGCACGTTGCCGAGCTGCGCCGCGGAGCCCCGTACGACGATGAAGACGGTGAGGCCGACGCCGACCAGGGCCACCCCGGCCAGGGCCCGCGCCGCCTGGAGCAGCCGTCCGTGCCGTCCGGCGGCCTCGGTCCAGTGGGCCCGGCGGGCGTTGTCGGCCTGCCGCCACACGAGGACCACCCCGGCCCCGACCAGCAGCGTCGGCCACACGTACCGGCCGGAGGCGCCGCCCACCTGCACCTGGGAGATGAAGATGCCGGCGCCGATGCACAGCGCGATCAGGGCGCTGATCTGCCCTTTGTCGGGTTTGCGCAGGCGGCGGGTGCCGTCGGGCAGCGTGTCGAAGTAGGAGCGGTGCCCGCTGCGGCCCCCGATGCCCAGCGGTACGAAGACCCAGAAGGCGGCGTACAGCAGCACGCCGAGGCCGTCACCCCACATGAACAGGCCGAGGAAGGCCAGCCGCACCCAGATCACCGGCAGCCCGAGGTGCCCGGCGAGCCCGCGTGCGACGCCGCCGAGCATCCGGCCGTCGGCGCTGCGGTAGAGCTTGCGCTGCGGCGCCTCGTCGGTGTCCGGGGCGTGCGGGGTACGGGGAGGGGCGACTGCGGGCATGTCCCCAAGGGTCACACGCGCGCGAGCCCCCCGGCATCAGGGCAGACCCCCGGTTCCCCCCGGGGGATATCAGGGTTGTGCCAGGGTCGCACCCGGTGCCGCGGCCCGCCGCGGCCCGTCACCATGGAGGCATGACCGAAGTACACGACGCCCCGCCGGAGTCCGGGCCGCTCCCCCGGCCCCTTGGCATCCGGCCCGCGCTGCGCCGCAGCAGGCGCGACAAGGTCCTGGCGGGCGTGTGCGGGGGGCTGGGCCGGTACTTCGACCTGGACCCGGTGGTCTTCCGGATCGTGCTGGGCGTCCTCGCCGTCAGCGGCGGCGTCGGCCTGATCTTCTACGGCTTCGCCTGGCTGCTCCTGCCCCAGGACGGGGAGGAGGACAGCGAGGCGAAGAAGTTGCTGACCGGCCGCGTGGAGGGCGCCACCCTCACCGCGGTGTTCGCCGCGCTGGTCGGCTGCGCGCTGTTCCTGTCGATGCTGGACAACGGTGTGCTCGCGCTGTTCTCGGTGCTGGTCGTCCTGGCGCTGGGGGGAGCCTCGTACTGGTCGTTGCGGCGGCGGGCCGCGGGCCCGGTGCCGGCCGAGGCACCCGCTCCGCAGGAGACGAAGGCACCGCCGGAGACGCAGGCGCCGCCCGCCCCCGGCGGCCCGTCCTGGTGGCGGGACCCGCTGGTCAAGGACGGCACCACCGGCCCGGTCGGTGCGAGCGGATACCTGTGGGGGCCGGCCGACACGGCCGTTCCGCAGGAGCGGGGCGCGGCGCCGGTGAGGGCCGCGGGGAAGCCGGCCGCGGTGGCCCGCCCGCGCGGTGGCATCGGCGGCCGGGTCTTCGTCCTGGCGCTGCTCGCCGCGGTCGCCACGACGGGCGCCCACTGGCGGGGACATGCGCTGGGCGAGGCCCTGCAGAGCGGACTGGCCGCCGCACTCGTCGTCTTCGGCCTCGGTCTTGCCGTCAGTTCCCTGCTGGGGCGCACCGGTTTCGGCACGATCGTGCTGGCCGTGCTGACGTCGGGGCTGCTCGCGGTGGCCGCCGTACTCCCGCGGGAGATCGGCACGGACTGGCGGGAGACCACCTGGCGTCCGGCCGCGGTGGCCGACGTGCGGCCCGGGTACGAGGCGGGGACCGGCCTCGCCACCTTGGACCTGAGCCGGCTGGACGTGCCCAAGGGCACCACACTGGCCGTGCGGGCCTCCGTGGACGCGGGGCGGCTGAAGGTGATCGTGCCGCGCGAGGTGACCGCCGAGGCCGATGTGACCATCCGATGGGGTGACATCCAGATGCCCGGCGACACCAGCGAGGACGTACGGATCCGGGGCGGCGGCGAGCACCGCGAGGCGACCTTGCCGCCCGCGGCCGGCACCGAGGCGGGCGGGACGATCGAGCTGCACCTGGACGCGGGTGTGGGACAGGTGGAGGTGGCCCGTGCGGCGTCATGAGTTCCAGCCGGGGCGGCTCATCGCGGGGCTGGCCCTGCTGGTCGCGGGCGTGCTGTACCTGCTGGACAGCAGCGGCGAGGCCGACCTGCCCTGGTTCCTGGTCGTCCCGCTCACGGTGGGCGGGCTGTCCCTCGCCGCCCTGACCGGGATGGTGACCTACGCCGTACGGCGGGACCGGCGCGACCGGAGCGAGCGGCGCGAGCCGATCAGCGAGTCCAGGGACCAGTAGGGCGCCCCGGCGATGATCAGCGGGGTCCAGGCCATCAGGTAGGCCAGGTCGTTGCCGTAGTAGTACGGCGTCACCGCCCAGGACACGGTGAGCCACAGGCTGAGCGCGATCAGGGCTCCGCCGGCGGCCGCGAACCGGGTCAGCAGGCCGGCGAGCGTCGCCAGGCCGACGAGGATCTCCCCGACGGCCAGGGCGACGGCGAAGCCGACGGGGGCCCGCAGGGCCGTGTCGACGAGGGCGGGGACCGCGGAGGTGTCGCGCACCCCCCTCATCAGCTCGCCGATGGAGCCGGCGCCGTCGGCGGAGAGGAACGCGGAGTCGGTCAGCTTGTCCAGGCCCGCGTAGACGAAGGTCACGCCGAGGAAGATCCGCAGGGGCAGCAGTGCGTAGCGGGCCGCGCGGTCCTTCAGCGGGGCGGCTACGGGTGCGTCTGTCGAGACATCAGTTCGGGTCACGCGACATGTGTACCCCGATCACTCGGCGACGTCGATGACGCAGCGGTTGGATTCCACCCCGGCGGCGGTCACCACCTGGATGTCGGTCCGGCCCGGTTCCACCTCGGCCGGGACCGGGACCGTCAGCACGGTGTCGGAGGGGTTGGTGAACCCGCCCGGCACCGGGACCAGCGGCACGTGCACGTGCACCGGCCCGACCCGGACCACCAGCCGGGCCAGCATCTCCGGCGTCTGCGCCCCGGGCGGCACGAAGCCCACGCCCCGGATCTCGATGTCGTCCCCGGGCCGGACGGCCGCGTCCAGGTCCCCGGGCTCCCGTCTGCGCACCACCGAGAGCACCAGCGGGCGGGTGCCCTCCGCGTACTTGGCCGCGAGGTACACCGCGGCCGACAGCGCCACCAGCAGGGCCAGCGCCCAGGGCAGCTGCGGCAGCCGGTCCGGGAAGCGGGCCAGCGACACCGCCGCGTAGGCCAGCACCACCGTGGAGACCAGCACGTACTGCGCGTCCGGGAAGCTGCCCCGCCCCGCGTCGTCCGTCAGCAGGTCGACCCCGCGCGGCCGGTCGGCCGGCAGTTTCTGCAGGCGCTGGCCCATGATCCGTACGGCGACGACCCGGCGCACCACCACGGCGACCACCGAGGTCAGCGAGACCACCGCCAGCAGGGGCAGCGCCCGGTCCAGGGCGAATCCCTCGAAGAGGGCCTGCCGTTCCGGGCCGGGCGCCGAGGCCGCCAGCCGCAGCGCGGGCAGCAGCGCGGCGAAGGCCGTCAGCATCACCCAGGCGCTCGGCACGGTCTTGGAGGTGGACAGCCGGTTGTCCTCGCCGACCAGCGGGGCCAGCAGTCCGCCGCGCACCGACTGGGCGCGGGCCGCGACGGTGAGCAGCCCGGCCAGGAGCAGGGCCGCGAGCAGCGCGGCGGTGCGGGCGGTGGACCAACCGGTGCCGAGCGCGGTGCCGACCTGGACCAGGAGCAGCATCCCGGCGGCGATCCACACGGCGAGCACGGCCCGCCGCGAGAACAGGTACAGCCAGGAGTTCCCGGCCTCCCGGCCCCGGTCGGCGACGGTGCGCGCCGACAGGGTCAGCTCGTCGGAGACCCACTGCCGGGACGCTCCCAGGGAGTGGGCCACGGCGGCGGGCAGCCCCTGTCCGGCGGCGAACTCGTCACGCTTCTCCAGGAAGGCCGCCACGGCGCGGCGGTGCCCTTCCCGTGCGCAGTCGTCACATGCGCAGGCCGCGGCGTGAGTACCCCGGGACATCTCTTGGACAGCCACGTGCGTGCCGCCTCTCTGAACTACGGTGCGATGCCAGCGAATTGTGCACCACTGCGGCAGTGCTCCGGATTGCGCACGATGTCAGAGCAGGTGATTAACGGTTCATGATGTTGACGCCACCGGCGTGTCCCCCTGCCGGCGCAGCGGCTGGTAGTTCACCCAGGCGGCCAGATCGGACCCGAACCGCTCCCGGGTGGCGAGCGCGCCGTGGTGGTCGATGAGCACCGGTTTCCCGGCGGCCCGCGCGATCAGCTGCACCTGCGCGGCCCGCTCCGCGGCGATGAACCACCAGACGGCGGCGTCCACCGAGCCCCCGACGGTCAGCAGCCCCCGGTTGCGCAGGACCAGCGCCTTGTACGGGCCCAGCGCGCGCCCGATGCGGCCCGCGTCCTCGGCTCCGGTGAACTCGTCCAGCAGTGCGTGGTCCTCGTAGAAGGCGCAGGCTTCCTGGGAGATCGGGGCCAGCAGCTCGCCGAGCACGGCCAGCGCCCGGCCGTAGGGGGCCTGGGTGCGCACGACGGCCACCACCTCGGGGCGCATCCGGTGCACGGCGGCGTGCACGGCGAAGGCCAGCTCGTTGACCCGGCGCTCCCCGCGCAGGACCCGCCCCTCGCCGTCGACCAGCAGCAGGTCGGCCCCGGTCAGCGTGGCGAAGGCCCGGCCGAAGGGGTTGACCCAGTAGCAGTCCTCGAACTCCGGGTCCCGCGCGCTGACGTGCCCGGACACCCCGTCCTCGTAGCCGAGCCGGCCCAGCAGGCGCAGCGCTCCGGCGAGCCGCTCCTTGCGGTGCGCCCGCTCGTCGGCCGGGTCGGCGTGCACGGGCGGCATCTCGAAGCCGAGCCGTTCCACGGGGACGGGCAGGGGCTGGTCCGGCATGGGGCCTCCTCCGACGGCTCGGGGGCGCGGGCCGCGGGTCGCGGTCGCGGTCGCGGTCGCGGCGCAAGGTACCGGCGTCCCCGTGAAGTGGCCAGAGGAAGCGGAGGCGAACAGGGCGCGGAAACGGCGGAGCCGCCGCTCGGGAGGGAGCGGCGGCTTCGTCGGCGGTGCGTGAGGGGCGGGGGGACTACTCCCACTCGATGGTGCCCGGCGGCTTGCTCGTGCAGTCGAGGACCACCCGGTTCACTTCCGGGACCTCGTTGGTGATGCGGGTGGAGATCCGCGCGAGCACGTCGTACGGCATGCGCGTCCAGTCCGCGGTCATCGCGTCCTCGGAGGAGACGGGGCGCAGCACGATCGGGTGTCCGTAGGTGCGGCCGTCACCCTGGACGCCGACGCTGCGGACGTCGGCCAGCAGGACGACGGGGCACTGCCAGATGTCGCGGTCCAGGCCGGCCGCGGTGAGCTCCTGGCGGGCGATGGCGTCGGCCTCGCGCAGCAGGTCCAGACGCTCCTTGGTGACCTCGCCGACGATGCGGATGCCGAGGCCGGGGCCGGGGAAGGGCTGGCGGTGGACGATCTCGTCCGGCAGGCCCAGCTCCTGGCCGACCATCCGGACCTCGTCCTTGAACAGCTGGCGCAGCGGCTCGACGAGCTCGAACTCGATGTCGTCGGGGAGCCCGCCCACGTTGTGGTGGGACTTGATGTTCGCGGTGCCGGTGCCGCCGCCGGACTCCACCACGTCCGGGTACAGCGTGCCCTGCACCAGGAAGGCCACGTCCGCGCCGCCCTCGGCGATGATCTCCGCCTGCGCCTGCTCGAAGACGCGGATGAACTCGCGGCCGATGATCTTGCGCTTGGTCTCCGGGTCGGAGACGCCGGCCAGCGCGTTCAGGAAACGCTCCTGCGCGTCGACGACCTTCAGCTGCACGCCGGTGGCGGCGACGAAGTCCTTCTCGACCTGCTCGGTCTCACCCTTGCGCATCAGGCCGTGGTCGACGTATACGCAGGTCAGCTGGGAGCCGATGGCCTTCTGCACCAGGGCGGCGGCCACCGCGGAGTCCACGCCGCCGGACAGGCCGCAGATGGCGCGCTTGTCGCCGACCTGCTCGCGGATGGCCGCGACCTGCTCCTCGACGATGTTGCCGGTGGTCCAGGTCGGGGAGAGGCCGGCGCCCCGGTAGAGGAAGTGCTCCAGGACCTGCTGGCCGTGCGTGGAGTGCATCACCTCGGGGTGGTACTGCACGCCGTAGAGCTTCTTCTCGTCGTTCTCGAAGGCCGCGACCGGGACCACGTCCGTCGAGGCGGTGACCGTGAAGCCCTCGGGGGCGGCGGAGCAGGCGTCGCCGTGGGACATCCACACCGGCTGCTGCGCGGGGGTGCCCTCGAAGAGGGTGGACCCGGTCTTGGAGACGGCCAGCGGGGTGCGGCCGTACTCGCGGGCGCCCGTGTTGTCGACCCTGCCGCCGAGCGCGGTGGCCATCAGCTGGAAGCCGTAGCACATGCCGAAGACCGGCACCCCGGCCTCGAACAGGGAGGGGTCGAGCTGCGGGGCGCCCTCCTCGTAGACGGAGGACGGGCCGCCGGAGAGGATGATCGCCTTGGGGTCCTTGGCCAGCATCTCGTCGACGGGCATCGAGCTCGGCACGATCTCGCTGTAGACCCGTGCCTCGCGGACGCGGCGGGCGATGAGCTGGGCGTACTGCGCGCCGAAGTCGACGACGAGAACCGTGTCCGGGGCGCTGTCGTGGGCGGCGGAGGGTGCTTCTGGCACGGGGCGGCCTTCCGGCGGAAGAGGTGGCTGTTTTGTCGATTCTAACGGGGGAGCCGCCCCCCTCTTCGTCTCACCATCCGAACCGGCTTGGCCGGGGCGGCGGCGCGGCGCAATAATCCTTCCGTGCGCAAGCAGCTGAGCTTCCTCTTTACCTATGGCACCGGCCGGTCCGGTCGCCATGGGTCTTCGTGATGCTCGCCTGAGCCGCTGAACTTCCCAGAGCGCCCCGGTCCGACAGGACCGGGGCGCTTCGGCGTTCTGCCGGTCCGGCGGACCCCATCCGACAGGAGACGAAGACATGACCGCGATCACCGCCACCCCCGAGCAGCTCACCGCCACCCCCGAGCAGCTCATCGCCGACTCCCGCGCCCGCATCGACGCCCTCGACGACCGGATCATCGGGCTGATCCAGGAGCGCATGGCCGTTTCCACGGTCGTCCAGGAGGCGCGGATCTCCTCCGGCGGGCGCCGGGTGCACCTGTCCCGGGAGATGGAGGTCCTCGCGCACTGGAGCGACGCCCTCGGCAGGCCCGGCACCGCGCTGGCCATGACGCTGCTGGAGCTGTGCCGGGGCCGCGTCTGACGGCTGTTCGTCACCCGTCCGGAGCGTGACCGGCCCCGGAGCCCTTCGTTGGTGAGGTTGTCCGCGTCAGCCAGGCGCGGGACCGCACCACCACGCGTGGCTCCGCAGGAGCGATGAGGCGCACTCCCCGTGGGGCGTGCGTCGTGGGACCTCGCTCCCCGCGTGACCGGACGGCAGGGGACAGCAGCCCGGTCACCCCATGAAGAACGGCCGGCCCGGGGGACGCCCGGGGCCGGCCGTTCGGCGTTCGGCAGACCCCTCCGGTCGCATCTGCACATTCGCTGTGTGACCGACACCACAGCCCGGGCCGCCGTGTTCCGGTACAACCATCCATGGCGACCGTCTGTCACTCATGTACCGCGGTGGGTACCGCGCTCGGAGGGGGAGCGCGGTACCGGCCCGGTCGTCAGACCTGGTCCGCGACCTTCGGCGGGATCTCGGGGACGGCGAGGAACGGCAGCCGCAGAGCGCCGAACGCCTTCTCGGGAACCGCCGGACGGACCGGTTCCACCGCCGCGAGCCGGACGTAGGCCGCTCCCTGCTCCGGCCGCCGGTCCCGCTCCCCCTTGTTCGGCCAGAACGACATCGCCCGCTCCGCCTGCGCCGTGATCGTCAGCGACGGGTTCACACCGAGGTTCGCGGAGACCGCCGAGCCGTCCACCACCGAGATCCCCGGGTGCCCGTAGAGCCGGTGGTACGGATCCACCACGCCCTCCTCCGCCGAGGCGCCGATCGGGCACCCGCCGAGGAAGTGCGCGGTCAGCGGGGTGCCCATCAGTTCGCCGACGTTGCTGCCGGCGAAGCCGTTGATCTCCTCGGCGAGCAGCGTCGCGGCGCGGGTGGCCTCGGCGATCTGGACCGGGTTGGGGGCGCCGTGGCCCTGCCGGGCGGTGAGCAGCCCCTTCCCGATGCCCTTCGGCTTGCGGTAGGTGGTCAGCGAGTTGTCCAGCGACTGCATGACCAGGCCGATGATGGTCCGCTCCGACCAGCGCCGGTTGGACAGCGAGCGGGCCAGCTGCAGCGGGTGCCGCGCGGTGCGCGCGAACCAGGCGCGCACCCGGTGCCTGCTGTAGGGGACCTGCAGGATGGTCAGGAACCCCATGGCGTTGGAGCCCTTGCCGTAGCGGACCGGCTCGATGTGGGTGTCGGCGTCGGGGTGCACCGAGGAGGTGATGGCCACGCCCCGGGTGAAGTCGGCCCGCCGCGCCGGGCCGGACCCGGCGCCGTGCCGTTTGCGGTAGCGGCGGTCGTCGGTCTGCGCGCCGACGAGGCCCTCGGAGTTGGTCCGGGTCAGTTCGCCGAGCCGGTCCGAGATCCCGGGGAGCTCGCCGCGGTCCTTCATCGTGTGCAGCAGGGTCTGGGTGCCGTACGTGCCCGCCGCGACGACCACGTACCGGGCGCGCAGCACCTTCGCGACGCCCTTGCGGCGGGCGTCGGTGGGGACCGTGCGGACCCGGTGGCCGCCCTCGGGGTGCTCGCTGAGCGCGGTGACCGTGGTCATGGGGTGGATGACGGCCCCGGCGCGCTCGGCGAGGTGCAGGTAGTTCTCGTTCAGGGTGTTCTTCGCGCCGTGCCGGCAGCCGGTCATGCACTCCCCGCACTCGGTGCAGGCCCTGCGGGCCGGGCCGGCGCCGCCGAAGTAGGGGTCGGCGACCTCCTCCCCGGGCCGGACCCTGGCCTGCCCTTCGGCGTCGGCGCCGTCGCCGAAGAAGACGCCGACCGGGGCCATGTGGAAGGAGTCGGCCACGCCCATCCTCGCGGCGACGGCCTTGAGGTGGACGTCGGAGGGGGTCACGGTCGGGTTCAGGCGCACGCCGAGCATGCGCCTGGCCTGGTCGTAGTAGGGGGCCAGCTCGTCCCGCCAGTCGGTGATCCCCGCCCACTGCCGGTCCTCGAAGAAGGCGGCGGGGGGCACGTAGAGCGTGTTGGCGTAGTTGAGGGAGCCGCCGCCCACGCCGGCGCCGGCGAGCACCATCACGTTGCCGAGCAGGTGGATGCGCTGGATCCCGTACAGCCCGAGGGCCGGCGCCCACAGGTAGTTGCGCAGGTCCCAGCTGGTCCGGGGCAGGCTGTCGCGGGTGAAGCGGCGCCCGGCCTCCAGGACGCCCACCCGGTAGCCCTTCTCGGTGAGGCGCAGGGCGGAGACGGACCCCCCGAAGCCGGATCCGATGACGATGACGTCGTAGTCGTACGGCTCAGACACAGGTCTGCCCCCTAGCGGAGTTCCGTTCAGCGGAATCGGAGTGCCTTCATGATCTGGAGGCTGCGGGTCATGAACGCCGCGTACTTCTCGTCGTCCATGCCCAGCGACGGCCCCATCGGGAGCAGCCGCTGGTGGGCGACGGTCTGGGCCTCGGTGTACTTGAGGATGCCCTCGGAGCCGTGGCGGCGGCCGAGGCCGGAGTCCTTCATGCCGCCCATGGGCGCCTTGGCGCTGCCGTATGCGGGGGCATACCCCTCGTTGATGTTGACGGTGCCGGTGCGCAGGCGGGCGGCGACGGCGTGGCCCCGGCGGGCGTCCTTGGTCCAGACGCTGGAGTTCAGGCCGTAGGCGGTGCCGTTGGCCTCGGCGATGACCTGGTCCTCGTCGGTGAAGCGGTAGACGGAGACGACCGGGCCGAAGGTCTCCTCCCCGCACACGGCCATCGGCGCCTCGACGCCGTCGAGGATGGTCGGCTCGTAGAAGAGCGGGCCGATGTCGGGGCGGGCGGTGCCGCCCGCGACGAGGGTGGCGCCCTTGGCGACGGCCTCGTCCACGTGCCGCCGTACGGCCTCCAGCTGGCGCTCGCCGGCCAGGGAGCCCATGTCGGCGCCGTAGGCGAGTGAACTGCCCAGGCGCATCGCCTTCGTACGGGCGGCGAAGCGGGCGAGGAACTCGTCGGCGATCGAGGCGTGCACGTAGAGCCGCTCGATGGAGATGCACAGCTGCCCGGCGGAGGAGAAGCAGGCGCGGACGGCGCCCGCGGCGGCTTTCTCGACGTCGGCGTCGTGCAGGACGAGCATGGCGTTCTTGCCGCCCAGTTCGAGGGAGACGCCGACGAGCCGGGCGGCCGCGCCCTGGGCGACCTCGCGGCCGGTGCGGGTGGAGCCGGTGAAGGACACGTAGTCGGCGTGCCGGACGACCTCGGGGCCGACGACGGGGCCCTCACCGAGGACGACCTGGAACACCGCGGCGGGCAGTCCGGCCTCGATGAGCAGGGCGCGGGCCCACAGGGCGGTCAGCGCGGTCTCGGTGTCGGGCTTCATGACGAGGGCGTTGCCCGCGACGAAGGCGGGCAGGGCGTCACCGACGGAGAGCTCGAGCGGATAGTTCCAGGGGGCTATCTGGCCGACGACCCCGCGCGGCTGGCGCAGCTCGGTGACCTTGGTGAGGGTGGGCATGGCGCCCGTGTGTCCCTTGGGGCGCAGGTAGGCGGGGGCCTTGCGGCCGTAGTGGCGGGCGGCGATGGCGACCGCCTGGACCTCTTCGTGGGCGTGCAGGCGCGCCTTGCCGGTCTCCAGCTGGATGAGGTCGAGGACCTCGGCCTGCCGGGCGAGCACCAGGTCGTGGAAGCGCAGCAGGACGGCGGCCCGCTCGCGGACGGGGACGGCGGCCCAGGCGGGCTGGGCGGCGCGGGCCCGTGCGAAGGCCTCCGCCACGTCCTCGGGGGTGGCCTCGGGGAGCTCCGCCAGCCGGTCCCCGGTGAAGGGGGTGTGGTTGGCGGTGCGGCCGGAGCCGATCACCCCGCGGGTGAGGCGGACGACCAGGTCGGGGGTCACCACGTCGGCGGCGGTGCGGGCACCCGCCGGGGCCGGGGCGACCGGGTTGGTGGGTTCCGGTGCGGTGCGGAGGGGGGCCGGGGCCTGCGAGTCCGTCATGGCGGTGAGCGTATTGCGCCCGGCAGGCTTTGGGTACCCGTGGGTAACCGGATTTTGCCATTTCCGCCAGCGATCGCTGGCAGGATGACGGGATCGGCCCTCGACGAGCCGTTTCAGGAGGTCCGCGCGGGCGGCTCCCAGCCGCTGAGGACGACGTCGAACTGCTGGCGGGTGGCGGCCCAGTCGGCGACGGGGCTCGACATGTAGACCGCGTACTCGGTGCCGTCGGGAGCGATGTACATCTGCTCGATGGCCCTGCGGGGCCCGGGGAAGTTCACCTTCTCCGTCCAGGTGAAGTCCCAGAGCGCGGACCGGGTGCTGTCCCGGAAGGTGTTCTGGCTGAGCCACTGCTTCTTGTAGTCCGTACGCTTGCGCACCTGCTTCTCCAGGTCGAGCAGGTGCTCGTACGGGTTGTCGTAGTCCGGGGTGGAGTCGGCGGCGATCCGGATGAAGTGGTTCCCGTTGTCCGGGGTGTAGTCGATCTGGTCGCCGTTCACCTGGCGCGTCCAGCCCTCCGGGACGAAGAGGGTGAAACCGGTCGGGTCGGTGACCTTGGTGAAGCCCGCCGGCGGGGTGGCCTCCACGGGCTGGTCGCGGGTGCTGACGTTCTTGTCCGAGCCGCCCCCCGAGGTGTCGTCGCCCGTGTACTTCAGCACCCCGAACACCCCGCCGCCACCGAGCAGCGCCGCCACCAGCGCCACGGCGGCGGCGCGCTTGAGCCGGCCCCGCGCCGACCCGTCGGAGGCGGGTGCCGGGGTGGAGGAGGTCGAAGCGGTGGGCGGCGCGGACGCCGGCCCGCTCGCCGCGGACTCCGGCAGCGGGGCCGTCCGGGCGGGGTCCCGGGGCGGGGCCGGCTCCCCGTGCCGCTCCTGCGCCGGAGCGAGTTCCTCCGGCGTCACCGCGCGCGTGGGCACGTAGGCCTGCGCCGCCTTCGGCTCCCGGCCCTCCATCGCCTCGAGCAGCATCCGCTCCGCCTCCGCGGCGGTGGGCCGCTCGGCCGGGTCCTTCTGCAGCAGTGCCGTGATGACCGGCGCCAGCGCGCCGGCCTGCTTCAGGGCCGGCGGATCGTCGTTCACCACCGCCTGGAGGCTGGAGATGGGCGAGGTCCGGCGGAACGGAGAGCGGGCCTCCACCGCCGTGTACAGGGTGGCGCCCAGCGACCACAGGTCGGAGGCCGTGCCCGGGGTCCCCCCGGTCACCCGCTCGGGGGCCAGGTAGTCGATGGAGCCGACGATCTCGCCGGTGCGCGTGATGGAGGAGTCCCCCTCGATCGCCGCGATCCCGAAGTCGGTCAGCAGCACCCGGCCGTCCTTGGCCAGCAGGACGTTGCCCGGCTTCACGTCGCGGTGCAGGACCCCGACCGCGTGCGCGGCGCGCAGCGCGCCCAGCACGTGCAGCCCGATCCTGGCCGCCTCGCGGGGCTCGATGCGCCCGGCGGCCTTGGCCGCGTCCGCGAGGGAGGGGCCGTCGACGTACTCCATGACGATCCACGGCCGGGCGTCGTGCTCCAGCACGTCGTGCACGGTGACGACCGCCGGATGCTGGATCCGGGCCGCGGCCCGGGCCTCCTTCTGCGTCCGGGCGTGCAGGACGTCCCGGTCGGCCTGGGCGACGTACAGACCGGCCGTCAGTTCCTTGACGGCGACGGTCCGGTGCAGCAGCTCGTCGTGCGCGCGCCACACCTTGCCCATGCCGCCCCGGCCGATCGGCTCGATGAGCCGGTACCGGCCCGCGAGCACGGCGCCCCCACCTGTCTGCTGTTCCACGAAACCCCGCCGCTCTCCGCACTTCAGGCCAGATTACGGAGCCCGCGGCCGGTGTCGGAACCGCGCGGGCGCCCAAAGCCCGCACTGTGACGCAATCGCCGTACTGACCGCCCGTCAGGCCCGGTTCAACCGCCCGGCCGGTAACTGGCCGTCGCCTTCTCGAAGACCTCGGTCACCTTGCCCTGCTCGTCCTCCGGCCCGGTGACCATGACCACGTGGTAACTGCCGCCGAGCGCGACGACGAAGTTGCGGGCGAAGACGTTGCGTCCGGTGCCGTCGATCCACGTGTAGCGGCCCGTGGCGCGCAGTTGCTGGCCCACCTTGGTGGTCTTCACGTCGCCCACCGTGGACCAGGTGGAGGTGCGGTAGGGCGTCAGCTCCTGCTCCCTGTCCTTCTGGTACGCCGCCGGATCCGGATTGCCCTCCACCTTGTCCCGGCCCGGCACCACGGTCAGCGTGAAGGGGCCGCTGGTGTAGCGGACCTGGCCGGCCTCGTTGATGCCCCGGCGCTCCCAGCCGTCGGGGACCACGATCTCGAAGTGCTCCGGGTCCTGCTGGGTGGTGTACCCGGCCGGGGCGGGCGCCGCCGGCGTCGCCGCCGGGGGCGGTGCGGTCGTCTGCGGGGCGGGCCTGGACTCGGGCGTCGCGGTGGGGAGCTGGGAGGGGCTCGGCCCGGACGGGGTCCGCACGGCGCCGCCGGGGCCCTGCGGGTCGGCGGAGCGCGGCATGAACAGCATCGCGTACGCCACGGCCCCGGCGAGCAGGACCAGGATGCCGAGGAGCAGGCTCCGGCCCAGGGCGCGGGGCCGGCGGGGGGCCGCGGGGTTGCGGTGCCGCCCGTGGAGGTCGCCGCGACGGCGTACGACGGGCAGCCGCGCGGGGTCCGGATCGGGCATCGGGAGCATGGTCAGGCCCGCGTCGGGCTCGGGGGCGGACCGTACGAGTGAGCGCAGCCAGCCGCGCAGCTCCTCGAAGTCGGGGCGCTCGGTCGGGTCCTGGCGCAGCAGCGATTCGACGACCGGCCGGAGCGCGCCGCACTCCTCGGCGAAGGCCGGGGGCTCCGCGCGGACCAGCTCCACGAGCTCGGCGACGGACTCCTCGGGGTAGGGGGCGTGCCCCTGGACGGCCCGGTACAGCAGCGCGCCGAGCGCCCAGAGGTCGGTGGCCGGGCCGACGGGCGCCGCCAGCTGCCAGGGCCCGGCGGCGGAGCCGGCCTGCTCGGGGGCCCACCGCTCGGTGACGGCGCCGACGACGGCCATCCGCGTCTGGCGCGCCCGCTCGGCGTCGAGCCCGGTCCGCGGGCCGGACCAGCCGTCCGCTGCGCCGGCGCCGGTCCCGGTGCCGGTCCCGGTGCCGGTGCCGGTCCGCGGGGCGGGCGGGGCGGGCGGGGACGGCGGGAGCGGCGACGGGGCCGGGACGGGGGCGCGTCCGTGGGCGTCGGCCTGGTGGTAGCCCTGCGGCAGCGCGAGCCGGGCGGGGAGTCCGGACACCTCCGGCGCCTGGGCCGGGCCCGGCTCCTGGCCTCGCCTCCGCCCGTACCCGTAGCCGTGCTCCTGCTCCGGCTCGTGCTCGTACCCGGGCTCCTGGCCCTGTTCCTGGCCCTGTTCCTGGCCTTGCTCCTCGTGGGGCTCCGGCTCCGGAGGGCCGAGGGCCGGGTGGCGGGGGGTCGCGCCGTGCCAGGGCGCGGCGGCCGCCTCCGGACCCCCGTACGGGTACGAGTACCCCTGCGGCAGGGTCGATCCCTGCGGCCTGGGCTCCGGCACGACGACGGGATCGGATGGGCGCTGCTCGCCGACTTTGGCGGCGGCCGCCCGCGCGCCCGCCCGGTAGGCGGCGATGGCCCCGGCCCGCGCGGCGGCCTTGAGCTCGGGCCGGTCCTCCGGGCGCCCGGGGGTGATGTGGTCGCTGTACCGCGGCCCGGTGTCATAGCCCGGGGCCACCAGGGGCGCGTACCCGCCCGCGGGCGGCTCCGGTGCCGACCCGGCCGGGGCGCCCGGGGAATCCGGCGCGGTGACGGGCGGAGCCACCGCCCCGCCCCACCCCGTACCCCCGTCGGACGCGTCACCGCCGGGGACGGGGTCGTAGCCGCACAGCGCTTCTTCCGCGGCGCCGGCCGCGAGGCCCGTGAGCACGACCCGCCCGTCATCGCAGACCAGCACCGTCCGCACGGTGATGTTGCGGTGGGTCCAGCCGTGCGCGTGGAGCACCCGCAGCGCGGTCAGTACGTCCGAGGCCACCTCGGCGGCGCGGTAGGGGGTCAGCGGCTCGTCGGCGATCAGCGCCGCCAGCGGCCTGGCCGGCACCAGTTCGCTCACGATCCACAGCGACCCGCCCTCGGCGAACACGTCGAAGACCTGGTCCAGCCGGGGGTGGTCCGGGACGGCGGCCGCGGCCTGCGCCGCCTCGATGGCGCGCCGCACGGCCGGCAGGTCACCCGCGGCGCGCTGCCCGGCCGCCGGGACGGACCGGTGCCCGTCGAGCAGCTCGGCGTCCACCACTTCCGGCAACGGCACCTGCCGGACCAGGACTTCCTGCCCGCTGCGGGTGTCGAAGGCACGGGTCTCGACCAGTTCGTACTCGTCCGTCGGCGGCAGCGGCAGACGGTAGCGGTGGGCCAGGATCCGGCCCGCGTAGTCCTCCACATCGCCTCCCCCGCGTACTGGGGGCACCCCCGCGGCCCCGCTGACACGATACGTCCACGGGGCCGCCCGCGTCCCGAGGTCAGCCGAGCGGCTGGAAGGTCTCGAACGCCGTATTGCGCATCTGCGTGCACTCGGGGCCGTCCCACTGGTCCGCGGGGCAGCTGATCATGATGGCGTAGCCGTGCGTCGCGTCCATCTTGAAGCCGCGGTTGAGCACGCGGACGCGGATGCCGCCCTGCTCCCTCTCGAACTCCCAGTCGGCGACGGTGGGGTAGTTGCGGTAACTCGTCGAGTTGATCCCGATCAGGCGGTACCCCGTGCTGCTGCCCGCCACGGCGGGGGCCAGCCTGGTCCAGGCCAAGCGGGCGTCGTCGCCCGGGTTGGCGTTGTAGTCGACCTGGATCCGGGGGAAGCCGCCGTCACGGCTGTATATCCCGCCGGAGTTGGCGCCCGCCACGGATGTCTGGTGGAAGCCCTCGGGCATCGCCATCGAGAAGTGGAACCCGGGCTCCGTCACCATCGCGTACCCGGCGGGCACGCCACTGCCCCCGCCGCCGGGCTGGGCGCCCTGCCCCTGACCCTGCCCCTGGCTCTGGCCGGTGCCCGGGCTCTGCTGGCCCTGGCCGCCGGGCGTGGCGTTGCCGCCGTCCGTACCGGCGCCGGGCTCCTCGGGCTTGGCCGAGGGCTGGGGGCTCTGCCCGGCGCCGCCCGGCGACTGGCTCGCGGACGCCGACGGGTTGTTCTTGCCCTTGCCCTCGTCCTTGCGGCCGTCGGTGTCGTCACCGGAGACGGCGTAGGCGATGAGGGAGCCGACCACCGCGAGCACCACGACCACGGCGGCCAGGGCGAGCGCGATGGTGCGGCGCGGCATGACGTCGGTGAGCGGGGCGGCCACCGGGGCCGTCTTCGCGGATGACCCGTTCGCGGGCTTGTCCGCCGGCGGTTCCGCAGCCGTGGCGGCCGTCGTGGCCGCCGCGGCCGCCGCCGCCTTGCGGGCGGACTTCAGCGCGGCGCGAGCCCGTTCGCGCTGCTCGCGCTCCTTGCGCTCGCGTTCCTTCTTCGCCGCCTTCTCGGCCGCCTTCTCGGCCGCCTTCGCCTCGGTGGCCTTCTCGGCGGCCTCCTGGGCGTCCACCAGGGATATCTGGCGGGTCTCCTCGGCGGGCGGAGCCGCCACCGGGGCCGGCTGGGGCTCGGGGGCGTTGACGACGGCGGTCAGCATGGCCCGTGCCCGTGCGTCGTCCAGACGCTGGGCCGGGTCCTTGGCGAGCAGGCCGTAGATGACCTCGGTCAGCGGGCCGGCGTTCTTGGGCGGGTCCACCGGCTCGGTCATGACGGCGGTGAGGGTGGCGAGGGCGGAGCCCTTGTCGTACGGCGGCACGCCCTCGACCGCGGCGTACAGCAGGCCGCCGAGCGACCACATGTCGGCGGGCGGACCGGGCTTGTGCCCCCGGGCGCGCTCGGGCGAGATGTAGGAGGGGGCGCCGACGAGCATGCCGGTGGAGGTGACGGAGGGGTCGCCCTCGACCTGTGCGATGCCGAAGTCGGTGAGGACGACACGGCCGGTGGCGGCGATGAGCACGTTGGACGGCTTGACGTCCCGGTGCAGGATGCCCTGTCCGTGGGCGGCGCGCAGCACGTCGAGCACCGCGAGACCGACCTCGGCGGCACGGCGCGGGGTGAGGGCGCCGTTCTCCCGGATGAACTCGGCGAGCGAGGGGCCCTCGATGAGCTCCATGACGATCCAGGGCCGGGCGTCCTCGTCGACGACGTCGTAGACGGTGACGGCTCCGCCGCTGCGGATCCGGGCAATGGCCTTGGCTTCGCGGAGGGTACGGGTGATGAGGCGCCGCTTCTCGTCCTCGTCGACACCGCTGCCGAAGCGGAGCTCCTTGACGGCGACCGTCCGGCCCAGGGTCTCGTCCTGGGCCCGCCAGACGGTGCCCATTCCGCCCTTGCCGAGGACGGTGCCGAGCCGGTAGCGCCCGGCGAGCAGCCGCCCTCTGTCCTGCCCGTCGCCCGCCGCCTTGGCGGCCTCGGCGCGCGCCTTGACCTCGGCGGCCACGGCATCGGCCTTCTCCACGGGGTTGACCGGCTTGCCCGTCCCGGTCTTGGCGGGCGCAACCGGGACCTCCGCCTTCACCGCGGGCGCGGCGCCCGCAGGCTCGACCCCGGCCGCGGGCTCCGGCTTCGCGTCCACAGGCTTCGGCTTCGCGTCCTCCGGCTCCGGCTTCGCGCCCCCGGTCCCGGGCTTGGCGTCCCCGGACTCCGGCGTCGCGTCCACAGGCCCGGGCTTCGCGTCCACAGGCCCGGGCTTCGCGTCCTCCGGCCCCGGCTCGGCTCCCGATCCCTCCGGCCCGGCTCCCGGCTTCGCCGACTCGGCCTCCGCCTTCGCCCCGGGCTCCGCCCCGTCAGGCTCCGGCTTCGCCAACCCCGGCTTCGCAGCCGCGGGCTCCGCGCCCTCGGCGGGCGCGGCCTCGGCCGACGCGGCGGGAGCCGCGGCCCCCACCTCTTCGGGCTTCGCCGCAGGCGCCCCGTGCTCCGGCTTCGACATGCGTCCCCTCTGCGATCGTGCCGCTGCTCCGCCTGCCCCGGCGACCGACCAACCCGGCGGCCGAGCGACCTGGCGTCCGGGGTCCGCGTAACCCGCCCCGGCAGAACCTTCATTGTTCCTCACTCCGCAACGGACGGGAGCCCCGGGTCCGCGGTTCCCCCTTCCGCATCGCGGAGTTACAACGGAACGATGTCGGGCGCCCCCAGCCGCGCCGCGTCCGCCGTCAGGTCGTCCGGCTGACGCTGCGACTCCCGCTCCGCCTGGACCCGCTTCTCGTAGTGCTCCACTTCTTTCTCGATCTGCTGCTTGTCCCACCCCAGCACCGGCGCCATCAACTCGGCGCACTCCCGCGCCGACCGCGTCCCCCGGTCGAAGGTCTCGATCGAGATGCGCGTCCGCCGCGTCAGCACGTCGTCCAGGTGGCGCGCCCCTTCGTGCGAGGCGGCATACACGATCTCCGCCCGCAGGTAGTCGTCCGCCCCGGTCACCGGCTCACCCAGCCCCGGATCGGCGGCGATCAGGTCCAGCAGTTCCTCCATGAGCGAGCCGAACCGGTTCAACAGGTGCTCCACGCGCGCCACGTGAAGCCCCGTCCGGGCCGCCGTCCTGGCCCGTGCGTTCCACAGCGCCCGGTACCCCTCCGCGCCCACCAGCGGCACGTCCTCCGTCACGCACTCCGCCACCCGCACGTCCAGCGCGTGCACCGCCTCGTCGACCGCGTCCTTGGCCATGACCCGGTACGTCGTGTACTTGCCGCCCGCCACCACCACCAGCCCGGGCACCGGATGCGCCACCGTGTGCTCGCGCGACAGCTTGCTCGTCGCGTCCGACTCCCCGGCCAGCAGCGGCCGCAGGCCCGCGTACACCCCCTGCACGTCGTCCCGCGTCAGGGGCACCGCCAGAACCGAGTTCACGTGCTCCAGCAGGTAGTCGATGTCCGCGCTCGACGCCGCCGGGTGGGTCTTGTCCAGGTCCCAGTCGGTGTCGGTGGTGCCCACGATCCAGTGCCGGCCCCAGGGGATGACGAACAGCACCGACTTCTCGGTCCGCAGGATCAACCCGGTGCTCGAATGGATCCGGTCCTTCGGCACCACCAGGTGGATGCCCTTCGACGCCCGTACGTGGAACTGCCCGCGCTCCCCGATCAGCGCCTGGGTGTCGTCCGTCCAGACCCCGGTCGCGTTCACCACCTGCTTGGCGCGGATCTCGTACTCCCCGCCCGCCTCCACGTCCTGGACGCGTGCGCCGACCACCCGTTCGCCCTCGCGGAGGAAGCCGACCACCCTCGCCCGGTTGGCGCAGTGCGCCCCGTACGCCGAGGCCGTCCGCACCAGCGTCGCCACGTACCGCGCGTCGTCCATCTGGGCGTCGTAGTACTGCAGCGCGCCCACCAGCGCGTCCTTGCGCAGCGCCGGGGCCACCCGCAGCGCGCGCTTGCGCGAGAGGTGCCGGTGGACCGGCAACCCCCGCCCGTGTCCGCTGGAGACGGACATCGCGTCGTACAGCGCGACGCCGGAGCCCGCGTACCACCGCTCCCAGCCCTTGTGCCGCAAGGGGTAGAGGAACGGCACCGGCTTCACCAGGTGCGGCGCGAGCCGCTCCAGCAGCAGGCCGCGCTCCTTCAGCGCCTCCCGCACCAGGGCGAAGTCGAGCATCTCCAGATAGCGCAGGCCGCCGTGGATGAGCTTGCTCGACCGGCTGGAGGTGCCCGACGCCCAGTCACGCGCCTCCACCAGGCCGGTGGACAGCCCTCTGGTCACCGCGTCGAGGGCGGTGCCGGCGCCGACCACGCCCGCGCCCACCACCAGTACGTCCAGCTCCCGCTCGGCCATCCGGGCGAGGGCCTCGGCGCGCTGCGCCGGTCCCAGTGTCGCTGTCCTCACGGCTGCCTCCCGTTGGTGCGGTTGTTCCCCGCGTCGCGCGGGTGATCCCGCTCACATTCCCCGTTTCATGATTCTGACCGCCCGCACCCACATCGGCCACCGCCTGTGGACAACACAACGGCGACCACCACCTCAGAATGCGACATATCTGTCATATATACGCCTAGTCTGACATTGCGCCAGCTCCCTGGGGTCCCTGTACGTCCACAGGGCTTGCGCGCGCATCCCCCTCATGTCAGGGAAGGGACGGCACCCCCATGCCCGCAGACCTCGCCGTCATCGGACTCGGCCATCTCGGCCTCCCCCTCGCCCAGGCGGCCGTGGCCGCCGGGATCGAGACGGTCGGCTACGACAGCGGTCCGGTCACGGACTCCACCCTCACCGCCGCCGAGATCCGCCGCATGTCGGCGGCCGGCTTCCGGGTCACCACCAACCCCGCCGAACTCGGGCGGGTCCGCACCGCCGTCATCTGCGCCCCCACCCAGCTCGGCGCCGACCGCGCACTGGACCTGTCCGCCATCGGGGAGGCGGGGCGCGCGCTCGCCGCCCGGCTGCGCCCCCACACCACCGTGATCCTCGAATCCGCCGTCCACCCGGGCGTCACCGAGGACTACCTGCGCCCCGTCCTCGAGGAGGGCTCCGGCCTGCGGGCCGGCCGGGACTTCCACCTGGCCTACTCCCCCAGCCGCCACGACCCGGGCAACCGCACGCACGGCATCTCCAACACCCCCAAGGTGATCGGCGGCCTCACCCCCGCCTGCACGGAGTCCGCGCACGCCTTCTACGCCCGCCTCACCGAGAAGGTGGTCCGGGCCCGCGGCCTGCGCGAAGCCGAGACGGTGCAGCTCCTGGAGACCAACTACCGGCACGTCAACATCGCCCTCATGAACGAGATGGCGGTGCTCTGCCACGACCTCGGCGTGGACCTCTGGGACGTCATCCGCTGCGCCGAGACAAAGCCCTACGGATTCCAGGCCTTCCGCCCCGGCCCCGGGGTCGGCGGCCACGGCGTCCCCCTCGACCCCAACTACCTCCCCCACACCACCCGCACCCCCGGTCACCCCCTGCGCATGGTCGGCCTGGCGCAGGAGATCAACAACCGGATGCCGCAGTACGTCATCCAGCGGTCCGCCACCCTGCTCAACGAACACGGGAAGTCCGCCCGCGGCGCCCGCGTCCTGCTCCTCGGCGTCACCTACAAGCCCGACCTCGCCGACCAGGAGGGCTCCCCGGCGCGCGAGATCGCCAGCCGCCTGCTCGACCTGGGGGCGCTGGTCAGCTATCACGACCCGTTCATCCAGGGCTGGCGGGTCAGGGACCAGCCGGTCCCCCGGGCCGAGTCCCTGTACGAGGCCGCCGCCAACGCGGACCTGACGATCCTGCTCCAGCACCACCGCACCTACGACCTGCAGGGCCTCGCGGTGAAGGCCCAGCTGCTCCTGGACACCCGAGGCGCCAGCCCGGTCGGCGCCGCCCACCGCCTGTGACCCGGAAATTCCCCCTCACGGATGTCCGTGCGGCCTGCTAGCCTGCGGCGTCACTTATCTCGCACTTACGCCCTCCGGGCGTTCGCATGCCCGAATCCCTGGGGGGGATTTCCCAATGAGCCAGAACGTCCAGCCTCCGGCGCCCGCCTCCTACCCCGTGCCCCCGGCCGCCCCGGCCCCGGCCCGTAGCGGCAACCTCGGCCTCGGCATCGTCGCCGCCGTCGTCGCGGCCCTGGTCGCGGCCGGCGCCTACGGCGGCATCATGAACGCGATCGACCGCGAGATCGGCTACGCCGCGGCCGGTGTCGGCCTCCTCGTCGGCCTCGCCGCCGGCAAGGTCGGCGGACGCAACCCCGTCCTGCCGGTGGTCGCCGCCGTCCTCTCGCTCGGCGCCGTCTACCTCGGCCAGCTCTTCTTCATCGCGCTCGTCCTGGCCGACTTCGGCAAGGCCGGCGTGGGCGACGTCATCAGCGAGGTGGGCATCGGCGGCCTGAACGACCTCTGGAAGGAGAACATGGACGCCATGTCCTTCCTCTTCCTCGCGATCGGCGCATTCGTCGCCTTCGGTTCGGCCAAGAAGGTCAGCGACTGACCCCGCACCACCGCGTACGCCGGAGGGGGGGGGGGAAAGAGGGGGGGGGGGGGCTCCCGCGTTGGGGGGGGGGGGGTTAGGGGGGGTTGTTCGTGTTGGTGAACGTTGA
>NZ_JBWKLE010000010.1:0-244086 GCF_056430495.1 Streptomyces sp. NPDC045967 | reverse complement strand
GGCTACCTCGCCGGCCTCAAGCAGGGCTGGGCCTTCTCCTGGCGCTCCCTCATGGCCGCCGAAATCATCGCCAGCTCCCCCGACCTCGGCCTCGGTCTCGGCCAACTCCTGGAGAACGGCCGCAACAACATCGACCTCCCCGGCGTCTTCCTCGCCATCCTCCTCATCCTCATCGTCGGCATCGCCATCGACCTCCTCATCTTCAGCCCCCTCGAACGCCGCGTCCTGCGCACCCGCGGCCTGCTGGTCACGTGAGTCCCGTGTCCTGCGCACCCGCCCTCCTCGTCATCGCCCACGGCAGCCGCGACCCGCGGCACGCGGCGACCGTGCACGCCCTGACCGGGCGCGTGCGGGCGCTGCGGCCCGGGCTGCGGGTGGAGACGGCGTTCCTGGACTTCAACACCCCGACGGTGGGCCAGGCCCTGTCGTCGCTCTACCTGTCCGGTGTGCGCGACGTGGTCGCGCTGCCCCTCCTGCTCACCCGGGCCTTCCACGCCAAGTCCGACATCCCGGCGGCGCTGGCGGAGTCGACGGCCCGGCTGCCCGGCCTGTCGGTGCGCGTGGCCGAGGTCCTCGGGCCCTCCCCGCTCCTGCTGTCGGCCCTCGACCACCGGTTGGCCGAAGCCGGACTCACCCCGGCGGACCGCCCCACCACCGCGGTGGTGCTCGCGGCCGCCGGATCCACAGACCCGGAGGCGATCGCAGCGATCGCTGAAACCGCGCGGGAGTGGCGGCGCACCGGTTGGTGTGCCGTGCGGCCTGCGTTCGCCTCCGGAGCCTTTCCCCCGGGGTTCTCCCGTACCGAGGACGCCGTACGGGCGCTGCGCGCGGAGGGCTTCGCCCGGGTGGCGGTGGCCCCCTACGTCATCGCTCCCGGGCGGCTGCCGGACCGGATCGAGGCGGGTGCCGCGCAGGCCGACGCGGATGTCGTGGCCGGGGTGCTGGGTGCGGCTCCGGAGCTGGCCCGCCTGCTGCTGCGCCGCTTCGACACGGCGGCCACCGCCCCGGCGAGGCTGCGGGCCCTGACGGCCTGAGCGCGCCCCCGGGCCGATGCGAAGGACGCCCTGCGGGCGGGACGCGTCGCGCCCTACGGGCGGGACGCGGCCTCGTCGGCCAGGGCGGTGAGGTCCGCGATGGACATCGCGCCCGGCGGCAGGCCCTCGCGGGCGAAGATGTTGGCCGCGTGCCGCAGCACGTCGTTGACCGGTGTCGGAACGCCGTACAGCCGCCCCAGCAGCGAGATCTCCCCGTTGAGGTAGTCCGCCTCCACCGAGCCCGTGCCCCGCGCCAGGCTCTGCCACGACGACCCGCCGCGCACCCCCGGCGGCTGGACCGCCTTGCCGTCGCGCGCCGCGGACTCCTCCGCGTCGGAGGCGTGGGCGATACCGGCCGCCCCGAAGGCCGCCTTCGCCTCACGGACGGCCCGCAGCAGCAGCGCGGCCTTCGCCGGGTCCGGCTCCGGGCCGGTGGTCGCCTGGACCGCGTTGCCCAGGTTCCCCAGCAGCTTCGCGTACTTCCACCGCATCACGTCCTCGACCACGGGCGCCTCGAACCCGGCCCCGGTGAGGTCCGCGGCGACGGCCCGCACCAGCGCGTCCGTGCCGCCAGCCGCCCGGCCCAGGTGCAGGATCCCGGTCAGCGGCGCGCACAGCGCGGAGACCGCGCCCGGCTCCAGGAAGGTCGACGGCAGCCATACGCACATGCCGTACACCCGGGCGAAGCGGCGCAGGGCGAGGCGTTCGCCCTCCACGCCGTTCTGCGCGCACAGCACCGGCAGGCGCTGCGCCGCCGTCCCGCCGCCCGCGACCTCCGCGTCGCCCCACGCGTCGAGCGCGGCGATCGCGTCCTGCGTCTTGACGGCGAGCAGCA
Source organism: Streptomyces sp. NPDC045967 (assembly GCF_056430495.1). Lineage (NCBI taxonomy): Bacteria > Bacillati > Actinomycetota > Actinomycetes > Kitasatosporales > Streptomycetaceae > Streptomyces > Streptomyces sp. NPDC045967. The sequence continues at coordinate 242,217 of NZ_JBWKLE010000010.1, read as the reverse complement.
GCACGTCGTCCGGGCGCAGTTCGCCCGCTTCGGCCGGCTCGGTGACCACGGGAAGCCGGTGCACCCGGGTGCCGGCCGCGGTGGTCAGCCGCAGGCCGTCCGCCCGCAGGGCCTCGGCGTGCGCGCCGCGCGCGACGAGGACGACCTCACCGCCCGCCTCCGCGAGCCGTCCGCCGATGGTGGCGCCGACCGCGCCCGCGCCGATGATGATGTACCGCATGCCCCGAGCCTGGCACATCCCGCGCCCCGCGCGGGCGCCGGGGGCGCGGTGGAAGGCGGTGCCGGCCCGTGTCCGTGCGTGTCGGTCCGGTTCAGGGCGTGGACCGTTCGGTTCAGGGCGTCCGTGGTCAGTTCGGTTCAGGGCGTGGTCAGCTCGACCAGCTTGGCGACCGTGTTCCAGTTGCGGGTGGTGGCGTCGAGGCCCTTGACCCGGGCCGGCTTGGCGAGCGCCTGTCCGAGTGCGGAGCGGCCGAGCCCGTCCGGGGCGTAGAGGTAGAGGACGCGGTCGCCGAGGCGGTACTCCTCCGGCAGGTAGCCGGCCGGGTCGAGCCCGGCGAACCGCTCCGGACCGGGCTGCTCGGAGAAGAAGGTGACGTGGAGCTGCCTGCCCTCGAGCTCGGCTGCCGGGAACGGGCAGGCGTCGGCGACGGCCTTCAGGTGGGCCCCGTCCACGACCAGGCAGGCCACCCGGAAGCCGAAGTGGGCCTCGATGGCCGTTTCCAGCTCCCGCGCGAGCACCCGGGGGTCCTGCTCCGGGCAGCTGAAGACGGCGTTGCCGCTCTGCAGGTACGTCCGCACGTCACCGTGGCCGAGGGTCTCCAGCACGGAGCGCAGCTCCGCCATGGGCACCTTCCTGCTCCCGCCGACGTTGATCCCGCGCAAGAGCGCCGCGTATGTCTTGGCCATGGGTCCAGCCTAGACACCCCCTAGGACAGTTCCGCCTCGATGAGGTCGGCGGCCCGGCGCGCGCCGCCCTCGCCGGCCATCTCCGCTCGGACCGCCTCGCAGCGGGCTGCGACCCCGGGGTCGCGGACGAGGCCGAGGACGGCCTCGCGGAGGGTCGCGGCGTCCGCCCGGTCCATCGGGACGTGCCGGGCCACGCCGAGCGAGACCAGCATGTCGGCGTTGCCGAACTGGTCGACGGCCTGCGGGACGGCGACCATCGGGGTGGCGGTGGCGAGGCCCTCCTGGCTGCCGCCGGCGCCGGCGTGGGTGATGAAGGCGTCGGCCTGGCGCAGGACGTCCAGCTGGGGAACCCAGCGGTGGACCTCGACGTTGGCGGGGACCGCCCCGAGTTCGGCTTCGTCGGTGAACGCGCCGATCTGCAGGACGACGTGCCAGTCGGGCAGGTCCCCGAAGGCCTCGACGCAGGCGCGGTAGAAGGCGGGCTGCTTGGTGAAGGTGGAGCCGAGCGACACCAGCAGCACCTTCTTGCCGTCGGCCGACTCCGGGCGCTGCCAGTGCCCCTGGTCGGCGCGGTCGCCCTGGCAGGCGCCGACGAAGGTGTACACGGCGGGGTCGACACGGTCGGCGTTCGGCTGGAGCGCGCGGGGGATCAGGACGATACTGCGGCGCGGGCGGCCCTGGAAGCGGTCCACGTCGTCGCCGAGGCCGTTGGCGGTGAGCCAGGCGGCGAACCGGGCGTAGTAGTCCTGCCCGCGCTCGGATGCCTTCAGCTCGGCGAAAACGGGCCCGGCCACCTCCTCCTCGTACCCCTCCCAGGCGACCAGGTTCGGGGAGAGGGAGACCGCGGGGACCCCCCAGCGGTGCGCGAGGACGGGCGCGGGGTAGGCGGTGATGTCGTGGATGACGAGGTCGGGTTCGTCGCCCTCGAAGGCGGCGGCGAGCTGCGGGAGCGCCTGCATGGCGTCGGCGAGGAAGGGTTCGAGCTGGTCGATGAGTTCGGTGCCCCACGCCTCCGGCTCGTCGTCGGTGGGGAGGGTGGAGTTCCAGACCACCGGGGTGGCGCCGGTCTCGGCGACCTTGTCCGCGAAGGAGGCGGGAATCGCGTAGCTGACGCGGTGGCCCCGCGCGACGAGTTCCCGGATCACTTCGATGCTCGGGTTCACGTGCCCGTGGGCGGCGATGGAGAACATGGCGATGTGGGCGGGCTTGGCTGAGGTCATGACCCGAGGTTAGCGAGACGATACGTCTCGTGCAACGATATTCCTCCCCGGACTGCCGCCGGACGCCGCCGCTCGGCGCCGGCCCCACCAGGGGCTGACAGCGGGTCAAGGCGGCGCACACCCGGATGGGAGACTTGGCGCATTCACGACGATCCGGATCCGGAGTACGAGATGGACGAGGCGCGGGCCAGGGACGTACTGGCGGCGGCGGGCCTGGGCGGTGGCGGAGCCGCGCTGCTGGCCCTGGGTGAGAACGCGGTCTTCGCGGTCGGGGGGACGGTGGTGAAGGTGGGCCGCGCCGACGGCGCCCTGGCGGCGCGGGCCGCGCGCGAACTGGCCATCGCGCACTGGCTGGAGCAGGCCGGTGTCCCGGCGGTCCGCGCGGCCGAGCCGGAGCCGCGGCTGGTGGCGGGGCACCCGGTGACGCTGTGGCACCGGCTCCCGGCGGCGGTGCGGCCGGCGGAGCCGGCGGACCTCGCGGTGCTGCTGCGGGCGGTGCACGCCCTGCCGGCGCCGCCGTTCGCGCTGGCCGCGCGGGACCTGCTGGGCGGTGTCGAGCGCTGGCTGCGGCTGGCGGGCGACGCGATCGACCCGGCCGACGCGGCGTACCTGCGGGCCCGCCGCGACGCCTACGCGGACGAGGTGACGGGGCTGTCCCCGCACCTGCCGCCGGGCCCGATCCACGGCGACGCGCTGCCCCGCAACGTGCACGTCGGGCCGGACGGACCGGTCCTGGTCGACCTGGAGACCGTCTCGGCCGACCTGCGCGAGCACGACCTGGTGGTGATGGCCCTCTCCCTCGACCGGTACGGGCTGCCCGCGCCGTCCTACGAGGCGTTCGTGACGGCGTACGGCTGGGACGTCCGCGACTGGGACGGCTGCGCGGTGCTGCGCGGGGCCCGCGAGACCGCCAGCTGCGCCTGGGTCTCCCAGCACGCGCCGACCAACCCGAAGGCGCTGGCCGAATTCCGCCGCCGGGTGGACTCCCTGCGCGAGGGTGCGGCGGAGGTCCGCTGGCACCCGTTCTGAGGCGTACGCCCGTCGGGCCGCCCGCCCGTCAGGCCGCCGGTCCGGCGGCCTCGGCGACGGCCCGCGCGAACGCCTCCGCCTGGGCGGAGGGCCGCGTGCGGTGGCGGATGAGGCCGAGTTCCGAATCGGGCAGGCCTTGGACCGGGACGAAGGTGAGCGAGTCGCGGCGGCCGTGGTAGTCGGCCGTGGAGCGGCACAGCAGCATGGCGCCGCGGTTGGCCGCCGTCAGACTCAGGCCCTCCTGGAGGGTGTTGACACTCGGTCCGGCCGGTACGGGGAGCCCGCCGGGGGTGAAGCCGGGGGCCTGGGCCTGCCGCCAGTACGCGGGGGCGCCGCCGTCGATGCCGATGAGCCGGCAGTCGGCGAGTTCCTCGGCGCCCAGCGACTCCCGCGCGGCGAACGGGTGGCGGACGGACACGGCCAGGGTCTGCGGCTGCCGGGAGAAGACCGGCCCGAGGAGGAGGTCCTCCTCGGCCACTGGCAGCAGGACCACCGCGCAGTCCACCTCCTGGCGGCGCAGCGGCCCGAAGGGGTCGGAGAGCGGGATCTCGACGATGTCGATGGCGCAGTCGGGATACCGGTCGCCGAACAGGCCGATCGCCCGGCTGAGGTAGTCGTCGACGGTGCCCTGGAATCCGATGCGCAGCTCCCCGCCCATGCCGCGCGCGGCGGCCCGGGCCTCGTCGACGGTGGCGCGCAGTGCGTCGTACGCGGGGCGCAGACCCGCGAGGAAGCTCTCGCCCAGCGGGGTCAGGCGCACCCGTCGGCTGGTGCGTTCGACGAGCGGCGCGCCGATGCGGCCCTCCAGGGAGCGCAGCAGCTGGCTGACCCGGCTCTGCGAGACGTACAGCCGCTCGCCGGCCCGTCCGAAGTGCAGTTCCTCGGCGAGCACGAGGAACGTCTCCAGCTCGCGTATCTCGACACCGCTCATGGCTTCCTTTCTACACCGCGGACCGTGCGGGCCGATCAAGTAGCCCCGCTCATCGAAGGATGAGAGATCGGCCGTTGTTCCCGCAGGTCGGGGCGGGTTGGCTGGTCGCATGGCACAGACTGAGGAAATTGCAGACACCGCCGGGGTGCCGGAGCGGTCCGCGGTGCGCGGCTGGCTCGGCGTCGCGGCGGTCGCGAGCGCGACGTTCACGGTGGTGACGTCCGAGATGCTGCCCGTGGGGCTCCTGACGCCCATCGGGGACGCCCTGGCGGTGACCGAGGGCACCGCCGGACTGACCCTGACCATCACCGGCCTGGTCGGGGCCCTGTCGGCGCCGCTGCTGACACCGCTGCTGGGCCGGTTCGACCGGCGGACGGTGCTGTGTGCGCTGATGGCGGTCCTGACGGTGGGCAACCTGCTCGCGGCGTGGACGCCGAACTTCGCGGTGATGGTGGCGGCCCGGGTGCTGGTCGGCATTGGGATGGGTGGTGTCTGGGCGATCGCGGCGGGACTGGCGGTGCGGCTGGTGCCGCCGAAGTCGGTCGGCTCCGCGACCTCGCTGATCTTCAGCGGTATCGCGGTGGCGTCGGTGCTCGGTGTCCCCGCAGGGACGTACATCGGTGAACTGGCCGACTGGCGCGCCGCTTTCGTCACCGTGGGCGTACTGGCCCTGGTGGTGCTGCTCGCCCTGGCCGTCCTGCTGCCGCGGCTGCCCGCCGAGCAGGAGGTGCGGCTCAGCGGTGTGATGCGGCTGTTCGCGCAGCCGCGGGTGCGCACCGGGCTGGTGGTGGTGGCTCTGCTGGTCACCGGCCACTTCGCCGCCTACACGTACGTGCGGCCCGTACTGGAGGAGGTCTCGGGGGCGAGTGCCGGGATGATCGGCACCCTGCTGCTGGTCTACGGAGTCGCGGGCGTGGCGGGCAACTTCTCGGCCGGCGCCGGCGCGGCGCGCTCCCCGCGCTCCACCCTGCTGGTGATCAGCGCGGTGCTGGCGGGCACGGTGGCGCTGGTGCCGCTCCTCGGCGGCTCCGTCCTGACCGCCGGTGTGCTGCTCGCCGTCTGGGGGCTGAGTTACGGCGGTGTGTCGGTCAGTACGCAGACGTGGCTGCTGGCTTCGGCTCCCGAGGCGCGCGAGGCCGCGTCCTCGCTGTTCGTCGGCGTGTTCAACGGGGCGATCGCGTTCGGGGCGCTGGTGGGCGGGATGACCGCGGACGGCGCCGGGGTCACCGCGGTGATGTGGCTGGGCGGCGGGCTCGCCGTGGCGGCCCTCGCGGTGACGGCGCTGGGCAAGGCGCCCTCCTCCGGACGCCTGTGAGACCGGGCGGCCGTGAGGCCGCCCGCCCCGGAGACCGGGCGGCCGCGCGGCCGCCCCGAGACCGGCCCGGCGCCCACCCCCGGGCCGCGTCGCCCCGATCCCGGGGCCGGCGGGCCGGGCGCCGGGCCCACGACGGCCGCCCCGGCCCGCCGCGCGCGCAGCGCCGCGACGGACCCGGCCGGGAGCGGTACGGGCGGGCGGTACGGGCGGGCCTGCCCGTACCGCCCGCGGCGGTCAGCGCTCCACGCCGTCGAGGAACGCGGTGATGAGCTCGGCCCACTCGGCCGGCCGCTCCGCGGCGATGGCGTGGCCGCAGTCCAGCGTGGCCAGTCGGGCCCCCCGGATGCCGTCCGCGAGTTCGCGGGAGTGAACGGGTGTGACGAGGAGGTCGCCGAGGGGGGAGACGACCAGGACCGGTACCTCGATCCGCGCCAGGTCGGACCGCACGTCGATGTCGTCGAAGAGGGCGAGTTGTGCGTCGGTGCCCGGCGGCAGCCCGGCGGAGAACAGCTCCAGCTGCCGTTCGACCTCCTCCGGGGAGCGCTCGTCGAGCCAGCGCGTCCCGCCGACCATCAGTGAGAGGTAGGAGACCAGCGCCCGGTCACCGCCCTCCCGGGCGGCGAGTGCCCGCCAGGTGTCCACAACCAGTTTGAGGCGTGCGTTCTGCCGGGCGAATCCGGCGGAGAGAACAAGGGCGGTAACCCGCTCGGGATGGCGAACCGCGGCACGCACGGCCACCGCCGCACCCATGGAGAAGCCGGATATGGCACATGAATGCACGCCGGATTGCACGGCGCTTTCCACCAGGTGGTCGGCGAGTGCGTCGAGCGTCAGCGGGTGGTCCGGCAGGGGATTTTCTCCAGAGCCCGGATAATCCGGTCCGATGACGGTCCGACGACGGGCGAGACTTTTCAGGACCGGACCGAAACTGTCCTCGATGTCACTACCCGCACCATGCGCGAGCAGCAGTCCTGGCCCGCTGCCGCGTACCAGGACGGATTTCCGGGAAAGAAGGGGAGGAGTCATGTCGGAGATGTTAGCGAGGGCTCGGGAGAATGCCGAGGCATTATTGCGCGCATCACATATTCCCTCTTCCGACTACTTGATCGAGTAGTCCTTCTCCACTCATACGAGTAGTGGTGGACCGGATTGCGGGAAACGTAGGCTCCTGAGCATCGGACGGGAAACATTCCGACCGTCCGAATGAGCGAAGGAAGGCCGATGCCCGTAACACGCCAGCTCCCCCTGTCCGCCTATCAGCGGGATATCTGGGCTGCCGAGTCCACCGCGCCGGGTGACCCCCAGTTCAACGTGGTCATGCACGAGCGGGTGGCCGGCGACGTCGACGTGGACCGCTTGAGGGAGGCGCTCGAGGAGGCCCTGCGGAACAACGACGCGTTCTCGCTGCGCTTCGACGAACAGGACGGGATCCCCTGCCAGTGGGTGGCCGCGGCCGACGCCGGGGAGGAGGCGGGCCCCTGGGTCCAGTACGTCGACTTCTCCGGCGCGGCCGACCCCGCGGCGGCCTGCGCGGCCTGGCAGGAGTACTCCTTCACCCACCCCTTCACCCTGCGGCGTTCGCGTTTGTTCACGGCCGCCGTGCTCCGCGAGAGTGCCTCGGTCGTCCACGTGCACCTCAACGCCCACCACCTGATCGCCGACGCTTGGGCCCTGAACGAGGTCAGCCGGCAGGTGTGGCAGCGCTACGGCGACCAGGTGGCCGCGGACATGGCCGCCGGCAGCGGTGCCGGGCCCGTGGACCGTCCCGCTCCCCCGTCCGTCACCACGCTGGTCGGGGTGGACTCCGCCTACCGCGCCTCGGCCGCCTTCGAGGAGGACCGGGCGTACTTCCGCGACGCGTTGAAGGGGGTCCAGCCCGCCCTGTTCACCCGGGCCTCGGTGGCTCCCGCCGCCGGCGCACGCCGCCGGGCCCGGCACACCTTCACCGTCGACGCCGACCTGGTGCGCCGCATCCGCGGCGGCGGCAGCTCCCCCTTCGCCTTCCTCGCGGCCGCCTTCGCCACCTACTTCTCCCGCGTGCACCGCACCGACGAGCTCGTGCTGGGCGTGCCGCTGCGCAACCGGCGCTCGGACACCGAACGCGCGACCGTCGGGCAGCTGGCCAACAACCTTCCGCTGCGCGTGCCCGTCGGCCCGACGGCCACCCTGCGCGACCTGGCCGCGGCCGTCCGCCGCGGTACGGACGAGCTGCGCGCGCACGAGCGGCTCGCGCTCGGCGACGTACTGCGCGACCTGCCGACCGTCGGCGCCGCCCCCCGCCGGCTCTTCGACATCACCCTCTCCTACCTGCGCCACCCCCGGCCCGCCCCGCTGCCGGGCGTCTCGCTGGAGTCCGCGGTGCTGGCGCCGGTCCACCACCAAGACGCGCTGTCCGTGATGGTGCACGCCTTCGAGGACGACGCCGACCTGCGGGTCGACCTCGACTACGCCGTCGACGTCTTCGACGAGGACTACCCCGTCGCCTCGGTCGCGGGCCACCTCCTGCGCCTGCTGGCCGCCGCGGTGGCCGAGCCCGACCGCCCCGCGGTGGCACTGCCGGTACTGGACGACAACGAGCAGGAGGACCTCACCCTGCTGCGGCAGGGGCCAGCGGTCCCGTACGCCGACGACCGGACCGTGCACGGCCTGATCGCCGAACAGGCCGCCCGCACCCCGGACCGCACCGCCGTGACCGGCGCGGACGGGAGCCCGCCGCTGACCTACGCGGACCTCGACACCCGCTCCAACCAGGTCGCGCACGCCCTGCGGGAGCGGGGCGTGGGCGTCGGCGACCGGGTGGCGGTGCTGATGGACCGCTCTCCGCAGCTGATCGTCGCCCTGCTCGGCGTCCTGAAGTCCGGCGGCGCCTACGTGCCCGTGGACCCGGGCTATCCGGCGGAGCGGATCGCCTTCCTGCTCCAGGACAGCCGGGCCCGGGTGGTGCTGACCGACGGCGGCGCCGCCGCGGGGGACCCGGGCGTCCCGGTGCTGCGCACCGAGGAACTGCTGACCGGCCCCGGCGGTCCGCTCGAGGACCCGGCCGGCCCGCACGACCTCGCCTACGTCATCTACACGTCCGGTTCCACCGGCCGGCCCAAGGGCGTCATGGTCGAGCACCACTCGGTGGTCAACCGGCTCGCCTGGATGCAGCGGGCCTACCCGGTGGGCGAGGGCGACGTCCTGCTCCAGAAGACGCCGATCTCCTTCGACGTCTCGGTCTGGGAGCTCTTCTGGTGGGCGATCGAGGGCGCGGGGCTGGCCCTGCTGCCCGTCGGCGGCCAGCGCGACCCGCGCGGGATCCTGCGCACGATCGCCGAACAGCGGGTCACCACGCTGCACTTCGTCCCCTCCATGCTGGGCCCCTTCCTCGACCTCCTGGAGGACCGGCCGGAGCTGCGCGCCGAAGCCGCCTCCCTGCGGCAGGTGTTCTGCAGCGGCGAGGCCCTGCCCGCCGCGCGCGTCGAGCAGTTCAACCGGGTCTTCGGCCCGCGCGCCGCCGGAGCGCCCCGCCTGGTCAACCTGTACGGCCCCACCGAGGCCACGGTCGACGTGTCGTACTTCGACTGCCCGACGGCCGGCCAGGGCCCGGTCCGCCGCGTCCCGATCGGCCGCCCCATCGACAACACCCTGCTGTACGTGCTGGACGCGCACGGCGGGCTCCAGCCGGCCGGTGTTCCCGGCGAGCTGTGCATCGGCGGTGTCGGAGTCGCCCGCGGCTACCTGGAGCGGCCCGAGCTGACCGCGGAGAAGTTCACCGAGGACCCCTTCACCCCCGGCGGGCGCCTGTACCGCACCGGGGACCTGGCCCGCTGGCTCGCCGACGGCACCTTGGAGTACCTCGGCCGCATCGACGGCCAGGTCAAGATCCGCGGCAACCGGGTGGAGCTGGGCGAGGTCCAGAACCGGCTGGCCTCGGTGGCCGGGATACGCGACGCCGTCGTGGTGGACCACCAGTCGGGCAGCCGGGGCACCCTGCTGATCGGCTACTACGTCGCCGACGGCGAACTCAGCCCGGCCCTGCTGCGCAGCGAAATGGCGGCGGCGCTGCCCGAGTTCATGGTCCCGGCGCACTTCATCCGGATCGACGCCGTCCCGCTGACCCCGAACGGCAAGGCCGACCGCCGCGCCCTGCCCGCCCCCTCGGCCACCGACGGGCCGGGCCACACGGCGCCGCGCAACACCACCGAGGAGACGCTCGCCGCGATCTGGGCGGAGGTCCTGGAGGTGGAGCGCGTCGGGATCCACGACGACTACTTCGCCCTCGGCGGCGACTCCATCACGATGCTCCGCATCCGCGCCCGGGCCGAGAAGGCCGGCATCGTGTTCGACCTGACCGACCTGGTGCAGCAGCCGACCGTCGCCCAGCTCGCCGCCCGGTCGGCGACCGGCGGGGCGCCCGGCGCGCCCACCGCCGAGCTCGCCCCGTTCGCCCTGGTGTCGGGGGTCGACCGGGCCCGGCTCGAAGGCCGCGCCGACGCCTACCCGCTCACCCGCCTCCAGCTCGGGTTGCTCTACCACAGCCGGGCCGAACAGGACTCGGCCGTCTACCGCGACGTGTTCCAGTACAGCATCACGGCCGGGTGGGACGAGGACGCCTTCCGGCGCGCCTTCGAGCGGCTCGTCGCACGCCATCCCGTCCTGCGCTCCTCCTTCGACCTGGGCTCCTTCTCCGAGCCGCTGCAGATCGTGGACCACGAGCTGGTCGGCGGCTTCGACGCGGTCGACCTGCGGAGCCGCCCGGAGGCCGAGGCGCTCGCCGAGATCAGGGCCCACGTCGACGAACGGCGCTTCCACCGCTACGACTTCGAGCGGGCCCCGCTCCACCACCTGCGCGCCCACGTCCGCGAGGAAACGCTCGAGCTCGTCCTCAGCTTCCACCACGCGATCCTCGACGGCGGCAGCGTCGCCACCCTCGTCGCCGAACTGCTGCAGGACTACCTGCACGCCCTGGGCCACCCCATCGAGGCGGTGTCCGAGACCGCCCTGCCCTCCGCGGCCCACCACGTACGCGCCGAACGCGAAGCCCTGGAGTCGGAGAGCGCCCGCTCCTTCTGGCGCGAGCGGCTGCGGGACGCCCCCCTGCTGCGCCTGCAGCCCTTCCGCGGGCACGAGGCCCCCGGCCCGGACACGCAGATCACCAGGATCGTCGACCTGCCCGATGAACTCACCGACGCCGTGCGCCTCTTCGCCCGGGAGCAGGCCCTGCCCGTGAAGTCCGTGCTGTTCGCGGCGCACTGCCTGACGCTCGGGCTGTTCTCCGGCTCCGACGACATCACCACCGGCCTGGTCACCCACGGACGGCCCGAGCTCGAGGACGCCGACCGGATCGCCGGGCTCTTCCTCAACACGATGCCCGTGCGGCTCGGCACCGCCGCCGACAGCTGGGCCGACGTCGTCCGGGCCGCCTTCCGCCAGGAGCAGCAGAGCCACGCCCACCGCCGCTACCCGCTGAGCGCGATCCAGGAGGACCGGGGATCCGCCATCCTGGAGACCGCCTTCAACTACATCCACTTCCGCCAGCTGGCCGCCGTGTTCGAGCTGCCCGGGGTGCGTCTGCTGGACTTCCGGACCTGGGAGGAGACCAACTTCCAGCTTCTGGTCAACGCCATGACCGACCCGGTCGACGGCTCCGTGCGACTGCGACTGGACCACCACGGGATGACCTTCACCCCGGCCCAGGCCGACCTGTACGCCGAGCGGTTCACCGCGATCCTGGACCGGCTGGTGCACCACCCGGACGAGGCACCGGACTACGGGTTCCTCGCCCCGGGGCCGGTGGCGGCCGTCGTCCCGGACCGGCAGGGCGCCGCGCCCCCGGACGTCGTACGGGCCGTGGCGGAGCAGACCGCCCGCACCCCGGGCGCGACGGCCGTGGTCTTCGGCGACCGCCGCTGGAGCTACGCCGAACTGGACGCGGCCGCCGACCGGGTGGCCCGTGAGCTGATCGCGCTCGGGTCCCGGCCCGGTGACCGGATCGGCATCGCGATGGACCGCTCGCCGGAGACCGTCGCCGTCATCCTCGGCGTCATGAAGGCCGGCGCCGTCACCGTCCCGCTGGACGTCAGCTACCCGGTGGACCGGCTGACCGCGATGGTCGAGCAGGCCCGCCCGTTCCGGGTCATCGCGAACGCCGCGCACACCGCCGCCGTCGGCGGACCGGCGCTGGTCCTCCCGGCCGAGGAGATCTTCTCCGACGACGGCGGGCGGCCGTACCTGCCCCGGATCCCGGCGGAGGTCGCCGAGGAGATCACCCCCGACTCCCTCGCCTACATCCTGTTCACCTCCGGGTCCACGGGCGCGCCGAAGGGCGTGGCGATGCCGCACCGCTCCCTGGCCCACCTGGTCGCCTGGCAGAACGGCGTACCCACCGGGGTCGTCGGCGGGGTCACCGCCCAGTACGCCCCCTTGAGTTTCGACGTCTCCTTCCAGGAGATCTTCTCGACCCTGGCGGGCGGCGGCACCCTGCTGCTGCTCTCCGAGGACGAGCGCCGCGACATGCCCGCCCTGCTCCGGCTGCTCGACCGCGCGGGCGTGGAGCGGATCTGCCTGCCGTACGTCGCGCTCCAGCAGCTGGCCGAGACCGCCGACGCGCTCGGGCTGGTCCCGCGCTCGCTGCGGGCCCTGCTGTCCTCCGGGGAGCAGCTGCGCGTCACCGACGAGATACGCCGGCTGTGCGCGGCGCTGCCGGGGGTGATCCTGGAGAACCAGTACGGGCCGACCGAGTCGCACGTGGTGACCGCGTACACGATGCAGGGCGATCCGGCCGGGTTCCCCGCCCTGCCGCCCATCGGCCGGGCCGTCGCGGGCTCGGCCGTCCACGTCCTGGACGACCGGCTGCGGCCGGTGCCGGCCGGGGTGCGCGGCGAGCTGTACCTGTCGGGTGCCTGCCTGGCGGAGGGCTACGTCGGCCGCCCCGATCTGACCGACGAGCGGTTCGTCCCGCACCCGTCCGCCGAGGCCGCCGCCGCGGGGCTGCGCCTGTACCGCACGGGCGACCTGGGATTCGTGCTGCCGAGCGGTGACGTGGTGTGCCTGGGCCGGGCCGACGCGCAGGTCAAGGTGCGCGGCTACCGGGTGGAGCCGGCCGAGGTGGAGCTGGCCATCACCCGCTTCTCCGCCGGCCATCCGGGCATCGCGGAGGCGGCGGTCGTCGCCCGCCGCCGGGAGGGCAACGACTCCTTCCTGGCGGCGTTCCTGACGGGCGACCCCGACGGCGCGGACCTCACGCTGCTGCGCAAGCAGCTGCGGACGGTACTGCCCGACTACATGATGCCCTCGCACTTCGAGTGGCTGGCGGCGCTGCCGCTGACGCCCAGCGGCAAGCGCGACGACAAGGCGCTGCGCGCCGCCCCGCTCAGCTCCGGGGCCGCCGCCGACGCCGCCGCGGCTCCGCGCGACGCGTACGAGGAGACGCTGGTGGAGATCGTCGGCGATCTGCTCCAGCTGCCCGCGCCGGGGGTGCACGACAACATCTTCGACCTCGGTGCGACCTCGCTGACGGCGATGCGCCTGGTGGTGCAGATCGAGCAGGCGTACGGGATCAGCGTTCCGCTCTCGGAGTTCGTGTCGGCGCCGACGGTGGCGGAACTGGCCGCGAGGTTGCGCTCGGGCGAGGCGATGACCGCCTTCGACCCGCTGGTGGCCATCCGTCCGGACGGCTCCAAACGCCCGATGTTCTTCGTCCACCCGATGGGCGGGAACGTGCTCTGCTACATCCGGTTCGCCAAGTACCTGGAGGAGGACCAGCCGTTCTACGCCCTCCAGGCGGCGGGCGGCGATCCCGGGACCGAACCGCTGCGCAGCGTCGAGGAGATCGCGGCCAGTTACATCGAGGCGATGCGCCGGGTGCAGCCGAGCGGCCCGTACGTCGTCGGCGGCTGGTCGTTCGGCGGGTTCGTGGCCTTCGAGATCGCCCGGCAGCTGCGGGCGGCCGGCGAGGAGATCGCCCGGCTGGTGCTGCTGGACACCACCGCCCTCAATCCGGGCCGGCGCCTGACCACGGACGACGAGGCGCTGCTGGGCTGGTTCTTCTGGGAGTTGCTGTGGCTGCGGCGCGGGGGCGACTCCCCGCTGGAGCTGATCCCGGACGGGCTGACGACGCTCGAGGAGAAGTTCGACTTCATCGCCCGGCTCGCCATCGAGGAGGGCGTCCTGCCCGCGGGGAGCACCGGGGCGGTCGTGCGACGCCTGTTCCACGTCTACGAGGCCAACTGGAAGGCGGCGTTCGCCTACCGGCCCGAGGTCGTGGATCAGGACATGGTCCTGATCCACGCCGCGGAGCCGCTGCCCGGGGTCCTCAACTCGATGCACACGGCCATCGAGAGCATGCACGCGGACCCGAGCAACGGCTGGGGCGAGCGCACCAGCGGCACGCTCGAGGTCGTGGACGTACCCGGCGACCACCTCACGATCATGGAGGAGCCGTACGTGGCCCACATGGTCCGGGTCGTCACCGAACTGATCGGACAGTGAGATGACACGCATGACGAACCGCAGGAAGGCCCTGGTGATCGGTGCGGGGATCGGCGGCCTGACCGCCGCCGTCGCCCTGCGCGAGGCGGGCCTGGACGTCGAGGTATACGAGCGGGCGGGCGAACTGCGCGCGGCGGGCTCCGGCCTGTCGGTGATGAGCAACGCCGTCGGCGCGCTGAACTCGCTGAACGTCGGCATCGACCTGGAGAAGCGCGGGGAGGCCCTGCGTTCCTACCACGTCAGGACGTCCTCGGGCCGGCTGATCCGCGAGTTCCCCTTCCCCGAGATCATCGGCAGGCTGGGCGTGCCCAGTGTGCTGATCACCAGAGCGGACCTCCAGCAGTCCCTGCTGGAGGCGGCCGAGGGCATCCCGCTCCACCTCGGCGCGGCGGCCACCGGCTTCGAGACGGAAGGGGTGCCGGGCGGCGGCGTGCGGGTGGCGTTCGAGGACGGGACCACCGCCGAGGGGGACGTGCTGATCGGGGCCGACGGGTTCAACTCCGTGGTCCGCAGGCAGCTGGTGGGTCCGGAGGACTCGCAGGACAGCGGCTACATCTGCTGGCTCGCGGTGGTCCCGTTCTCCCACCCGCGCTTCACGCCGGGCTCGGTCACCCACTTCTGGGGCAGCGGCAGACGGTTCGGACTGGTGGACATGGGCGCGGGCCGGCTGTACTGGTGGGGCACGAAGAACATGCCGGCCGAGCTCTCGAAGGGCTGGAAGGGCGGCAAGGCCGAGGTCCTGCACGCCTACGAGGGGTGGGCCGAGGAGGTGCGGCAGGCGATCCTGGCCACCCCGGAGGAGTCGATCATCGCCGTGCCCTCCCGGGACCGGGCGTTCCTGGAGCGCTGGGGCCGGGGGCCGGTGACCCTGCTGGGGGACGCCGCGCACCCGATGCTGACCAGTCTGGGCCAGGGCTCGGGCATGGCGATCGAGGACGCCGTGGTGCTCGGGCGGGCCCTGAAGGACGCGGCGGACCTGCCGCGGGCCCTGCGCCGGTACGAGGACGAGCGCCGTGAGCGGACCCGGGGGATGGTGGCCGCCTCGCGCGGCATCAGCACCTTCGAGCAGTCCGAGGACCCGTTCCGCCGGCCGGTGCGGGACGCGTACTTCCGCTTCATGCCCCGGGGCCGGCTCACCCGCACCCTGGAGGACGCCCTCACGTTTCCGGCGGTGGCCGGATGAGCGCCCCCGACTCCCGTGGGAGATTCCCCGTGCCGATCGCTTCGCACCGCTCCGCCCTGTCGCCGCGCGGCAGGTCCGTCCTGGTGACCGGGGCCTCGTCCGGCCTCGGCCGGGTGTGCGCCCTGCAGCTGGAGGAGGCGGGCTTCCGGGTGTTCGCCGGCGTCCGCAAGGAGGCCGACGCCACGGCGCTCGCCGAGGCGGGCGCGCACGGGCGGATCGTCCCGGTGCTGATCGACGTGACCGATGAGAAGTCGGTGGCCGCGGCGGCCGAACGGGTCGCGTCCGAGGTCGGAGAGGACGGCTTGTGGGGGCTGGTGAACAACGCGGGCATCTGCGTCTCGGCCCCGCTGGAGTGCGTCTCGCCGCAGCGGCTGCGCGAGCAACTGGACACCAACGTGGTCGGGCAGCTGGCGGTCACCCAGGCGTTCCTGCCGCTGCTGCGGCGCACCCGCGGCCGGGTGGTCAACGTGACCTCGGGCCTGGGCAGCGTGGCGATCCCCTTCCTCGGGGCCTACGCGGCGGCGCAGTTCGCCAAGGAGGCGCTGACGGACGTCCTGCGGCGGGAGCTGGCCCCGCAGGGGGTGGACGTCGCCCTGGTGCAGCCCGGGGCCATCATGACGCCCATCTGGGGCAAGGTCTCCGACGTGGCGCGGGCCGCCATGGACGGTGTGCCGGAGCAGCTCGCGGAGCTGTACCGCATCCCCTTCAACCGGTTCCTGCACCAGAACGAGGGGCAGGCGCGGGAGAGTCCCACCCGTCCGGAGGACTTCGCGCGGACCGTCCGCCAGGCCCTGACGGCACGGCGGCCCCGGACCCGCTACCGGGTGGGCCCGGACGCCCGGAAGGTGAGCGTGCTCGCGCGGGTGCTGCCCGACACGGCGCTCGACCGGTATCTGCGGCCGATCACCGAGTAGCCGCGGCGGCCGGCGGACGCCGGCCCGAGTAATGGGTGCGGCCGGGGTGGAGGCCGTACAGAACAAGCCAGTTGGCATGCCCGCCGGGAGGCGGCGAGCGGTGGTATCGCGCCAGATGGTGGCCGATAACGGCAGGGAGTGCGCGATACGCACCTCGCCCCACTGCGACCCGTCTGCCCGGCGGGCGTGCCCAACACCCCGGATCCCGGCCCGATTTCGGCCGCCTCCCCCACCGGCCGACTGCCCGTCGTACCACCCCCTCGCCGCCCGGCGGTGTGAACGGCTCGTCACATCATCCGATGACCTGACTCCGCCGTGGGTGCGAACCAGCCGAACTAGCGTGATCACCGAGGCTTTCCGGACTCGGCGATCCCGGACCGGACCGACCCCTACGTTCGACGAAGGATGAGGACCATGGCGCACACCGTGCGGCCGCCCGTTTCCGCAACCCGCGCCGACGGCGGCGCGTTGACCCGATTCACCGCCCGGCACGGCAGCACCCTGGAACGGGCCCGCGAGGTGGTCCGCACCCGCGAGCACTGGTCGCCGTACCCGGAGGACCCCGACGACCCGCACTACGGCCCGGGGGCGAGAACCGCCGGCGAGGCCGCCTTCCGGCGGCTCCTCGGCCGGCCGTTCGACCTCGGACAGCCCGGCCGCGACGGCAGCGTGGGCCCGGCCCCCGAAGACGGCGGCGAGCGCTCCCCCTACGGCGGCTCCCTGGACATCTCCTACCCGCACTGCGACCCCGACGTCCTGCTGACCGCCATGGGGGCCGCCCTGCCCGTCTGGCGGGACGCGGGCCCCGAGGCGCGTGCGGCGGTCTGCGCCGAGATCCTCCACCGGATCAACGCCCGCAGCTCCGAGTTCGCGTACGCGGCCGTGCACACCAGCGGCCACAACTTCCTGATGGCCTTCCACGCCGGGGCCGTCCACGCCCAGGACCGCGGGCTCGAGGCGGTGGCCTGCGCCCTCGCGGAGCAGACCCGGCTGCCGGCCGCCCCGCTCTGGCGCAAGCCCCGGGGCGACGGCCGGACGATCACCCTGGCCAAGACCTTCCGCACGGTGCCCCGGGGCATCTCCCTGGTCATCGCCAACAGCGTCTTCCCCACCTGGAACAGCTACCCGGCCCTCTTCGCCTCACTGGCCACCGGCAACCCCGTCCTGGTCAAACCGCACCCGGCAGCCGTGCTGCCCCTCGCCCTCACCGTCCGGACCGCCCGCGAGGTGCTGACCGAGGCCGGCTTCCCGGCCGACCTGGTGTGCCTGGCGGCCGAACGCCCCGGCGAGGGCCTGGCCCGCGACCTCGCCACCCGCCCCGAGGTCCGCCTCGTCGACTACGCGGGCGGCACCGCCTTCGGCGACTGGCTGACGGACAACGCCCGCCAGGCCCGCGTCTTCACCTCCGGTTCCGCCGTCAACACCCTGCTGGTCGAGTCCACCGGCGACTACCGCGACATGCTCGCCAACCTCGCCTTCTCGGTCTCCCTCTACAGCGGGCAGCTGTGCACCAGCCCGCAGAACGTGCTGATCCCCAGGGACGGCATCAGCACCGACGAGGGACACCGGACGTACGAGGAGGTCGTCGCCGACCTCGGGACGGCACTGGCCGCCCTGCTCGCCGACGACACCGCGGCCGCCGGCATCCTGGGCGCGCTCCTGGGGCCCGCGGTCCTGGAGCGGCTCGAACGGGTGGGGGCGGGGCAGGCCGGGCCCGTGGCCGTCCCCTCCCGCGCGGTATGCGACCCCGCGCACCCGGAGGCGGTGATCCGCACCCCCGCCGTGGTGACCCTCGACGCGAACCGGGCCGCCGACCGGGAGGTGCTGCTCGGGGAATGGCTCGGCCCCGTGGTCTTCGCCGTCGCCGTGGACTCCGTCGCCGACGCGGTCGCGCTGGTCTCCCGTACCACCCGTGAGTGCGGCGCGCTGTCCGTGGGGCTGTACTCCACGTCACCGCAGGTGGAGGCGGCGATGGAGGAAGCCTGCGCCGAGGCCGGGGTGATGCTGTCGATGAACCTCATGGGCGACTGGTACATCTCCCAGTCGGCCGTCTACTCCGATCTGCACGGCACGGGGATGAACCCTTCGGGAAACGCGGTCCTCTGCGACGCAGCGTTCGTGTCCGCGCGCTTCCACACCGTCGGCGTACGCCGCTACGGCGGCGCGATATGAACAGCACCCTCACCCACATGCCGCTGCGCGGGCGCGAGCGGGAGCTGCGGATCATCCGGGAGGTGCTGGAGTACGGACGGCGCTCGGGCCCCGCCGTCCTGTCGATCGAGGGGATGCCCGGCATCGGCAAGACCCGGCTGCTGCGGGAAGCCGCCCTCCTCGCCGACGGCTTGGGCTACCTGGGGCACCACCCCGATCGGTGGGGCGATCCCCGCCGTCCCCGGCGGGGATCCGCTCCGGCCCGGCACACCCTCGGCCGGCCCGGCCGCTGCCACGCCCCGACGGGGCCCGTACTCGTCCTGGTCGACGACACCCGCCGGAGCGTGGACGGGCCGCCCCGGATGCCCTTCACGCCCCGTGAGCGGGCCGGCGGCGACCCGGTGGTCTGGCTGGTGGCCCACCGGCCCGGCGAGGGGCCACCCCTGCCGGCCGGCCTCACCGGCCGCAGCGAGCGGTTGGTGCTGGGCCCGCTGGGCCCCTCCCCCTCGCTGGGCCTCGCCCGCGACCTGCTGGGCGCGCCGCCCTCCCCGGCCCTGGTCCGGCTCCTCGACCAGGCCGGCGGGCACCCTCGGCTGCTGATCGAGCTGCTCACCGGACTCCAGGAGGAAGGCTCCGTGGAGACGGCGGGCGGGGAAGTCCGCCTGCTGACCGCCCGGCTCCCCGCCCGCCTGTCCACCCGGGTACGGGCCACCCTGGAGCGCTTCTCCCCCGGCTGCCGCCAACTGCTGTGCGTGGCGTCGCTGCTGGGCTGCGAGGTCGTCTACGAGGACCTGGCGCTGATGCTGCGCACGTCGGTGTCCGCCCTGCTCCCGGCCCTGGAGGAGGTGGAGGCCACCGGCGTGGTGCGCGGTGACGGCGGTCGGGCGGTCTTCTCCAATCCGCTGCTGCGCCGGCTCATCGCGGACTCCATGCCCGACTCGCTGCGCCTGTCGCTCCAGCGGGAGGCGGCGGCGCTGCGCGCCACGGCGGGGCTCGCGGAGGCGCCGGCCGCCGGCCCGGAACTGAGCGAGCAGCAGCGGGTGCTGGTGGGGCTGGTGCGCGACGGCCTCACCAACCAGCAGATCGCCCGGCGCCTCGCGCTGTCCCCGCACACCGTCAACTACCACCTGCGCAAGCTGTTCAAGACCTACGGGGTGAGCTCGCGGATCGACCTGCTGACGGCGGCCGAGCACCTGGACCCCGCCGGCCGGGCCGCCCGCGCCCGCCAGAACTGACCACCGACCCACCGCACCCCACCACCAACGCACCGCACCGCACCGCACCGCACCGACCGTGGAGATCCGTACCCGTGACCGTGACCGCTCCCGACCTCGTCCTGGCCGGTACCTGGCCCCGCCCCGACACCCCGCCCCCGGCCCGGCGTTCCGGCTGGCTGCGGGACGCCCTGCACGCCGAACCCGACGACGGGCGCTCTCCGCAGCTGCTGGACGAGGTGCGCTGCGACGTCCTGGTCGTGGGCGGCGGTTTCACCGGTCTGTGGACCGCCCTGGAGATCCTGCGTCGGGCCCCGGGCACGGACATCGTGCTGATCGAGGCCGACGTGTGCGGCGGCGGGGCCAGCGGCGCCAACGCCGGTTTCCTGATGCCGATGTGGGCCCGCTTCAGCAGCCTCGTCGCGATCGGCGGGTACGAGGAGGCCCGCCGCCTGGGCGAGGCCTCCGCCCGGGCCGTCGACGACATCCTCGCCTTCACCGAGACCCACGGCATCGACGTCGGGTACACGCGCGGCCCGTGGCTGTGGGCCGCCTCCTCACCGGCCCAGCGCGGGGCGTGGGACCAGACCCTGGAAGACCTGCGGCGGGCCGGTACGCAGCCGCTGCAGGAGGTGTCCGCCGCCGAGTCGCGGCGGGCGGTCGGCACCCGCAACCACTTCGGCGGGGTCCTCGACCCGGGCTGCGCCACGCTCCAGCCCGCCGCACTGACCCGCGGGATGCGCCGGGTGGCGATCGACGCGGGTGTCCGCCTCCACGAGCGCACCCCGCTGACCGCCCTGCGCAGCGCCTCCGGCGGCGCCACCACCGCCCACACCCCCTACGGGCGGGTGCACGCGGAGCGGGTCGTACTGGCCGTCAACGCCTGGGCCGGGCAACTGGAGGACCTGGGCCGCCGGATGGTCACGGTGGCCAGTGACACCGTCCTGACCGAACCCGTTCCGGAACTGCTCGCGGACCTCGGCTGGGACGGGCGCACCTCGGTCTGCGACTCCCGCCGCAGGCTGAACTACTACCGCACGACCCCGGACGGCCGGCTGCTCTTCGGTAAGGGCGGTTCCGGCGTGGCCTTCGGTTCGAGCGGCGCGGACACCCTGTGGGGCGGCCCGCTGCGGCCGGCGGAGCTGCGGCGCCAGCTCACCCGGCTCTTCCCCGAACTCGCCGGCGCGCCGGTGGCCGCCGCCTGGACCGCGCCCGTGGAGTACTCGACCACCTCACTGCCCTTCGCCGGATGGCTGAAGTCCGTACCGGGGGTCTGCTACGCCACGGGCTACTCCGGCGACGGGGTCGGTCCCTCCCGGCTGATGGCCAAGGTGCTGGCCTCCCTCGTGCTGGGCACCAAGGACGAATGGTCGGGCTCCGCCTTCACCCGCCCGCCGGGCGGCTGGATCCCTCCGGAACCGGTCCGCTACCCGGGAGCCCGGCTCGTCATCCCGGCGCTGCGCGCGGTGGAGCACCGCGAGGACCGCGGCCTGGGCGTACCGGCCCTGGTGAAGCGGCTGGCGTCGGTCGACCCGTCGAACTTCCGCCGGTGACCGCGCCCCCGCCAGGACAAGCGGGGTCCCGGCTTCCTGGGTAGCGTGGAGAAGGACGCGCCGGACCACCGCGGGCAGGTCGCACCGGCGGCGCGTTCTGCCGGAGGCGTCCCGGACCGGACCCGCAGGGGGCGCCGCCCGCGGTGGCCTCCCGTCCCCGTCCTCTGCGCCGCACGCGCGCCCGGGCCCGGCAGTCGCGTCCCACCTCTCCGTGCAAGGAGGCGCCCGCGCATGTCCAGGCCACCCCCGCCACCGCCGCCGCCCCCGTCGCCCCCCGGCCCCGACCCCCGGCGGGGACCGAGCGCACGGACGGGGCCGCCAGGCGGCCCTCCTCCCGGCTGGGGCCCTCCGCCCGGCTCGGCCCCACCGCCGGGCTGGGGCGCGCCGCCCCCACCCCAGCTCCCGCCCCCGTCGGCGTCCCAGCAGACGAACGTGCTGGCCGTCGTGGCGTTCATCATGGCGATCGTCTGCGCGATACCGCTGGTCCCGCTGATCCTCGGCGTCCTCGCCCTCCGGCAGATCCGCGAACGCGACGAAAGGGGCCGGGGCTTGGCCATCGCGGCCATCGTCATCCACGCCGCGACCCTCCTGCTCTTCGCGCTCGCCCTGGGCCTGGGATCCACCGGGGTGCTGGACGACGCCCCGAAGCGCGACGCGAGCGGCCGGGTCACCGCACCGGGGTCCGCAGGACTGGAGGACATCCGCGAGGGGGACTGCTTCGACACGGACGACGACCTGACCCGCTACGACGACGAGAACGGCACCGACGCCACTCCCTCACTGCGCATCCTGCCCTGCGACCAGCCCCACAAGGGCGAGGTGTACGCGGTCTTCGAGCTGGACGACGGCCCGTACCCCGGTGAGGAGCAGATCGTCTCCCTCGCCGGCGAGAGGTGCGGCGAGACCGCGATCACCGACTACACGGGCCCCGAGACGCCGACCTCCTGGCGCTTGAGTTCGTACTACTACTTCCCGTCGACCGGCACCTGGTCCACCGACCACCGCCAGGTGGTCTGCTTCCTGGGCGACCCCGACGGCGGCACGACCACCGGCCCCCTGCGCACCCCGGCCCCCTGACCCGCGCGAGACGGCGATCCGGGCCGAGCGGGACGTGGCGCGACGGCCTGATCCGGAAGACACGCCCTATCCGTGGGCCGGGAGTAGGCCGCGCAGGGGCCAGGAGGTGTCGATCACCGCGTCCGGGGTGCCCTGGCGGCGGAGGTAGGACTGGAAGTCCCGGGCCCAGCGGGCGTGCCAGCTGCCCTGACGGGCGTGCAGGTCGGCCGGGGTGAGGGCGGCGACCTCGGGATGGCGTGCGGCTATCGCGCGGGCGACCTCGACCGCGGCCAGGGCGTCCGCACCGGCGTCGTGCGCGGCGTCGAGGGTGACTCCGTACACCCCGCAGACCGCCTCGAGGGTGCGCTTGCCGCGCCGGTAGCGGTCGACGGCCCGGTCGATGGTCAGCGGGTCCACCACCGGCCCGGTCGCCGTCCCGCCCAGCCGGTCGGCCAGCGACGGCAGCCCGTGCCGGGCCAGTTCCGCGGAGAGCAGGGTCAGGTCGAAGGCCGCGTTGTAGGCGACGACCACAGCGCCCCCGCGCCAGTGCGCTACCAGGGCCTCGGCCACCTCCTCGGCGACGTCCCGCACCGGGCGGCCCTCCGCGACGGCCCGTTCCGTGCTGATCCCGTGGATCGCCGCGGCCCCCGCCGGAATCGGTATCCCCGGATCCGCGAGCCAGCCGCGCCGCTCGCCCACCTCCCCGCCCCGCACCTCGACCAGCGCCGCCGTCACGATCCGCGACTCCCCCGGCTCCGTGCCGGTCGTCTCCAGGTCGAATCCGATCAGCACACCGCCGTGCCAGTCCCCCATCACGCGCCCTTCCCCCCGTACACCTTCGGTCAACGGCTTTCAGCCTGTCACGGGCCACTGACAGGCCGGCCGCCGGGTCGCGACGGGGCCACGGCACGGGCACGGCGCGGCCCGGCGCCGGGGCGACCCGGCACGGCGCGCGGGCGGCGGCGCGGGCGGCGTCACGACACCGGCCGGGAGTCCTCCCACACCGATTCGAACTCCTCGCGGTAGGTCGTGAACAGGCCGTGGTCGGCGTCCTTGGGCACGCCCCGCCCGCCGCCGCGCAGCACCAGGACGGGCGACTCCATGCCGCGCGCCCGGCGCAGGTAGGACTGGACCACGGCGATCCCCGAGGACTGGCCCTCCACCAGGTAGGCGGTGAAGCGGGGGGTTTCGTCGAAGACGTGGATCTCGAAGCGCGAGGGGTCCCGCAGGCCCGCCCGGACCCGGCGGACGTGCAGGATGTTCATTTCCACCGAGCGGCTCAGCTCGCCCTTGCGCAGCCCGAGCTCCCGCTCGCGCCGTTTGACCGCGCTGCTCGCCGGGTTCAGGAACAGCAGCCGCACCCGGCAGCCGGCCTCGGTGAGCCGGACGAGTCTTCGGCCGGAGAAGTTCTGGACCAGCAGGTTGAGGCCTATGCCGATGGCGTCGAGCCGCCGCGCGCCGCCGAACAGGTCCTCGGCGGGGAGCTGGCGCTGCAGGCGCACCCGGTCGGGGTGGACCGAGATGACGTCCGCGTACCGGTCGCCCACCAGGTCCTCGACGGCGTCGATCGGCAGCCGGTCGGCCGACGGGCTGCCCGAGCCGCCGCCCAGCACCTCCAGCAGCCGCGCCGAGGCCCGTTCCGCCTGTTCCAGGACCGCCCGTGACAGCGCCCGGTTGCGGGAGACGACGTTGCGGGTGACCTCCAGCTCGTCCAGGGCGAGCTCGATCTCGCGCCGGTCGTCGAAGTAGGGCTCGAAGCAAGGCCAGTGCTGCACCATCAGCTCCCGCAGCTGCGGGAGCGTCAGGAAGCTGAGCACGTTGTCGTCGGCCGGGTCGAGCAGGTAGCCCTTGCGCCGGCTGACCTCGCGCACGGCCACCGCCCGCTGCACCCACTCCTGCCCGGCGGGGCCGGCGGCCGCGACCACCCAGTCGTCCCCGGCGTGCACCGGCTCGTAGACCGGCCGCAGCACCGCACCCACCACCGACCGCAGCCGCTGCTCGATGAGGTTCAGCCAGATGTACGCACGGCCGGCCCGCTGGGCCCGGGTGCGGACCTCGCTCCAGGCCTCCGCGCTCCAGTCGAGCTCGGCCCCGGCCGGGGCGCCCTCGGCCGCCTGCGGGGCGAGCGACACCGCCCCGGCCGCGACCCCCGCCGACGGCGCGTCCGCGGGGCCGCCCTCGTGACCGCTGTCACCAGGGGGCAGCTCCAGACCTCCCGAGCTCACCCGTGCACCGCCTTCTGCGTCTGGACGCCCGTCTCCAGTGATCACGGAAGGGTACTCCGCGCGCACGGCCCGGTGCAGCCCGATGGCCCGTACACACGCTGCCGGTTGACCCATTATCCGATGCCCACACAGTCGTCCCACCCGCATATCAGCTCGGTGGGTCACCCGGAGGGACCGACCCAAGTCCACGCGTGAGGCCCCTCTTTCGGGGAAGATCTGGCAGTGGCGCGGTCCAGCCGGATCAGCCGGAGCAGGATGGGAAGAGTTGTTGGCTATGCAGGTCTGGCCGGGACAGGCGTATCCGCTCGGTGCCACGTACGACGGCGCCGGGACCAACTTCGCGGTCTACTCCGAGGCCGCCCGACGCATCGAACTGTGCCTGCTCCACGACGACGGCTCGGAGACCGCCGTGGAGCTGCGCGAGACGGACGCCTTCGTCCGGCACGCCTACCTGCCGGGCATCATGCCCGGCCAGCGCTACGGGTTCCGCGTGCACGGCCCCTACGAGCCCGACCGGGGCCGCCGCTGCAACGCGGCGAAGCTGCTGCTCGACCCGTACGCGCGGGCCATCAGCGGCCAGGTGAACTGGAACGAGGCGGTGTACGGCTACCACTTCGGCCGGCCCGACTCGCGCAACGACCTGGACTCCGCCCCGCACACCATGACCTCCGTCGTGGTGAACCCCTACTTCGACTGGGCCAACGACCGGCCACCGCGCCACGAGTACCACCACACCGTGCTCTACGAGGCCCATGTGAAGGGCCTGACGATGAGCCACCCCGAATTGCCCGAGGAACTGCGCGGCACGTACGGGGCACTGGCGCATCCGGCGGTCATCGGGCACCTGACCAAGCTCGGGGTGACGGCGCTGGAACTGATGCCGGTGCACCAGTTCGTCAACGACCACCGGCTGGTCAACGACGGGCTGAGCAACTACTGGGGCTACAACACCATCGGCTTCTTCGCCCCGCACAACGGCTACGCCTCGGGCGACCGCGGCCAGCAGGTGCTGGAGTTCAAGTCGGCGGTGCGGGCGCTGCACGAGGCGGGCATCGAGGTGATCCTCGACGTGGTGTACAACCACACCGCCGAGGGCAACCACCTCGGCCCGACGCTGTCCTTCCGCGGCCTGGACAACGCCTCGTACTACCGGCTGACCGAGGACCAGCGCCACTACATGGACACCACGGGCACCGGCAACTCGCTGCTGATGCGCTCCCCGCACGTACTCCAGCTGATCATGGACTCGCTGCGGTACTGGGTGACCGAGATGCACGTGGACGGCTTCCGCTTCGACCTGGCGGCGACGCTGGCCCGCCAGTTCCACGAGGTGGACCGGCTGTCCTCGTTCTTCGACCTGGTGCAGCAGGACCCGGTGGTCAGCCAGGTGAAGCTGATCGCCGAGCCCTGGGACCTGGGCGAGGGCGGCTACCAGGTGGGCAACTTCCCGCCCCTGTGGACGGAGTGGAACGGCAAGTACCGGGACACCGTGCGGGACCTGTGGCGCGGGCAGCCCCGCACGCTGGCGGAGTTCGCGGGACGGCTGACCGGCTCCTCGGACCTCTACCAGGACGACGGGCGGCGGCCCCTGGCCTCGATCAACTTCACCACCTGCCACGACGGGTTCACCCTGAACGACCTCGTCTCCTACAACGAGAAGCACAACGAGGCGAACCGGGAGGGCAACCGGGACGGCGAGACCCACAACCGGTCGTGGAACTGCGGGGTGGAGGGGCCGACCGAGGACCCCGAGGTGCTGGAGCTGCGCGAGCGCCAGATGCGCAACTTCACGGCCACGCTGATGCTGTCCCAGGGCGTGCCGATGCTCAGCCACGGTGACGAGTTCGGCCGCACGCAGGGCGGCAACAACAACGCCTACTGCCAGGACAACGAACTGTCCTGGGTGCGCTGGCCCGAGCCCGGCAAGCCGGCGCCCGCGCTGCTGGACTTCACCCGGCAGATGGTGTGGCTGCGCCGCGACCACCCGGTGTTCCGGCGGCGCCGCTTCTTCCACGGGCGGCCGGTCGAGGGGACGCACGACGAGCTCTCCGACATCGCCTGGTTCACCCCGCACGGCGAGCAGATGCGGGCCCGTGACTGGCAGGCGCAGCATGCCCGGGCGCTCACGGTGTTCCTCAACGGGGAGGCGATCTCGGAGCCCGGAACCCGCGGGGAGCGGATCACCGACGACTCGTTCCTGCTGATGTTCAACGCGGGCGCCGAGCCGCAGGAGTTCACCGTCCCGCCGGGGCACGGGACGCAGTGGCGGCTGGTGGTGGACACGGCCCGACCGGACGTACTGCCACCCGGCACCGGGCCGCAGTTCGCGGCGGGTGACCGGGTGGCGCTGACGGGCCGGTGCCTGGTGGTGCTTCAGCGCCCGGCGTAGGCGGAGCCGCCGCCCGCGGGCGCGGGGGCGGCGGGCCGGGCCGCGAGCGGGGCCCCGCCGTGGGTGCGGGTCTCCGGCACCCGGGTGAGGAGGGCGAGGGTCAGGCAGAGCGCGGCGGCCCCCACGGCCACGGCGAAGGCGGCGGCGGGCCCGTGGGTCTCGGCGAGCCGCCCGGCGAGCGGCAGCGCGAGGGCCTGCCCGGCGACCAGGGAGCTGGCGGCGAAGGCCGTCGACTCGGCGAGCCGGGCGGGCTCCACGACCCGCTCGGTGAGGGCGAACGCGGTGATCAGGTGCGGGGCGTAGGCGGCGCCGAGGACGGTGACGACGAGGTACAGCGGCCACAGGCTGCCGGTGAAGAGCAGCGGTACGGAGAGCACCAGCGCGGCGGCCGTGGCCGCCCGCCAGCGCAGCCGCAGTCCGAAGCGGGCGGGCAGGGCGCCGAGCAGGATCCCGACGACGGCGCTGACGACGCCCATGGCGGCATAGACCACGGCGGCCTGCTCGGGAACGCCGAGGCGCATGGTGAGCGCGGCGATCCCGGCCTGGCAGGCGCCGAACATGGCGCCCTGGAGGGCGAGGGAGGCGCGGACGGCGTGCACCACGCGCGGCTGCCGGGCGACCGGGCGGCCCTCGGCGCGGGCGGGTGCGGGTCGCCCGGCCGTGACGGCGGCGGTCGGGTGCAGTGCGAAGGCGGTGCCGAAGACGACCACGAGACCGGCGGCGCCGGAGAGCGCGACCGCCGGGTGCGCGACGATCGCGGCCAGTCCGACGAAGGCCGGGCCCAGCACGAAGGAGACTTCGTCGAGCGTGCCCTCGAGCGAGTGGACGGCGCCGACCACGCCCTCGTCGGACCCGGCGCGGCGCGCGAGGGCCACGGAGCGGGTCCGGGCGAGCGGTCCGATCAGCGGGATGGAGGCGCCCGCGACCGCCGCGACGGCGGCGAGCGGGAGGGTGGCGAGGTGGCCCAGCGCCCCGGCCACCAGGGCGCCGGTCGCGACGGCGTTGACCGCGGCGGCGATCAGGACGACGGGCCGCTGGCCGCGGCGGTCGGCGAGCCGGCCGAGGACGGGTCCGAAGACCACCTGGCCGGCGGAGAGGGTGCCGCCGACGATGGCGCCGGTGGCGATCGAGCCGCTGGTCTGGGCGACGAGCAGCACGCTGCCGAACTGGGACATCGCGACGGGCAGGCGGGCGAAGAAGGAGACGAACGGGAGAAGGGGCCCGGTCAGGGCGATGACTCTTCGATAGGTGTTGACGGTTCCGACCACTCGAGCAACGCTAACGCGCCGCAGTCACTCGTATGCATTGGGTCATGGCACGGAATCCGGCAGGCTGGGTACGTACGTTCTCATGAGCCTGCCGCGGACACCCAGCCAGTCGGAATCTGATGTTCCGACACCTGCCACTCCGACGTCGACCTACCGCCTCCAGCTGAATCCCGAGTTCCCCTTCCCGGCGGCCGAGGCGGCCGTGCCGTACCTCGCCTCCCTCGGCGTGTCGCACCTGCACCTGTCCCCCGTGCTGGAGGCCGTGCCCGGATCGGGGCACGGGTACGACGTCACCGACCACTCCCGGGTGCGCGAGGAGCTGGGCGGCGAACCGGGCCTGCGGTCCCTGGCCGCCGCCGCCCGGGCGCACGGACTGGGCCTGGTGCTCGACATCGTGCCGAACCACATGGCGGTGCCGACGCCGCTGCGGCTCAACCGGCCGCTGTGGGAGGTCCTGCGGGAGGGCCCGGACTCGCCGTTCGCCCGCTGGTTCGACATCGACTGGGAGGCGGGCGGCGGACAGGTCGTGCTGCCGGTCCTGGCCGGTCCGGCGGAGACCTGCGAGCTGAAGGCCGACGGGGAGGTGCTGCGCTACGAGGAGCAGGAGTTCCCGCTGCGCGAGGGGACCGCCGGGCTGGAGCTGCCCGAGCTGCTGGCCGCGCAGTGGTACCGGCCGGCCTGGTGGCGGGAGGCGCGGACCGCGCTGAACTACCGCCGCTTCTTCACCATCTCGGAGCTGATCGGCGTCCGGGTGGAGGATCCGGAGGTGTTCACGGCCACGCACGCCAAGGTGCTGGAGCTGGTCCGGGACGGGGTGGCGCAGGGGCTGCGCGTCGACCACGTGGACGGCCTGGCGGACCCGGAGGGGTACCTGCGGCGGCTGCGGGCCGCGGCGGGGCCGCACTGCTGGGTGGTGGTGGAGAAGATCCTGGCCCGGGACGAGCAGCTGCCGACCGGCTGGCCGGTGGCGGGCACCACCGGGTACGACGCGCTGCACCGGGTCGACGGGGTGTTCACCGACCCGGACGGCGCGGCGGAACTCGCCGGTCAGTTCCGAGAGTTCACCGGGACGCCCGAGTGGGAGCGGGTGGCGGAGGCGTGCGCGCGGGAGGTGCTGACCGGTGACCTCGGCTCGGAGCTGGCCACCCTGGAGCGCTGGGCCGGCCTTGAACTCGCTGCCGCCGTGCGCGAATTGCTGATCGCCTATCCGGTCTACCGGCCGTACCCCGGCGACCCCGAACCCGATCCGCGGGCCGTGGCACGGGCGGCCGCGGTGGCCGGTGCGGAGGCAGTGGAGGGCGTACGGGAACTGCTGCTGCGGGATCCCGCGTTCGCCGCCCGCTTCGCCCAGACCTCCGCCGCGCTGCGGGCGAAGTCCCTGGAGGACCGGGCCTTCTACCGGTACGCGCCGCTTCTGTCGGCCACCGAGGTCGGCGGGGAGCCCGGACAGCCGGCGGTCTCGCCCGAGGAGTTCCACGCGTACTGCGCCCGCCTGGAACGGGAGTGGCCGCACTCGGGGACCGTGCTGTCCACGCACGACACCAAGCGCAGCGCGGACGTCCGGGCCAGGATCTCGGTGCTCTCCCAGGCGCCGGAGCCGATGGACGGGGCGGCGGCCGGTCCGGATCCGGCCCTGGCCTGGACGGCCCGGCAGACCGCGCTGGGGCTGGGCGAGGTGCCGCAGGCCGTGCCCCGGTTGGCCGGGGCGCTGCTCAAGGGGGTCCGGGAGGCGGCCCTGCGGACCAGCTGGATGGAGCCGGACGAGGCGTACGAGGCGGCGGTGGCGGAGTACGTCCCGCGGCCGCTGGACCTGCCGCCGGAGCTGGCGGAGGCGGCCCGGGCCAACGTACTGGGCATGGCGCTGCTGCACCTGGCGATGCCGGGGGTGCCGGAGGTGTACCAGGGCGCGGAGACGGAGTACCGGGCCCTGGTCGATCCGGACAACCGGCGTCCGGCCGTCTTCCCGCGGGAGGCGCTGGCCCGGCTCGACGCGGGGGGCGCCGCGGACGGCCCGGCCGAGGAGAAGCTGGCGCTCACGGCCGCGGTGCTGAGGTTGCGGCGGGACCGGCCGGAGCTCTTCACCGGGTACGCCCCGCTGGCGGCGCGGGGGCCGGCGGCGGACCACTGCCTGGCCTTCCGCCGCTCCCCCGGCCTGCTGGTGGTGGCCACGCGGCTCGCCCACCGCCTGGCCCTCGCGGGCGGCTGGCGCGGGACCGTCCTGCCGCTGCCTCCGGGCCGCTGGGTGCCGCCGGCGGGGGGCGGGCCGTACGAGGGGGAGGTGGCCCTCCCCCTCCTCCTGTCCACCTCCCCGGCCGTCGCCCTCGTCCGCGCCTGACGCCCCCTCGGGCTTCGTCTCCCCGCAGGAGCCGGAGCCCCGCGGGGCGGCGGGTGGGGGTGGGCCGGGGTCGTGACGCGCACGGGGTCGAGCGCGGCGCACCCCCCGGGGCTCCGCCCCGCACCCCGCGCCTCAAACGCCGGCGCGGCTGAATTTGCCCCGCCGCCACTCACGTACGCCACCCGCCCAGGGGCGGAGGCCGGCGGGGCGGGGCCGGGGGGCAGAGCCCAGGGGCGGAAGGGGCGGGGGCAGGGGGCGGAGCAAGGGCGGACCCGAGGCGCGAGGCGAGGGGTCAGGGAGCAGGGCCCAGGGGCACAGGGGCGGGAGCCCAGGGGCGGAGCAGGCCCAGGGGCGGAGCAGGGGCGCTAGGGGTCAGGGGCGGAGCCGGAGCGGAGCCGAGCCAGGACGGGGCCCGGGGGCGGGGCCGGGGGCGAGGGGCCAGGGGAATTGTGTGGGTTGGGCAGCAGTACCGGTGGGGTCGCGCGGGCATGGCATCCCTTGTGAATCTCCTCCGCGACGCCCGCTACCCCACACCGCACGAGCTCGCCCTCGCCGCACAGGCCCTCGCGGACGAGCACCCCGCCTCGGCCCGCCTGCGCCGGGCCGGCACCTCGCGGGCCGGGCAGCCCCTCTGGCTGCTCTCCCTCGCGGCCATCGGCGAGACCCGCCGGGAGGTCCTCGTCGTGGCCGGGGCACACGCCAACGAACCCGTCGGCGGGGCCACCGTCCTCTCCCTCGCCCGGCGCCTCCTGCGCGAGCCCGGGCCCCGCACCGGCTGCGGCTGGCACTTCCTGCTCTGCGCCGACCCCGACGGCGCCGACCTGCACCGCACGCCGCGGCCCTGCTCGCTCCTCGACTACCACCGGCACTTCTTCCGGCCCCCCGGCCCCGAACAGCCCGAGTGGGCGCCCTCTTTACTGCCCCCCGACCGGCTGCCGCCCGAGACCCTGGCCCTGACCGCGCTCATCGACGAGCTGCGGCCCGTCCTGCAGGTCTCGCTGCACGCCACCGACCTCGGCGGCTCCTGGGTCCAGCTCACCCGGGACATCACCGGCCTCGCCGAGCCCTTCGGCAGGTCCGCCGCCGAGCTGCGCATCCCGGTGGAGAACGGGGCCTCGGACGCCGCCGGCTGGCCCTCCCCCGGCCCCGGGATCTTCGTGATCCCGCAGCCGGGCAGCGAGGCCGCCGGGGCCTCGCACCCCGAGGACACCCGGCTCAGCACCTGGTTCCACGCCCACCGCTACGCCGGCACCACCGCGATCGTCGAAGTCCCCATGTGGGCCTCGGACCTGGTGGACGACCCCACCCCGCACCCCGACCCGCGCGGGGCCCTGGCGCTGCTGGCCGCGCGGCTCGGCGCCGACACCGCACGCGTGACGGCCGTACGGGACGGGCTCCGCCGCGACCCGCTGCCTCATGACGATCCGGCCGCGGCGCCCCTGCTGCGCGCGGTGGACTGGACGCTCGCGCTGATCCCGCGGATCACCGCCGAGTGGGCGGGCGACGGGGCTCCCACCGAGGCCACCGCGGCGTACGTCGCCAGCATCGACGCCTTCGGACGGCGCCTGTCACTGCGCGCCGCCGCGATGCTGCTGCGGGTGCTGCGCACCCAGGGCCACCCCTCGGCGCCCGCACTGGACCGGCTGGTCACGGCCTGGTGCGCGGACTTCGCGGCCCGCTTCCACGCCCGCTGGGTGCCGGTCGGCAGCCAGGTGGAACACCAGTCCCGGACCGTCCTGGCCGCCTACGAACGCCTCACCGCCCCGTAGGCGCCGTCGCCGGAGCGCCCCCGGAGGCGTCCACCGGCAGGGCGTACCGGCGCTTGGGCCGGCCGGTGGCGCCGAGCCGGTCGTAGAACCGGATCGGCGTCCACCGGCAGGGCGTACCGGCGCTTGGGCCGGCCGGTGGCGCCGAGCCGGTCGTAGAACCGGATCGCGCCCTCGTTCCAGTCCGGGGTCTGCCACTGGACCTCGCCGAGCCCGAGCTCACGGGCCAGCTCCCGCACGGCGTGCACCAGGGCGGCGCCCAGCCCGTGGCCGCGGGCGTCCTCGGCGAGGTAAAGGCAGTCCATGTGCAGGTAGTGGCCGGCGTCCCAGAAGGAGAACTCGGCCGAGCAGGCGGCGTACCCGGCGACCTCGCCGTCCGGGGCCAGCGCGAGGAGCGCCCAGACCCGGGCGTCCTCGGCGAACAGCTGCGGCCCGAGCCGCTCGGCGAGGCCCGGCGGCCGCGGCGCCGACTTCTCGTGGGCGATGTGCTCGTGCACGAGCTCGACCAGCCGGGGCAGGTCATCGGGGCGGGCGCGGCGCACGGCGGGCAGGTGGTCCATGGCCCCACCCTGCACCACGGCGCGGTGGCGGGCACCGGGTGGGACGGGGGTTCAGCTCGACGACAGCCGGAAGGTCATCTTCCCGAAGCCGACCTGGTCGCCGTCCCGCACCACGGCGGAGCCGGTCACCCGGCGCCCGTTGACGGTGGTCCCGTTGGTGGAGCCGAGGTCCTTGAGCACCCACACCCCGTCGCGCAGGCTCAGCTCCGCGTGCGCCCGGGAGACGGTCTCGTGGCTGAGCCGCAGCCCGTTGCCCGGGTCGCGGCCGATCCGCAGGCCCCCGGCGGCGGGGTGCGGCAGCAGCAGCTTGGGCAGCTTCTCCGCGGCCCAGGCCCGCCGGACCCCGACCGAGACGGCGGACACCCGCCCGACCCAGCCGAACAGCCGACGGGTCCAGGGGCTTTCGGAGCCCTCCCGCGTCTGGAGGTCGGCGGTGAGGACGGCGAGGTCCTCGGAGCGGCGGGCCACCAGGGCGAGTTCCATCCGGCGCAGGAACGTGTCATGGGACAGCTTCCCGAGGGCGGCACCCTCCCTGAGCTGGCCGAGCGCCCGGTCGCGCTCGGCGTCGGAGAGCCGCGGCACGGGGTAGGCGGGGAACTCGAAACTCGACGTCACAGGGTGATTGTCGGCCCGTCGGGGCCGGAGTGTCCAGAACTCCCCCGCCGAGCCCGGAATGATGGGCAGGATACGCATGCTGGCAGCGCCGCAGACGAGGGGAACGTCCGTGCAGTTCGAGGTGTGGGCACCGCTGACGGGTCGGGTCGCCGTGCGACTCGACGACGCGACGTACGAGATGGCGCGCGATCCGGAGCGCGACGGCTGGTGGATCGTCCAGGCGCCGGCCGCCGACGGGAGCCGGTACGGGTTCCTGTTGGACGGCGAGGCGGTCCCGCGGCCCGACCCGCGCGGCCGGCGGCTGCCGGACGGCCCCGACGGCCTGTCGGCGGTGGTCGACTTCGCGCTCCTGCCCCGGCCGGGTGCGGGCCCGCGCACCCGGCTGCAGGACGCGGTCCTCTACGAACTGCACGTCGGCACCTTCACCCCCGAGGGCACCTTCGACGCCGCGGCCGCCCGCCTGGACCACCTCACCGGCCTCGGCGTCACGCACGTGGAGCTCATGCCGGTCTGCCCGTTCCCCGGCCGGCACGGCTGGGGGTACGACGGGGTCGCCCCCTGGGCGGTGCACGAGCCGTACGGCGGCCCGGCCGGGCTGGCCCGGTTCGTGGCGGCGGCCCACGGCGCCGGACTGGGCGTGGTCCTGGACGTGGTCCACAACCACTTCGGCCCGTCCGGCAACCATCTGCCCGCCTACGGACCGTACTTGACCGAGACCCACCAGACCCCGTGGGGCGCTGCGGTGAACCTGGACGCGGCCGGTTCCGACGAGGTGCGCGCCTACCTGCTGGACAGTGCGCTGTCCTGGCTGCGCGACTACGGGATCGACGGGCTGCGGCTGGACGCCGTGCACGCGCTCGCCGACGAGCGGGCCCTGACCTTCCTGGAGGAACTGGCCGCCGCCGTGGACGAGCTGGCGGCCGAGACCGGCCGGCCGCTCTTCCTGGTCGCCGAGTCCGACCGGTGCGACCCGCGGACCACGACCCCGCGCTCCGAAGGGGGCCTGGGGCTGCACGCGCAGTGGAACGACGACTTCCACCACGCCCTGCACTGCGCGCTGACCGGCGAGTCCCAGGGCTATTACGGCGATTTCGCGCAGGCCCCGCTGGCTGCCCTGGGCAAGACCCTGACCCGGGCGTTCTTCCACGACGGGAGCTGGTCCTCGTTCCGGGGCCGGCACCACGGCCGCCCGGTGGACCGCCGGCGGACCCCGGCGCACCGCTTCCTCGGCTACACCCAGACCCACGACCAGATCGGCAACCGGGCGCTCGGCGACCGGCTCGCGGCCTCGCTCTCCCCCGGGCTCCTGGCGTGCGCCGCGACCGTGGCGCTGACGGGGCCGTTCGTGCCGATGCTGTTCATGGGCGAGGAGTGGGGCGCCGGCACGCCCTGGCAGTACTTCACCGACCACCCCGACCCCGAGCTGGCCGAGGCCGTGCGCACCGGGCGGCGGCAGGAGTTCGCGGCGCACGGATGGAAGGCGGAGGAGATCCCCGACCCGCAGGATCCGGCGACCCGCGACCGCTCCTGCCTGGACTGGGCGGAGCGGGAGCAGGCCGAGCACGCCCGCCTGCTGGACTGGTACCGCACCCTGGTCGCGCTGCGCCGCACGCTCCCGGACCTGCGCGACCCGGACCTCGCGGCGGTCCGCGTCGCCCATGACGAGGAGCGGCGCTGGCTCACCTTCCGGCGGGGCGACGTACGGGTGGCGGTGAACCTGGCCGCGGAGCCGGTGACGATCGCGCTGGGCCGCAACGGCGTCCGGGTGCTGGCGGCCTGGGAGCCGCTCGAACACCCGGGCCCGGACGGCCGGATCCGCCTGCCGGGCGAATCCGCCGTCGTGCTGGGGCCGTGAGGGCCGCTACTCGACGATCGCGAGCTCGCGGGGGGCGTTGTTGAGACGGCGCCCGCCGTCCTCGGTGACGGTCACGATGTCCTCGATGCGGACGCCGAACCGGCCGGGCAGGTAGATGCCCGGCTCCACGGAGAAGCACATGCCGGGGACCAGCGGCTGCTCCTCGCCCTCGACCATGTACGGCGGCTCATGGGTGGTGACCCCGATGCCGTGGCCGGTGCGGTGGATGAAGCGGTCCCCGTAGCCGAACCCGGTGATCACCGCGCGGGCCGCCCGGTCCACCTCCTGGCAGGAGACGCCGGGCCGGACGGCGGCCACCCCGGCCTGCTGGGCCTCGCGGACCACGTCGTGGACGCGCTGCTCCTCGGCGGTCGGCTCGCCCACGTGCACGGTGCGGGAGATGTCGGAGCCGTAGCCGTACCGCAGGCCGCCGAAGTCGAGGACGATCATGTCGCCGTGCCGGATGACCCGCTCCCCGGCCTCGTGGTGCGGGTTGGCGCCGTTGGGTCCGGAGCCGACGACGGTGAAGTCGACCTGGGAGTGGCCGTGGGCGCGCAGCAGCGCGGCCAGGTCCTCGGCCACCTCGGTCTCGCGGCGGCCCGCGAAGGGGACGTGCAGGATCTGCGCGTAGGCGGCGTCGGCCGCGGCGCCCGCCGCGGCCAGGCGCTCCAGCTCCCGGTCGTCCTTCACCGCGCGCAGCATGGGCAGCGCATCGGTGAGGGGGGCGTAGGAGGTGGCGGGCAACTCCCTCTGCAGTCCGAGGAGGTGCAGGGCCCAGGTGTTGTCGCTCACCCCGAAGCGCCCGGTGGTGTCCAGCAGCGGGGCGGCCAGCGCGTAGGGGTTCTTCCCGTCGGTCCAGTCGCGCAGGGTCAGCGCGGCGGCGCCGGGGGCCTTGGCGGCGTCCGGGGCCTCCAGTGCGGGCACCACGAGCACGGGTTCCCGTCCGACGGCCAGGACCAGCAGGGTGAGCCGCTCGGTCTCGGCGGTGGGGCGGTAGCCGGTGAGGTGCGTCAGGTCGGGCCCGGGCGCGATCAGCAGCCCGGCCAGTCCGGCGTCGGCGGCCGTCTGCGCGGCGGCCCCCATCCGGGCGGCGTAGTCCTCGGTCGTGAAGGGTGCGGGTTCACGGGTCATACGGGTGATCCTGCCGTGGGCCGCGCGGCGGGGGGAGGGGCCGCGCCGGGCCCGCGCCGCTCGCGCGCCCACCCCGGCCCGGTGCCGCTGTGAGCGGGGCCACACCGCGGGCGGCGTCCCGCCCGTCCGGCGATAAGGCGTCGCGGGAGCACCCCGCTGATCGGCTATGCTGTGCATGCACGTCGAACGGGTGGTCCGCCGCCCTTCGTGGTGGGTGTAGCTCAGTTGGTAGAGCACCTGGTTGTGGTCCAGGTGGCCGCGGGTTCAAGTCCCGTCACTCACCCTGTAGAGCCCGTGAGGGGCACGAGGTTTTCTCGTGCCCCTCACGGGCTTTTCTGCGTCCGCACAGCACTAGGCGCGCAGGAACGACTCCACCTCGGTGGCGAAGGCGACGGGTGTCTCGTGGGGTGGGTAGTGGCCCGCGCCGGGGAGGGTGCGGACGCGGCAGTTCGGGTACCAGACCTGCCAGGTGGCGCGCATCACGTCGGCGGTCAGCGCGAGGTCGTACTCCCCCGTGAGGACCAGCACCGGCACGGTGCTGCCCTTGACCGCCGAGGACAGGTCGAGCGGCTGCCAGCTCGCCAGGTAGGCGGCGAAGGCCTCGGGCCGGGAGACCTCCCGGGAGTGGGCGACCATGCGGTCGATCCAGTGGCGGCTGGCCCGGTTCCCGGTGACGAGGTCGAGGATGACGCGCCGGCTCTCCGGGTCCTCGGCGGCGCTGTGGAAGAGGGTGTGGGTGGCGTCGTCCATCTCGTAGGGCCCGGCCGGCACGGGGGCGAGCCCGACCAGCTTCTCGACCCGCTCGGGGGCGCGGACGAGGACCTGCTGCATGGCCTTGCCGCCCATGGAGTGGCCGAGGAGGGAGAAGGTCCCCCACCCGAGCTCGTCGGCGAGCCGCAGCACGTCGTCGGCGATCTCGGGCAGGTCGTAGCGGCCGGGGACGTCCCGGCGCAGGCCGTAGCCGCGGTAGTCGAGGAAGGCGTACGAGAACTCCCGAGGGTCCA
Source organism: Streptomyces sp. NPDC045967 (assembly GCF_056430495.1). Lineage (NCBI taxonomy): Bacteria > Bacillati > Actinomycetota > Actinomycetes > Kitasatosporales > Streptomycetaceae > Streptomyces > Streptomyces sp. NPDC045967. The sequence goes on along the minus strand of NZ_JBWKLE010000010.1, from coordinate 205,125 downwards.
GGCAGTCGAGCGCCGAGCCCCAGTGGGCGGAGGTGCCGAACCAGTCGTGCAGCACGATGACGCGGACGGGTCCGGTGCCGATCCTGCGGTGGGCGATGGCCATGCGTTCTCCCTCGGTGACGGGACTGCGAGCTGACGACGCCGTACGTTCTGCCCAGCGCGCCTGCCGTCACACCGCCCGGCCGCCGCCGGGGCCGGAGCGGCCCCGGCGGCGGCGCCGGTCCCGCGGGCGAGTGGCGGGCGGGCGGCGTTCAGACGGTCTTGATCGCCGGGTCCGAGAGGCCCGGGGCGCCCGTCTCCACGTGGCCGGCGAAGCGGCGCAGGAAGCCGGCGTCCCGGTCGGAGACGACCGTGACGTCGTACCAGCGGGCCGTGCCGCGCAGGTCCACCGTGTGGGAGAGGGTGGCGCCGGGAGCGACCCGGAGGGTCTGCGCCGCGCCGCCGTAGGCGTTGGTCACCGTCAGGTTCACCGCGACGGCGCCGGGGTTGGTCAGGGTGAGGGCCAGGTTGCCGGTGGCGTCCACGTGGCGGGCCGTGGCCTCGGGGCCGGCCGTCTTCGTCGGGCCCTTCCAGGTGCGCAGGAAGCCGTTGGGCCCCCAGACGGTGAGGTCGATCCGGTTGCCGGTGGAGCTGCTGGTGCTCCAGGTGTCCGAGAGGGTCCTGCCCGCCTCGACCGTGTAGGGCCAGGGGCCGTCCGTCCGGTTGCCCGAGGTGCTGTGGAAGTGGGCGCCGAGGGTGGGGCCGGAGGAGAAGGTCAGGGTGAACGTGCCGGTGGAAGTGGTGCGGGCGCCGTCCACGTAGGGGCTGTAGCCCAGCGCCCGGGTCGGCTTGGATCCGGCCTCCTGCCGGGGCAGGGTGCCGGTGGCCGGCGGGGTCGGGTGGTAGGAGGGGTGGCGGTTCCTGTCCGGCGGGACGTATCCGGCGGTGGAGGGCAGGGCGGCCGGCGCGGCGTCCGCCCGGGTGAAGTCGAACGCCGAGGTCAGGTCCCCGCAGACGGCGCGGCGCCACGGAGAGATGTTGGGCTCCTGCACGCCGAAGCGCTTCTCCATGAACCGGATCACCGAGGTGTGGTCGAAGGTCTCGGAGCAGACGTAGCCGCCCTTGCTCCACGGGGACACCACGATCATGGGGACGCGCGGCCCGAGCCCGTAGGGACCGGCCGCGTAACCGCCGCCGCCCGGGTAGAGGTCGCGGGTCACGCTCGCCGTGGACAGGCCCTGGGCCGCGGAGGCGGGCGGGTACGGCGGCACCACGTGGTCGAAGAAGCCGTCGTTCTCGTCGTAGGTGACGAACAGGGCGGTCTTCGCCCACACCGCCGGGTCGGCCGTCAGCGCGTCCAGCACCTTCGAGATGTACCAGGCGCCGAAGTTCGTCGGCCAGTTGGAGTGCTCGCTGAACGCCTCGGGGGCCGCGATCCAGGAGACCTGCGGCAGGCGGCCGTTCACCACGTCGGCGCGCAGCCGGTCGAAGTACCCGTCGCCCGCCTTGACGTCGGTGCCCGTGCGGGCCTTCTCGTACAGGGGGCTTCCGGGCGCCGCGTTGCGGTAGGAGTTGAAGTACAGCAGCGAGTTGTCGCCGTAGTTGCCGCGGAAGGCGTCGTTGATCCAGCCCCAGTGGCCGGCCGCGTCCAGGCCGTCGCCGATGTCCTGGTAGACCTTCCAGGAGACGCCGGCCGCCTCCAGCCGCTCGGGGTAGGTCTTCCAGCCGTAGCCGGCCTCCTGGTTGCCCAGGACGGGGCCGCCGCCGGTCCCGTCGTTGCCGGTGTGGCCCGTCCACAGGTAGTAGCGGTTGGGGTCGGTGGCGCCGATGAAGGAGCAGTGGTAGGCGTCGCACACCGTGAAGGCGTCGGCCAGGGCGTAGTGGAACGGTATGTCGTTCCGGGTCATGTACGTCATGGTGGTGGCCGTCTTCGCCGGGACCCACTTGTCGTACTTGCCGTTGTTGTAGGCCCGGTGGCCGCCCGCCCAGTCGTGGTCCAGGCCCTCGAGGAACTGCATCCCGAGGTCCGCGACGCGCGGGTTGAAGGGGAGGACGTCCTTGGTCCCGTCGGACTGGTGGAAGACGGACCTGCCGTTGTCCTGGAGGACCGGCCGCGGGTCCCCGAAGCCCCGGACGCCCTTCATCGCGCCGAAGTAGTGGTCGAAGGAGCGGTTCTCCTGCATCAGGACGACGATGTGCTCGATGTCCCGGATCGTGCCCGTGGTGCCCTGGGCCCGGACGGCGGCGGCCCGCGCGATGCTGTCGTTCAGCATCGTCAGCGCGGCGGCGCCGCCGGCGATGCTCAGGAACCTGCGACGGTTGAGTTCTGCCATGGCGTGACGACCTCTGCGGGGTGAGGGGCGGGGGCGCCCCAAGGACAGCGCCCCCCGGGAACCGGACGGAGATCCTTGTCCGACACATGGCCGTACAGCCGGAGAACGCCAGTGGTCACGGCCGGCGGCCCGCGCGTCTGGCGAAGACGGTAGGTGAACCACCCGCCGTGCAACAGCCCTCGGCAGCAGTCCACTTCGAGGTCAGCGCCCCGTGCGGGAGTACTCATCCGGCCCGTGCTCCGATCTGAGCATCCGTACTCAGGCCCGGGACGGGCCGGCTTGCCAGGGTGGGGGCATGCCCTTGAAGTCACCTGACCGGCGGCCGCGCGCCGGGATAACCGCCGTCGGCAGCCTGCTGCCCGCCGAGGTCCTCTCCTCCGACTCCCTCCAGCGCGAGGTGGCCCTGCGCGCCGGCCTCACACTGCCGCCCAAGCTGCTGCGCCAGGCCACCGGGATCGTCTCGCGCCGCGTCGCCGGGCCCGGGGAGTACGCCTCCACGCTCGCCGTGGGCGCCGCCCGCCGGGCGCTGGACGCCGCCGGGCTGAGCCCGCTCGACATCGACCTGCTGCTCTTCGCCTCCGCCTCCCGCGACGTGGTCGAGCCCGCCACGGCGCACATCGTGCAGGCCGAGCTGGGCTCGCGGGCCCACGCCCTGGACGTCACCAACGCCTGCAACAGCTTCGTGAACGGCATCGACCTCGCCCGGTCGATGGTCCTGGCCGGGCGGGCGCGGCGGGCCCTGGTGGTCACCGGGGAGACTCCGAGCCGGGCGGTGCGCAGGGACCCGGCCGGTGCGGCGGAGTTCCGCAGCGGCTTCGCCGGCTACACCTTCGGGGACGCGGGGGCCGCCGTGGTCGTGGAGGCCGTGGAGCGCGGCGGGATCCTCGACGTGGACTGCGAGACCCACTCCGAGCACTGGGAGGTCGGGGGCATCCCCGGCGGCGGTTCGCGCCACCCGCGCGGGGACGAGCACACCTACTTCCGCGGCGACGGGCACGAACTGCGGGGCGTCTTCGAGAAGGTCGGCACCGCCGTCATCGACCGGACCCTGCACCGGACCGCGATGGACTGGGACGGCTTCGCCAAGGTGCTGGTGCACCAGGTGACGGTGCCGTACCTGGAGCGGTTCGCGGAGCTGACCGGCGTGCCGGCCGGGAAGCTGGTGGTGACGGTGCCCGAGCTCGGCAACGTGGCGAGCGCGAGCATCGGCGTCCAGCTGGACCGGGTGTTCGGGGAGCTGGAGCCGAGGCAGCGGGTGCTGTTCGTCGGACTCGGCGGAGGCATCAGCATCATGACGATGGTGTGGGAGAAGTCGTGAGCCCGTCCCTGTGGGTGGTCGTGCCCGCGCACGAGGAGGAGGCCCGCCTCGCGCAGACCCTCCAGGCCCTCGCCGCCCAGCGCGACCGCGACTTCACCCTGCTCGTCGTCGACAACGCCTCGGCGGACCGGACGGCCGGCATCGCCCGGGAGTTCGCGGCGGGCGCGCCGTTCCCGGTCGAGGTGATCGAGGAGCCGGAGAAGGGGGTCGGCTCGGCCGTCGACACCGGTTTCCGGTACGCGATCGCGCGGGGCGCGGCCCTGCTCGCGCGCACGGACGCCGACTGCCTGCCCCGGCCCGGCTGGACGGCCGCCGCGCGGGCCGCCCTCACCCGCCGGCCCGGGCTGGTGTGCGGCCGGATCGTCGCCCGGCGCGACGAGCACGGCCCGCTGGGCCGGGCCGGCTTCGCCGTGCTCGTGGCGCTCGCCGCGCTGTTCGGCCGACTGCGGCCCGGGCACGCGCGCCGCAACGGGTTCCGGGCCCCGTACCGCATGCACGCCGGGAACAACATGGCCATCACCGCCGAGCTGTACCTGGCCGTGGGCGGCATGCCCCGCCGGCCCTCGCCCACCGACCGGCTCTTCCTCAACGCCGTACGCCGCCACACCGACCGGATCGCGCACTGCCGGGAGATGGTCGTGGAGAACTCCACGCGGCGCCTGCGGGCCTACGGGATCCGCGGCACCGCCCGCTGGTACCTGGACCAGGGCAGCGGCACGCACGGAACGGACCCCCGCTGATGCTCGACCGCCTCGACCACGCGCTGCGCAGTCGCCCCGAGCGCCCGGCCGTGCTCACCGCCGGCCGTACCGGCGCCACCCGGGTCCGGGCCCGGCGTGGGGAACTCGCCGAACTCTCCGACGCGTTCGCCGCCGGCCTGCACGCGCGCGGGCTGCGCGCCGGGGACACCGTCGGGGTCGCGGTACGGCCCGGCCCCCGGGCCCTCGCGGTCCTGCTGGCCCTGTGGCGGCTCGGGCTGCGCGGCGCCGTGCTCGACCCGGGTGCCGGACCGGACGTGCTGCGCGCCCGGCTGGCCCTGGCCCGGCCCGCGCTGGTGCTGGCCGACGCGGCCGCGCAGGCGGTGGCGGGCTGGGCCCGGCCACTGGCCCGCCGGGCGGGGCTCGCCCTGCCCGACCTGGCCGGGCTGGGCCCGGTGGCCACCGTCGGACCCAGGCTGCCGGGCTGCGCGCCCGCGCTGGACCTCGGGGCCGCCCGGACGGGGGTCCCGGTGCACGGGGACCACGACGGGGACGCGGTGATCGTGTTCACCTCCGGGACCACCAGCCGGCCGCGCGCCGTGGTGCACACCCGGTCGAGCCTGGCCGCCGGGATGGCCAGCGTCGCCTCCCTCTTCGACGCGGCCCCGGACCAGCCCGTGCTCGGGGGCACCTTCTTCGTCCTGGTCCCCTCGCTGACGTGCGGCGCCCCCGTCGCGCTCCCGGCCCGCGACCCCCGGGTGCTGGCCCGCCAGCTCCACCGGCTGCGCCCCCAGGACACCTATCTCACCCCGCCCGGGCTGCGGGACGCGCTGGACGCGGGAGCCCGCTTCCACGGCCGGGTCTGGACGGGCTCGGCCCCGGCCGACGCCGCCCTGCTGGAGCGGGTACGGGAAGCGGGAGCGGCCCGGGCCTGGGGGGTGTACGCGCTCACCGAACTCTTCCCGGCCGCCGCCGTCGAGGCCCGGGAGAAGTCCGCCTTCGAGGGCCCGGGGGACCTGGTCGGCACCCCGCTGCCGGGGGTCATCGCCCGGACCGGCGCCGACGGCGAACTGCTGCTGACCGGGGCAGCGGTACGGCACCGCTACCTCGGCGAGGAGCCCGACGCGTGGGTCCGTACGGGCGACCGGGCGCGGCTGGACGGCGCGGGCCGGATCGTCCTGGAGGGCAGGTGCAAGGACATGGTGCTGCGCCGGGCGGAGAACATCTATCCGGGGCTGTACGAGCCGGCCCTGCACGTGCCGGGGGTCGAGCTGGCCGTGCTCGTCGGGGTTCCGGCGGGCGACGGCGACGAACGGCTGGTGGCCGTCGTGCAGCCGGGGCGCGGCGCGGACGAGCACGGGCTGCGCGGCGCCCTGTCGGAGCCGCTGCGCCGGATGGGAGCGGCGCGCCCCGACGCCCTCGTCTTCGCGCGCATCCCCCTGTCGGGGCGCTCGCGCAAACCGGACCGGGTGGCCGCCTCCGCCCTGGCGGCTCGGCGCCTCGGCCCGACGCCATGACCCCCGCGCCCGGCGGCCCGGCCGCCCGTCCCCTTTCCGCCCCCGCCGTCCCATGGAGCGCGCAGCCGATGAACGACCCGTCCCACGCCCGGGCCCGGCGGCGCGACCGCCGCGTCTACCTGGGCAGCCACCCCGTGCTGTTCGGACTGCTCGCCGCGACCCGCGGACGGCCCGTCCGCCGGATCGGCGGCACCCTCCTGGTGCACGGGGCGGACGCCTACCGGCAGGCGCTGACCCGGCTGCCGTTGGACCGGACCGCCGAGGGCACCACGGGCGGCGCGGCGCGCTCCGCCCTGGCGGGCGACGGGGGTGTGCTCTTCGACCAGGAGGGCAGGGGGCACCGGTCGGACCGGCGGGACCTGGCCGGGCAGCTCTCGGCCGCCGGGGTGGCCCGGCTGCGGGCGGGGTGGCAGCCGCTGCTCGCCCGGCGTCTCGAACCCCTCGCGCACGGCGGGGCGGTGGACGTGGTCGGGCTCGCCCGGGAGCTGGCCGGCTCGGTGGTGTGCGCACTGCTGGACACCGGCGCCGATCCGCGGGCCGTGGCGGAGGCGGCCGCCGAGGCGGCGGCCGCCTCCGTACGCAGCCACCTGCCCGGGCCGCGCCGCCCGGGCGCCGGGGCCGCGGCCGCCCGCGCCGCCGCCCGGCTGCGCGAGCTGCTGACGCCGGCGCCGGGGCGGCCGGTGATCGACGGCACGACGGGCCCGCGACCGCCGATCGACGGCGCCTTGGCCGCGATGGTGGCCGTGGCCGCCGTGAACACCACGGTGGCGGCGCTGCCCCGGGCGGTGGCCTGGTGCGCCGACGCCGGCCTGTGGGACCAGGCCGCCGAGCAGTCCTCGCGCCCGGCGCTGGCGGCCGAGCTGCTGCGGGTCACCGCGGCCTCGCCGCTGCTGCCGCGGGTGGCCGCAGCGGACGGCGAGGTCGGCGGCTGCCCGGTGCGGGGCGGCGACCGGCTGCTGCTGGTCGCCCGGCACGCGGCCGGGGCGCACCGGCGGGACCCCGACGCCCGGTGCCCGGCCGGGCCGGAGACCGCCCGGCTGGTGTTCGGCTCCGGACCGCACGCCTGCCCGGGAGCGCGGCTCGCCGAGGCGCAGCTGGCCGATGTACTGGCGGCGCTGGCCCCCGCCCGGCCGGTGGTGACGCGGGCCCGGGTGGACCGGCGGGCGGCCCTGCCGGGCTGGCGGACGCTGCTGGTGGAGGCCCGCGCATGAGCGTGCGGATCGCGGTCACCGGGGCGAGCGGTTTCTGCGGCGGGCACGTGGCGCGGGCGGCCGCCGCGGGCGGGGCCGAGGTGGTGTGCGTGGGCCGCCGGCCCGGCCCGGTGGGCGAGCACCGTTTCTGGGACGCCGCCCGGGGTGGTCCCGACCTGACGGGGGTGGACCTGGTGGTGCACTGCGCGGCCGCCGTCGGCGACCCGGCGCCCGGCTCCCGGGCGGAGGCGCTGATGCACGCGGTCAACGTGGACGGTACGCGGCGGCTGCTGCGGGCGGCGGGCGGCCGGCCCGTGGTCTGGGTGAGCAGCGCCAGCGTCTACGACCCGCGCAGCGACCGGAGCCTGGTCACCGAGGACCACCCGCGCGCGGGCCAGCTGAACGCCTACGGCCGCACCAAGGCGGCGGGCGAGGCCCTCGCCCTGGCCGGGGGTGCGGTCGTCCTGCGCCCGCGGGCGGTGTACGGCCCGGGCGACACCCAGCTGCTGCCCCGGCTGCTCTCCCGGGTGCGGGCCGGCACCCTGCTGCTGCCGGGCCCGGACGTCCCGCTCAGTCTGACGGCGGTGGAGAACCTCGCCGACGCCTGTCTGGCCGCGGCCGGCTGGCCGGCGGGGGCCTACAACGTGGCCGACGCCCGTCCGTACGCCCGCGACCCGGCCGTGGCGGAGGTCCTGCGGGCCCACGGGGTGCGGGCCCGGATCCGCCACCTGCCGCTGCCGGTGGCGCGGGCGGCGGCCCGGTGCGCGGAAGCGCTGCCGACGGCCGAACCCGCGCTCAGCCGCTACGCGGTGGACCAGCTGGCCCACCCGGTGGTCCTGGACACGACCAGGGCGCGGTCCCTGGGCTGGACCGCGCAGCGGACCCTGACGGACTACCTGGCCTCGGTGCGCCGGGTACGGCCGCGGTGACGGCGCCCGTGCGGTCAGGCCGTCGCCGCGGCCGCCGCGTCCGCGATGAGCCGGTCGAGCAGCGCGAGCAGGCAGGCGCGCACGTCGGGGCGGGAGCGGGCGTCCAGCATGAGGACGGGGGTGCGGGGGTCACGCAGGTGCAGCGCCGCCGCGATCTCCTCGGCGGTGTAGAGCTGTTCGCCGTGGAAGCAGTTCGCGCCGACCACGAACGGCAGTCCCCGGCTCTCGAAGAAGTCGACCGCGGGGAAGCCGCGGTCCAGGCGCCGCGTGTCGACCAGGACGATCGCGCCGAGCGCTCCGTCGAGGAGGTCGTCCCACAGGAACCAGAAGCGCTCCTGGCCCGGCGTGCCGAACAGGTAGAGCACGACGCCGGCGTCGGTGAGGGTGAGGCGGCCGAAGTCCATCGCCACGGTGGTCGCCGACTTGGACTCGATGCCGTCGAGGTCGTCGACGCCGACACCGGCGGCCGTCAGCCGCTCCTCCGTCCGCAACGGCTCGATCTCGGAGACGGTCTCGACGAGTGTCGTCTTGCCGACCCCGAACCCCCCGGCGACGAGGATCTTGACGGGGGCCGCTTCCCGCGGGACGGGACTGTCATATCCGGGCAAGGTTGTCCCTGATTCTCATGAGCAGGTGGACGTCGGTGGTCCCGGCAGCGTCCAGGGGCGGCCGGTGGTGGATCAGCCCGCGGTCCGCGAGTTCGCCCAGGAGCAGCGTCGTCGGGGTCAGGCGCAGGTGCATCCGTGCCGCGACCTCGGCGACCGCCAGGCCGCCGGGTGGCGCGCAGAGGGCGAGGACTTCCCGCCACTCGGTGGGCAGGCCGCCCCGGGTCCGCGCGTCGGCCGCCGCCGTGACGGTGGTGTCCATGGTGAGGCCGGTGCGCGGCGCGGCCGTACGCCCGTCGGTCAGGGCGTACAGCCGCGTGCGGCGGCGGCGCGGCGCGGGCCCGGGCTCGTCCTGCGGCATTACGCGGTCGGCAGCTGGCCGCGCTCCGGGGTGCCCAGCCATTCGCCGAGCGCCTGGGCGGTCCGTACGGCCTCACCGCCCAGCTCGCCGAGGCGCGCCTTGCGGGAGGTGACCACGACGAGCGTGCTTCCCTCGCCGCATCCGACGATGCACAGGTACCGGTCGTCCATCTCGACCAGCTGGCGGATCACACGGCCGCCCCCGACCTCCCGGGACATCGCCTTCATCGTGGCGGCGATGCCGGAAGCGGCGGCCGCCATGCGCTCGGCCTGGGGCTCGTCCAGCAGGTAGGCGCTGCGCTTGATGCCGTCGTTGGACAGCAGCACCGCCCCCTGGATGCCGGCGATCCGGTTGAGGTTGTTGTCCAGGACTCCGTAGATGGCGGTGTCGGTCGCTGCGTTCGATGAGGTGGTCATGGCCGTTCCCGTCGGATCTCTTCTTCCACTGTCTGGGTCCCGCGTTCGTAGTCGGCCCAGGCGTCGGCCACTTCTTCGGGCGTCTGCGCGTCCGGCCTCGGGGGTGCCTCCGGGGCGCGGGGCGTCCGGAGCTGCTCGGCGATGTGGGTCTGCGGGACGCGCTCGGGGAGCGAGGGCCGCGCGGGTGCGGCCGGCAGGGCCGGCCGGACATCGGGGGCGGGGGCGGCCGCGGACACCGGCACGGGCGTCACGGGCGCGGGCTTCACCGGGCGGGTGGGCAGTCCGGCGGCCGTGTGCGCGACGGGTCCGGGCCGGCGTTCCATCGAGGGGCGCGGCGCCGGGAGGGCGGGCGGCTCCTGGACCGGCGGCGCGGACGGTTCGGGCGGCGCGGGCGCGGTCCCGGGCGCTTCCCCGTCGGCCGCGGCCACCAGGAGTCCCCCGGGCAGGACCACCACGGCGGAGGTCCCTCCGTACACCGAGCGGCGCAGGGTGACGGCCGCGCCGAGCTGGTCGGCGAGATGGCCCACCACGAAGAGCCCGAGCCGGTGCGCGTTCTCGGCCAGGACGGAGTACGGCGGCGCCTGGTGCAGGCGCGCGTTCATCTCCTCGTACCGCTCGGGGCTCACCCGCGGTCCGCGGTCTTCGATCTCCACCGACAGGCCGTCCGCGACCGTCTCCGCCCGGATGACCACCTTCGAGCGCGGCGGGGAGAACCGGGTGGCGTTGTCCAGCAGCTCGGCGAGCAGGTGGCTGATCTGGCTGATCGCGTGCGGCTCCACACTGATCTCGTCCAGGGCGTGGCGCTCGATGCGCCGGAAGTCCTCGACCTCCGCAGCCGCTTCGCGCAGCAGGTCGGCGATGCGCATGGGCTCGGTGTGCGGGTCGGGGACCTCGCCGCCCGCCAGGATGAGGAGGTTCTCGATCTGCCGCCGCATGCCGACCGTGAGCTGATCGGCGCGCATCAGCTGGGCGAGCAGGGCCTCGTCGTGGCCGAAGGTGTCCTGGAGGTCTTCGGTGAGGCTCAGCTGACGGCTGACCAGGTTGCCGGTGCGCGAGGCGATGCCCGTGGCGAACAGGCCGAACCCGTGGCGCTCGGCCGCGAGCTGCCGGTGCCCGTCGACCGACACGGCGACGGCCCGGGCGAAGGCGTCGCTGACCCGTCCGACCTCGTCCCCGTCCCCGCGCACCGCCGGCAGGAGCCGCTCGTCGACGGGCTGCCCGCGCCGGAGCCGGGCGACGACGTCGGGCAGGGTCTCCTCGGCGACGGCCACCGTGCGCTCGTGCAGGTCGTCCAGCCGGCGCAGCAGCGACCGGGTGGTGAACACGACGACGGCGAGGACGGCGAGCAGTCCGCCGCCGCTTCCCCCGACGAGCCAGGCCACCTCGGTGTCGAGCTCCGCGGCCCTGACCTCGCCGAGCGCGAGCACCGTGCGCGCCCGGTCGACGGTGAGGGTGGCCGTCTGCACCGAGAAGTTCGCGTGCGCGGACCGCCAGCCGCCGACCTCCGCGGGCAGCCTGACGCCGGATGCGACGTCCGTGTGCCCGGAGATGATCGCGCTCTCGATGCGGAGCTTGGTCTGCCAGTCCGGGGAGGCGACGATCCGCTCGTAGAACCGCCGGTCGCGCTCGGGCAGGTACGGCACGATCCACGTCTCGTACAGGTGCCGGTGGGCGCCCACCACACTGACGAACTGCTCGAAGTCGGCGGAGCTGAGCTGCCTGGACGGTCCGGCCAGGGACAGGATCGTGTCCTCGCGGGCCAGCATCTCGGTGGCGGCGAGCAGGGACACCACCGGTCGGTTCTCCTGGACGAGGGCGGCGTCGTCCGCGTGGTCGAACTCGTGCTGGTAGGCCCGGATGACCGCGTCGATCACCCCGGTGTAGTAGGCGAGGGTGCCGTCGGCGCCGCCGGTGCGGGCGTCCGCGCGCTGGCGGTACGCGGCCAAGCCCTCCAGCCGCCGGTTCACGTCGTCGAACGAGGCGTTGCCGGGGGCCGCCAGCCGGCGGAAGGCGCTCACGCCGTGGTCGGTGGCCTGGCGCCGGACCCGCAGCTCCTCCTCGGCCCCGGCGGTACCCGCCCACAGCCCGGCGGTCGTCGTCCGCTCGGCCTGCAGGTCGACCATGAGCGTGTAGAGGGGCACGCCGACCCGTTCGGCGGCCGCGACATCGGCCCGCAGGTGCGCGGACTGTGCCAGCAACCGCTGGGCCGTCACCACCACGTGGGTGCCCATCGCCGCGGTGGGGATCACCGCCAGCCAGACGAGCAGGGTGCGCAGCCGCACCCGGCGCCGGCGTCGTGCCGTCGGCCGCCCGGGGACGCCGGCGGGTTCTATCGGAGACATCGGACCTCGGGAACGGGGCGGCGGGGGCAGCCGGACAGCCGGACCTGCCACAACCGGGCCGACTGCGGCGGGATATGAGGATGCCGATCATAACCAGCCATCCCGGGGAAACAGATAGGTGTCTTCCGCGGCCGGAACGTGCTATCGGTGGCGCGCGCGGCGGGCGGCAGACCCCCTCGGGACCCGCCCGGAGCCCCCCGTACCTGAGCGGGCCCCCGGCCTGGTGCCGGGGGCCCGCTCCGGTGCCGCTGCGGGTCAGGTGCCGTCGGAGGCCGGGGTCAGGCGCAGCGAGATGGAATTGATGCAGTAGCGCTGGTCGGTGGGGGTCGGGTACCCCTCGCCCTCGAAGACGTGGCCCAGGTGGGAGCCGCACGTCGCGCAGCGGACCTCGGTGCGGACCATGCCGTGCGAGATGTCGGCTATCAGCTCGACCGCTTCGGTGTCCTTCGGGTCGTAGAAGGACGGCCATCCGCAGTGCGAATCGAACTTCTCCGTGGAGCGGAACAGCTCGGCGCCGCAGCCGCGGCAGGAGTAGACGCCTTCCGTCTTGGTGTCGGTGTACTCACCGCGGAAGGCCGGCTCGGTGCCCGCGAGGCGCAGCACCTGGTATTCGGACGGGGTCAGCTCCGCCTGCCACTGCTCGTCCGTCTTCTCGACCTCGTACGACATGACTCTTGCGCTCCCTCAGTTCGACAGGCGGGCGAGGATGGCCGGACCAAGGTCCGTGACGTCGCCCGCGCCCATCGTGAGAACGAGATCACCGGGCTTGGCCATTCCCGCGATGACGTCGGCGACGGCGCTCTTGTCGTGCTCGGCGGTGACGTCGGCGCCCGCGGCCCGGGCGGCGGTGATGATGATCTCGCTGGTGATGCCGGGCAGCGGGTCCTCGCGGGCCGGGTAGATGTCCAGGACCACGGAGGCGTCGGCCAGGGCCAGGGACCGGCCCATCTCCCGGCCGAGCTCCTGGGTGCGGGAGAACAGGTGCGGCTGGAACACGACGAGGATCCGGGAGTCCCCGGCGGCGCCGCGGATGGCCTCGAGGTCGGCGGTCATCTCCGTGGGGTGGTGCGCGTAGGAGTCGATGACCTGGACCCCGGCCGCCTCGCCCTTGAGCTGGAGGCGGCGGTTGACCCCGGTGTACTTGCCGAGGGCGGAGGCCAGGTTGTGCGCGGGGATGCCGAGGGCGACGCCGGCGGCGAGGGCCGCGACGGCGTTGTGCGCGTAGTGGCGGCCGGGGACGGAGACGGTGAAGGTGAGCATCCGCCCGCCGAGGACGACCGTGACCTCGCTGGTCAGCCCACGCGGGGTGATCTTGGTGATCCGGACGTCGGCGTCGGCCTCCTCGCCGTAGGTGACGACGTTCAGGCCCTCGCGTCCCGCGACCCGCCGGGCGATCTCGGCGGCGCCCTCCTGGCCGTGGGCGACGACCAGGGTGCCGCCGGGCACGATCTTGGAGACGAAGGTCTCGAAGGACTCGTAGATCTCCTCGATCGACGCGTAGTTCGCGTGGTGGTCGAGCTCCGCGTTGAGGATGATCGCGACCTGCGGGGTGTACTTGTGGAAGGTGCGGTCGCTCTCGTCCGCCTCGGCCACGAAGATGTCGCCCTCGCCGTGGTGCGCGTTGGAGCCGGGGGCGTCCAGGTCGCCGCCGATGGCGTAAGAGGGGTCCAGGCCCAGGGCCGACAGGGAGACCGCCAGCATCGAGGTGGTGGTGGTCTTGCCGTGGGTGCCGGCGACCGCGATCGGGCGCAGGCCGTCCATCAGGGCGGCGAGGGCGTCGGAGCGGTGCACGACGGGGATGCCCAGCTCCGCGGCGCGGGCCAGCTCGGGGTTGTCGGCGCGGATGGCGCTGGAGACGACCACGCAGGTGGAGTCGTCGGCGAGGTTGCCGGGGGCGTGGCCGCCGTGGACCGTGGCGCCGTGGGCGCGCAGGGCCTGGGCGGTCTCGGATTCCCCCCGGCTGTCGCTGCCGGCGACCCGCGCGCCGCGCTGGGCGAGGATCTTCGCGATGCCGGACATGCCGGCGCCGCCGATGCCGATGAAGTGGGGCCGTTCCATGGCGGTCGGCAGGCCGGGCTTCATTCAGTTCGCTCCAGGGTCGAGGGGGTGCGGAGGGCTCTGTCGGCCCCAGCCTATTCGTTGTGGGCGAAGAGCTTGAGCACCGGAACGCCGACCTTGTGACGGGCGCGCGAGGCCCAGTCCCGGTGGAAGAACTCCTCCACGAAGTGCGGGGCGGTCAGGACGATCACCTCGTCGGCGCCGGTCTCCTCGACGACGGCCTTCAGCTTGTCGAGCGGATGGTCCTCGATGATCTGCCCGATGACGTTGGCGCCCTTCGTGCGCAGGGCCGCCATCGAGTGCTCCAGGGCCAGCTCGGCGGGGCCGCGGGCGGCCTCTCCCTCGGGCAGGTCGCCCTCGCGGATGGCCTCGGGGAGCTCACCGAGCGCCACGTCGTCGATGGCGCGCAGCAGTCGGTCCTGGTCACCGCGGGGTTGCATCAGGACGACGAAGGAGACCGAGTCGTCTCCGTGCAGGGTGGTGACGAAGTCCACGTCCACCGTGGTCAGCGGCTGCTCGATCATCAATACGCTCGTGAACACGGACGCCCTCTCCTTCATGGGCCGGGGCCGGCTGGCCGGCCCCTGCGGAAACCATCCTGCCCCGCACTCGCGCAGGGCCTTGCGCAGGTATATGTGCCCAGGTTCGCGTCCGGCAGAAGCTAAGCGGAACGATTAGCTCCGCTCCCCTGGTCAGATCCGACGGTAGCTCGTGAAGAGGAAGCCGGCCTCTTCCAGCACGGAGGCCGGCGCGAGCCGGTGCGGAACCGTGACGCTGGGCCCTCCCGCGATCCGCTGGGCGTCCCCCGCCACGAGCATCGGAGAGACCGTCAGGCACAGCTCGTCGAGCGCGTCGGCGGCGACCAGCTGGCCCAGCAGCCGCGGCCCGCCTTCGGTCAGCTGACGGCGCAGCCCCCGCCCGGCGAGTTCCCGCAGGGCGCGGACCGGGTCCACGGCGGCCCCCTCGCCCGCCACCACGACCTCGGCGCCGGCCCGGACGGCCTCGGCGACCCGGTCGGCGGGCGCGGCGGCCCCGGTGACGACCAGGGTGGGCACCAGCGGGGAGGTGAACAGGGGCAGGCCGAAGTCCAGGTCGAGGCCGGCGGTGACCACCGCGATGGCGGGGGCCGGGCCCTGTCCGGCGGCAGCCCGGCGGGCGGCGAAGGCGTCGCGGGCGCGGGCCGGGCGGTAGCCCTCCTGGCGAACCGTTTCCGCTCCCACGACCACCACGTCGGCCAGCGCCCGCAGGGTGCCGAAGATCCGCATGTCGGTCTCGCCGGAGATCGGATGGGAGCGGCCCTCGTGCTGGGCGGCGCCGTCCAGGGTGGAGACCATGTTGGCCCGCAGCCAGTGGGCGCCGTCGTCCAGCCGGGGGTACGCGTACGCCTCCGCGAGATCGTCCAGGGACCACTCCCGGTCGGCCGTGGCCAGGGACGGAGCTGATGTCTGATCGGTCACAGGGAACAGGCGTCGCATCGGTGCAGTGTGCCACGGCCCGTAGAGTTGAGTGCTGTGTCGACATCACTCTCCCCCTCCAGTGCCACCTCCGGCCGGCCGCAGACAGGCGATGCGGGCCCCCAGGCCCTGTGCGCACGCGAGCCCCGGGTGCCCGCCGAACGGCTGGTGGCGGAGATGGTGCCGCCCCCGCGTTTCGACTCCGTGCGGTTCGACACCTACGACCCGGACCCCTCCCAGCCGAGCCAGGCGGAGGCGGTCACCGTCCTCAGCGGCTTCGCGGCCGGCCTGGGCGGGGCGCACGCGAGCGGAGCGGGCAAGCGGCGCTGGTTCAGCAAGAAGCCCGCGGCCGCGGCAGCCCCGCGCGGGGTCTACCTCGACGGCGGGTACGGCGTCGGCAAGACCCACCTGCTCGCCTCCCTGTGGCACGCCACCCCGGCCGATCCCGCGCTGAAGGCCTTCGGCACCTTCGTGGAGCTGACCAACCTGGTCGGCGCGCTCGGCTTCCAGCAGACCGTGCAGACCCTGGGCGGGCACCGCCTGCTGTGCATCGACGAATTCGAACTGGACGACCCGGGCGACACCGTCCTGGTCTCCTCCCTGCTCAGCCGGCTGGTCGAGCAGGGCGTGGCGCTGGCCGCGACCTCCAACACGCTGCCCGGCAAGCTCGGTGAGGGCCGCTTCGCCGCCGCGGACTTCCTGCGGGAGATCCAGGGGCTCTCGGCGCACTTCCGGCCGCTGCGGATCGACGGGCAGGACTACCGCCACCGCGGGCTGCCGGAGGCCCCGGCGCCGTTCTCCGACGAACAGGTCACCAAGGCCGCGTACGCGACCGACGGCGCCAGCCTGGACGACTTCCCCGGCCTGCTCGAGCACCTGGCCCGGGTGCACCCGAGCCGGTACGGCGCGCTGACGGACGGGATCACGGCGGTCTGCCTGACCGACGTCGGCCCGGTGCCGGACCAGTCGACCGCCCTGCGGCTGGTGGTGCTCGCCGACCGGCTGTACGACCGCGAGGTGCCGGTGCTGGCCTCCGGTGTGCCGTTCGACCGGCTGTTCAGTGAGGAGATGCTGGGCGGCGGCTACCGGAAGAAGTACTTCCGAGCCATATCGCGGCTCACCGCGCTCGCGCGCGACGCGAAGCCCCTGGTGTCGCAGTAGGTTTGGGGACGCCGGGCGCCCTGGCGGGTGTCCGGCCGTTTCCACTTCTGCGAAGGGATCACCATGGCCACCACGCGTCACGCGCACACCGTCTGGGAAGGCGACCTGCTGAAGGGCAAGGGCGTCGTCACCCTGGACTCCTCCGGCCTCGGCTCGTACGACGTCTCCTGGCCCGCGCGCACCGAGGCCGCGAACGGCAAGACCAGCCCCGAGGAGCTGATCGCCGCCGCCCACTCCAGCTGCTTCTCGATGGCGCTGTCCCACGCGCTCGCGGGCGCCGGCAACCCGCCCGCCCGCCTGGAGACCAAGGCCGACGTCACCTTCCAGCCGGGTGAGGGCATCACCGGCATCCACCTCACGGTGAGGGGCGATGTCCCGGGCATGGACGCACAGGCGTTCGCCTCCGCCGCCGAGGACGCGAAGAAGAACTGCCCCGTCAGCCAGGCACTGACCGGTACGACGATCACGCTGAGCGCCGAGCTCGCCTGATCACCCGCGGGACCCGGCGCGGCCGGGCGGGACGGAGCCGGCCCGCGCCGGCCCCCTCCCCGGCCCCCGGCACCGCCGGACGGCGCCCCGGGACCCGCACGGCGTCACGCACCCGGCCCCGCACGGCGTCACGCACCCGGCCCCGCCCGACGGCGCGCCCCGGCCCCGCCCGACGGCGCGCCCCGGGGCCGCACGGCGGCGCGCCCCGGGTCCGGGCAGCGTCGGGCACCCGGCCGCGCGGGCACCGGCCGGCGGCGGCGCGGCAGGGCGGTCGGCCCGGCGCGGCGGCCCGGCGCGGGCGGCGCCCCGTGGTACCAGTTGCCGATGTCCGTCACCCGACGCAGTCTGCTCGCCGCCGGCGGGATCGCCTTCAGCGGGGCGCTCGGCGCCCTGTTCACCAGCCGGGCCGCGGCCGTCCGGCCGACGCGCGGGTACGGGCCGCTCCTGCCCGACCCGCGCGGCCTGCTCGACCTGCCCGCCGGGTTCTCCTACCGGGTGCTCTCGCGCGCGGGCGGCGCGCTGCGCTCCGGCGAGGGCGCCGTCCCGGCCAACTGCGACGGCATGGCCGCCTTCGCCGCGGGCGGCGGCCGCGTACGGCTGGTCCGCAACCATGAGAACCGCGCGACGGCCGCCCTGCGCGTGCCCGCCGTCGCGGGGCTGACCTACGACCCCGGGGCCCTGGGCGGTTGTACGGCGCTGGAGCTCGGCCCGGACGGGCGGGTCACCGGCGAGCGGGTCGCCCTCGCCGGCACCGCCGTCAACTGCGCGGGCGGTCGGACCCCTTGGCACACCTGGCTGAGCTGCGAGGAGACCGAGGAGCGGGCGGGCTCCTCGGGTTACGCGCGGGACCACGGCTACGTCTTCGAGGTGGACCCCGCGGAGCCCCACCGCTCGGGAGCGGTCCCGCTGACCGCGATGGGCCGCTTCGCGCACGAGGCCGTCGCCGTGGACCCGTACCGCGGGGCGGTCTACGAGACCGAGGACGCCTTCGACCCGCCCTTCGGCCTGTTCTACCGCTTCCTGCCCGACCGGCCGCTGGGCGGCCCGCGGTCGCTGCGGGCAGGCGGCGTGCTGGAGGCGATGCGCGTGCCGGGCCTGGCGGACCTGGCCGTGGTGGACCGGCCCGGGGCGCAGTTCCCGGTGGAGTGGGTGCGCGTACCCGACCCCTCGGCGGCCGGGACCGGGATCCGCTTCCAGGACTTCGGGCCGGGCGGGGTCACCCACGCGCAGAAGCTGGAGGGCTGCTACTGGGGCGGGGACGGCGTCCACTTCGTCTCCAGCTACGCCCGCCGCCGCGAGGGCGCGGGCGCCGATCACCACGGGCAGGTCTGGTTCTACGACCCGGTCCGCGCCCGGCTCCGGCTGGACGTGCTGTTCGGCCCGGCCGCCGACGCCGCCCTCCTGCCCGGGGACTCACCCGACAACATCTGCCTGGCCCCGGACGGCGGGCTGATGGTGTGCGAGGACGGCGGCGGGGCGCAGTACGTGTTCGGCGTGACCGTCGGCGGCGAGGTGTACCCGGTGGCGCGCAACGCCGAGGACATCGGCCGGCCGGGCGCCCCGGAGTACGGGGAGTTCGCCGGGGTCACCTTCTCCCCCGACGGGCGGACCATGTACGTCAACGCCTACGCGCCGGGCACCACCTTCGCGGTGACGGGGCCGTGGCAGTGACCGGGCGGCCGCTGCGGGAGCTGCTGCGCGTGCCGCCCGGTGCGGTCGACCTCGCCCGCCACGACCCGGGCGGGCGCCCGGCGGGGCCCCCGGACAAGGCGGCCGGGCGTGCGGCCACCGCCGCGATGTCGCAGGCACTCGCCTCCCTCCAGGAGCGGCTCTACGCGGCGAGCACCGCGGGTGACCGGCGACGCCTGCTGCTCGTCCTCCAAGGCATGGACACCAGCGGCAAGGGCGGCACCGTCAAGCACGTGGCCGGTCATCTCAACCCGTCCGGCTGCCGGGTCAGGGCCTTCAAGGCGCCCACGGAAGAGGAACTGGCGCACCCCTTCCTGTGGCGGGTGCGCAAAGCGCTCCCGGAGCCGGGCGAGATCGGCATCTTCGACCGTTCGCACTACGAGGACGTGCTCATCGCCCGCGTGCGCGGACTGGTGCCGCGCGATGTGGTCGAGCGCCGCTACGCGGAGATCAACCGGTTCGAGGAGTCCCTCGCGGACGACGGCGTGACCGTGGTGAAGGTCTTCCTCCACATCGGTTACGAGGAGCAGCGCGAGCGGCTCCTGGCGCGGCTCGACGACCCGGACAAGCACTGGAAGTTCAGCCCCGACGACATCGACGCCCGCGCCCTGTGGCCCGCGTACCAGGAGGCGTACGAGCTGGCCCTGGAGCGCTGCTCGACCGGCGCCGCGCCCTGGTTCGTCGTTCCCGCGAACCGCAAGTGGTACCGCGACTGGGCGGTCAGCAGGCTGCTCCTCGAACACCTGGAGGACATCGGCCCGCGCTATCCCCCGGGTGACTTCGACGTAGGGGAGTGCCGCGCACGGCTCCTTGCCACATAGTCATATATTTTGCCCATGTGACCATTTCCGTGCGCAAAGCGGCGTCCGTAGCCGCACTCAGTGCCGCCCTCGGTGCCGCCCTCGCGGGATGCGGGGGCGGCGCCGGTCCGTCGGACACCGGCCGCGAGGCCCGGCTGGGAACTCCGGCCGCGTCCGCTTCCCCGTCCGCCTCCGCGTCCGGCGCGCCGCCGGCGGCCGGGGCCGCGCCGCGCGGCGGCGCCCCCGCCAAACCGCCTACCCTCGCGCCCGGGCCCGGCGGCCTGACCGCCGTCTTCGAGCGGGCGCGGCAGCACACCGACAAGACCGTGGCGCTCACCTTCGACGCCGACATGACCGCCGATCAGGGACCGCGCGCCGCCGGCGGCGAACGCTTCGACAACCCCGGGCTGATCACCACCCTGCGCACGCTCCGCGTACCGTCGACGATCTTCATGACGGGCCGCTGGGCCGAGGAGTACCCGGACCAGGCGAAGGTCATCGGCACCGACCCGAACTTCGAGGTCGCGAACCACTCGTACAGCCACCACGCCTTCACCTCCCCCTGCTACGGCCTGCCCGCGCTGGACGCCGCCGCCGCCCGCGCCGACGTGGACCGGGCCTTCGCCGCGTTCCGCACGGCCGGCGCGCTCAACACCGTTCCCTACTTCCGCTTCCCCGGTGGCTGCTACGACGACCGGGCGCTGCGGGCGCTGTCCACCGCCGGGGTCACGGCCGTCCAGTGGGACGTGGTCAGCGGGGACGCCTTCGCCACGGACCCGGACGCGGTGGCCGAGCAGGTGCTGGCGGGGGTCAAGCCCGGCTCGGTGGTGGTCATGCACTGCACGCGCAGCGCGGCGCCGGTCACCGAGGAGGCCGTCCGCAGGATCGTCCCGGAGCTGCGCAAGCGGGGCTTCCGGTTCGTGAAGGTCTCCGACCTGATCGGCACGTAGCGACGCCACGCATCCGGCGAAACGATTCGCCCGCGCGGAGCCTCAGCCCGAGCAGGCCGTGCGCTGCGCTTCCTGCCACTCGCACACCGGGCACAGCACCACGCCCGGGGTGGCGACCCCGTACTCGGTGGGCTTGCCGCACGCCAGGCAGTCCGCGTAGGGCGGTCCCTCCACCCGCCCGTCCGGGGCGGCGGGGGCGGGGGCGGGGCAGTACGACGGGTCCGGGTCCGGCTGGTCCATGCGAACGAGCCTACCCGGGAGTCTGGTAGGAAACTTTCCTTCCTGTTAGTCTCCCGGGCGGCGGCTTGGCGCGGTGCCCCGTCCCCGTGGGCATGACGCGCTCAGCGAGAGCTCTGACCCGGCCGCCGTGCACCGCCCCCTGCCCGCGCGCGGGTTGGGACGCGCTGCTCCGCGCCAGAGTCCAGCTCTCGCCGCCCCCAGGACAGGGAGTCCAGGTATGCACCTGAACACTTCCGCTCCATCCCCCTCGCCCTCCCCCTCGTTCCGCGGCCGGGTCCGCACCCTCCTCCTCACGGGCACCGCCGTGCTCGCCCTCGTCGGCGGGCTGCTCCTCGCCTGGCCCGAACGGGCCGGGGCCGCCGCCGACCCCGTCATATCGCGCGGGAAACCGGCCACCGCCTCCTCCGTGGAGACCTCCTCGCTCGGCGCGAAGAACGCCTTCGACGGCGACCCGGCGACCCGCTGGGCCAGCGCCGAGGGCAAGGACCCGCAGTGGATCCGGGTCGACCTCGGCGCCGCCGCCACCGTCTCGCGGGTGCGCCTGAGGTGGGAGGCGGCCTACGCGAGGGCCTACCGCGTCGAGGTGTCCGCCGACGGCGCCTCCTGGACCGCGCTCGCCACCGAGACCGCCGGCAACGGCGGTGTCGACGACTTCACCGGCCTGGCCGGCAAGGGCCGCCACCTGCGGATCCACGGCACCGCGCGCGGCACCGTCTACGGCTACTCGCTGTTCGAGGCGGAGGTGTACGGCACCCTCGACGGCGGCCCGCCGCCCGGCGGCGCCTTCACGGTCGTGGCGGCCGGTGACATCGCCGCGCAGTGCACGGCCTCCGACAGCGGCTGCGCGCACCCGAAGACCGCCGCGCTCGCCCAGCGGATCGACCCGAGGTTCTACCTCACGATGGGCGACAACCAGTACGACGACGCCCGGCTCTCGGACTACCGCAACCACTACGACAAGAGCTGGGGCGCCTTCAAGGCCAAGACCCGCCCCGTACCGGGCAACCACGAGACCTACGACCCGGCCGGCTCCCTCGCCGGCTACCGGTCCTACTTCGGGAGCATCGCCTTCCCGCAGGGCAAGAGCTGGTACAGCTACGACGAGGGCAACTGGCACTTCATCGCCCTCGACTCCAACTCCTTCGACGAGTCCGCCCAGATCGACTGGCTCAAGGCCGATCTCGCCGCCAACTCCAAGCGGTGCGTCGCCGCCTACTGGCACCACCCGCTGTTCTCCTCCGGCGGGCACGGCAACGACCCGGTCTCCAAGCCGGTCTGGAAGCTCCTGTACGCCGCGAAGGCGGACCTCGTCCTCGGCGGCCACGACCACCACTACGAGCGGTTCGCCCCGCAGGACCCCGACGGCAGGGCCACCGCCGACGGGATCGTGCAGATCGTCGGCGGGATGGGCGGCGCCGAGCCCTACCCGATCGAAGAGGTCCAGCCCAACAGCCAGAAGCGGGTGAGCGGCCCGTACGGCGTGGTGAAGCTGGACTTCACCGACTCCGGCTTCGGTTGGACGTACGTCGCCACCGACGGCCAGGTCAAGGACACGAGCCCCACCTACAGCTGCCACTGATGTACCTGGCCGCCAACGGCCGCCCGGACGCGCCGCCCCGCACCCCCGGGGCCCGGCGGCGCGTCCCCGCCGCCGTCCTCGTGCTCGGCGCGGTCAGCCTGGTCACCGACGTCTCCTCGGAGATGGTCACGGCCGTCCTGCCGCTCTACCTCGTCCTCGGACTCGGTCTCACCCCCCTCCAGTTCGGCTTCCTCGACGGCATGTTCAACGGGGCGACCGCGCTCGTACGGCTGCTCGGCGGACGGCTCGCCGACCGCGGCGGCCACCACAAGCGCGTCGCGGGGAGCGGCTACCTGCTCTCCGCGCTGTCCCGGCTCGGGCTGCTCCTCGCCGGCGGCGCCACCGCCGGGATCGCCGCGGCGCTCGCCGCCGACCGGCTCGGCAAGGGCATCCGCACCGCGCCGCGCGACGCGCTGATCTCGCTCAGCGGGCCGCCGGAGTCACTCGGCCGGTCCTTCGGCGTGCACCGCGCCATGGACACCACGGGCGCCCTGCTGGGACCGCTCGCCGCGTTCGCCGTGCTGTGGGCCACCGCCGACGCCTACGACGCGGTCTTCGCCGTCAGCTTCTGCGCGGGCCTGCTCGGCGTGCTCCTGCTCGCCCTGTACGTCCCGGCCGCCCCCACGTACGCGGGCGCCCCCGCGCACGCGCCCGCCCCCGCACGCGCGCCGACCTCCCCGCCGCCGCGGGGGACCGGCGCGCTGCGCGACCCCGCGTTCCGCCACGTCCTGTACGCCACCGCCCTGCTCGGCGGCACCACCATCGGCGACGCCTTCCTCTACCTGCTGCTCCTGCGCGGTCTCGACCTGCCGCCCGCCCTGTTCACGCTGCTGCCGCTCGGCGCCGCCGCGGTCTACCTCCTGCTCGCCCTCCCGGCGGGCAAGGCCGCCGACCGCTACGGGCGCCGGCCGGCCTTCCTGCTCGGGCACGGTGCCCTGCTTGGCGCGTACGCCGTGTTGCTGGCGCCCGTCTCCTGGCCGTCCGTCGTCGCCGTACTGGTCCTGCTCGGGGTCTTCTACGCCGGCACGGACGGGGTCCTGATGGCACTCGGCGCGCCGCTGCTCCCGGCAGCCCGCCGGGCGGGTGGAATCGCGCTGCTGCAGACCGGCCAGGCGCTGGCCCGGCTGGTCGGCGCCGCCGGGTTCGGCGCGGCCTGGACCCTGTGGGGGCAACGCCCCGCCCTGTGGGCCGCCGCCCTCGCGCTGGCCGCGGCGCTCGCGGTCGCCCGGCGCGTCCTGCCCTCCCCGGGAGCCTCCCCCTCCCCCGCCGGCACCTCCACCCCGGAGCCCTCATGAACCTCCGCCACGGGCGGCTGCGCCTCGCCTTCGTCGTCACGGCCGTCCTCCTCCTCGCGGGCGGCTCCCTCGGTTACGTCCTGCACGCGCGGCAGCGCGAACGGCCGGCTCGGCCGGCCGGGGCCGCCGCCTCGTTCGGCCTCGCCGAGCCCGGCCTCTACCACCTGGACGCGGCCACCGGACGGGTCGCCCGCCGGTCCGCGCCCGAGGGCCCCGGCGTGGCCGAGGGCCCCTCCTGCGACCGCTTCCACGCCGCGGGCGGACACGCCCTGTGCCTGCGCAGGCTGCCCGGCGTCCCGGCCCGCGCCGAAGCACTCGTCCTCGACGGGCGGTTGCGCGAGATGCGCCGGGTGATCGTGCCCGGCATCCCCAACCGGGCCCGCGTCTCCGCCTCGGGGCAGGTCCTCGCCTGGACCACCTTCACGACCGGGGACTCCTACAACACCTCCGCCTTCTCCACCCGGACCGCGATCCTGGACCTGCGCACCGGCTACCTGGTCAAGTCCATGGAGCAGATCCCGCTGACCCTGGACGGCACGCGGCACCACGACTCCGACGTCAACTACTGGGGCGTCAGCTTCGCGGCGGACGACAACCGCTTCTACGCCACCGTCTCCACCCGGGGCCGCACCCACCTCGTCGAGGGCGACCTGCGCGACTGGTCCGCGAAGGCGCTGCGCGAGAACGCCGAGTGCCCCTCGCTGTCACCGGACGGCACCCGCCTCGCCTTCAAGAAGAAGGTCTCCGACGACACCCGGGCACCCTGGCGGCTGTACGTCCTGGACCTGGCGACGATGCGGGAGCGGCCGCTGGCCGAGCCGCGCAGCGTCGACGACCAGGCCGCCTGGCTGGACGGGGCGAACGTCGGCTACGGCCTCGACGGCGACGTCCGGTCCGTCCCCGCGGACGGGAGCGGCGCGCCCCGCCTCCTGGTGCGGGGCGGCTCGTCACCCGCGTACGTCGGCGGGCCGCCTCCCCGGTGACGCCGCCCGCCCGGGCACCCGGCCCCCCGCGGGGCCGCCCGGGAGGGGGAGGCTGGCATCCTTGGCGGGATGAGCAGCCAGCACACGAACGACACCCCGCACGCGCCCGCGGTCGGCGCGGACAGCCCCTTCCGCCAGGAGCACGCGCCGCGCGACGAGGCCCCGCAGTTCGTCCTGCCGCTGGTCGTGCGGATCGAGAAGACCGAGCCCCCGGCCCGGACGGACGCGCTGGAGACGGCGGCCCGCGCGGTGCTGGTCCTGCTGACCGACGAGCGGTCGCGGGGCGAGGGCGAGTGGGCCGCGGCGGTGCGGGACTGGCAGGACGCTCGGATCCGCAAGGTGGTCCGGCGGGCACGGGGTGCGGAGTGGCGCAAGGCCGGCGCCCTGCCGGGCGTCACGGTGCACGGCGGCACCTCGGAAGTCCGGGTCTTCCCGCCGGTGCCCCTGGACGGCTGGCCCAAGGAACTGGCCAAGCTCCAGGTGTCCGGCACCGACCTCGACGACCCGCGGCCCGCCGACGCGGTCAACGATCCGGAGCTGCCCGTCCTGTGGCTCAACCCCGGTCTCGCCATGTCCGCCGGGAAGGCCATGGCCCAGGCCGGGCACGCGGCCCAGCTCGCGTGGTGGGAGCTGGCGGACGCGGAGCGGGCCGCCTGGCAGGCGGCCGGATTCCGGCTGGCCGTACGGACGGCGCCGCGCGAACGGTGGGAGGAGCTGAGCGGCAGCGGGCTGCCGGTGGTCCGCGACGCCGGTTTCACGGAGATCGCACCGGGCAGCGCGACGGTGGTCGCCGACCACCCGGCGCTGCGGGCCCGGCGGTGAGGGCGGCCGTGCGGGGCGGTGGGGGCGGCCGCGCGCAGACGGTGAGGACGGCCGCGCGGGCGCAACCTCAAATGTTGCTCTGAAAGTCCCCCTTCTGGGTTGGCCGGACTCCGCCGGGGCCATCATCGGCACACGGCGCGCGAACCGCGTGCCCAAGGGGGGTGGGGAACATGAAGCCCATGGCACACCTGGGGGTGGGCATCGGCTGGCGGCCGGAGATCGCGGACGCGGTCTCGCGGCTGCCGGGCCTGGACTGGGCCGAGGTGGTGGCCGAGAACATCTGCCCGGGCCACCTGCCGGAGGCGCTGCTGCGCCTGCGCGAGCGCGGCGTCCGCCTCGTCCCGCACGGGGTCTCGCTGGGCCTCGGCGGCGCCGACCGCCCCGACCCGGCGAAGCTGGCGGCCCTCGGTGAGCGGGCCGTGGCGCTGGGGGCGCCGCTGGTCACTGAGCACATCGCCTTCGTCCGCAGCTCCTCGCCCGCGCTCGAGGCCGGGCACCTGCTGCCGGTGCCGCGCACCCGCGACGCGCTCGACGTGCTGTGCGCGAACGTGCGCATCGCGCAGGACGCGCTGCCCGTGCCGCTGGCGCTGGAGAACATCGCCGCGCTGTTCTCGTGGCCGGAGGAGGAGCTGACCGAGGGGCAGTTCCTGACGGAGCTGGTCGAGCGGACGGGCGTACGGCTGCTGGTCGACGTGGCCAACCTGCACACGAACCGGGTCAACCGCGGCGAGGACCCGCTCGCCGTGCTGGACGCCATCCCCCTGGAGGCGCTGGCGTACGTGCACGTGGCGGGCGGCGTCGAACGGGACGGCGTCTGGCACGACACCCACGCGCACCCGGTGCCGCCGGCGGTGCTGGAGCTGCTGACCGCCCTGCGCTCCCGGGTGGATCCGCCGGGCGTCCTGCTGGAGCGGGACGCCGACTTCCCGCCGGAGCCGGAGCTGGCGGCCGAGCTGGAGACGATCCGCGCGGCGGTGGCCGCCGGGCCGGCCGTGGCGGCGGCCGCGCGGCCCGCGGCCCGGGAGGACCGGCACGAGCCGCAGGCCGGCGAGGACGTCCGGACGCGGGTGGGACTGGGGCAGGCCGCCCTGCTGTCGGCGCTGGTGGCCGGGACGCCGGTTCCCGAGGGTTTCGACCGGCAGCGGATCCGGGTGCAGTCCCGGGCCCTGGCCGCCAAGCGGGCGGACGTGGTGGCCCGGCTGGCTCCCGAGCTGCCCGGCATCCTCGGGGGCCGCGGGGCGTACCGCACGGCGTTCCTCGGCTATGCCAAGGGCCGCCCGATGACGGCCGGCTACCGCCGGGACGCGCTGGACTTCGCCGAGCACCTGCTGATCCAGGACCTGCCGGCCGACCCCGCCGCCCGGCGCCGGCTCACCGCGTGGTGGCGGGAGCGGGCCGGAGCCCGGCCGCCCCGCCGGGTCGTGCGCTGGGCCCGGGCCCTGGTGGGGAGGGCGGCGTGAACCTGCTCGCCCTCGCGGTCTGGCTCGCCGTCGCCGCCTCCAGCGGCCTGCTCGTCCTCGGCCTGTACCGGGCCCGGCCCCGGTCGGCCGGTCCGGCCCCCCTCCTCCACGACCTGTCCGAGGCCGCTTTCATCGCGGGCGGACCCGGCGCCGTCGTGGACACCGCCCTGGTGTCGATGCTGGGGGACGGCCGGCTGATGGCCGGGGGCCCGGGCATCGTCCACGTGCGGCCCGGGGCGCGGGCGCTCGACCCGGCCGAGCGCGCCGTGCTCCAGGCCCACGCCGGGGCTCCCTCGGGCTGGTTGTACCAGGTGCGGTACGCGGCCATGACCGACCCGGCCGTCCAGGAGACCGGGGACGGGCTGGCGGCCCGCGGGCTGCTCGCGCCGCCCGGCTGGGGGCGGGTCTGGCGACGCTGGGGCCTGGTCCAGGCCACGGTGTGCGGACTGCTGGTGCCGCTCTCGCTGCCGCTGACCTTCGTCGCGTTCGTGGTGGACCCCGACGGGCAGGTGCCGTTCATCGTCAAGGTGCTTCCGGTGCTGCTCGGCGGGGTCCTGGTCGGGGCGCTGTGCGCCGCGGCGGCCAACCGGCGGATCACCCCGGCGGGACGGCGGGCGCTGCGCGGGATCCGCGCCCACTACGCGAACGACCGGACCCCGCACGTGCAGACCGCGCTGTTCGGGCTGCGCGGCCTGCGGGACCCTTTCCTGCGCGGGCAGTTGGTGCCCGCCGCACGCGGCACCCGGCTGGCCGCTGCGCAGTCGCGGTCCCGTCCGGTGCGCCACTCCGGCTCCTCGTCGCCGTCCGACGCCGCGTTCGTGCCGGTGGTGTGGTGCGCCGGGAGCGACGGTGGCGGGGCGGGATCCGGTTGCGGTTCCGGCTCCTCCTGCGCCGGGCCCGGCGGCGGCTGCGGAAGCGGCGGCTCGAGCTGCTCCGGCGGCGGTTCCGGCGGGTCCGGCTGCGGCAGCTCGTCCGGGTCCAGCTGCAGCAGTTCCTCCGGGTCGAGCTGCAGCAGCTCGTCCGGGTCGAGCTGCTCCAGCAGCAGCTGCTGACGCTTCGCCATCGGCGTCACGGCGGTTTCTGCGGCGACGGCACCCTCGACCGGGCCTATCAACAGACTATAGAACTCACCCATGTTCTGGGTTCTGTTCCTGCTGGCGGCCTGGGCCGGGGTGCTGACGTCGTGCACGCTCCTGCTCAGGGCCGCCGCCCACGCCGCACAACCGCCCGCCGGCGCCGCCGCGCACGACCGCGCCGAACTCGACCCGTACGAGGCCGCCTACCTCGCCGGCGGCCCGGCGCGGGTGGCCGACCTGACGCTGCTGTCCATGCACCGACAGCGGCGGCTGCTGCTGGCCCCCACCGGCTGGGCGACGGTCCTCGACCCGGTCGGCCGGGACCCGCACGAGCGGTCCGTGCTCGGGGCGTTCGGCCCCGACGGGCAGTCCCCGGTGCCCGAGCTGCGGTCGGCCGTCGCGGCGGACACGGCGGTACGGGCCCTCGCGGAGCGGCTCGGCGAGGCGGGCCTGGCTCTGCCCGCCGGCACCCTGCTCGGCGTCGGCAACGGGGTACGGGCCGTCCGCGCGGCCACCCTGCTCGCCCTCGCCATGGCCGTCGCCGCGCTCGCCGTCCCGACGGGTGGCAGCACCCCGGCCGCCATCCTGGCCTGGTTCGCCCTGCCGCTGGTGCTGGGCGCGGGCTGCCTGGCCATCGCCCGCTTCGAGACGCATCCGTACTCCCGCTGGGCCTCCCCGGCGGGGCAGCGGCTGCTGAACACCCTGGAACGCGAGCACGGGGCGGGTGAGTCGCTGACGGCGGTGGCCGTGCGCGGGGTGCGCGCCGTCGCCGACCCGGGGCTGCGGGCGGCGCTGGGCTGCGGCAACCGGGGGTGGGTGCCCCGGCCACGGGGCCGCTGACCCGGCACTCTCCGGGGGCCGTTCGCTTCCCGGTCCGATGCCTTTCGCACCCTGACGGTGACACCGCCGCGTGGCGTGTCACGTGGGCGCCGCATCCGGAGCCCGCACCGGTGTCGCTGGACGACCGGGCAGCACCTGCCCGCGGGGCGGTGCTGCCGCTTGTCGTCTGAACTTCCGGGCGGGGTCCGGCTGCGTCGTTTCGGGGGCAGGGCCTCCCGATCCGCCGGAGGAGGTCATTCCTCCGGCCCTTCCCCCCAGGGGAGGTCTCAGGCGAGCCCGGCCACCAGATCGGCGACGGACTTGCGGCGCCCGGTGTAGAAGGGCACCTCTTCGCGCACGTGCATACGGGCCTCGGAGGCGCGCAGGTGACGCATGAGGTCGACGATGCGGTAGAGCTCGTCGGCCTCGAAGGCCAGCAGCCACTCGTAGTCGCCCAGGGAGAAGGAGGCCACGGTGTTGGCGCGGACGTCCGGGTAGCCGCGGGCCATCTTGCCGTGGTCGGCGAGCATGCGGCGACGGTCCTCGTCCGGCAGCAGGTACCAGTCGTAACTGCGCACGAAGGGGTACACGCTGACGTAGTCGCGGGCCACCTCGTCGGCCAGGAAGGCCGGGATGTGCGACTTGTTGAACTCGGCCGGGCGGTGCAGGGCCATGTTCGACCAGACCGGCTCCAGGGCGCGGCCCAGCCGGGTGCGGCGGAACAGGTTGTACGCGGTCTGCAGCTCGTCGGCGGTCTCCGCGTGCCACCAGATCATGATGTCCGCGTCGGCGCGCAGGCCGGAGACGTCATAGGTGCCGCGGACGGTGATGTCCTTGGCGGCCAGCTGGTCGAACAGCTCCTGGACCTCGTCGGCGAAACCGGCGCGGTCCTCCGGCAGGACGTCCTTCAGCTTGAAGACGGACCACAGGGTGTAGCGGATGACCTCGTTGAGGTCCTTCGCCTTCTTCCCCGCGTTGGGAATCTTCTCTGGTGCAGTCATGTGCCTATTGTCCCGTGCGCTGATCAGTGGTCTGCGCCAGGGGTGCGGATCCCGCGCCGAGGGCGGCGACCACCGCCTGGACCGCGGTGCCGGCGCCGGCGATGCACGCCGGGATGCCCACGCCCTCGTAGAGCGCGCCGCACACGGCGAAGGCGGGCAGGGCCGCCACGGCCGCGCGGATCCGGGCCACCCGGGCGAGGTGGCCGACGGGGTACTGGGGCAGCCCGCCCTCCCAGCGGGTGACGGTGGAGGCCACCGGCCGGGCCGCGAGGCCCACGGCCTCGCCGAGGTCGCGGAGGGAGACCTCGACCAGTTCCGCGTCCTCGCGCGCCAGGTCCGCCTCGTCGCCGTGGCGGCCGACGGAGGTGCGCAGCAGGAAGAGGTCGGGATCGGTTCCGGCCCAGGCCCACTTGTTGCTGGAGAACGTGGAGGCCTTGATGGTCCTGCCGTCGACGGGCGGCACCAGGAACCCGCTCGCGCCGCCGTCCGCGAGGGCGGCGGGCAGCTCGGAGCGGCGGAAGGCCATGGTGATCAGGGCCATGGAGGCGTACTCGACCCCGCGCAGCTCGGCCGCGGCGGCGGGGGCGAGCGCTTCGAGCAGCCGGGCCGCGGGTCCGGCGGGGGTCGCGAGGATCACGCCGTCGGCCTCGACGGCCTCGGCGGCGGTCACGACGCGCCAGCCCGCGGGCGTACGGACCAGCTCGCGGACGGGCGCGTGGGTCACGATCCGGGCCCCGGCCGCGCGGCAGGCGTCGGCCACCGCCGCCGGAAGCCGTCCGATGCCGCCGTCGATGCCGGCGAAGACCGGTCCGGCCGGCTGGGGGCCGTCCTGTGTGCGGCGCTGCAGGTCGCATACGCCGTCACCGAGCAGCGCGTGCGTACGGGCCGCCTCGAAGAGCTGGGGCACGGCGGCGCGCATGGAGATGCGGTAGGCGTCGCCCGCGTACACCCCGCCGAGCAGCGGTTCGACGAGCCGGTCGACGACCTCGCGGCCCAGCCGGGCGGCGACGTACGCGCCGACGGCGACGTCCTCGCCGATCTCGGTGGGCGGCAGCGTGGGTTCGGCCTCGATCCGGGCGAGCCCCTCGGGGGACAGCACGCCGGAGGCGGCGAGCGGTCCGAGGTCGCCGGGGACGCCCATGACGTGCCCGCGCGGCATCGGCCGCAGCGCCCCCCGGGTCCACAGGTGGGCGGTGGCGGTGGCGGGTGGCTGGAGGGCGTCGCCGAGGCCCACGGCCCGGGCGAGGCCCACGGCTTCGGGGCGGCGGGCCAGCAGGGATTCGGCGCCGAGGTCGACGGGCAGGCCCGCCAGTTCACCCGAGCGGAGTTTGCCGCCGAGTCGGGAGCCCGATTCCAGCAGCGTGACGCGGACGCCCTCGGCGAGCAGCTTGTGGGCCGCCGCGAGGCCCGCGATGCCGCCGCCGACGACGACGACGTGCCGGGTCGGCCCGGGGCGATCCGTACGCATGTCCGCTTCGTGCATGGACACATCGTCTCAGACCGATCACCGGCCGCACGCCGAGGCCGGACCGTGACCGCATCGGGACCGGCCCGGAACCGCCCGGGCGAAACCCGTGACCGCACCCTGTACGTCCAACGGGCAACACCAGCCCAATACCGGGGGTTTGACTTGATGCACCGTTCCGCGGCGGCCCTGGCGGCCGCCCTCTCCCTGGCCGGGGCACTCGCGCTCACCGGCTGTGGCGCCTCCGGCGAGGGCCGGCACTCCGGGAGCGACAAGGCGGCGGTCGCGCCCGCCCAGGGCGGCAAGGCGCCGGAAGGGGCGCCGGGGGCCGCGGCGGCGCCCGGCACCGCCCCCGCCGACAAGAACGGGCAGCAGCAGCCCGCCGTCCGCCCCCACGTCATCCGCACGGCGACGCTCGGCATCGAGACGCCGGACGTGCAGAAGACGCTGTCCGCGGCCCGCACGGCTGCCGACGGGGCGGGCGGCTACGTCGGCAGCGAGTCGACCAGGCGCCGCGAGGACGGCCGGATGACTTCCACGCTCACCCTGCGGGTGCCGGGCGAGCGCTACGACGCGGTGCTCGGCGCCCTGGAGGGCAGCGGCACGCTCCTGCACCGCAAGGTGGAGGCACAGGACGTCACCGAGAAGGTGGCCGACATCGGCAGCCGGGTCGCCTCGCAGCAGGCGAGTGTGGCCCGGGTGCGGGAGATGATGGGCAAGGCCACGGCGCTGAGCGAGGTGGTGATGCTCGAGAGCGAGCTGAGCCGGCGTCAGTCGGACCTGGAGTCGCTGCTGGCGCAGCAGACGGCGCTGAAGGACCAGACCTCGCTGGGCACGATCACGCTGGAGGTCACCGAGCCGGCGCAGAAGCCGGCGGCGCGGGAGGAGAAGAAGGAGCCGACCTTCACGGGCGCCCTGCGCGGCGGCTGGGAGGTCTTCACCAGGATTGTGCGCTATCTGACGGTGGCCGTCGGCGCCGTGCTGCCGTTCGCCCTGGCCGCCGCGCTGGTGGCGCTCGCGTTCCGGCTGTACCGGAGGCTGCGCCCGGCCCGGTCCGCAGCGCGCCCGGCCCGCCGGACGCCCTGGACGAGCGCAGCGGGCCCGGCGCCGAAGGGGGGCGCGGGGGCGGCGAAGCGGCCGGAGCCGCGGGAGACCGCGGTCCCGGCGGCCCGGACGGCGCCTCCAGCCCCGGCCGCGCCCTCGGCTCCGGACGCGCCCTCGACCCCGGGCGGGGGCGCCGGGACCGGCGTGCGGGACTGAACGCCCGTTCGGCCGTAGCGTGTCCACCATCCGGTGGGCGGCGGCGAAGGGGCGGTGCGGACGATGGCGGCGACGAGGGAACGCCTGGTGGTGGTCGGCGGTGACGCGGCGGGGATGTCCGCCGCGTCACAGGCCCGGCGGCTCAAGGGCCCGGCGGAGCTGGAGATCGTCGCCTTCGAGCGCGGGCACTTCACCTCGTACTCCGCGTGCGGCATCCCCTACTGGGTCGGCGGCCTGGTCGCCGAGCGGGACGACCTGATCGCCCGCACCCCGCAGGAGCACCGCGCGCGGGACATCGACCTGCGCACCCGCACCGAGGTCGTGGAGCTCGATCTGCCCGGCAGGCGGGTCCGCGCCCGCGATCTGGACACCGGATCCGCGTACTGGACGGGCTACGACAAGCTGGTCCTGGCGACGGGCGCGCGCCCGATCCGCCCCCGCCTCCCCGGGATCGGCGCGCACGGCGTCCACGGCATCCAGACCCTGGACGACGGACACCGCCTGATGTCGGATCTGGAGCCCGACGAGGACGCCCCGGCGCGATCGGGGAGCCGCCGGGCGATCGTCGTCGGCGCGGGCTACATCGGCGTGGAGATGGCGGAGGCCCTGGTCGGGCGGGGGTACGAGGTCACCGTCCTGCACCGTGGCGAGCAGCCGATGGCCACCCTGGACCCGGACATGGGCGGCCTGGTGCACCGCGCGATGAACGGCATGGGGATCCGTACGGTGGCCCGCGCCGAGGTGACGGAGATCCGCACGGACGAGCGGGGCCGGGCCCGCGCGGTGGTCACGGCGGCGGGCGAGGAGTATCCGGCGGACGTGGTCGTCCTCGGGATCGGCGTGGAGCCGCGCACGGCCCTGGCCCGCGCCGCGGGCCTGCCCCTCGGCCCCTCGGGCGGCATCCTGACGGACCTGTCGATGCGGGTGCGGGGTCACGAGGACATCTGGTCGGGCGGCGACTGCGTGGAGGTCATGGACCTGATCGCGGGGCGGACCCGGCACATCCCGCTGGGCACGCACGCCAACAAGCACGGCCAGGTCATCGGTTCGGGCGTGGGCGGCGGCTACGCGACCTTCCCGGGCGTGGTCGGCACGGCGGTCAGCAAGGTCTGCGAGCTGGAGATCGCCCGGACGGGCCTGCGCGAGCGGGACGCCCGGGAGGCGGGCCTGCGCTTCGTGACGGCGACCATCACCTCCACCACCACCGCGGGCTACTACCCGGGCGCGGCGGAGATGACGGTGAAGATGCTGGCGGAGGTGCGCACCGGCCGGCTGCTGGGCGTGCAGATCGTCGGCGCGGCGGGCTCGGCGAAGCGGGTGGACATCGCGGCGGTGGCCCTGACCGCCGGTATGACGGTGGAGCAGGTGGTCTCGCTGGACCTCGGCTACGCCCCGCCGTTCTCCCCGGTCTGGGACCCGATCCTGGTGGCGGCCCGCAAGGCGGTCGCGGCGGTGCGGGCGGCGGGATAGGCCGGGTCTCCCCCGGGGGTGGCCCCCGGGGGTGGCCCCCGGGGGACGCGTCGACCGTGCGGAGCGCCGTCCGCTCAGCGGGCCGTGCGGGTGTGGACGTAGTCCACCAGGCGGGTCAGGGCGTCGGGGTCCGTGGTCGGCAGGACACCGTGGCCCAGGTTGAAGACGTGGCCCTCCAGGCCGGCGGCGGCCGCGAGGACCTCGTCCGTCTTGGCCTCGACGGCCTCGGGGGTGGAGAAGAGCACGGCGGGGTCCAGGTTGCCCTGGAGCGCCTTGCCCGGACCGACCCGGCGGACGGCCTCGTCCATCGGGATCCGCCAGTCGACGCCCATGACGTCCGCGCCGGCCTCGCCCATCAGGCCCAGCAGTTCCCCGGTGCCCACGCCGAAGTGGATCCGCGGGACGCCGTAGGAGGCGACGGACTCGAAGACCTTCGCCGACGCCGGCATCACCGAGCGGCGGTAGTCCGCCGGGGCGAGCGCGCCGACCCAGGAGTCGAAGAGCTGGATCGCGGAGACCCCGGCCTCGATCTGGACCTTCAGGAAGGCGGAGGTGATCTCCGCGAGGCGGTCCAGCAGGTCCGCCCAGAGCTCCGGGTCCCCGTACATGAGGGCCTTGGTGTGCTCGTGGTTCTTCGAGGGACCGCCCTCGACGAGGTAGCTCGCGAGGGTGAACGGCGCACCCGCGAAACCGATCAACGGCGTGGCGCCCAGTTCACCCGTGAGCATGCCGATCGCCTCGGTGACGTACGAGACGTCCTCAGGGGTGAGGTCGCGCAGCTGTGCGAGGTCCTCGCGGCGGCGGATCGGCTGGGCGACGACCGGGCCGATGCCCGGCTTGATGTCCAGGTCCACGCCGATGGCCTTCAGCGGGACCACGATGTCGGAGAAGAAGATCGCCGCGTCCACCTTGTGGCGGCGCACCGGCTGGAGCGTGATCTCCGTGACCAGGTCGGGCCGCATGCACGACTCGAGCATCTGGGTGCCCTCGCGCACCTTGCGGTACTCGGGGAGCGAGCGCCCGGCCTGCCGCATGAACCACACGGGGGTGTGCGGCACCGGCTCGCGTCGGCACGCCTTCAGGAAGGCGGAATCGTACGTCTGACTCGGCTGGCCCTCGAAGGGGGTCTCCCCCGCGCCGGCGGAGCCGTGCGCGAGGGGAAGGTCTTTGGCGCTCACGACCCGAATCTTCGCACGTATGAAGAGTTGCCCGGCCCGGTGCGGGTGTCCCTGCGCCGCAGGGGCGCCCGTTCCGCCTAGTCTTCCCCGCATGGCTGCGGCTCAGGGACGATTTTCAGATGGCGCCGACGGTACGGACGGCGCGGAGGAGAGCTCCGTCCCGCTCCCGTTCCGCCGGGCGGTCGACGGCTTGAAGAAGGCGCGGCTGCGTCCGGGCATCGAGATCGACCCCACGAAGCCGCCCCAGAGACTCGCGCCGTACGCCTACGCCCTGGAAGCCGCGGTCGTGGACGGCGAGGACGACCTCGCCGACGGCCGGCTCATCCTGCTCCACGATCCGGCCGGGCACGACGCCTGGCACGGCACCTTCCGGCTGGTGACGCTCGTACGGGCGGAACTCGAGCCGGAGATGGCCGCGGACCCGCTCCTGCCCGAGGTGTGCTGGTCCTGGCTGTCCGGGGCGCTGGAGGCGCGCGGGCTGGGGTACGGCGAGGCGAGCGGGACGGTGACCATGGCGAGCTCGCACTACTTCGGCGGGCTCGCGGAGCGGCGGCCGGCGACGCAGATCGAGATCAGGGCCTCGTGGACACCGCGTGAGGGCGGGGGCGGGGTGCCGGACACCTCGGCGCACCTGGCGGCCTGGTGCGAGCTGCTGTGCCAGATCGCGGGGCTGCCGCCGGTGGGGCCGACCGACAGCGTCACGGGTGTGGTCTCCCTGCCACAGCGGCGCGGCCCGCACCAACCGTAGGCGTGGGGCCGTTCGGCCGCCGGGCGGTCCCCGGCGGCCGGAGGGCCGCGCGGGCCGGGTCGGCCGCGTGTCGCAATGGGGCGCCCGTTGCGGGCTTCTGATCAGCCTATGATCGATCATGCGTCCGAATTGCCCGAATTGTTACTCACCAAATCGTGATCATTCCCTAAAGCCGGGCGGGTGACGTGCCGAAGGAGTCAGTGACCATCCGCACGGTTCGCACCGGCTTCCTTCCCCGAGCCGGCCGTCCCGCCACTCCCCCAGGAGGCCTAGGTGTCCGTTCTTCTCGAGCAGCCCGCAAGCCTGGTCGCCTACCGCCCGAACAAGCCGACGGCCATGGTCGTCGTGGCCGACCCGCGCGTCCGTTCCACCGTGACCCGCCATCTGTGGGCCCTCGGAGTACGTGACGTGATCGAGGCGTCGTCCATCGCGGAGGCCCGCCCCCGCGTCGGCAGCCCGCGCGACATCTGCGTGGCCGACGTACACCTGCCCGACGGTTCCGGACTCACCCTGCTCTCGGAGACCCGCGCCGCGGGCTGGCCGAACGGCCTGGCCCTGTCCGCCGCCGACGACATCGGTGCCGTGCGCAACGCCCTCGCGGGCGGAGTGAAGGGCTACGTCGTCACCGGCACCCGGACCAACATCGGGCTGCCCGGCCGGCCCGGCGCCGCCCCCATCGGCGCCGCCGCCGCCCGTATGCACCGCCGCCCCCCGGGTGCCCCGAGCCACCCGGGCGGCTACCGCGAGCTCTCCGGCCGCGAGGTCGAGGTCCTGCGCCTCGTCGCGGAGGGCCAGTCCAACAAGGCCATCGGCGTCTCGATGGGCCTGTCCGCCCTGACCGTCAAGTCCCACCTCGCCCGGATCGCCCGCAAGCTGGGCACCGGCGACCGGGCCGGCATGGTCGCCGTCGCCCTGCGCACCGGGATCATCCACTGACTCCACCGACTCTGCTTCCACGGCTTCCGGGCTCATGCCGGGGAGACCCGGAAACGTCCGCCTCCCCCCCTCGCGCCCGTCGACGGATCGTTCCGGCGACGGGCGCGTCGCATCCACGGATACCCTTGACCGGTGACCGACGCCCAAGAGACCGCAGCAGACCTGCGCACCACCACCGGGGGCGGCCCCCCGGACGACGTCGTCAGTTCGTCCGATGGGCCGCCGATTCCCCTGCTGGAACCCCGCGAGGGGATCCCCCCGGTCGTCGCCGACGCCGACGCCTTGGCCCGCGTGGTCGCGGCCTTCGCCGCGGGCACCGGCCCGGTGGCCGTGGACGCCGAGCGCGCCTCCGGATACCGCTACGGCCAGCGCGCCTACCTGGTGCAGCTGCGCCGCGAGGGCGCGGGATCCGCGCTCATCGACCCGGTGGGGTGCCCCGACCTCTCCGCACTGGGCGAGGCCCTGTCCGGGACCGAGTGGATCCTGCACGCGGCCAGCCAGGACCTGCCGTGCCTGCGCGACATAGGCATGGCGCCCACCTCGCTGTTCGACACCGAGCTGGCCGGCCGCCTCGCCGGCTTCCCCCGGGTCGGGCTCGGCGCGATGGTCGAGAGCGTTCTCGGCTACGCGCTGGAGAAGGGGCACTCCGCCGTCGACTGGTCCACCCGCCCGCTCCCCGAGCCGTGGCTGCGCTACGCCGCCCTGGACGTGGAGCTGCTGGTCGACCTGCGGGACGCGCTGGAGGAGGAGCTCGACCGGCAGGGCAAGCTGGAGTGGGCCCACCAGGAGTTCGAGGCCATCGCCGCCGCACCGCCCGCGCCGCCGCGCAAGGACCCCTGGCGCCGTACGTCCGGCATGCACAAGGTGCGCCGACGCCGGCAGATGGCGGTCGTACGGGAGCTGTGGGAGTCGCGGGACCGGATCGCCCAGCGGCGGGACGTCTCCCCGGGCAAGGTGCTGGGTGACGCGGCGATCGTCGAGGCCGCCCTGGCCCTGCCGACCACCGTGCAGCACCTGTCCGCGCTGCCCGGCTACGGCCAGCGCATGGGCCGGCGCCAGCTGGAGCAGTGGATGGCCGCGGTGGACCGAGCGAGGGCCCTGCCCGAGAGCGAGCTGCCGCAGCCCGGCGCGACCCCGGCCGGTCCGCCGCCGCCGCGCTCCTGGGCCGACAAGGACCCGGCCGCGGCGGCCCGCCTGGCGGCGGCCCGTACGGCCGTCTCGGCGCTGGCCGAGGAGCTGAACCTGCCCCAGGAGAACCTGATCACCCCGGACACGGTCCGCCGGCTGTGCTGGGAGCCGCCGCAGCGGCTGGAGGCCGACGCCGTGGCGCAGGCACTGGCCGGTTACGGAGCCCGCCCGTGGCAGATCGAGCAGGTCACCCCGGCCCTGCTCACGGCCCTCGCCGCGACCGCCTGACCCGACCGCCCTCGCGAACACCCCCGGCCCCGCGGCCGGGGGTGTTCTGTTTCGCCGGGGGTGTTCTGTTTATCGGGCTCGCTCCGACGGTCGGGGTCGCCGACCCGTGTCCACGGGGCGTGGCCGGTCCGCGGGCCGGTGCGCAGCGGGCCGGGGCGCACCCGTGGCAGTGTGACCTTCGCCGCTCCTCGGGGTGGGGGTGTCCACATGGGTTACCCGCAAGTAGCATGGGCCGGGTGAGCGGGCGCTCAGCACTGCGTGCCGAGCCGCCCCCGCGCAGCAGTGCACACCCGCACCTGGAGGAGAGCCAACGTGCCTCGTACCGTCAGGGACGTCGTCTTCGTCGACGGCGTCCGCACCCCGTTCGGCAAGGCGGGCCCGAAGGGCATCTACCACGAGACCCGCGCCGACGACCTCGTCGTGAAGGCGATCCGGGAGCTGCTGCGCCGCAACCCGGACCTGGACCCCAAGAAGATCGACGAGGTCGCCATCGCCGCGACTACGCAGATCGGCGACCAGGGCCTCACGCTGGGCCGTACCGCGGGCATCCTCGCGGGCCTCCCCCAGTCCGTCCCGGGCTACTCCATCGACCGCATGTGCGCCGGCGCGCTGACCGCCGTGACCGCCGTCGCGGGCGGCGTGGCCTTCGGCGCCTACGACGTCGCCCTCGCCGGCGGTGTCGAGCACATGGGCCGCCACCCCATGGGCGAGGGCGTCGACCCGAACCCGCGCTTCGTCTCCGAGAAGCTGGTCGACGAGTCCGCCCTGTTCATGGGCATGACCGCCGAGAACCTGCACGACCGGTACCCGACGATCACCAAGCTCCGCGCCGACGAGTACGCCGTGCGCTCGCAGGAGAAGGCCGCCAAGGCGTACGCCGACGGCAAGATCCAGCAGGACCTGGTGCCGATCTCGGTGCGCAACACCAACGAGGCGGCCGGTGAGACCGGCTGGGGCCTGGTCACCACCGACGAGCCGATGCGCCCGGGCACCACGCTGGAGAACCTGGCGGGCCTGAAGACGCCGTTCCGTACGCACGGCCGGGTCACCGCGGGCAACGCCGCCGGTCTCAACGACGGTGCCACTGCCGCGATCATCGCGTCCGAGGACTTCGCCCGCGAGAACAACCTGCCGG
The DNA here is from genome assembly GCF_056430495.1 of Streptomyces sp. NPDC045967. Classification (NCBI taxonomy): domain Bacteria; kingdom Bacillati; phylum Actinomycetota; class Actinomycetes; order Kitasatosporales; family Streptomycetaceae; genus Streptomyces; species Streptomyces sp. NPDC045967. The sequence continues at coordinate 165,953 of NZ_JBWKLE010000010.1, read as the reverse complement.
TCAAGATGCGCCTGGTCTCGTACTCCTTCGCGGGTGTCGAGCCCGAGGTGATGGGCTACGGCCCGATCCCGGCCACCGAGAAGGCCCTCGCCCAGGCCGGCCTGTCCATCGAGGACATCGGCCTGTTCGAGATCAACGAGGCGTTCGCCGTGCAGGTGCTGGCCTTCCTGGAGCACTACGGCATCGCCGACGACGACGCGCGCGTCAACCAGTACGGCGGCGCCATCGCGTTCGGCCACCCGCTGGCCTCCTCCGGCGTGCGCCTGATGACGCAGCTGGCCCGCCAGTTCGAGGAGCAGCCGCACGTCCGCTACGGCCTGACCACCATGTGCGTCGGCTTCGGCATGGGCGCCACGGTCATCTGGGAGAACCCGAACTTCAACGCCGAGGGAGACTCCAAGTGAGCACCACCGCTGAGCTCCTGAAGGGTGCGGCCGAGCTGTTCCCGGACGAGGTCGTCACGTCCGCGCACGTCCGCCACCTGGACCTGCCGTTCGGCGCCGGGCGCTTCGCGCTCATCACGCTGGACAACGGCTTCGACCACACCAAGCCGACCACCTTCGGCCCGCAGTCGCTCGCCAACCTGAACGCGGCGATCGACCAGGTCGAGCAGGAGGCCACCGCCGGCACCATCGTCGGCGCGGGCATCACCGGCAAGCCGTTCATCTTCGCGGTCGGCGCCGACCTCAAGGGCGTCGAGCTGCTGAAGAAGCACGACGAGGCCCTCGCCATCGGCAAGGGCGGCCACGACGTCTTCAAGCGCCTCGCGGCGCTCGCCGTCCCGACGTTCGCGTACTACAACGGCGCGGCGATGGGCGGCGGTGTCGAGGTGGGTCTGCACTGCACCTACCGCACCGTCTCGAAGGCCATCCCGGCCTTCTCGCTGCCCGAGGTCTTCCTCGGCCTGGTTCCCGGCTGGGGCGGTTGCGCCCTCCTGCCGAACCTGATCGGCGCGGAGCGCGCGGTCTCGGTCATCATCGAGAACTCGCTCAACCAGAACCGGCAGCTGAAGGGCAGCCAGGTCTTCGAGCTCGGCATCGCCGACGCGATCTTCGAGGGTGCCGACTTCCTGGAGCAGTCGCTGCTGTGGACCGCTCGCGTCCTCAACGGCGAGACCGAGGTCGTACGCGCCGAGGTCGACCGCGGCGAGGCGTGGGACGCGGCCGTCGCCAAGGGCCGCTTCATCGCGGACTCCAAGGTCCACGGCGCCGCTCCGGCCGCCTACCGCGCGCTGGACATCATCGCCGCGGCCAAGGACGGCGACCTCCAGGCCGGCTTCGACGCCGAGGACACGGCCCTGGCCGACCTCATCATGGGCGGCGAGCTGCGCTCGGGCATCTACGCCTTCAACCTGGTCCAGAAGCGCGGCAAGCGCCCGGCCGGCGCCCCGGACAAGTCCCTGGCCCGTCCGGTCACCAAGGTCGGCGTCGTCGGCGCGGGCCTGATGGCCTCGCAGCTGGCGCTGCTGTTCCTGCGCCGCCTGGAGGTGCCGGTGGTCCTCACCGACATCGACCAGGAGCGCGTGGACAAGGGCGTGGGCTACGTCCACGCCGAGATCCAGAAGCTGCTCGGCAAGGGCCGCATCAACCAGGACAAGGCCAACCGCCTGACCGCCCTGGTGAGCGGTGTCCTGGACAAGGCCGAGGGCTTCGCGGACGCGGACTTCATCATCGAGGCCGTGTTCGAGGAGATGTCCGTCAAGCAGAAGGTGTTCGCGGAGGTCGAGGCCGTCGCTCCGGCGCACGCGATCCTCGCCACCAACACCTCCTCGCTGTCGGTCTCGGAGATGGCCTCCAAGCTCCAGCACCCGGAGCGCGTGGTCGGCTTCCACTTCTTCAACCCGGTCGCGATCCTCCCGCTGCTGGAGATCGTCCGCGGCGAGCAGACGGACGATGCCTCGCTGGCCACGGCCTTCGGTGTCGCCAAGAAGCTGAAGAAGACCGCGGTCCTCACCAAGGACGCCCCGGCGTTCGTCGTGAACCGCATCCTCACCCGCTTCATGGGCGAGATCCAGAACGTCATCGACGAGGGCACCCCGGTCGCCACCGCCGAGAAGGCCATCGAGCCGCTCGGCCTGCCGATGTCGCCGCTGGTGCTGCTGGAGCTCGTGGGCCCGGCGATCGGTCTGCACGTCTCCGAGACCCTGAACCGGTCCTTCCCGGAGCGCTTCACCGTCTCCCCGAACCTCAAGCGCGTCGTCGAGGCCGGCAAGCGCGGCTTCTACGTCTACGACTCCGGCAAGCCGGAGCTCGACCCCGAGGTCGCCGCCCTCCTGGTCCAGGGCGACTCCGTCCTGACGGAGGAGCAGGTCCGCGACCGAGTCCTGGACGCGGTGGCGCAGGAGATCGGGCTGATGCTGGAGGAGGGTGTCGTGGCCGAGGCCCAGGACATCGACCTCTGCCTCATCACGGGCGCCGGCTGGCCCTTCCACCTGGGCGGCATCACGCCGTACCTGGACCGCGAAGGCGTCTCGGAGCGCGTGAACGGCAAGAAGTTCCTCGCCCCCGGCCTCGCGAGCGTCCCGGCGTAAGTCCGGGTCGCAGAGGGCTGTTCGACGGCGTGGCCCGCCTCCTGCGGGAGGCGGGCTTCGGCCGTTCGAATATCTGTCTAAGATTCACCCCCATGACGGACACGCACGCGCGGCCCAGGCGCCGCCGACGCCGCATTCTGCGGATCACCCTGCTGCTGGTCGCCGTGCTCGTCCTGGGCGCCGCCGGGGCCGGCTGGTGGGCGTACAGCCACCTCGACGGCAACCTCTCCAGCGTCGACCTGGACCAGGCGATCGGCGACAACCGGCCCGCCAAGGTGGCGGCGAACGCGCAGAACGTCCTCGTCCTCGGCTCCGACTCGCGCGCCGGGGCCAACGGCGACCTCGACCACGGCGATGTCGGCGGCGCCCGCTCGGACACCGCGATGCTGGTGCACATACCCGAGGGCCGGGCCAAGGCGACCGCGGTGAGCATCCCCCGCGACACCCTGGTCACCCGGCCCGAGTGCCGGGGCAAGGACGGCAAGACCGTGCCCTCCGCGAAACGGGTCATGTTCAACTCGGTCTATTCGCTGGCCGGTCCGGCCTGTGTGGTCAACACCGTTGAGCAGCTCTCCGGGATCCGCGTGGACCACTTCGTCGAGGTGGACTTCGCCGGCTTCAAGGGGCTCGTCGACGCCCTGGGCGGGGTCACCGTCACCCTGGACAAGCCGATGAGCGGCGCCAAGGGCGGCCTGAAGCTCGACGCGGGCACGCACCGGCTGAACGGCACCGACTCGCTGAAGTTCGTCCGGACCCGCTACGGGTACGGAGACGGCAGCGACCTCGGCCGCATCGGGCTCCAGCAGCAGTTCATGATGGCGATGCTGTCCGAGATAAAGAAGCAGGACGCCTTCGGCAACCCGGCGCGCCTGTACAAGCTCGCCGACGCCGCGACCAAGTCGCTGACCACCGACTCCGACCTCGCCTCGCTGACCGCGCTCTCCGATTTCGCGCGGAGCATGAAGGGCGTGGACCCGGACACGATGGAGACGATCATGCTGCCGGTCGCCTACGACAAGGTCGACCGCAACCGCGTGGTCGTGGCCGAGCCGCAGGCGACCCGGTTGTGGGAAGCCCTCCGCGCAGACCGACCGGTTCCGGCCTCCGCGAAGGACTCCCCCGCCAAGGGCTGACGCCGGGCTAGTACTTCGCGTCGGGCCCGGAGCGGCCCAGTCGGCTGTGGCTGCGTCCGTACGCGAAGTAGACGATGACACCGATCACCATCCAGATGGCGAACCGCAGCCACGTCTCGGCCGGCAGGTTCAGCATCAGCCAGACCGAGGCGGCGATCGACAGGATCGGCACCACCGGCACCCACGGGGTGCGGAAGGACCGCGGCAGGTCGGGGCGGGTGCGGCGCAGGATGATCACGCCGAGCGCCACGACGACGAAGGCGAAGAGCGTGCCGATGTTCACCAGGGTCGCCAGTTCGTTGATGCTGGTGAACCCGGCGACGATCGCGATGATGACGCCGAGCAGGATCGTCGGCCGGTACGGGGTGCGGAACTTCGGGTGGGTCACCGAGAAGAACCGCGGGAGCAGGCCGTCGCGGCTCATGGCGAAGAACACGCGGGTCTGGCCCAGCAGCAGGATCATGCAGACCGTGGTGAGGCCCACCGCGGCGCCGAAGCTGATGATGCCGCCGTACACCGGGTGCCCGGCGGACTTGAAGGCGTCCGCCAGGGGAGCGCTCACCGACAGCTCGCTGTAGTGCTGCATGCCGGTGACCACGAGCGAGACCGCCACGTACAGCACGGTGCAGATCAGCAGCGAGCCCAGGATGCCGCGGGGCATGTCCCGCTGCGGCAGCTTGGTCTCCTCGGCGGCCGTGGCGACCACGTCGAACCCGATGAAGGCGAAGAACACCACCGAGGCCGCGGTGAAGATGCCCATGACACCGAAGTTGGTCGGCTCGTAGCCGAAGATCAGCTGGACCAGCGGAGCGTCGAAGCCCGCGCCGCCCTCCTGTTTGACCGCCTCGGGGATGAAGGGCTTGTAGTTGCTGCCCTTGATGAAGAACAGGCCCGCGATGATCACGATGAGGACCACCGTGACCTTGATCGCGACGACGATCGCCGTGATCCGCGCGGACAGCTTCACCCCCACCACCAGGATGGCGGTCAGGACCAACACCAGGATGAAGGCCAGCAGGTCGAAGCTGCCGCCCGGGACGTCCGGGCCCTGTAGGAACACCGGCAGGTGGATGCCCGCGTTGTCCATCAGCGAGCGGACGTACCCCGACCAGCCGACCGCGACCACCGCCGTGCCGAGCGCGAATTCCAGGACGAGGTCCCAGCCGATGATCCAGGCCGGGAGTTCGCCGATCGAGGCGTACGAGAACGTGTACGCCGAACCGGCGACGGGGACGGTCGAGGCGAACTCCGCGTAGCACAGGGCGGCCAGCGCGCACACCACGCCGGCGGCCACGAAGGCCAGGGCGGTGGCGGGACCGGCAGTCTCCTTGGCGACCTTGCCGGTGAGGACGAAGATGCCGGTGCCGATGATGACGCCGACGCCGAAGACGGTCAGGTCCCAGGCCGAAAGGGACTTCTTGAGCGCGTGTTCCGGCTCTTCGGTGTCCCGGATCGACTGCTCGACCGACTTGGTGCGGAATTGACTGTTCATATCCGTACTCACCAACGCACCTCCACACAAGGTGACGCACGCGAACGGGCCGGGAGGCCCACCCACTCAAGGGTGATCTCCCGGCCCGTGGCGTGCAACCGCGCGTCGGTCCGCCGAGCGGTGTCCCGCTAGTCGACGGCGGTGGCCCGCTCGCTGTCGTAGCGTCCGTCCAGCTTGGCCACCAGGCCGGTGACCTGCCGGGCGATGTCCGGGGCGGTCAGCCCGATCTCGGCCATGACCTCCTTGCGGGAGGCGTGGTCGAGGAAGCGCTGCGGGATGCCGAAATCGCGCAGCGGCACGTCCACACCGGCGTCCCGCAGGGCCTGGGCGACGGCGGAGCCGACACCGCCGGCGCGGCTGTTGTCCTCGACGGTGACGACCACGCGGTGGCGGTCGGCGAGCGGGGGCAGCGCCTCGTCCACCGGCTTGACCCAGCGGGGGTCGACGACGGTGGCGGTGATGCCCTGCTTGTCGAGCAGGGTGGCGATCTCCAGGCACATCGGGGCGAGTGCGCCGACCGAGACGAGCAGGACGTCCGGCCGAGTGACCTCGGGGGCCGGGGCGCGCAGCACGTCCATGCCTCCGATGCGGCCGACGGCCGGGACCGCCGGGCCGACGACGCCCTTGGAGAAGCGCACCACGGTCGGCGCGTCCTTGACCTGGACCGCCTCGTTCAGCTGGGCGCGCAGCTGCTCCGCGTCGCGCGGGGCAGCCAGGCGCAGGCCGGGGACGACCTGGAGGATGGACATGTCCCACATGCCGTTGTGGGAGGCGCCGTCGGTGCCGGTGACACCGGCGCGGTCCAGGACGAAGGTGACCCCGCACTTGTGCAGGGCGACGTCCATCAGCACCTGGTCGAAGGCGCGGTTGAGGAAGGTCGCGTACACCGCGAAGACCGGGTGGGCGCCGCCGGTTGCCAGGCCCGCCGCCGAGGTGGCGCCGTGCTGCTCGGCGATGCCGACGTCGAAGATCCGGTCGGGGAAGGCGTCGGCGAACTTCTTCAGGCCGACCGGCTGGAGCATGGCCGCGGTGATCGCGACGATGTCCTTGCGCTCCTTGCCGAGCTTGACCATCTCGTCGGCGAAGACCGAGGTCCAGCTGGCGGCGTCGGTGCTGACGGGCAGGCCGGTGTCCGGGTGGATCACGCCGACCGCGTGGAAGCGGTCCGCCTCGTCCTGGACGGCCGGCTCGTAGCCGCGGCCCTTCTGGGTGAGGCAGTGCACGATGACGGGCCCGCTGAAGCGCTTGGCGCGCTGCAGGGCCGACTCCAGGGCCTCGATGTCGTGGCCGTCGATGGGGCCGATGTACTTCAGGCCCAGGTCCTCGAACATGCCCTGCGGGGCGATGAAGTCCTTCAGGCCCTTCTTGGCGCCGTGCAGGGTCTCGTAGAGCGGCCTGCCGACGACCGGCGTACGCTCCAGGAGGTCCTTGCCGCGGGCCAGGAAGCGCTCGTAGCCGTCCGTGGTGCGCAGGGTCGCCAGGTGGTTGGCGAGGCCGCCGATGGTGGGGCCGTAGCTGCGCTCGTTGTCGTTGACGACGATGACCAGCGGGCGGTCCTTGGCGGCGGCGATGTTGTTCAGCGCCTCCCAGGCCATGCCGCCGGTCAGCGCGCCGTCGCCGATGACGGCGGCGACGTGGTGGTCCTCGCGGCCGAGCACCTCGTTGGCCTTGGCGATGCCGTCGGCCCAGCCCAGCACCGTGGAGGCGTGCGAGTTCTCGATCACGTCGTGCTCGGACTCGGCGCGCGAGGGGTAGCCGGACAGACCGCCCTTGGTGCGCAGGCCGGCGAAGTCCTGGCGGCCCGTGAGCAGCTTGTGGACGTAGGCCTGGTGGCCGGTGTCGAAGAGGACCTTGTCCTTGGGCGAGTCGAAGACCCGGTGCAGGGCGATCGTCAGTTCGACCACCCCGAGGTTGGGGCCGAGGTGCCCGCCGGTCTTGGAGACGGCGTCGACGAGGAAGGACCTGATCTCGGCGGCGAGCTGGTCGAGCTCCTCCTGGCTGAGCCGGTCCAGATCGCGCGGTCCCTTGATGCGGGTCAGCAGCACCCGTGCCTCCTTGCAGTTGCTCGCTGGTCTGTCGAGTCTAATGTTCCGTCGGCGGGCTCGGTCATCGGGCCGTCCCCGGACGGTCACACCTTTGCCATACATGCGCGCGGGGTCCATTGGCCACACCTCGCAAACGGGGGTATACCCGCACAGGAGTGCGCCGCCGCGCACGCACGGGTGCCCGGTGCCACGCGAAGTGGCACCGGGCACTGTGACGGGTCTTACCGGGCGGCGCGCTGGTGCGGCCCGGCCGACCGGGCGGGCGTCAGGCCCGTCCGGCCGTCTTCTGCGTCTTGCGCGTGACCGAGTCGATGACCACGGTGGCGAGCAGGACCGCGCCGGTGATCATGTACTGGACCGGGGTCGCGATCCCCTCCAGGGCCAGGCCGTACTGGATCGAGGTGATGACCATGACGCCGAGGAGGGCGTTCCAGGTCCGGCCCCGGCCGCCGAAGAGGCTGGTGCCGCCGATGACGGCCGCCGCGATCACGTTCATCAGCAGGTCGCCGGCGCCGGCGCTCTGGTTGGCCGCCGCGATCTTGGAGGCCCAGAAGAGGCCGCCGATGGCGGCGAAGGTGCCGGCGATGGCGAAGACCGCGATGCGGATGCCGGTGACGTTGATGCCCGCGCGGCGGGACGCCTCGACGCTGCCGCCGAGTGCGAAAACGTTTCGGCCGAAGGTCGTGCGGCGCAGGACGAAGTCCGTGGCGACCAGGGCCGCCACGAACAGCACCACCGCGAGGGGCAGGCCCTTGTACTGGTTGAACACGATCGCGGGGCCGAAGGTGAACACCGCGAGCAGGCCGGTGCGCAGCAGGATCTCGCCGAGCGGCCTGGAGGGCACCCCGGCGGCCTCGCGGCGGCGGTTGTCGAAGAAGGTGGCGAGGAAGTACCCGGCCACCGCGAGGGCCGCCAGACCGTAGCCGACCGCCACGTCCGAGAAGAAGTACGTGGTCAGCTGGCCGACCACGCCCTCGGAATCGAGGTTGATCGTGCCGTTGCTGCCGAGGATCTGCAGCATCGCGCCGGACCAGAAGAGCAGGCCCGACAGGGTGACCGCGAAGGCCGGGGCGCCGATCTTGGCGAAGAAGAAGCCGTGGATGCAGCCGATCAGGGCGCCGCCCGCGACGGCCGCGAGGATGGCCAGCCACTCGTTCACGCCGTGGGTGACGGCGAGGACGGCGACGATCGCGCCCGAGACACCGCTGACGGAGCCGACCGAGAGGTCGATCTCGCCGAGCAGCAGCACGAAGATGATGCCCACGGCCATCATGCCGGTGGCGACCATCGTGATGGCGATGTTGGAGAGGTTCTCCGGGGAGAGGAAGTTCGAGTTCAGGCCCTGGAAGATGGACCAGATGATGATCAGGCCGAGGACGACCGGGATGGACCCGAGGTCGCCGGCCTTCATCTTGCGCCCGAACTCGCTCAGGTACCCGGACAGGCCCTGCTCGCGCACGAGCAGGCGGGGGTCGACGGCCGGGATGGCGTCCGCCGCCGCGGCCGGATTGACGACCTCGTGCTCCACGTCGCTCGCGGCCGCCTTGTCGAGCGGGTCGGCGGCTGGGTTGTCGGTGCTCACTTGCGAGCCTCCCCGGTGCGGGCCGCCCGGCGGGTCACGGCGTTGTCCGTGGCTCCCGTGATGGCGGAGATGATCTCTTCCTGCGAGGTGTCGGCGACGGTGAAGACGCCGTTGTTGCGGCCCAGCCGCAGGACCGCCACCTTGTCGGCAACGGCCTTCACGTCGGCCATGTTGTGGCTGATGAGGATGACGGCGTGGCCGCGCTCGCGCAGCCGCTCCACCAGGTCGAGGACCTGTGCGGTCTGCTCGACGCCCAGGGCTGCGGTGGGCTCGTCGAGGATGACGAGCTTGGGCTCGCCCAGCATCGAGCGGGCGATGGCCACGGTCTGGCGCTGACCGCCGGAGAGCGAGGCGATGGGGATCCGGACACTGGGGATCCGGATGGACAGCGTGGTCAGGAGCTCGCGGGCACGGCGCTCCATCTCCACCTCGTCCAGGACACCGCGGCGCTTGAGCTCGCGGCCCAGGAAGAGGTTGCCTACGACGTCGATGTTGTCGCAGAGGGCGAGGTCCTGGTAGACCGTCGCGATGCCCAGGTTCTGGGCGTCGTGGGGCTTGCCGATGGTGACCGGGCGGCCCTCCCACTCGATGACGCCGTCATCGATGGGATGCACGCCGGCGATCGTCTTGACCAGCGTGGACTTGCCGGCGCCGTTGTCGCCGACGAGGGCGACCACTTCACCGGAGTGGATCTCGAGTTCTACGTCGGTCAGGGCCTGGACGGCGCCGAACCGCTTCGAGACCCCTCGCAACGCCAGCACGGGCGCAGCGGACACATGAACCATCTCCTTCGCCGCCTGACCGGCGGGGATGTCGTGCAAAAGAGCAGGAGCGGGGCGAATGGGGGAAAGATCTGGAGGAGCGTTTCTGCCCGGCGCCCCGCGGGTGGCGGGGAAGAAGGGGCGGGGCGCCGGGCAGGCACGGGGGGTCGCCGCTCGGGCGACGGGGGCCTACTTGAGGCCGAGGGTGGCGCAGGCGGCCGCGTACTTCTCGGTGCAGATCTCGTCGACCGTGTAGACGCCGTCCTTGACGACGGTGTCCTTGATGTTGTCCTTGGTCAGCGAGACGACCGGGATCAGCACGGACGGGATGCCCTTGGCGCTCGGGCTGTCGACCGTGGAGGTGGTGACGCCGGTGACCTTCTCGCCCTTGGCGAGGGCGACGGCCATCTTCGCGGCGGCCTCGGCCTCGGGGGCGTACGGCTTGTAGACGCTCATGAACTGCTCGCCCGCGACGATGCGCTGCACGCCGGCGAGTTCGGCGTCCTGGCCGGTGACCGGGGGCAGGGTGGACAGGCCGGCGGCCTTCAGGGCGGTGATGATGCCGCCCGCCATGCCGTCGTTGGCGGAGTAGACGCCGACGACCTTGTCCTTGCCGAGTGCCGAGAGGGCGGCCGCCATGTTGGTGTTGGCGTTCTCCGGCTTCCACTCGACGGTGTCGTACTCCTTGCCGATGTTCACCTTGCCGTCGAGGACGGAGTGCGCGCCGGACTTGAAGAGCTTGGCGTTCGGGTCGGTGACCGAGCCGTTCATCATGACGATCTGGCCGTCCTTGGCCTTGTCGCCCAGCGCCTCGAGCAGCGCCTTGCCCTGGACCTTGCCGACCTCTTCGTTGTCGAAGGAGGTGTAGGCGTCGATCGGGCCCTCGGCCAGGCGGTCGTAGGCGACGACCGGGATGCCGGCGTCCTTGGCCTTCTTCACCGAGCCGGCGATGGCCTTGGAGTCCACCGCGTCCACGATCAGGACGTTCACCTTGTTGGTGATCATCGTGTCGACCTGCGAGTTCTGGGTGGTCGCGTCCTGCTTGGCGTTCGCGTAGACGACCTGGCCCTTGCCGCCGGTGAGCTCGGCGACCTTCTTCTCGATGAGCGGCTTGTCGAACTTCTCGTAGCGCGCGGTCTGGTTCTCCGGGAGCAGGAGACCGACCTTGATGACGTCGCCCGCGGCGGCGCCGGACTCCTTGGTCTTGTCGCCGGCCTCCTTGGCACTGCCACAGGCGGCAAGCGAGACGGCCATGGCACCGGCGGCGACGGCTACGGCGACTCTGCGCATACGCGTGTTCATTACTTGAACCTCCCTGACGAGGCCGCAGCACTGCGGCCGAGGTGGATGTGAGTCAACCCCGGCCGCGTTTTGCCGTCAAGGAGTGAATCCTTAACGAGATGACAACGGTGCCATCCGTTATCTAACTGAAGACATGGCGGCTGGAGTTCGCACTCCACCTCCATGGTCCGACAAAAGCGTCGAATCGCCCATCTCGCTGAGCACCAGGGCGAGCGCCCCCAGGACCTCCGCCCGGCCGCCCAACGAGCCCGTGAGCACCGAGAGCTGGCGGGCGGCGCTCGGAATCGCATACCTCCCCACCGATTCACGGATGGGAGCCAGGACGAGTTCACCGGCCTCCGCCAGCGACCCGCCGAGGACCACCCGGCTGGGGTTGAGGAGGTTGCACAGGCTCGCCACGCCGCTGCCGACGTGGCGGCCCACATCGGTGATCACCCGGCGGCAGCCCGGGTCCCCCTCACGGGCCAGCTCGACGACCCGTTCCATCGTCAACTCCGGCCCGTGGCTGCCCTGGAGGAGGGGGAGCACGTAGCGGGCCGCGGCGAAGGTCTCCAGGCAGCCGCGGTTGCCGCAGCGGCAGACCGGGCCCGATTCGTCGAGGGTGATGTGCCCGATCTCGCCCGCCGTGCCGCCCGGCCCGCGGTAGATCTGACCGTTGATCACCAATCCGGCTCCGACACCGCTGGCCACCTTGATGTAGGCGAGATCCTTCACTCCGCGCCCGCTCCCCCAGACGAGTTCACCGAGGGCTCCGAGGTTCGCGTCGTTGTCGACGTGGACCGGCACGCCGAGGCGCCGCGAGAGCTCCTCGCGCGGGTTGATCCCGGCCCAGCCCGGCAGGATCGCGGTCGATCCGAGGGTGCCGGACTCCACGTCGATCGGGCCGGGGACGCCGAGGCCCACCCCGATGGCCTTGTCCAGACGCACCCCGATGCCCGCGATCAGGCGTCCGACCAGTGCTTCCGCCCGGTCGAAGCCCTCCACCCAGGAGGCGTCCACGTCCAGCGGCTCGGCCTCCTCGGCGAGCACCTGGTGGGCGAGGTTGCCGACGGCCACCCGCAGGTGGGTGTGGCCGAAGTCCACGCCGATCACGATGCCCGCGTCGCCGCTGAGGGACACGCTGCGGGCCCGCCGGCCGCCCGCGGAGGTGTCCGTGACCTCGACGGTCCCGCCCTCCTTCAGCTCGCGGACGATGTTGGAGACCGTGGCCGCCGACAGTCCGGTGGCGCGGGCGATCTCCGCCTGGGTCAGCGAACCCGCCAGGCGCACCGCCCGCACGACCCGTTCGAGATTGGCGCGATGCAGTGAGGACTGCGATCCGGGAGTCTGCACGACTCATCCACTCCTGCCCATAAGCGACGGCCAGCCGTCGCCCCCCGGCCGGGGGAACGGCGCTGCGCTCCGAGACCCCGGCGTCTCTCCAACTTGTGAACCTTAAGTCGAGCCTTTGCGCATCCAGACGTCAAGAGGCTGACACAGGACGAAACCACCACATCGGCCATAAGAGGGAGAGAACGGGCGCGGAGATCGCGTCACGGTCGCTGGGGCGCCGGTCCTCTGCGGCCTTCCGGCCGGACCGCGCCCCGCCATGACAGCACGATGCGAGGAGCTGTTCGGGACGAGTCCCGATCGAAGTCCTTGCCGTGCTCTCGCCGCCGTCGGCTGATCCGCCGGTCTCCTGATCCGTGTCCTGACCCTCCTGTCAGGCATACGTCATCCCTGCCCTCGGCGCATCCCGTGGCCCGTCCGCGGCCCCTGCGCCGACGCGTGACCACTCCACGCGACCGCGCGGCTCCGTGCCGCCTGGACGCCTGGACGCCTGGACGCAGGTTGGAGGTGCGCGGGGTGAGCACGGTCATGGGGAGCCTGACCGGGCTCAGTGCCCGCCCGAGCACGGCGGCGGCCCCGACGCCCCGGGCCGGCCCGGCCCGGCCCGGCCCCGCTACTTGAGGGTGGCGGAGGTCAGGCCGGCCTGGATCTGGCGCTGGAAGGAGAGGTAGACGGCCAGCATGGGGATGACGGCGATGGTCGCACCGGCGAACAGCACCGGCAGGTCCGTCTCGTAGCCCATCTGGTACTGGAGCTGGATGAGCCCCTGCGTGAGCATGTAGCGCTCGGGCTCGCCGCTGGTCTGCGGCTGCATCAGCACGGCCGGCAGGATGTACTGGTTCCACTGGCCCAGGACGTTGAAGATCCCGACGCTGATCAGGCCGGGCTTGGCCATCGGCAGCATCACCTGGAAGAAGATCCTGGTGTCGGAGGCCCCGTCGATGACCGCCGCCTCGTGGATCGCGGTCGGCAGCGTCCGGAAGAAGGAGTGCATGAAGAAGACGGTGAACGGCATCGAGTAGGCGACGTACACCAGGATCAGTCCCTGGTAGGTGTTCAGCATGTCGAAGCGCTTGACCATGAAGAACAGCGGGACGAGCGCCAGGAACACCGGGAACATCGCCCCGCTGACGAAGAAGTAGTAGATGACCCGGTTGCCCTTGAAGGGGTAGCGGGCCAGCACGTAGGCCGCCATCGAGCCGAACAGCATCGTCAGCGGCACCGAGAACACCAGCACGATGAGGGTGTTGGCGAAGTAGCCGCCGATGCCCTTGTCCCAGGCCCGGCCGAAGGCGTCGAAGTTCCAGTTCGAGGGCCAGCTGAGGGCCGAGCCGCCGATCTGCGCGTCGGTCTTGAAGGCGCCGAGCGCGAGCCAGATCAGCGGGAGCACGATCATCACGGCCCAGAGGACCAGGAACCCGTGCGAGAAGACGTTGAGGACCACGCCGTCGGAGCGGCGCCCGTCCCCCTCCCCCGGCCGGCCGGCCTTCCCGGCCCGCTCCGCGGCGTCTTCGCCCGGAGCCTTGATCACTGTGGTCTGTGCAGCCATCGTGGGACTCCGCTCAGAACTCGATGCGCTCGCGGCGGGTGGCACGCAGCGTGATGACAGAGAGGATCATGGTCAGGACGAGCATGACCACGCCCATGGCGCAGGCGTAGCCGCTCTTGCCGAAGTACAGGAAGTTACGCATCAGCACCGTCGCCATGACCTCGCTGTGGTGGTCGGGTCCCCCGCCGAACTGGCCGGAAGTCATCGTCGACACGAGGACGAACATGTCCATCGCGGCGATGCCCAGGTAGACCGCGGAGGTCTGCACAGAATCCCACAGCAGCGGCAGCGTGACCTTGAAGAACGTCTGGGCGCGTCCGGCCCCGTCGAGCAGGGCGGCCTCGTAGATGTCCTTGGGGACGGACTGCATGGCGGCGGAGAACAGGACGAGGTAGAAGCCGACGCCGTGCCAGACGACCACGAAGAGCAGGCACCAGAGCACGAAGTTCGGCTCGTTGAGCCATTCGACCGGGTGCTGCGGGGAGATCAGGCCCAGCTTGACGAGGAAGCCGTTGAGCAGGCCGCCCTCGTCGCTGCGGTAGATCGCGCCGAAGAGCACCGCGAGGATGGCCAGCGAGAGGACCTGCGGGAAGAAGTAGACGACCTTGTAGAAGCGGGAGCCGCTGACGCCCTGCACGCCGCCGGCCCCGCTGCGCCCTCCCGCGTTCACCATGAAGGCGAAGAAGAGGGCGAGCAGGATGGTGATGACCGGGACGAACACCAGGAGCAGCAGGTTGTGCCACAGCGCGCCGCGGAAGACCTCGTCGTTCAGCAACGTCGCGTAGTTGTCCAGTCCGACGAAATCGAACGTCGGGGACTGGCCGGACCAGTTGGTGAAGGAGTACCCGAACGTCTGCACGTACGGCCAGATGACGAAGGTCAGGTACAGCGCGAGGGGCGCGAAGAGGAAGCCGGTGATGAAACCGGCCCGCCCCCTGCCCTGGGCTACGTGGCTCATGGTGTCCGTCCCTGCGGTGTCAGCTGCGGCGGTTGTTCTTGGCGTTCGGGTCCTTGGCCGCCTTGTCTACCGCAGCTTGGGCCCGCTTGATCCACTCCTTCGGCTGGATCCGCTGCGCCATCAGCTCATTGGACGCGTTCTGGATCTCGGTGTCCATTTCGCTGTACCAGTCGGGGTAGCGGTAGCTGAAGGTGTTGTCACCGGCGGCCTTGAGCGCGTCCACCGCCGACTGGGTGCCGGGCCGCAGCTTCACGCTCGGGTCGACGCCGTCCTTGACGACGGTGAGCGAGTTGGCCTGCTGGGCGAAGATCGTCGACCATTCGCGGGACAGCATCGAGCGGAGGAACTCCATGCCCGCGGCCTTGTTCGCGGCCTTCTCGGGCACGATGAAGGGCTCGTCGACGCCGGCCCGGACGGCCTCCGCCGGCAGCTTGCTGTCGGCGAGCAGCGGGACCGGCAGGAACTTCATGTCGAAGTCCTCGGGCGTCTGCTTCAGCTGCTCGTTCTCCAGCCAGGAGCCGGAGGGGATGAAGGCGGCCTTGTACTGGTTCCAGGCGGTCTGGGACTCCGTGTGGGTGAGGCCGTTGGTGCCGGGCATCAGCAGGCCCTTCTCCACCACCTCGTAGACCGCCTCGACCGCGGCGAGGGCGGCCGGGTTGCCCGCGAAGGCGTTCGGCTCCAGGTGGTCGATCGCCTTCATGGCGTCCAGACCGCCCTTCTTGGCGATCAGGTCCATGATGACCACGTTGATGTAGTACGGGAACTTCCCCTGGTGGGCGAGGCCGCCGATGCCCGCCTCCTTGGCCTGGGTGCAGACGGCCAGGAACTCGTCCCAGGTCTTCGGCGGGGTCCAGCCCTTCTCCTTGAAGAGCTTGCCGGAGTACCAGAGGCCGAACACCGCGTAGACGTACTTCAGGGTGACGAACTTGCCGCCCAGCATGCCCTGTTCGACAGCGCCGGGGACCAGCGTGTCGCGCACCTTCTTGGTCGGGTCGTCCAGCGAGGGCGCGTCGAGCACGGCGGTGAGGTCGGCGAGCTGGTTGCCCTTGGCGAGCACGTCCAGCTTGATCTGCTGGGCGCCGGAGTCGTCGACGACGTCCGGCGGGTTGCCGCCGTTGAAGCGCGGCTGGAGCTTGGCGGTGATCTCCTGGGTGCCCAGGTGGGAGCTGGTCGTGCCCCACTTCTTGTCGAAGGCGGCCTCCCATGCCTTGGCGTAGTCGTCGCCGAAGCCGCCCTTGAAGACCACGACGTCCAGCTTGCCGCCCTTGGCCACGCCGAAGGGGTTCTCCTTGGAGACGACGCCCTTGTCGGGGCCCTTCGTGCTCTCCTCGCCGCCGGAGGCGCAGGCGGACAGGAAGCCCATCGTCGGCACCGTGATCAGTCCGAGTGCTGCGGAGCGCTTGATCAGATCACGGCGCCCGACGCCCTCACCAGTGGATCCCATGCTCATGTCCTCGCCTTCGTCAGAAGTGTGAAGGAGGCCGGGGATTCACGGCGGCTGCCGTGCGTGCGGGCATCGCCGCAGGTCCCCGCCCATCCCCCCGGTCCGGGCCGCTCGTCTCGCGGTGATCCGGACGGGCACAGGTATAGTCCACTTCCGCTCACGTGAGCAAGATCATGCACACGTATGGCGCCCGGCTTTTCCGAGTTGAGACCTGGCCGTCATCTGCGGCGGGTGCCGGGCAAGCGGAAGGGCCGCACCCCCTTCGACGGGGATACGGCCCTTCGGCGGTGGTCCGGAGCCGGACCGCGGGGTGCTCAGCCGCGGATCAGGTTGCGGAGCACGTACTGCATGATGCCGCCGTTGCGGTAGTAGTCCGCCTCACCCGGCGTGTCGATGCGGACGACCGCGTCGAACTCCACACCGGTGTCGGTGGTCACCTTGACCGTGCGCGGGGTGGTGCCGTTGTTCAGCTCCTCCACACCGGTGAAGGAGAAGGTCTCCTCGCCGGTCAGACCCAGGGTGGCGGCCGAGGCGCCCTCCGGGAACTGCAGCGGCAGGACGCCCATGCCGATCAGGTTGGAGCGGTGGATGCGCTCGTAGGACTCGGCGATGACGGCCTTGACGCCGAGCAGCGCGGTGCCCTTGGCGGCCCAGTCGCGCGAGGAGCCGGAGCCGTACTCCTTGCCCGCCAGGATGACCAGCGGGATGCCGGCGGCCTGGTAGTTCTGCGAGGCGTCGTAGATGAAGGAGACCGGCGCGCCCTCGACCGTGAAGTCGCGGGTGAAGCCGCCCTCGGTGCCCGGCGCGATCTGGTTGCGCAGGCGGATGTTGGCGAAGGTACCGCGGATCATGACCTCGTGGTTGCCGCGGCGGGAACCGTAGGAGTTGAAGTCGCGGCGCTCGACGCCGTGCTCCGTGAGGTACTTGCCGGCCGGGGTGTCGGCCTTGATCGCACCGGCCGGGGAGATGTGGTCGGTGGTGACCGAGTCGCCCAGCTTCGCCAGCACGCGGGCGCCGGCGATGTCGGAGACCGGGGTGGTCTCCATGGTCATGCCCTCGAAGTACGGGGGCTTGCGGACGTAGGTGGACTGCGGGTCCCACTCGAACGTGTTGCCGGTCGGGATCGACAGCGCCTGCCACTGGGCGTCGCCCGCGAAGACGTCCTGGTAGGACTTGCTGAACATGTCCTCGCCGATGGCGTTCGCCACGACGTCGTTGACCTCGGCCTCGGAGGGCCAGATGTCCTTGAGGAAGACCGGGTTGCCCTCGGTGTCGACGCCGATGGCCTCGGTGGTGATGTCCACCTTCATGGAGCCCGCGATGGCGTACGCGACGACCAGCGGCGGGGAGGCCAGGTAGTTCATCTTGACGTCGGGGTTGATCCGGCCCTCGAAGTTGCGGTTGCCGGAGAGCACCGAGGTGACCGCGAGGTCGTGCTCGTTGATCGCCTTCGAGATCTCCTCGTCCAGCGGACCGGAGTTGCCGATGCAGGTGGTGCAGCCGTACCCGACGAGGTTGAAGCCCATCTTGTCGAGGTACGGGGTCAGGCCGGCCTTGTCGAAGTAGTCGGTGACGACCTTCGAGCCCGGGGCCAGGGTGGTCTTGACCCACGGCTTGCGGGTCAGGCCCTTCTCGACCGCCTTCTTGGCCACGAGCGCCGCGGCGACCATGACGTAGGGGTTCGAGGTGTTGGTGCAGGAGGTGATGGCGGCGACGGTGACGGCGCCGTGGTCGATCTCGAAGGACGAGCCGTCGGCCAGGGTGACCAGGGTCGGCTTCGACGGGGTGCCGTTCGGGTGGTTCGCCGGGGCGTCGGAGGCCGGGAAGGACTCCTTGCCCGCCTCGTCCACGTCGTCCACGTAGTTGCGCACGTCCTGGGCGAACTGCTGGGCGGCGTTGGCCAGGACGATGCGGTCCTGCGGGCGCTTCGGGCCGGCGATGGAGGGGACGACCGTGGAGAGGTCGAGCTCCAGCTTCTCGGAGAAGTCCGGCTCGGCGGCCGGGTCCAGCCACAGGCCCTGCTCCTTGGCGTACGCCTCGACGAGCGCGACCTGCTGGGCGTCGCGGCCGGTCAGGCGCAGGTACTTCAGGGTCTCGTCGTCGATCGGGAAGATCGCGGCGGTGGAGCCGAACTCCGGCGACATGTTGCCGATGGTGGCGCGGTTCGCGAGGGAGGTGGCAGCGACGCCCTCACCGTAGAACTCGACGAACTTGCCGACGACGCCGTGCTTGCGCAGCATCTCGGTGATCGTCAGCACCAGGTCGGTGGCGGTGGTGCCGGTGGGCAGCTCGCCGGTCAGCTTGAAGCCGACGACGCGCGGGATCAGCATGGAGACCGGCTGGCCGAGCATCGCGGCCTCGGCCTCGATGCCGCCGACGCCCCAGCCCAGCACGCCCAGGCCGTTGACCATGGTGGTGTGCGAGTCGGTGCCGACGAGGGTGTCGGGGTAGGCCTGGCCGTTACGGACCATGACCGTGCGGGCCAGGTGCTCGATGTTGACCTGGTGGACGATGCCGGTGCCCGGGGGGACGACCTTGAAGTCGTCGAAGGCGGTCTGGCCCCAGCGCAGGAACTGGTAGCGCTCCTTGTTGCGGCCGTACTCCAGCTCGACGTTCTGCGCGAAGGCGTCCTTCGTGCCGAACTTGTCGGCGATGACCGAGTGGTCGATGACCATCTCGGCGGGCGAGAGCGGGTTGATCTTCGCCGGGTCGCCGCCGAGGGCCTTCACGGCCTCGCGCATCGTGGCGAGGTCCACGACGCAGGGGACACCGGTGAAGTCCTGCATGATCACGCGAGCCGGCGTGAACTGGATCTCCTCGCTGGGCTGGGCCTGCGAGTCCCAGTTGCCGAGCGACCGGATGTGGTCGGCGGTGATGTTCGCGCCGTCCTCGGTACGGAGCAGGTTCTCCAGCAGGACCTTCAGGCTGTAGGGAAGGCGGGCGGAGCCCTCGACCTTGTCCAGCTTGAAGATCTCGTACGACTCGTCGCCCACCTGCAGCGTGCTGCGGGCGTCGAAGCTGTTCGCCGACACGACAGTCTCCTTCATGCATGAATTTCGCGCGTATGACCGCATCCTGCCGCCACGCCCCTTGGCCAATCCGCTAAGGTCAGGCTAAGTTAGGTAACCCTTACCAGCGGGGGCGGCTGCGGTACGTCTTCGGCAGATATCTCGATGTCGAGATAACTCTAGTACATGTCGGCGGGCCGGGACGAGGTGCGCACCCGGTGAGATGCGGGGGCCGGGCACCGGCCGGGTGATTCCGCATGCCCCGGTGTGTTCGACGTGACCAGCGCGGACGCCGCGAACCCGGCAATCCGTTCGGGAGCGGGGGTGACGGTGGTCACGGCCGGACTCCGCCGCCGGGCACGCCGGGGCCCTCACCCGCGCGGCCCAGTGGGGCGGGCGGCTGGCGCCGCCGGCCTCGAAGCGGATCCCGAGCGGACGCCGACCGGGCCGCGAGCGGCAACGGCGCGCGCGTCGCAGGCGGGGCGGCAGCCGGGCCGGCGGGGCCGGTGCGTCGAGGGCGTCGAGTGCGCTCAGTGGCCCGTGCAGGCGATCCTGGCAGGTGACCCGCGTACCCCTGCCGCAAAAAGGGCAGACGACCAGAAATGGCACCGGCCGCGCCGTCCCCTCCCGCCTGGCCCAGCAGGGGATCTGACGATCGGTAACACCCGTTCGGCCTACCCCCGCGCGATCAACATCTCATATCTGAGATACGGTGCAGCCATGGCAGACGACTACCTCGTACGCATCGGCAAGCTCATCCGTGACGCCCGGCAGCACCGGGGCTGGACACAGAGTCAGCTCGCCGACGCACTCGGCACCAGCCAGAGCGCCGTGAACCGGATCGAGCGCGGGAACCAGAACATCAGCCTTGAGATGATCGCCCGTATCGGCGAGGCCCTCGACAGCGAGATCGTCTCCCTCGGTTACGCCGGCCCGATGCACCTGCGCGTCGTCGGCGGCCGCCGGCTGTCCGGTGCCATCGATGTGAAGACGAGCAAGAACGCCTGTGTCGCCCTGCTGTGCGCCTCGTTGCTCAACAAGGGCCGTACGGTCCTCCGGCGCGTCGCCCGCATCGAGGAGGTCTACCGCCTCCTCGAGGTACTCGGCTCCATCGGGGTGCGCACCCGCTGGATCAACGACGGCGTGGACCTGGAGCTGATCCCCCCGGCCCGCCTCGACATGGAGTCCATGGACGCGGACGCCGCCCGCCGGACCAGGAGCATCATCATGTTCCTGGGCCCCCTGCTGCACCGGATGGACAAGTTCCGCCTCCCGTACGCGGGCGGCTGCGACCTGGGCACGCGCACGATCGAGCCGCACATGATCGCCCTGCGCCGCTTCGGCCTGGACATCACCGCGACCGAGGGCATCTACCACGCCCAGGTCGCGAGCGGGATCTCCCCGGACCGCCCGATCGTGCTGACCGAACGCGGGGACACGGTCACCGAGAACGCCCTCCTGGCCGCCGCCCGGCACGACGGCGTCACGGTCATCCGCAACGCCTCCTCCAACTACATGGTCCAGGACCTGTGTTTCTTCCTGGAGGCGCTGGGCGTCAAGGTGGAGGGCATCGGCACCACGACCCTGACCGTCCACGGCGTCCCGAACATCGACGTGGACGTGGACTACTCCCCCTCCGAGGACCCGGTCGAGGCGATGAGCCTGCTCGCCGCCGCCGTGGTCACGGAGTCCGAGCTGACGATCCGGCGCGTCCCGATCGAGTTCATGGAGATCGAGCTCGCGGTCCTGGAGGAGATGGGCCTGGACCACGACCGCTCGGCGGAGTACAGCGCGGACAACGGCCGCACCCGCCTGGTCGACCTCACGGTCCGCCCGTCGAAACTCGAAGCGCCGATCGACAAGATCCACCCGATGCCGTTCCCCGGGCTGAACATCGACAACGTCCCGTTCTTCGCGGCCATCGCCGCCGTGGCGCAGGGCCAGACCCTGATCCACGACTGGGTCTACGACAACCGCGCCATCTACCTGACCGACCTCAACCGCCTCGGTGGCCGCCTCCAACTCCTGGACCCCCACCGCGTCCTGGTCGAGGGCCCCACCCGCTGGCGCGCCGCGGAAATGATGTGCCCCCCGGCCCTGCGCCCCGCGGTGGTCGTCCTCCTCGCGATGATGGCGGCGGAGGGCACGTCGGTCCTGCGCAACGTCTACGTCATCAACCGCGGCTACGAGGAACTGGCCGAACGCCTCAACTCGGTGGGCGCCCAGATCGAGATCTTCCGCGACATCTGACACACCGCCGCCACCCGCGCCACACCGGGGCGGCACCCGAGGCCCCTCCCCCTCTGACCACAGAGCGGAAGGGGCCTCTTCGGCGTGGGGCGACGTCACCATGTCACCCCACTTTCCGCACTTGCCCATACGGTCTTCAACTTTCTCGGTAGTCTCTCCAGCCCATCCCCCGGCCTGTCCCCTGCACCACGCCCCCGCAGTTTCGATCCTCGCGATCCTGGAGAGCCGTGTACCCGCCGCCGCGCCCCTACCCACCCATGCCCGCGCCCGCGCCCGTCCGGCGCTGGTGGCACCATCCCGCGCTCGTCATCACCGCCCTCGTCCTCATACCTCCGGTCGGCATGGCCCTGCTCTGGACGGGTCGCTGGGGCAAGGGCAAGAAGATCGTCGCCACGGTCCTCGCGGGGCTGTGGTTCGTCACCCCCTTCCTCGGCGACCCGCCGAAGGAGGCCGAAGCCGATGCGAAGCCGCAGGCGGCCGCCTCCCCCGCGCCGAGCTCCAGCCCGAGTCCCGCCCCTCCGCCCAGCTTCGTCGGCCAGAACCTGAGGGCGGCCAAGTCCGCGGCTTCCGCGGCCGGGTACGACGCGGTCTCCCACGATGCCGCCGACAGTGACGCCGGACAGTGGGACGACGACAACTGGAAGGTGTGTTTCCAGGCCCCGGCGGTCCATCGGATCGGCAGCCTCCCGACGCTCGACTTCGGTGTCGTCCGCAACGAGGTCCCCTGCCCTGCCAAGGACGGCGAGCCGATCCCCTACCCGAAGACGCCGAAGGTGATCGGCCTGACCTTCGCGAAGGCGTCCGGGGCCCTCGGGCCGATGGGTTTCGGGACGATCGAGCCGCTCAGCGCCTACACCGACGTCACCCTCCCCGCAGCCGTGGACGACTGGACCGTCTGCTTCCAGGACCCCGCCGAAGGCAAGGAGGTCCGGAGCCCGAAGTCCACGACCGCCCGCCTCACCCTCACCGGACCCGGCACGCCCTGCCCCGCCGACGCGCACAGCGAGCTGCACCCCGACCCGACCCCGCCACCGCCGCCGCCGAGCCGCGACGATGACGGCTCCGGCGGGGCTTCCACGGAGGGTGGCGGCAGCGTCTCCTACAAGAACTGCACCGCCGTCCGCGCGGCGGGAGCCGACCCGATCCGGCGCGGCGACCCCGGCTACGGCAGGCACCTCGACCGTGACGGCGACGGCGTGGCCTGCGAGTGAGGGAGACGGGGGCCGGCGCCCCGGGCAGCGTTCGGGCCTGAACGGCCCGGCCCCCGCCGGTCCGGTTGCGTCGTCGGTATCCGGCCGTTTTGGCCGGGATCCTCGCCCGCACCGGGCGGTGACCGGCAGAATCGGGCTTTGCGGACACGGCTGCGGGGACTGGGGGCGGCGGGACATGGTGGTCGGGGTGGGTTCGGGGCGGGGTGTGCAGGCGCCGGTCCTGGCGGGGGCGCCGGTGGTGGGGTCCTTGTTCGCCCTGCGGGACGACTCGCTCGGGACGTATCTGCGGGCCCGGCAGGAGCACGGGGAGGTCGTGCGGATCGTGGCCGGGCCGCCCGGGCTGCGCGCCGAGTTGTACTGCGTGTTCTCCGCCGAGGGGGCGCAGCAGGTGCTCGCCTCGGAGGCGGCCAACTTCCGCAAGGACAACCGCTTCTACCAGGAGATCCGGGACTCCCTCGGCAACGGGCTGCTGACCAGTCAGGACGAGGACTACCTGCGCCAGCGGCGGCTGGTACAGCCGTTGTTCACGCGGCGCCGGGTGGACGGGTACGCGGGGGCGGTCGCCGCCGAGACCGAGGCGGTCCTCTCCGCCTGGGAGGGGGCCGCGGGTGGCGTGGTCGACCTGTCCGGCCAGATGATGCACCTGGCTCTGCGCGCGGTGGCCCGGATCCTGTTCGGGACCGACGTGGAGGCCACGGTCGATGTCGTGGACCGGTGCTTTCCGGTCATCACGCAGTACGTGCTGCGCCGCGGGTACTCCCCCGCCAGCGTCCCGCGCGGCTGGCCCACTCCGGGCAACAGGCGGGCCGCCGCCGCGATGGACGAGCTGCACGCGGTCTGCGACCGGATCATCGGGGAGCGGCGCGCCGGCTCCGCGGCCGGTGAGGGGGAGGACCTGCTGACGCTGCTCGCCGCCGCGAGGAGCGAGGACGACGCGGAGTTCGACGCCGTGGAACTGCGTGACCAGGTGCTGATCTTCCTGCTCGCCGGGCACGAGACGACCGCGACCTCGCTCGCCTTCGCCCTGCACCTGCTGGCCCGTAACCCCGAGGAGCAGCGCCGGGCCCGCGCGGAGATCACCCGGGTCCTGGGCGACCGGACGCCCGACGCCGCAGACATGGACCGGCTCCCCTACCTCACCCGGGTCCTGAAGGAGACCATGCGGCTCTACCCGGCCGCTCCGGTGATCGGTCGCAACGCCGTCGCCGCCGCCGAGGTCGGCGGGTACACCATCCCGGCGGGTGCGAACGTGATCCTGGCGCCGTGGGTGACGCACCGCGATCCGCGGCACTGGCCGGCACCGGACCGCTTCGACCCGGAGCGTTTCACGCCGGAGGCGGAGGCCGGCCGGCCGCGTTACGCCTGGTTCCCGTTCGGCGGCGGGCCGCGGGCCTGCATCGGGCAGCACTTCTCGATGCTGGAATCGGTGATCGCGCTGGCGATGATCCTGCGGGCGTACGAGTTCGAGGCCGTCGACACCGATGTCCCGCTCGGCGCGGGCATCACGCTGGGCGCCAAGGGTCCCCTGCGCTGCCGGGTGCGCCGACCGGCGTCCTAGGTCCTGTCGTCACAGTGGCGCCGGTCAGGTCCGCGGCGTCCGGTGCCGTGCATCGCACGGCGGAGGGGCGCCCGTGTACTGGGCGTACTCGCGCCCCGACAACGCGGCGAGGTGCGGTGCCGGGCGTCGCGGGCCAGGCGCGACTTCGACGACAGGGCCCAGCTTGGCCGGGGCTCAGTCGACGTACGACTCGAGCGTGCCGCGGCGTCGGACGTCGAGGGTGGCGCAGTGGAACGAGCCGGCGAACGGCGCGTAGTGCAGCAGGTCGCAGGGGATCGGTTCGAAGCCCCACCGCTCCAGTGCGCGCAGCATGCCGGTGTGGTGCCGTTCCGCGATCACCCGGTGCTCGTCGACCATCAGCACGTTCATGCTGAGCCACTTGCCGCACATCGAGGTGATCCGCAGCAGGCGGTCGTCGATCGGGTCGGGCTCGGGCGCGGTCAGCACGTCCCACGATCTCAGGACCTCGGGCAGCCGGTCGACGTCGATGTACTCGGGATTGACCAGCACCTTGCCGGGGGCGAGCGGGACGAACGTGGTGTCGATGTGCATCGGCGTGCGGCAGCGGCTCTCGATCTCGTGGATGCGGTAGCCGGGTCCGAGATGGCGGCGCAGCCACTCGATGCCCATGCGGTTGGTGACGTTGCTCCGGGTGACGAAGAGGTCGCGGCCGGCGCGAACGAAGTCCGCCGCGTCGAAGACCGGTTCGAACTCGGTGAGGATGTACCGCATGGGTTCGCCGGCCCGGGGGATCCGGAAGTCCTCCTCGAACAGTTCGTCGGTGAGCTGCGGCTTGGGCGCGGACGTCCAGCGCGCGCCGCGGCGGAAGTAGTCCTTGAGGACCGTGCGGTAGGAGTGCGTCTCGAAGTACCGGCACGGCCAGGCCATCGGGGTTTCGATGATCTCGTCGCCGATCACGAGCATGCTGTCGCGCGGGCAGGTGTTGGAGAACCCGCGCGAGGACCAGTCGGGAGTGGCGAAGCGCTGCCCGTGGTCGACCGCGTCCGGCCGCCGGACGGTGACGCCGAGGCTCTGGAGGAGGTCGACGAACCGGTCGAGTTCGTCCTGCGCCGGCCCGATCAGCATGCGCGGGTACTTCAGCCCGGCGGCGAGTCCCTGGAGCCGGGCGCCCCACGGTGGGATGTTGCAGGACACGACCGGGTGCTTGGAGGGGATGGTCACGCCGTCGAGCCGCCCGACGAGCACCTCCTCCAGGGGGTCCCACTCGTTGTGCGAGCTGACCGGCGAGACGGGAGGCTCGGGGACGGGTTCGGGGTGGAGGGCGGATTCGGGGTCGGAGACGGGGTCGGATTCGGGGACGGGGACACATTCCGGGGCGGGTTCCCGGACGAGGGCCGCAAGCGGCTCCGCGCCCGGTCCCGCACCGCGTTCTGCCATCGGTTCCGTTGCCATGGTCAGACCTTCGCCGTGGTGTGGTTGCCCTGGAGGCGTTCGAGGTCCGAGGGCCGGACCTGGATCACGAACAGTGCGATCAGTGCTCCGACGAGGGTGAACAGGGCGGCCACGGTGAAGGCCGCCCCGATGCCCGAGGTGAGCACCAGGTCGCTCCAGGGTTTCGGGAACTGTCCGGTGCGTACGAATGAGGCCCGCTGTTCGGGGTCGGCCGTGCGCAGGAAGTCCGGCACCTGCGCCTTGGCCTCGTTGCGGCTGACCGTGCCGAAGACGGTCACCAGGATCGACAGGCCGAGCGAACCGCCCACCTGCTGCGTGGCGTTGAGCAGGCCGGACGCCGCGCCCGACTCCCGGTCGGGGACGTTCGACAGGGCCATCAGCGTCAGCGAGACGAACTGCAGGCCCATGCCGAGGGCGAAGAGCAGCATGGGGCCCAGGATGCTGCCCAGGTACGTCGAGTGGATGTCGACCTGTGTCAACCAGCCGAGTCCGGCCGCGGAGCTCAGCGCGCCGCCGACCATGAACGGCTTGGGGCCGAACTTCGGCAGCAGGTGGGAGGTGAGCGCGGCGCCCACCGCGATCACGGCGCTCACCGGCAGGAACGCGAGGCCGGCGCGCAGCGGACTGAAGCCGAGCACGAGCTGCACGAACAGCGTCAGGAAGAAGAACATGCCGAAGATCGCGCAGGCGAGGAACAGCATGATCCCGTACGTCCCGGCCCGGTTGCGGTCGGCGAACATGTGCAGCGGGGTGATCGGCTGGGGCGACCGCCGCTCGTTGAGGACGAACAGGGTCAGCAGGACCACCGCGACGCCGAAGGAGGCCAGCGTCCAGGGGTCGCGCCAGCCCTCCTGGGCCGCGCGGATGAACCCGTACACCAGTGCGACCATGCCGACCGTGGACAGCAGCGCGCCCGCGAGGTCGAAGTGGCCCGGGTGGCGTTCGGACTCCCGGATGACCTTCGCGCCCAGGACGGCGATGAGGACGGCGATCGGGACGTTGACGAAGAGCACCCAGCGCCAGTCGAGCCAGGTGACCAGCATGCCGCCCGCGAGGAGGCCGATGGCGCCGCCGCCGGCCGAGACGCCGGCGAACACGCCGAACGCCCGGTTGCGGGCGGGCCCTTCGGGGAAGGTCGTGGTGATCAGCGCGAGGGCGGTCGGGGAGGCGATGGCCCCGCCGACGCCCTGCAGGGCCCGGGCGGCCATCAACTGGCCGGGGCCTTGCGCGAATCCGCCGAGGAGGGAGGCCAGGCCGAAGAGCAGGATGCCGAAGATGAAGACCCGTTTGCGGCCGAGGATGTCGCCGGCGCGCCCGCCGAGCAACAGCAGTCCGCCGAAGGTGAGCGTGTAGGCGTTGACCACCCAGGAGAGGTCCTCGGTGGAGAAGTCGAGCGCGCTCTGGATGTGCGGCAGCGCGATGTTCACGATGGTGATGTCGAGGACCACCATGAGCTGGCAGCACGCGATGACGAAGAGCGCGAGTCCGTTCCCGCTTCTTCGGACCGTGCCGTCGGTCCCGGCGCTGGTGGGCGGAGTGTTCGGGTCCACCCTGTCGACGCTAAGCCCGTACGCGGGGGGTCACCACTCGAACGGTCTAGTCCCGGTGATATTTCACATGTCACACTACGGCAATGGATGACTTCCTCAGGCTCTCAGCGAGCACCGCCCGGTACACCCACGGTGCCCCCCGCGCCTTCGCCTTCGGCGACGACGGCCGGCTGCTGTGGTTCCTCCGGTCGACCGGCCCCACCGACCCGGTCGACTCCCTCTGGGCCCTCGACACGGCCACCGGCGTCGAATCCCTCCTCGCCGATCCGCGGGAACTGGCCCCTTCCGGCGGTGAGTTGCCGCTCGCCGAGCGCCGCCTGCGCGAACGGATCCGGCTGGTCGCCGCGGGCATCGGCTCCTACGCGCTGTCGGGCGACGGGCGCAGCGCCGTCTTCGCGCTGTACGGGCGGCTCTACCAGGTCAGTGCCCGCACGGACGGCGCGGAGAGAACGGCCCCGGGCGCCCGCCGGCCCGCGCCCGTCCCCGAGGTCACCGGACCCGCTCTGGATCCGCGCCCCAACGCCGACGGCTCCCGCACCGCCTACGTCAGCGGCGACGCCCTGCACGTCGCCCCGGGTGGCCGGGTCAGCCCGGACGACGGGGCCCGCTGGGGCGTGGCCGAGTTCGCCGCGGCCGAGGAGCTCGGCCGCTCCCGCGGCCACTGGTGGTCCCCGGACGGGGCGACCCTGCTGGCGGCGCGCGTCGACGAATCCGGCCTCCAGCGGCGGTACTTCGCCGATCCCGCGCGACCGGAGCTCCCGGCCGAGGACTTCGCCTACCCGCAGGCGGGCGGGCCCAACGCCGATGTGCAGCTGTGGGTGCTGCGCCCGGACGGTGAGCGGATACGGCTGGACTGGGACGCCGAGACCTACCCCTACGTGTCCGACGCGGGCTGGGAGTCGCCGCAGGAGATCCTGCTGACGGTCCAGGACCGCCTCCAGCGCACCGTCCTGCTGCTCTGCGCCGATCCGGCGACGGGCCGCACCCGGGAGCTGTCCCGCACCACGCACCCGCGGTGGGTGGATCCCCTGCCCGGCACCCCGGCGCGGCTCCCCGACGGACGGATGCTGACCGCCGCCGACACCCCCGCGGGCGCCGCCAGGGCCCTCGCGGTCGACGGGAAGCCGCTCACCGGCGACGGGACGCAGGTCCGCCGGGTGGCCGGCATCCACCGGGACCGGCTGCTGATCGAGGCCGGCCTGCGCGATCCCGCCGAGCAGCAGGTCCTGCTGCTCGACCCGGCGACCGGGGAGACGGCTCCGCTCGCCGACGGCCCCGGCGTGCACGGCGTCCAGGCCGGCGGTGGAACCCTGCTGCTCACCTCCGCCGACGCCGGGGGCGTCCGGCGCCTGGTACGGACCGCCGACGGGCGGGAGTTCGTCCCCCGGGACCTGTCCCAGCCCCTGCCGTACCGGGTGGCGCCGGTCCTGGAGCGGGTCACCGAGCACGGTGTCCCCACCGCCCTGGTCCTTCCCCGCGACCACGTACCGGGGCGGCGACTGCCCGTCCTGGTGGACGGCTACGGCGGCCCCGGCTTCCAGGACGTGTCCGCCGAGCCGCGCCGCTGGCAGGCCCGGCAGTGGTGGGCGGACCAGGGCTTCGCGGTGGTGACGGCCGACAACCGGGGGACCCCGCACGTCTCCCCCGCCTTCACGCACGCCGTGTACCGCGGCTTCAGCGAGGTCACCCTGGAGGACCAGGTCGCGGCGCTCCGGGCGCTCGGCGCCCGCCACCGCGATCTGGACCTCGGCCGGGTCGGCATCCGCGGCTGGTCCTACGGCGGCTACCTCGCGGCCATGGCGGTGCTGCGCCGCCCGGACGTCTTCCACGCGGCGGTTGCCGGGGCCGCCCCGACCGACTTCCGGTACTACGACACGGCGTACACCGAGCGCTACCTGGGCCTGCCGCAGGAGAACCCGGAGGTCTACGACCGGGATTCGCTGCTGCCCGACGCCCCGAGGCTGACCCGCCCGCTCCTGCTGGTCACCGGGCTCGCCGACGACAACGTCCACCCCTCCCACACGCTGCGCCTGTCCCAGGCCCTCACGGACGCGGGCCGCCCCCACCAGCTCCTCGCCCTGCCGGGCGTCACGCACATGACCCCGGGCGGGACGCGCGAGAAGGTGATGGCCCAGGAACTGGCCTTCTTCCACCGCGAACTGGCCTGACGCCACGCAGGGGCCCCGGAAGACGCCGTTGTCTCCGGGGCCCCCTCTTCCCGTGGATCCCCGTCAGTCACCCGGGAAGTGGCAGGCCACCTGTCGTGAGGCGGCGGTTTTCAGGAGCGGTCGGTCGGTGCGGCAGATCAGCTGGGCCTTCGGGCACCGGGGGTGGAAGGTGCAGCCCGGTGGCGGGTCGGCCGGGCTCGGGGGGTCGCCGAGCAGGACGATCCGCTCCCGGCGGCGTTCCGCGGCCGGGTCGGGGAGGGGGACGGCCGACAGCAGAGCCCGGGTGTAGGGGTGCTGGGGGTCGGCGTAGAGGGAGTGCTTGTCCCCGATCTCGACGATCCGGCCGAGGTACATGACGGCGACCCGGTCGCTGACCCGTTTGACGACGGACAGGTCGTGCGCGATGAACACGTACGCCAGGCCCAGTTCGGCGCGCAGCCGCTCCATCAGGTTGACGATCTGGGCCTGTACGGAGACGTCGAGGGCGGAGACCGGCTCGTCGGCGACGACCAGGCGGGGGCTGGTCGCCAGGGCGCGGGCGATGCCGATGCGCTGGGCCTGGCCGCCGGAGAACTCGTGCGGATAGCGGTCGATGTGCTCGGGGATCAGGCCGACCAGGTCCATCAGCTCCGCCGCGCGGCGGCGGGCGTCGGCCGCGCTCCAGCCCTGGACCAGCAGGGGGTCGGAGATGACGCGGGCGACGGTCTGGCGGGGGTTGAGGGAGGAGTGCGGATCCTGGAAGACCATCTGGATGTTCCTGCGCAGGGGCCGCAGCTCTCTCTGGGAGAGGCGGGTGATGTCCTCGCCCTCGAAGGCGACCCGCCCCGAGGTGGGTTCCAGGAGGCGTACGAGCATCCGGCCCGTGGTGGACTTCCCGCAGCCCGACTCCCCCACCAGGCCCAGGGTCTGGCCGGGCCCCAGATCGAAGGAGACCCCGTCCACGGCGCGCACGGGCGCCCCCCGGCGCCCGGTCGCGGAGCGCTTCCCGGGGAAGGTCATGGTGAGGTCCCGTACGGACAGGAGTGGTTCGGTCGTGGTCATCGGGCCGCCTCCTCGACGGGACGGGCGCCGGCGAAGTGGCAGGCCACCGTCCGGCCGGGGGTGCTCCCGTGCCCGCGCAGCTCCGGGCGTTCCCCGGTGCAGCGCTCGGCGGCGAGCGGGCAGCGCGGGGCGAAGGCGCAGCCCGGGACGGGCAGGAGCAGGGAGGGCGGGGAGCCGGGGATGGACGGCAGCGGCTGGTCCTCGGCGCTGTCCAGGCGGGGCAGCGAGTCGAGCAGGCCGCGGGTGTAGGGGTGCGCGGGCCCGGTGAACAGGTCGTCGACCGGGGCCTGTTCGGCGGCCCGGCCGCCGTACATGACCAGTACCTCGTGGGCGACGCGGGCGACGACACCCAGGTCATGGGTGATCATCACGACGCCGAGCCCGCGCTCCTGCTGGAGCCTCGCGATCAGCTCCAGGATCTGGGCCTGGACGGTGACGTCCAGGGCGGTGGTCGGCTCGTCGGCGATGAGCAGCTCGGGCTCGCAGGCCAGCGCCATGGCGATCATCGCGCGCTGGCGCATGCCGCCGGAGAACTGGTGCGGGTACTCTCCCGCGCGGCGGGCCGGCTGCGGGATGCCGACCTCGCCGAGCATGTCGATGGCGCGTCGGCGGGCGGCGGCCCGCCCGGCCTTGAAGTGCACCCGGACGTGCTCGGCGATCTGCTCGCCGACGGTGTAGTAGGGGTGGAGGCTGGAGAGCGGGTCCTGGAAGATCATCGCCATGCGGCGGCCGCGGATCCGGGCCAGTTCCCGTTCGCCGAGGCCGGTCAGCTCCCGTCCGGCCAGCGCCACGGAGCCCGTGACCTCGGCTCCGTCCCGGTGCAGGCCCATCAGGGCCAGCGAGGTGACGGACTTGCCGGAGCCGGACTCGCCGACGATGCCGAGCGTGCGGCCGGCCTCGACGGTGAAGCCCAGCGAGTCGACGGCCCGTACGGTGCCGCGCGGGGTGGTGAAGGTGACGCGCAGGTCGCGGACCTCCAGCAGCGGAGCGGTGGTTGCGGCGGCCATCAGTACCTCACCCTCGGGTCGACGACGGCGTAGAGGAGGTCGACGACGAGATTGGCGACGACGATGAAGAAGGCGGCGAGCAGGGTGACCCCGAGCACCACGGGCTGGTCGGAGCTGACCAGTGCCCCGTAGAACAGCCGTCCGACGCCGGGCAGTCCGAAGATGGACTCCGTGATCACCGCTCCGGCGAGCAGTCCGCCGAGGTCCATGCCGAAGATGGTGAGGACGGGGGTCATGGCGGAGCGCAGTCCGTGCTTGACGACGACGGTGCGCTCGGGCATGCCCTTGGCGCGGGCGGTACGGATGTACGGCTCGGCCATCGCCTCGATCATCGAACCCCGGCTCTGGCGGGCGTACATGGCGGCGTAGAGCAGCGCGAGCGCGGTCCAGGGCAGCAGGAGGTTGGCGGCCCAGCCCAGCGGGTCGTCGGTGAACGCCTGGTAGGTGGGGTAGGGCAGCAGGCCGGCGATGCGGATGACTCCGTAGATGAGCATCACGGAGGTGAAGTAGACGGGCAGGGAGGCGGCGGCGACGGCGCCGACCATCAGGGCCTTGTCGGTGGCGGTGTCCTTGCGCAGGGCGGCGGTGACCCCGGCGCCGAGGCCGAGGACGAGCCAGAGCGCGGCGGCGCCGACGGCGAGGGAGGCGGAGACCGGGAGCCGGTCCATGAGCAGGTCCCAGACGGGCAGGGAGTTGTCGTAGGAGTAGCCGAGGCAGGGGAAGTCGCACTGGACGGCGTACTGGCCGGTGCCCAGGGTGCGGCCGGTGAAGATGCCGGTCAGGAAGTCGGCGAACTGCCGCCACAGGGGCTGGTCGAGGCCCAGGTGGGCCCGTACGTCGGCGAGCCGTTCGGCGCTGCAGGTCTTGCCGCAGGCAGCGGCGGCCGGGTCGGAGGGCAGGACGTAGAAGATGAGGAAGGTGACGGCGGCGATGGCGAGGAGCACGCCGGCCAGCGCGAGGAGCCTGCGGGCGAGGTAGAGGATCACGTGCGGCCGCCCCTCGGGTCGAGGATGTCGCGCAGGGCGTCGCCGAGCAGGGTGAAGGCGAGCACGGCGAGGAAGAGGAAGAGGCTCGGGATGACGAAGTACATGGGGTCGGTCTCGTAGAAGGCGACGGACTCGGCGATCATCTGGCCCCAGGAGGGGGTGGGAGGGCGGACGCCCACGCCGAGGTAGCTGAGCGCGGCCTCGGTGCTGATCATGCCGGGGACGAGCAGGGTGGTGTAGGCGATGACCGGGCCCGCCACGCCGGGCAGGATGTCGCGGGTCAGGATCCGCCACGCGCTCGACCCGCCGACGCGGGCGGCGTCCACGTACTCCCGGTGTTTGAGGGAGAGCGTCTGGCCGCGGACGACGCGGGCGACGCCGGGCCAGCCGAAGACCCCGATGACGGCGGTCATCAGGACCATCCGGTTCACGTCCTTGGCCACGGACAGCATCGCGATCATGAAGATGAGGGACGGGAAGGACATGGTCAGGTCCATCAGCCGGGACAGCACCGCGTCGGTGCGGCCGCCGAAGTAGCCGGCGGCGATTCCCGCGGCGGTACCGGCGAGCACCACGATGGCGGTGGCGGCGAAGGCGATGAGCAGGGAGACCCGGGCACCGTGGACCACCCGGGCGAACAGGTCGCGTCCGGTGACGGGTTCGACGCCGAGCCAGTGCTCGGGGCTGATCCCGCCGAAGGAGCCCAGCGGCAGGCCGCCCAGGTAGGGGTCGACGGCGGTCTTGTCGAACTCCTCGGGCGACCAGCCGCCGAGCGCGCCGAGCCAGGGGGCGGTGACGGCCATGAGGACGAAGAGCAGGACGACGCCGAGGCTGACGCGGACGGCGGGGCGGCGGCGCAGTTCCCGCCGGGCGAGCTGCCAGGGGCTGCTGCCGGGCGGGGTCGCGGCGGGCGGCCCGTCCTGGGCGGCGCCGGGGGCCGGTGCGCCGCCCGGGACCGGGGCCGGGGGCGGGGACGCCTGGCCGCCGGCGCCCGGTGCGGTGGTGGTCATGGTGTCGGGGGCTCCGTCTTCCTCAGCCCTGGCTCTTCGAGGGGTCCTTGAGGCCGACGGTGGCGTAGTCGATGGTGCCGGTCCACACCGGGTGGCCGAAGGCCCCCGCGATGTTGGGGCCGACGAGCAGCGGCTTGCGCTCCAGCAGGACCGGG
The DNA here is from genome assembly GCF_056430495.1 of Streptomyces sp. NPDC045967. Taxonomy (NCBI): domain Bacteria; kingdom Bacillati; phylum Actinomycetota; class Actinomycetes; order Kitasatosporales; family Streptomycetaceae; genus Streptomyces; species Streptomyces sp. NPDC045967. The sequence continues at coordinate 132,471 of NZ_JBWKLE010000010.1, read as the reverse complement.
ACGGCCGGGGACTTCTTCATGAGCTCGGCGTCGAGTTCGGCCCAGGCCCGGTTGGCCTGCTGGGCGTCGGCCATGGCGTTGATCTCGTCGATGCGCTTCATGGTCGCCTCGTCGCGGAACTGGCTGTAGTTGCCCTGGTTGCCCTTGTCCTTGATGGTGCGTCCGTCGAAGACGAAGGGGATCCAGGTGGAGCCCGAGGGGTAATCGGGGCACCAGCCGCTGAGGGTCATGTCGGGGGTGGTGGCGAGGTCGCCGATGACGTCGTAGTAGGCGCCGGGGTCGACGGTGTCGACGACGACCTCGATGCCGACGCGGGCCAGGCCCTGCTGGATGGCCTCCGCCTTGCCCTTGTCGCCGGTGGAGACGGCCAGGGAGACCTTGAGCTTGTCCTTGCCCGCGGCCTTGAGCAGCTCCCGGGCCTTGGCCGGGTCGCCTGCGGGGGCGATCTTCAGGGTGTCGGCCTGCTTGCCGCCGGAGAGGGCCGGGGGCAGGTAGGCGGTGGCGGCCTCGTTCAGGGCCGGGCCGCCGCCCGCGGTGATCACGGCCTCCTTGTCGACGGCGTACTGCATGGCCTCGCGGACCTTGGGGTCGTCGAACGGCGCCCGGGAGTTGTTCAGGTGGAGCATCTCGGTGCAGCCCTGGGACTCGGCGAGCAGCCGCGCCTTGACCTCCGGCTTGGGGAGCACCTTGGGTGCGCTCTCGGGCCGCATGTCCGCGTACTGGACGGCGGAGGCGTCGGGGCCCTCGCCGGCGATGATCCGGTCGTCGATCTGGCCGCCCTTGAGGCCCATGACGACGACGAACCGGTCCGGGTATGCCTTGCGCACGGGGTCGGTCGCGGCGTCCCAGTGCTCGTTGCGGACCAGGACCAGCTTCTTGTCGCGGTCGTAGGACTCGATCTTGTACGGGCCGGAGGAGAACGGCCGGGCGTCGTACTGGGTGCCCTTCTCCTGGGACTGGGGGACCGGCGCGAAGGTGGGCAGGGTGGCCGTCGCGGAGAACTCGGCGACGGGCCGCCGCAGTTCGAAGACGATCGTGCGGTCGTCCGGGGTCTTGACGGAGTCGAGGTGCTGTCCTTGGAGCGGGCCCTTGTACCCCTCGGCGCCGGCCAGGTACTGGGCGGCGTAGTCCGGGCCGCCGGTGAGGTCGGGGGCGAAGGAGCGCTCGACGTTGTACTTGACGTCCTGGGCCCTGACGGGTGAGCCGTCCTCGTACTTGACGCCTTCCTTGAGCGTGAAGGTCCAGGTGCGGCCGCCGTTGGACGGGGTGCCGAGGTCCGTGGCGAGGTCGGGGACGAGTTCGCTGCCGGCCTTGCCCGGTTCGGCCTTGAAGGTCACCAGGGTGCGGTAGAGCAGCCGGGTCCCGAAGTCCATGGTCGGCATGACCCAGTTGCGGGCGGGGTCGAGATGGGCGAAGTCCTGGTTGGACAGGACGGTGAGGGTGCCGCCCTTGACCGGGGTGCCGCCGAGGACCTTGCCGTCGTTGGCGGCCGCGGGGTTCTCGGCGGCGCCCCCTCCCTGGCCCTTCTTCGCGGTGCCGGAGCAACCCGAGACGCCGAGTGCGAGAGCGGCCACCACCGTGGTGGCGAGGGCGAGTTGGGTGCGCTTGGTCATGGGTCACTCCAGTGAAGGGCCGCGCTCTATGATGTGACCGGTAACATAGTAATGTGAAATTGCACTGACAAGGGGTTGGGCTCGCCGTTATCCAGCCGTGTCCAAAGGGCGGGCCCGGCAAGCGAGTTGGGCCCGGACCAGAACGGTCCGGGCCCTCGGGGACGGGCGGCGGTCGGCGGTTGCGGCGGTCAGCCCCTGGCGGTGCCTCCGAGGCCGCCGGGGGTGCGGCCCACCGGCTCGTCGCGGCCCTGGGCCCACAGCGAGCGGACGTGGCCGAGATGGCGGAGCATGCACGCCTCGGCGGCTCCGGCGTCACCGGAGAGCATCAGGTCGAGCAGTTCGAGGTGCTCCTGCGCCGAGGACACCAGCTTGCCGGCCTCGTCCAGACCGGTCAGCCCGTACAGCCGGGAGCGCTTGCGCAGGTCGCCGACCGTCTCCACCAGGCGGTCGTTGCCCGACAGCCCGAGCAGGGTGAGGTGGAAGCGGCGGTCGGCCTCCAGGTAGCCGATGAGGTTGTGCTCGCGGGCGCTGGTCACGATCTCCTCGGCGATGGGGCGCAGCGCCTCCAGCTGCTCGGCCGTGGCGGTCTCGGTGATCCGGCCGATGGTCGGTACCTCGATCATCGTGCGCAGCTCGGTGTACTGGTCGAGGTCGCGCTCACTCACCTCGGTGATGCGGAACCCCTTGTTGCGGACGGGCTCGACCAGGCCCTCGCGGGCGAGGTCGAGCATCGCCTCGCGCACCGGGGTGGCGGATACGCCGAGTTCGGCCGCGAGGCCGGGCGCCGAGTAGACGCTGCCGGGGCGCAGCTCACCCGCTATCAGAGCGGCTCGCAAGGCGTGGCCGACCTGGTCCCGGAGCCGTTCCTGGGCCTTGATGAGACTGTGCTGCTTCAGGTCACCCATTGCTCTTCCTCCGCGACGCCCGACACTCCCCCGGCTGCCGCCGGGGCACCTTCAGCTCTGGGCAGAGGAACAGCGTACAATGTCACGTTTCTCTGCTGGCTCCCGCGGTCTCGAACACCGCGACCGCCACGGCAAGATCCTCCCAGGCCATGCCCACGCTCTTGAAGAGCTGTGGACAACCGGGCGTCCCGGCCGCCGGCAGCCGCCCCGTGACGAGGTCGGCGAGGGTACCGGTGATGTGCCCGGGCCCGATGGCGCCCTCGGCCTCCGGAACCAGCAGGTCCCCCGCCTCGCGCAGGGCCGCAGCCCGCGACTCCACGTACACCGCCGCGCGTCGCACGAGGGCGGTGTCCGTCTCCCGGGCCGTCGGCTCGTGGGAACCGACGGCCACGACCGTGGCCCCGGGGCCCACCAGCCGCCCGTCGAAGAGGGGCTCGCGGGCGGTGGTGCAGCAGATGACCAGGTCGGCGTCGGCCACGTCCCGCGCGGTGCCGGTCCGGGCGGTGAGGCCGAGGGCGCGGGCGTGCCCGGCGAGCTCCCGCGCGCCCTCGGGCCGCCGGGCGACGACCACCACCTCCGCCAGGTCCCGCACGGCGAGGGTCGCCGCCAGGTGCCCGTACGCCTGGGGGCCCGAGCCGAAGAGCACCAGCCGCAGCGGCCGCCCGGCCGGAGCCAGGTGGCGCAGCGCCAGGGCCGAAACCGCCGGGGTGCGCAGGGCGGTGAGGGCCGCGCCGTCGAGCAGGGCGAGCGGGCGCAGGGTGGGCCCGTCCAGCAGCAGGAAGGTGCCGGTGATCCGGGGCAGCCCGCGGGCGGGGTTCCGCGGGGACACCCCGACGGCCTTCACCCCGGCGTACGAGCCGGAGGCGGCGGGCATCAGCAGCAGTTCGCCGCCGGGCACCCCGAGCACCGTCCGGGGCGGGCAGCCCTCCGGGTCCAGGCCGGCCCGCAGCGCGCCGGCCAGGGCGTCGGCGGCGGCCGCCGGAGTGAGCAGCTCGGCCATGTCGGCGGCGCCGAACCACGGTGGCGCGCTCACAGGGGGAACCCCGCCCCGAGGGGGTCGTGCGGGTCCACCGTGAAGACGTGTTCGCCGGTGCGGTAGGCCGTGCCGGTCACCTCCGTGACGCCGTCGGCGAGCATCCGTCCGGTGAACACCGTGCCCGTCACCGACTCGTGCAGCAGGTCCTCGCCGGGACCCGGCCGGCCGTCCTCCGCGAGCAGCGCGAGCCGCGCCGAGGTGCCGGAGCCGCAGGGCGAGCGGTCGATCTGCCCGTCGGCGAAGACGGTGACGTTGCGCTGGTGCGGACCGAAGGGGGTGTCGGGGAGTTCCTCGTACAGGACCACCCCGTAGACCCCGGACAGCAGCGGGCCGCCGGGGTGCCAGGCGGCGGGGTGGGTGGCCAGCGCGGCCCGGATCTCCCGCCCGGCCCGCACCAGTTCGGGCAGCGCACCGCGGTCGACGCCGAGGCCGAGGTCGCGGGCGGCGAGCGAGGCGTAACAGGCCCCGGCGTGCGCGATGTCGACCTCCGCCATGCCGAGGGTGGTCGCCACGGGCACCTTGCGGGCCCCGACCCGGGCGGGGACGTTGCGGAAGGTGACGCCGGTGGTGCGGCCGCCGTCCCGGTGCACGGTGGCGGTGACCCGCCCGGAGGGTACGTCGATGCGCACCTGGGCGTCGCCGTCGTCGGGGGCCGCGACCCGGCCGGTGTCCACGGCCCACGCGCCGAGGGCCATGGTGCCGTGCCCGCAGGCGGTGGAGAAGCCGTCCTTGTGCCAGAACAGCACGCCGAAGTGCGCCCCGTCGTCATCGGGCGGGACGACGAACCCCCCGTACATCCCGGCGTGGCCGCGCGGCTCCTGGACGAGCATCCGCCGTACGTCGTCCAGCGCACCCCGGCGCGGGGCGGTCCCCGAGCCGCCGGGCCCGACGGCGGTGGCGCAGCGTTCGGCGACGGTGTCCCCGGGGACGGGCCCGATCCCCTCGGCTGCGGCGTCGACGATCCGGAAGGGCTCTCCGGCGGTGTGGTAGTCCGTGGTGCGGACGGTGATCACAGGAGGAATCCTCCGGGGAAGGGGTCGGCCGGGTCGAGGAAGTACTGGGCCGTGCCGGTGATCCACGCCCGGCCGGTGACGGTGGGGACCACGGCGGGCCGCCCGGCGACGGTGGTCTCGCTCACCAGCCGGCCGGTGAACTCGCTCCCGATGAAGGACTCGTTGACGAAGTCCGCGCCGAGCTCCAGTTGCCCGCGGGCGTGCAGCTGGGCCATGCGCGCGCTCGTGCCCGTTCCGCACGGCGAGCGGTCGAACCAGCCCGGGTGGATGGCCATGGCGTGCCGGGAGCGGCGGGCGTCGGAGCCGGGGGCGGCCAGGTAGACGTGCTTGACCCCGGCGATGGAGGAGTTCTCGGGGTGGACGGGCCGGTCCGCGCCCGCGTTGACCGCCGCCATGACGGCGAGCCCCGCCTCGATCAGGTCGCCCTTGCGGGCGCGGTCGAAGGGCAGGCCGAGCTCGTCGAGTTCCACGAAGGCGTAGAAGTTGCCCCCGTAGGCGAGGTCGTAGCGGACCGTGCCGAAGCCGGGGACCTCGGTCTTCAGGCCGAGGCCGACGCAGAAGGAGGGGACGTTGGTGAAGGTGACGGCCGTGGCCGCCCCGTCCTCGACGCGGACGTCGACGCTCACCAGTCCCGCCGGGGTGTCGAGCCGGACGGTGGTGACCGGTTCGACGACGGGCACCATGCCCGTCTCGACGAGGACCGTGGCGACGCCGATGGTGCCGTGCCCGCACATGGGCAGCAGGCCGGACACCTCGATGTAGAGCACGCCGAAGTCGGCGTCGGGGCGGGTGGGGGGCTGGAGGATGGCGCCGCTCATCGCGGCGTGCCCCCGCGGCTCGTACATGAGCAGGGTCCGCACCCGGTCCATGTGCTCGATGAAGTGGAGCCGCTTGTCGGCCATGGTGGCGCCGGGGACCACGCCGACGCCGCCCGTGATGACGCGGGTCGGCATGCCCTCGGTGTGCGAGTCCACCGCGTGGTAGACGTGTCGCGTGCGCATGGTTCTTCCCGTCTGCTAGTCGAGGCCCTCGGCCAGGGCCTTCTCGGTGGCGGCGCGGACGGCGGCCTCGGTGTCGCCGGTCAGGGGGGAGCGCGGCGGGCGGGTGGGCCCGCCGGGGCGGCCCGCCAGGTCCATGGACAACTTGATGGCCTGCACGAACTCGGTCTTGGAGTCCCAGCGCAGCAGCGGGTGCAGGGCCTTGTAGAGCGGCAGTGCGGTGTCGAGGTCGCCCGCGACGGCGGCCCGGTAGAGGCGGGCGCAGGAGCGCGGGAGGGCGTTGGGGTAGCCGGCGATCCAGCCGACGGCGCCGGCCAGGGCCAGTTCGAGCAGGACGTCGTCGGCGCCGATGAGCAGGTCCAGGCCGGGGGCGAGTTCGGCGATCTCGTAGGCGCGGCGCACGTCGCCGCTGAACTCCTTGACGGCGACGACGGACCCGTCGGCGTGCAGGCGGGCCAGCAGCGCGGGGACCAGGTCCACCTTGGTGTCGTGGGGGTTGTTGTACGCGACGACGGGCAGCCCGGCGCGGGCGACCTCCGCGTAGTGGGCGCGCACGGTCTCCTCGTCCGCCCGGAAGGCGTTGGGCGGCAGCAGCAGGACGGAGCCGGCCCCGGCCTCGGCGGCCTGGTCGGCCCAGCGGCGGGCTTCGGCGCTGCCGTAGGCGGCGACGCCGGGCATGACGCGGGCGCCGTCGCCCGCCGCCTCCACGGCGGTGCGCACGACCCGGGCCCGCTCCTCGTCGGTGAGGGTCTGGTACTCGCCGAGGGAACCGTTGGGGACCACGCCGTCGCAGCCGTTGGCGATCAGCCAGGCCACGTGTTCGGCGTAGGCGTCGTAGTCGACGCCGAGGTCTTCGCGCAGCGGGAGGGCGGTGGCGACCATGATGCCGTGCCAGGGGCGGGTGCGGGTGTCCGGGCCGGGGGTCGTGCGGGGCGCGGGGGTGGGCGCGTCGGTCATGTGATGACTCCCTAGTGTGGTGTGTGACATTTTACTAGCGGGTGCAAGGTGGCCACAAGGGGCGGGACGGTCCGATCAGTCGGTGTCCGGGGGCAGTTCGGCGAGCCGGCGCAGCGGAACCGGGCAGGACAGCGGCCGCCGGTCGGCCACCGGGGCCTCCCCGGCGAGGGCCGCAACGGCAGGAGCGCACATCCGGCCCTGGCACCAGCCCATGCCCGCACGGGTGAGGAGCTTGACCGTACGGGCGTCGCGTGCGCCGAGCTCACCGGCGGCCTCGCGGATCCGGCCGGCCGGCACCTCCTCGCAGCGGCAGACGACGGCGTCGTCCCGCAGCCAGCCGGTCCATCCGGAGCCGGGCCGGTGGGCGGCGCCCATCACCCCGGCGAAGGCCCGCAGGCGCGTGCGGGAGCGGGCGAGGCGGGAGGCAGGGGGCGGGAGGGCCCTCCCGCCGCCGCGCAGGGCGTCCGCGATGGAGTGGGCCGCCAGTTCGCCCTCCACCAGCGCCAGTCGGGCCCCGCCGACGCCGCCGGTCTCCCCCGCGGACCAGATGCCGGGGACGGAGGTCCGCTGCTCGGCGTCCAAGTCCAGGGCGACGGTGCCGTCGGGGCTGCGGAGGGTGGCGCAGCCGACGCCGGTGGCGAGTTCCAGCTGGGGCACCAGGCCGTGGCCGACGGCGAGGGCGTCGCACGGGATCCGGCGGGCGGTGCCGGGCAGCGGGCGCCAGTCGCGGTCGAGGCGGGCCACGGTGACGGCTTCGAGGCGGTCGCCGCCGTGGGCCTCGGTCACGGCGTGCCGGCTGAGGAGCCGGACGCGATGCCGGGCCAGGGCCGCGCCGTGGACCGCCCCCTCGACGAGCTTGCCCGGGTTGCGCAGCAGGACCGGGGTCCTGGCGGCGTACGCGGTGTAGGCGGCGGCCTCGACCACCGCCGCAACGGTGGCTCCGGCGGCGGCGAGCGAGCCGGCCACCGCGAGCAGCAGCGGTCCGCTCCCGGCGACGACCACGCGCCTGCCGGGCAGGACCAGCCCGCCCTTGAGCATCGCCTGCGCCCCGCCGGCCCCGACGACCCCGGGCAGCGTCCAGCCGGGGAAGGGCAGCTGGCGTTCGTGGGCCCCGGTCGCGAGCAGTACGGCCCGGGCGTGGACGGCGGCCGGTTCCCCGTCCGCCCCGAGGGCGTGCAGGGTCCACCGGCCGGCGGACCGCGAAGGGTTGTCCGCCGCCGGGCCCGGGACCACCGTCCACACGTGGCGCCCCGGCAGGTACGTGATCCGGCCCGCCGACTCGTGCGCGCGGAAGGCGGCTTCGCGGGTGGCGAACGCCGACCAGGCGTGGTGCAGCGCCTCGGGGCGGGCCGCGCCGAGGCCGGGCGCGGGCCGGCGGTAGAACTGCCCGCCGGGCCGCTCCCCGGCGTCGAGGACGGTGACGCGCAGGCCGAGGCCGGCGGCGGTGACGGCGGCGGCGAGACCGGCCGGGCCGGCGCCGACGACCGCGAGGTCGACCGGGGCCGGGCGGGGCGCCGCGGGCTGTGCGGGTTGCGTGGGCCGCGCGGGGTACGGCGGCCGCGCGGGCTCAGACGGCGAGGTCGGCATGGCCGGTCCCTTCCTGCGTGGTGACGGTGTCGCCCTCGCGGGCGGGAACCAGGCAGGCGCGCTGGTTCGGGCGTCCGTTGACCGTGACCAGGCAGTCGTAGCAGCTGCCGATCCCGCAGAAGGCGCCGCGCGGGGCGCCGCCGTCGCGGGTGGTGCGCCAGGCGAGGATCCCGGCGGCCCACAGCACGGCGGCGATGGACTGCCCGGCCTGCACGGGCAGTTCGCGTCCGTCGAACCGGATGGCGTACACGGCCGCGGGGGCGCCGCCGACCAGGGAGCGGGGGGTGCGCATCAGGATCTCCTCCTCGGGCGGGGTGGTGCGGCGGCCCGGCCGGGTCGGCGCGCGGCGCTCACGCGAAGCGCTCCGGGCGGAACGGCGCGAGGGGCAGCGGGGGTTCGGCCCCCGTCAGGGCCGCCGCGACCAGCAGGCCCGTGGCCGGGGCCAGGCCGATGCCCGCTCCCTCGTGGCCGCAGGCGTGCAGCAGGCCGGGGCGGCGCGGGTCCTGGCCGATCGCCGGAAGGTGGTCGGGGAGGTAGGGCCGGAAGCCGTGGTAGGCGCGCAGGACGTTCACGTCCGCCAGCACGGGGAAGAGCGCCGCCGCCTGTGCGGCCAGCCGGCGCAGCGCCTCGGTCGACAGGCCGCGGTCGAAGCCGACGCGCTCGCGGGTGGCCCCGATCAGGACCGGCCCCGAGGGCGTGCCCTCGACCACGGCCGAGGACTGCAGCGCGGCGGAGCCGCTGGCGACGTCCGCGATGTAGTCGGCGGCGTAGACCTTGTGCCGGACCACCCTCGGCAGCGGCTCCGTCACCAGGACGAAGCCGCGGCGCGGCAGAACCGGCAGGGTCACGCCCGCGAGCTCCGCGACGGCTCCGGCCCAGGTGCCCGCCGCGTTCACCACGGCGGGGGCGAGCAGTTCGCGGTGCGCGGTGCGGACCCCGCGGACCGCCTCGCCGGAGCGGACGAAGCCCGTCACCTCCTCACCGAGGTGGACTTCGGCGCCCGACGCGGCCAGCAGCCGGGCGGCCGCCTGGGCGGGCTGCACCTGGGTGTCCTGCGGATAGTGGAATCCTCCCGCGAGGCCCCGTGCCAGATGGGGTTCCAGGTCGCGCAGGTCGTCCGGGTCGGCCTCGACCGCCTCGACGCCGGCCGTGCGCTGGCCTTCCGCGAAGGTCCGCAGGGCCTGGAGCGAAGCCTGGTGCGGGGCGACGACGAGGCCGCCCTTGGCCTCGTACTCGATCTCCTGGGGGAGGACGGCCGCCAGCTCGCGCCAGAGGCCGGCGGAGAGCAGCGCGAGGTCGAGCTCGGGGCCGGCCTCCTTGTCGGAGACGAGCAGGTTGCCCTCGCCGGCGCCCGTCGTGCCGCCCGCGACGGGACCGCGGTCGACCACGGCCACGCGGAGGCCGGCGCGGGCCGCGTAATAGGCGCACGCCGCTCCGACGACGCCGGCGCCGATGATGACGGCGTCCAGGGGGTGTCTCTTGAGCACGGCAGTAATATGTCACATTCTTTAGTAGCTGCCCAGACGGCCGCCCGGACCGGCCCGGGCAGGGGCCGGTCCGGTGCGGGATCAGCTGCGGAGCGGGCCCTCGCAGCTGTAACTCGACGTGCCGGCGGTCTTGTTCGTCCAGATCTCGACCGGCCCGAAGGAGCAGTTCATGTCGGCCAGGTTGGTGGAGGCGGCGCCCGCCCGGTCGAGGATGAAGTAGTCGACCGTCTCTGACATGTCCTTGAAGTTCTGGTCGTCGCTCCGCCAGTTCTTCAGGTTCGCGCTGATCCGCCCGGTGCAGGTGAAGCGGCGCTTGCCCGCGTCGCCGTTCTCGACGCAGTCCGGGGTGTTGTACGTGGCGGTGGCGAAGGAGGACTTGACCGAGGCCAGCGCCGCGTCGCGCAGCTGGTCGTTCGGGGTGAAGGTGGTGTTCGGCACGAAGAGCTGGTCCACCTTGGCGATCTGCGCGTCCAGGAAGCGGTCGTAGGCGCGCTGGAGGTAGGTGTCGGAGCCCAGGCGGTGGCGCCAGCCGTCGTAGGCCGCCACGTCATCGGCCCGCAGGTGCGTGTACATCTCGCGCAGCAGGCTCGGCTTCTCGGTCCACAGGAACTCGAAGAAGGTGCCGGCGTAGCTGTAGAAGCGGAAGCCGTCGCCGTCGTAGGTGGCGTTCAGCACCTGCTCGACGGTCATCCGCGGACCGCCGTTCGCGGTGTCGTTGATGATGCTCTTGACCAGCGACTTGCGGACGGCGATGCCGTTGTCGCGGGTGGCGCCGTCGAAGAACTCGGCCGTGCCCTCGTCCATGGCGGTCGTGCGGTCGCCCTCGTACCAGGGGCCTTCGCCGAAGAAGCCGGGGACAGCGAAGCGGCCGTTGAGGTAGTGGGTGTACTCGTGGCGGAAGAGCTCCTCGAGGGTGAGCGAGGAGTCCTGCGGGACGCGGCGCTGGTAGGTGTAGAAGGTGGCGCCGTTCTCGATGTAGATGCCGCCGTTGTTCGTGTCGTAGCCGGTCAGGACCGGGTGGTAGTTCTCGTAGTCCGCGCGGGAGGCGTACAGCACGATGTTCAGCGTGGTGTTGGGGTCGCCGGCCAGCGGCTGATCGGTGCCGACCACCCGGTGGAACTGGCTCTTGACCTGCTTGCTCGCGTAGTACAGCTGGTCGACGGTGGCCCGGTCGAGGGCGGTGCGGACCTTGATGGCGCCGTTGTCGTAGACGTAGGTGTGGGGGAAGATCTGCCGCTCGATGTCCTCCTTGCACACTCCGTACGGCTTGCACGCCCCGTAGAAGTCGAGCCAGGAGACGACCTTGGCCCACGGCCCGGTGCCGAGCGCGGCCTTGACCGGCTCCAGCATCGCGCCCAGGTCGGCGACGACCTGGTCCCGCAGGCCCTCGACCTGGCCGAACCGGCCGTACTCGCTGAGCGCGTCGCGCGCCACCCAGGCGTTGCCCGTGTCCTTGAGGTGGGTGTGGCCCGCGAAGGCCTTGAAGGCGGCGCGGTAGGGGGCGTTGCCGGCGACCGCGGCGTGGAAGGCGGCGTCCTGGTTGCCGGGGTAGACCCCGAGGTAGTTGACGGAGAGCGCGGCGAGGGCGGCGCCGGCCCAGGCGGCGTCGTGGTGGGTGGCCGGGTGGGCCGGGCCCATCGTCGCCAGGACCTTGGTGATGAGGCCGAGCTGGTGCTGGCGCAGGCCGGGGGCGCTGCCCGCGTACAGGGCCTCGCGCAGGGTGCGGGCGTTGGACGCGGTCACGTCGAAGGTGCGGGCGGCGGCGGCGAAGTCGGCTATGGCCTGGCGCATGGCGGCCACGGTCGGCGCGTCGGTGGCGTCGACCTCGGAGCGGGAGTGGTCGTGGTAGGCGACCGCGTGCAGGTAGGTGAACATCTCCTCCAGGTGGGAGGAGTTGCGGCCGTCGTGGGCGGCGGCCAGGCTCGATATCCGGCGGGAGACGGCCTGGACGTGGGCGTCGGACATCACCGGCGCCAGCCGGGCGTCCCAGGTCCAGACGAGGCCGCGCAGGCAGCCGTCCGCGAGCACGGCCTGGTCGGCGAGGAAGTCGGCGAACTGCTCCGGGCCGAGGCCGGTGATCCCGTCGAGGGTGCAGGGGACGCCGGCGCCGACGCTGCGTGCGGTGGGGGCCGCCTGGGCGACCGCCGTTCGGCTCTTCTCCGTGCGCTCGGCGGGCGCGGTGGCGGCCGTGGCCGCGCCGGGGACCTGCCCGGTGATGGCCTGCCCGCCCGGGGCCGGCGCGGGGGCGGGAGTGGCGTCGGCCGCGTTGGCGAGGTGGTCGACCTCGTCGAAGGGGTTCGGCGCGGACGCCGGGGCGGCCAGCGGGGCCCGGGCGCCGGTGAAGGCGGCCGGGACCGGGGCCTCGGCGGCCTGGGTGACGGCCTGGCCGGCCGAGGCGAGGAGGGTCACCGCGACGGCGGAGGCGAGGAGGGACGAACGCACGACTCTGTGCATGGACACCGGGAACTCCTGGTGGGAGAGGCGGGGTGGGGGGTGGTGCGGTGAACGGCCCTGCATCACACGGCGTTTGACGGGGATTAACGTGCCGGAGTGTGAGCTGTAACATAGTAATGTGAAATTGCACTGACAAGACCCGTGCGCCCACCAGTTCGCACCTTCTTGAGGAGCATCCCGTGACCGACACCCCTCCCCGCCTGCACACGGGGAGCCACGACCTCCCGGTATCCCCGGAGTTGTCCCGGTTCATGGCGGACCACTGGGCCGCCTCCCCGCTGCCCGGCTCCGACCGGGTGCCCGCCCACGCGGTCACCCCGGCCCGCCGGGCGCGGCTTTCGGCCCGCTTCCCCGGCGAGCGGCTGGTCATCCGGGCCGGCACGCTGAAGGTCCGCTCCAACGACTGCGACCACCGCTTCCGGCCGCACAGCGCGTACGCGTGGCTGACGGGCCTGACGGGTGAGGACCAGGCGGGGCACGTCCTGGTGATGGAGCCCTCCGGACCGCACGCGCACGAGGCGGTGCTCTACCTGCGGCCGCGCTCCCCGCGCGCGGACGGCAACGAGGAGTTCTTCCGCGACCGCCGCTACGGCGAGTTCTGGGTGGGCCGCCGCCCGGACCTCGCGGAGGCGGAGCGCCTCACCGGCCTGCGCTGCGCCCACCTGGACCTGCTGGGCTCACCGACCGGCCGCGACGCGTCCGATGATCCGGAACTCGCTTCGGCGCTCTCCGAGTTGCGGCTGGTGAAGGACGCGTGGGAGGTCGTACAGCTCCAACTGGCGGTGGACCACACGGCGGCGGGCTTCGAAGACGTCGTACGGGCGCTGCCGCGCGCCCTGGCCCACCCGCGCGGGGAGCGGTGGGTCGAGGGGGTGTTCAACCTCCGGGCCCGGGCGGAGGGCAACGGCACCGGGTACGAGACGATCGCGGCGGCGGGCGCGCACGCCTGCACGCTGCACTGGATCCGCAACGACGGCCGGCTGGACGGGGACGAGCTGCTGCTCCTGGACGCGGGTGTGGAGACGGACACCCTGTACACGGCGGACATCACCCGCACCCTCCCGCTGTCCGGACGCTTCAGCTCCGTCCAGCGGCAGGTGTACGAACTGGTCCTGGCCGCCCAGGAGGCCGGCATCGCCGCCCTGCGGCCCGGCGCCAGGTTCGGGGACTTCCACCGGGCCGGGATGCGGGTGATCGCGGAGGGCCTGGCGGAGTGGGGCGTCCTGAAGCACGCGGAGGGCGACCTGCACCGGCGGTACACGCTGTGCAGCAGCGGGCACATGCTGGGCCTGGACGTCCACGACTGCGCGAAGGCGCGGGCGGACGCCTACCTGGACGGGGTCCTGGAGGAGGGCCAGGTCCTCACGGTGGAGCCGGGGCTGTACCTCCAGCCGGACGACGAGACCCTGCCGCCGGAGCTGCGCGGCATCGGGGTCCGCATCGAGGACGACCTGGTCGTCACGGCGGACGGGGCACGCCTGATGTCGGGCGCCCTGCCGCGCACGGTGGCGGGCATCGAGGAGTGGATGGGGCGGCTGCTGGAGGGTTGAGCCGGAGGTGACGGGCGGGTGCTGTGACCGGACGGGTTCACAGCACTAGCCGCTGATCGGGGCGGTGAGGAGGGTCGTGAGTTCCTCGACGAAGGCTTCGAGGTGGGGCGGGCGCGGGCCGGTCCGGGTGGCGCAGAACCAGGTGCGGGTCAGCGGCTCCTCGCCGATGCGGACGAGCGCGAGGCCGTGCGAGGAGACGTACGGGGCGGCCACCCAGTTGGGGAGCACGGTCACGCCCTGGCCGCCCGCCACCATCTCGATCACCAGGTCGGTCACCACCGGCATGGTGGTGATCCGGCCCGGCCGGGCCCCGGCCGGGATCGGCAGCGGCATCGACGGGATGCGGTTCTGGTCGTAGCCGTCGTAGAGGACCAGGTCGGCGCCGTCGAAATCACGCGCGGTCAGGTGCCCGAGGGAGGCCCACGGGTGTGCGGCGGGCACCACGGCCATCATCTCGTCGTCGAACAGCTTGGTCAGGGACACCCGGTCCATCTGCAGGTCCGGCTTGGTGACCAGCGCGACGTCGACCAGGTCGGCGAGCAGCGCCGGGATCGGGGCGTCGTCGGCGACGGCCTCGATGCGCACGTCGATGTCCGGCTCCCGCGCGCGGAAGGCGCGCAGCACGGGCGGCAGCCACGGGAAGGTGGTGCTGCACTGCGCGGTGAAGCGGACCCGCCGGCCGCGCCCGTCACGCATCTCCCTCAGGTCGCGGGAGGCCGACTCCAATTCGCCGAGGATCTGGCGGGCGGCGACCAGCAGCCGGCGGCCCGCCGCATTGGGCACGAGGCGGCGGCCCTTGCGGTCGAAGAGCTGCATGCCGAGCCGGGCCTCCAGCCGGGTGAGCCGCTGGCTGAGGGCCGGCTGGCTGACGTACAGCCGCTCGGCGGCGGCCGTCAGGGACCCGGCCTCGGCGGTGGCGTCCAGGAGCTCCAGGTCACGCAGGTCCACATCCATAACCTGGGATTATCACACGCTCCAATCTACGTCGTGGTGTTATGGGTTGGGGGTCCATAGGTTCTGAGGTGTCAGCCGGACGGACCAGTCCGGCAACCCGCCCCGAAAGGCACCCGCCATGACCACTGCTCTCGTCACCGGTTCCTCCAGCGGCATCGGCCTGGACATCGCCCGGGCCTTCCTGGCGAGCGGCGCGAACGTCGTTTTGAACGGCCGCGACGCCGACCGCCTCGCCAAGGCCGCCGCCGGCCTCGGCCATCCGGAGCGCACCGCGTGGGTCGCGGGCAGCATCGCCGAGCGGGAGACCGGCGAGGCCCTCGTGCGTACGGCTCTGGAGCGCTTCGGCCGCGTCGACGTCCTGGTCAACAACGCCGGCACCTTCGCCCCCAAGCCCTTCACCGAGGTCACCGAGGCCGAACTCGACGGCTTCCTGACGGGCAACCTCAAGGGCACGTACCTCACCACCCAGGCCGTGGTGCGGGCCCTGCGCGCGCAGGGCGAGGGCGGCAGCATCGTCAACATCGGCACCGTCCTGGTGGACCACGGGCTGGCCGGCTTCCCGGCCAGCGCGCCGGTGGTCAGCAAGGCCGGTGTGCACGGGCTGACCACGAGCCTGGCCGCAGAGCTGGCAGCCGACGGCATCCGCGTCAACCTCGTCTCGCCCGGCATCATCCGCACCCCCCTGCACGAAAGCTCCGACGTGGACGCCTTCGGCGGGCTCGCCCTCCTCAACCGGGTCGGGGAGGCCTCCGAGATCGCCGAAGCGGTGCTGTACCTCGCGGGCGCCGGCTTCGTGACGGGCCACGCCCTGCGCGTGGACGGCGGCCACGTCACCGGCCGCTCCTGACCACTCCCCACCCCCCTCTCCGGAAGGACTTCCGCCATGCCGTACGTCAACGTCAAGATCACCCGTGAGGGCGCCACCGCCGCCCAGAAGGCCGAGATCATCGCCGGTGTCACCGACCTGCTGGTCAGGGTCCTCGACAAGGACCCGGCGACCACCTTCGTCCTCATCGACGAGGTCGCCCTCGAGGACTGGGGCGTGGGCGGCGTCCCCACCGACGAGTACCGCCGCCGCCAAGCCCGCGGCTAGGGCTGCGGCCGGAAAGGTTTGCCGGGTCGCGGTGTCCGGTGCGCTGCATCGCAAGACGGAGGGGCGCGGCTCGTACCGGACGTACGTGCGCGGTCCGACAACGCGGCGAGGTGCCGTGCCGGGCTCCGCGACGCGGTGAACCCTTCCGGTCACCGCACCAGGGCGTGCCTTTCGGATCGGGCCGCCGCAGCACGGAGCCGGTCACCTCCCGGCGCGGCGGGGCTCCGTGCTACGCGAGGACGGCCACGCCGTCGAGTTCGATCAGGGCCTGGTCGTCCCAGAGGCGGGTCACGCCGATGACGGCCATCGCCGGGTAGTCGCGGCCGGCCAGTTTCCGCCAGATGCGGCCGAGTTCGCCCGCGCAGTCCCGGTAGGCCGCCACGTCCACGGCGTAGACGGTGACGCGGGCCAGGTCCCCCGGCGCCCCACCGGCCTGCGCGAGGGCCGTCAGCAGATTGGACAGGGCCCGCTCGAACTGCTCCGGCAGGGTCTCCCCCACCACCTCGCCCGCCCGGTCCAGGGCCGTCTGCCCGGCCAGGAACACCAGCCGGGACCCGGTCGCGGCCACCGCATGGGAGAAGCCCGTCGCGGGGGACAGCTCCGCGGGGTTGATCCGTTCCAGGCTCATCGTGCGGCCACCCCCCGGTACAGCTCCTTCGCGATGATCGTGCGCTGCACCTCGCTCGCCCCTTCGTAGATCCTCGGCGCCCGCACCTCCCGGTAGAGGTGTTCCAGCAGGTGCCCCCGCCGCAGGGCGACCGCCCCGTGCAGTTGGACCGCGTGGTCCACGACGTACTGGGCGGTCTCCGTCGCCAGGAGCTTGGCCATCGCCGCGCGCCGGGGAACGTCCGGCGCACCGCCGTCGTAGGCACCGGCCGCCGCGTACACCAGCAGCCGGGCCGCCTCGGTGCGGGTGGCCATCTCGGCCACCCGGTGCGCCACCGCCTGCAGGTCGCTCAGCCGGCCGCCGAACGCCGCCCGGTCCGCGGTGTGGGCGAGCGTCGCGTCGAGCGCGGCCCGCGCCATGCCCACGGCGAACGCCCCGACGCTGGGCCGGAACAGGTTCAGCGTGTCCATCGCGACCCGGAAGCCCTGCCCGGGCTCGCCGAGCAGGTCCTCCCGGCCGACCGGGACGCCGTCGAAGGCCAGCGAGCCGATGGGGTGCGGGGACAGCATGTCGAGCGGCTCGCCGGTGAGCCCGGGGCGGTCCGCCGGGACGAGGAAGGCCGAGATCCCCTTGGCGCCCGGCCCTTCGCCCGTGCGGGCGAACACGGTGTAGAAGTCCGCCTCCGGGGCGTTGGAGATCCAGCACTTCTCACCGGTGAGCCGCCAGCCGCCGCCGGAGCCGGAGCCGGCGTCCGGCACGGCCGCCAGGCTCAGCGCCGCCGCGTCCGACCCAGCCCCGGGCTCGCTCAGCGCGAAGGCCGCCACCGCCCGCCCGGCGCGCACCCGCGGCAGCCACCGCTCGCGCTGCGCCCCGCTGCCCGAGCGCAGCACCGGATACGCCCCGAGCCCCTGGAGGGCGAGGGCCGTCTCGGCCTCCGTGCAACCGTAGGCGAGCGACTCCCGCAGCAGGCACAGTTCGAGCGCGCCCGAGGAGAACACCCGCTCGAGCAGGCCGAGCTCGCCCAGCGCCGCGAGCAGCGGCCGGTTGACCCGTCCCGGCTCCCCCTTCTCGGCCAGCGGCCTCAGCCGGTCGGCCGCCTGGGCGCGCAACTGCCCGCACCACGCCTCCTGGTCCGCACCGAGCGCGAATCCGTTCATCCGAACATCCCCGCTTCTATCGCGTCCTGTTGACTGTCGTCACCATCACGATACGCTGCTTCGGTACCCCCCGGCGGGATCCGGGGGAGACCGCACGGCCGGCTCCACCGCATCCGGGACCGTCGCAAGGGGGCGAACCCGCCTTGGATCTCAAGCCTTCCGCTCACGCCGACACCTTTGCGCGCGATCATCTGCCGCCCCCGGACACCTGGCCGGAGCTCCTCTTCGAACTGCCCGAACTGGCCTATCCCGACCGGCTGAACTGCGCTGCGGAGCTGCTCGACGCCACCATCGCCCGGTTCGAACCCGGGGGCGCCGACCGGCCGGCGTTCCGCGGCGCCGGGGGCGAGGTGTGGACGTACGGCGCGCTGCGCGAGCGCGTGGACCGCCTCGCCCACGTCCTCACCGACGACCTCGGGGTCGTCCCCGGCAACCGGGTGCTGCTGCGCGGCCCCACCGGCCCCTGGCTCGCCGCCTGCTGGCTCGCGGTGCTCAAGGCGGGCGCGGTGGCGGTGACCGTACTGCCCCAGCAGCGCGCCCAGGAGCTGGCCACGGTCTGCGCGATGGCCCGGGTGCGGCACGCCCTGTGCCACGTGGACGCCTGGGACGACCTGGTCAAGGCCGAGGTGCCGGAGCTGCGCATCACCCCGTACGGCGGCGGGGCCCGGGACGATCTGCTGCGCCTGGCCGGCCGGCACGCGGGCCGGCCGTTCCCCGCCGTCGCCACCTCGGCCGACGATGTCGCCCTGATCGCCTTCACCTCGGGAACCACCGGCCGGCCCAAGGGGTGCATGCACTTCCACCGGGACCTGCTGGCCATCGCCGACACCTTTTCCCGCGCCGTGCTGCGCCCCCGCCCCGACGACGTCTTCGCGGGCAGCCCTCCCCTGGGGTTCACCTTCGGCCTGGGCGGGCTGGTCGTCTTCCCGCTGCGGGCCGGGGCCTGCGCGCTGCTGCTGGCCGAGGCGGGGCCGCGCCACCTGCTGCCCGCGCTCGCCGAGCACCGGGTGACGGTGTTGTTCACCGCGCCCACCGCCTACCGGACGATGCTGGACGCGCTCGGCCCGTCCGACGTCGGCGTGCACGACCTGTCCGCACTGCGCCGCTGCGTCTCGGCGGGCGAGAACCTGCCCGAAGCGACCTGGCGGGCCTGGCACGAGCGCACCGGCCTGCGGATCATCAACGGCATCGGGGCCACGGAACTGCTGCACATCTTCATCTCCGCCGCCGACGACGACATCCGGCCGGGCACCACCGGCCGGGTGGTCCCCGGCTGGCAGGCCCGCGTCGTGGACCGCGCGGGCCGCCCGGTCGCGGACGGCGAGCCCGGCCTGCTGGCCGTCCGCGGCCCGGTGGGCTGCCGCTACCTGGCCGATCCGCGGCAGGGGGAGTACGTACGGGACGGGTGGAACCTGACCGGCGACACCTACGTGCGCGATACGGAGGGCTACTTCCGCTACGTCGCCCGCGCCGACGACATGATCATCTCGGCGGGGTACAACATCGCGGGCCCGGAGGTGGAGGAGGCCCTGCTGCGCCACCCGGACGTGCTGGAGGCCGCCGTGGTGGGCCGCCCGGACGAGCGGCGCGGGCAGGTGGTCGTGGCGTACACCGTCACGCGGGAGGGCTCGGGGCTCACCGAGGAGGACCTGCGCACCTTCATGCGGGCGGAACTGGCCCCTCACAAGTGCCCGCGCTCCTTCGTGTTCCTGCCCGCCCTCCCCCGGACCGCCACGGGCAAGCTGCAACGGTTCCGGCTGAGGGATCTAGAGTGAAGCCGTGGTCGAGCAGCACACTCCGCGATCCCTGATCGTCACGTTCTACGGCGCCTACGGGCGGGCCTTCGAGGGCCCGGTCCCGGTGTCCGCGCTGGTGCGCCTGCTGGGCGCGGCCGGTACGGACGCCCCGTCGGTCCGCTCGTCGGTGTCCCGGCTGAAGCGGCGCGGCTTCCTGCTGCCGGCCCGCGCGGCGGACGGTTCGGCGGCGTACGAGCTCTCCGCGGAGGCCCGCCAGCTGCTGGACGACGGCGACCGCCGGATCTACGGGAACCCCGGGGGCGGGGCCGGAGCCTCGGACGAGTGGCTGGTGGCGGTGTTCTCCGTCCCCGAGCAGGAGCGGCACAAGCGGCACCTGCTCCGCTCCCGGCTGGCCCGGCTGGGCTTCGGCTCGGTGGCGCCGGGCGTGTGGATCGCCCCGGCCCGGCTGCACGGGGAGACCGGGCACACGCTGGAGCGGCTGCACCTGACCGCGTACGTGGAGCTCTTCCGGGGCGCCCACCTCGGTTTCGCCCCCACCGCCGAGGCGGTGGCCCGCTGGTGGGACCTGGCGTCCCTGGCCAAGCAGCACGAGGAGTTCCTGGACCAGCACGAGCCCGTCCTGCGTGCCCTCCAGTCGGGTCCCGCCCCGACCCCGGAGGAGGCGTACCGGGGCTACCTGCTGGCCCTGGACAGCTGGCGCCGCCTGCCGTACGCCGACCCGGGCCTGCCGCGCGCACTGCTCCCGGCGGACTGGCCGGGCGACCGCTCCGCGGCCGTCTTCGCCGAGTTGCACGCCCGGTTGCGGGACACCGGCGCCCGGTTCGCCCAGCCGTAGCCGGCCGTCCGGCGCGGCCGCGCGCGGCCACGCGCGGCCCGCGGGCCCGGCCGAGCGGGCGGGCCCGCGGGAAATGCGGATGCGCGGGACTCGCGCGTCGCGCCAGGATGTGCCATGACCTGGACCTTCAGTTCCGACCTCGCCGCCTATCTGGCCGCGGCCGGCCCGGCCGTGGCCGCGCAACCCGTGCCCAACACGCTCCTGCTGACCGTGGCCGACGCGCTGGAACGGCGCGGCCCCCATGCCTACGGCCCCGCCGACCCCGTCTTCGGCTGGTGGACCGGGCCCGACGGCGCCGTGTCGGCGGGGCTGCTGTGCACCCCGCCCCATCCCCTCCAGCTCGGTGCGCTGCCCCCGGAGGCGGTCGGGGCGCTGGCGCGGTGCCTGGCCACCGAGCCGCTGCTCGCCGCAGTCCCCGGCTTCAACGCCCGCCGCGCGGACGCCGAGGCGCTGGCCCGCGCCTGGGGCCGGCCCACGCGCACGGCCGAGGAGAACCGGCTCTACCGGCTGACCGGCCTGATCGCCCCGGATCCCGCGCCCGCCGGGCGGGCACGGCGGGCCACCGGGGAGGACCTGCCGCTGCTGCGGAAGTGGATCACGGCTTTCGACGAGGAGCTGGGGCTGCCGGGCCCGGCGTCCGAGGCCGCGCTGCGTGACCGGGTGTCCTACGGCGGCTTCCTGCTGTGGGAGCACGACGCGGCCCCCGTGTCACTGGCGTCCTTCTCCCGCCCGATCGGCGCGGCCTCCCGGGTCGGGCCGGTCTACACCCCGCCCGAGCTGCGGGGCCGCGGCTACGCGGCCGGGGCCACGCACGCGGCGAGCCTGGCGGCGTACGCGGCGGGCGCCTCGGAGGTCCTGCTCTTCACGGACCTGGCCAACCCGACCAGCAACGGCGTCTACCTGCGGCTGGGTTACACCCCGGTCGAGGACCGGGCCGAGATCGTGCCGGCCTGAGCGCGGCGTCCGAGTGTCAGCCGCGTCCCGTCGGGGGCTTGCGGCTGCCGGCCCGGTAGGGCTGCGGCCAGGGTGCGGCCGGGCCCTCGTAGGACTGGTCGGCGGCGGCGTGCAGGGTCCAGTGCGGGTCGTAGAGGTGGGGCCGGCCGACGGCGCACAGGTCCGCCCGCCCGGCCAGGAGCAGGGAGTTCACGTCGTCCCAGGAGGAGATGGCGCCGACGGCGATGACGGGGACGCCCAGCGCGTTGCGGATCCGGTCCGCGTAGGGGGTCTGGTACGAGCGCCCGTACTCCGGTGCCTCGTCCGCGACGACCTGCCCGGTCGAGACGTCGATGGCGTCCGCGCCGTGGGCGGCGAAGGCGGCCGCGATCCCGACCGCGTCCTCGGGCGAGGTGCCGTCGGGTGCCCAGTCGGTGGCGGAGAGGCGGACCGTCATCGGCCGGTCCGCGGGCCATGCGGCGCGCACGGCGTCGAAGACCTCCAGGGGGAAGCGCAGCCGGTTCTCCAGGGTGCCGCCGTAGGCGTCGGTGCGGTGGTTGGTCAGCGGGGAGAGGAACCCGGAGAGCAGGTAGCCGTGGGCGCAGTGCAGTTCCAGCAGGTCGAAACCGCAGTCGGCGGCGCGGACCGCGGCGGCCGCGAACGCGGACCGGACCGCGGCCATGTCCGCGCGGGTCAGGGCGCGGGGGACGACGGAGACACCCGGCCGGTAGGGCAGCGCGGAGGCGGCCACCAAGGGCCAGTTGCCCTCCGGGAGGGGGTCGTCCATGCCCTCCCACATGAGCCGGGTGGAGCCCTTGCGGCCGGAGTGCCCGAGCTGGACGCCGAGTGCGGTGCCGGGGGCCGAGGCGTGGACGAAGTCGGTGATCCGCTGCCAGGCGGCGGCCTGCTCCGCGGTGTACAGGCCGGTACAGCCGGGGGTGATCCGGCCCTCGGCGCTGACGCACACCATCTCCGTCATGACCAGGCCGGCCCCGCCGAGCGCCCGGGCGCCCAGGTGCACCAGGTGGAAGTCGCCGGGGACCCCGTCGCGGGCGGAGTACATGTCCATGGGTGAGACGACGACCCGGTTGCGCAGGGTCAGCCCGCGCAGGGTGAAGGGGGTGAACATGGGCGGGGTCGCCTCGTCCGGGCAGCCGAAGTCCCGTTCCACGGCCCGGGTGAACCGGGTGTCGCGCAGCCGCAGGTTGTCGTGGGTGACGCGGCGGCTGCGCGTGAGGAGGTTGAAGGCGAACTGCCGCGCGGGCTGGTCGGTGTATCCGGCGATCTCCTCGAACCAGCGCATGCTGGCGGCCGCGGCCCGCTGGGTGCTGGCGACCGCCGGCCGCCGGGCCGCCTCGTAGGCCGCGAGCGCGGCCGGTACATCGGGCTCGGTACGGATCGCCTCGGCGAGGGCGAGGGCGTCCTCGACGGCCAGTTTGGTACCGGATCCGATGGAGAAGTGCGCGGTGTGGGCCGCGTCGCCGAGCAGGACCACGTTCCCGTGCGACCACCGGGCGTTGACGACGGTGCGGAACCGCGTCCAGGCGGAGCGGTTGCCGCGCAGCGGCCGCCCGCGCAGGGCATCGCTGAAGACCTTGGCGCAGCGGGCGGCGGACTCGTCCTCGTCGCACAGGTCGAGGCCCGCCGCCCGCCACACCTCCTCGCGCATCTCGACGATGACGGTGGAGGCGTCGGCGGCGTAGGGGTAGGCGTGCAGTTGCATGACGCCGTGTTCGGTCTCGGCGATCTCGAAGCGGAAGGCGTCGAAGGCGAAGTCGGCGGCGAGCCAGACGTACCGGCACCGCCCGCCGGTCACGGCCGGCCCGAAGCGGTCGGCTCCGGCCTCGCGGGTCGCGCTGTGCACCCCGTCCGCCGCGACCACCAGGTCGTGGCCGGCGGCCAGGGCGAAGGCGTCGGGGGCCTCGGCGCGGAAGCGGAGGCGGACGCCGAGCCCGGCGCAGCGCTCGTGCAGGATCTGGAGCAGGCGGCGGCGCCCGAGGGCGGCGAAACCGTGGCCGCCGGAGGTCAGCAGCCGCCCGCGGTGCACGATGTCGACGTCGTCCCAGCGCACGAACTCCGCGCTCAGGGCCGCGTACACCGCGGCGTCGGCCTGCTCGATGCCGCCGAGGGTCTCGTCGGAGAGGACCACGCCGAAGCCGAAGGTGTCGTCGGGGGCGTTGCGT
Organism: Streptomyces sp. NPDC045967; assembly: GCF_056430495.1. NCBI lineage: Bacteria > Bacillati > Actinomycetota > Actinomycetes > Kitasatosporales > Streptomycetaceae > Streptomyces > Streptomyces sp. NPDC045967. Next base: position 109,352 of record NZ_JBWKLE010000010.1, on the reverse strand, counting down.
TCCCAGACCTCGACGTCGTGGCCCTGGCGGGCCAGCAGCGCGGCGGCGTACAGCCCGCCCGGCCCCCCTCCGACGACGGCGACCCGCAGGGGGGCCGCGGACGTGTGGCGCGTCGCCATCCGGCTACCTGCCCTTCCACTCCGGCGGGCGCTTGCCCGTGAAGGCCGCGTGGAACTCGGCGTAGTCCCGGCCGTGCATCAGCAGCGCCTGGGTGTTGGCGTCGAGTTCCACCGACGCGGCCAGCGGCATGTCGAGTTCGGCGGTGAGCAGTGCCTTGGTCTGGGCGTGGGCGAGGGCTGGTCCGGCGGCGAGCCGCGCGGCGAGTTCGGCCGCCCGCACGTGCGCCTTGCCCTCCTCGGTGAGCTCGCTGAGCAGGCCGATCCGCTCGGCCTCGGGGGCCCGTACGGGCTCTCCGAGCATCAGCAGGCGGGTGGCGTGGCCCAGGCCGACGACGCGGGGCAGCAGGTAGGCCGCGCCCATGTCCCCGCCGGAGAGGCCGACGCGGGTGAAGAGGAACGCGAAGCGGGCGGTGGGGTCGGCGATCCGGAAGTCGGCGGCGAGCGCGAGGACGGCGCCGGCTCCGGCGGCCACCCCGTGCACGGCGGCGATCACCGGGAAGGGGCACTCGCGGATCGCGCGCACGACCTGGCCGGTCATCCGGTTGAAGTCCAGCAGCTCGGCGGTGTCCATGGCGAGGGTGGCGCCGATGATCTCGTCCACGTCTCCGCCGGAGCAGAAACCGCGCCCCTCGCCGCCGAGCACGAGGGCGCGCACGGACCGTTCGCGGGACAGTTCGGCCAGCAGGTCGCGCAGGTCGGCGTAGGCGCCGAAGGTCAGCGCGTTGAGCTTCTCGGGGCGGTCGAAGGTGACGGTGGCCACGCCGTCCTGCCGGGCTACCCGCAGGTGGCGCCACCGTTCGGTCGCTTCAGTGGAACCGGTGAAGGGGCTCACACCGTGACGGTATCACTGCATCGTGACTGCCGTCACAGAAACGCGACACGCCACGGTGCGGGGGGGCGCCCTCGAGGAGCGGAATTCGACTTCGTATGGTTGAACGTAGTATTTTCAGCCGCTCCGCCTGCCGCCCCACGCCGCCCGCCTCCCGCCGCCCCCTTGCGCCCCACGGAACGGAGGGACCCGCCGTGCCCGACGCCGCCTGGCGGATCACCCTGCCGCACACCACGGCCGCCGTGCCCCTCGCCCGCGCCCTGGTCCGTACCGCACTGACCGCGGTGGACGAGCCGGCCGACCGCGACACCGCCGAGCTGCTGACCGCGGAACTGGTCGCCAACGCCGTCGAGCACACCCGCCCGGACCGCCCGATCGAGCTGCACGTGGAACTTCTGGAGAGCGGCTGCCAGGTCGAGGTCCACGACGGCGATCCGAGTCTGCCCGGCGGTCTGGCGGCCCGCCCGGACGACAGCCACCCCGATCCCTGGCAGGAGCACGGCCGCGGACTGCTGCTGATCCGCGCCCTGAGCTCGTCCTGCGGCCACCGGCCCACCGCGCACGGCAAGGCGGTGTGGTTCACCCTGCCGGGGCGCGGCCTGTCGTGCGTATGACTATGCGCCGGGCTTCGCGAGTGTCGCGACGAGCACGGCCTTGATGGTGTGGAGCCGGTTTTCGGCCTCGTCGAAGACGACGGAGTGCGCGGACTCGAACACCTCGTCCGTCACCTCCAGCGACTCCAGCCCGTGCCGCTCGTGGATCCGCCGCGCCACCTTGGTGCCCAGGTCGTGGAAGGCCGGCAGGCAGTGCATGAACTTCACGTCCGGGTTGCCGGTGGCCCGCAGCACGTCCATGGTCACCGCGTACGGGGACAGCGCCGCGATCCGCTCGTCCCAGACGGCCTCGGGCTCGCCCATGGACACCCAGATGTCGGTGAGGACGAAGTCGGCCTGGGCCACGCCCTCGGCGACGTCCTCGGTCAGGGTGACGCGTGCTCCGCTGCGCGCGGCCAGCTCGCGTGCCGCGGCCACCACGGGCTCGGCAGGCCAGTAGGCCTTCGGGGCGACGATCCGTACGTCCATGCCCAGCAGCGCGCCGGTCACCAGATAGGAGTTGCCCATGTTGAAGCGCGCGTCGCCGAGGTAGGCGAAGGAGATCCGCTCCAGCGGCTTGGCGCAGTGCTCGGTCATGGTGAGGGTGTCGGCCAGCATCTGGGTGGGGTGCCAGTCGTCGGTGAGCCCGTTGAAGACGGGGACCCCGGCGTGGGCCGCGAGCTCCTCGACCGCCTCCTGGCTGTCGCCCCGGTACTCGATCCCGTCGAACATCCGGCCCAGCACCCGGGCGGTGTCCTTGATGGACTCCTTGTGGCCCATCTGCGAGCCGGAGGGGTCCAGGTAGGTCGTGCGGGCGCCCTGGTCGGCCGCCGCGACCTCGAAGGCGCAGCGGGTGCGCGTCGAGGTCTTCTCGAAGATCAGCGCGATGTTCCGGCCCTGGAGCAGGGGCCGCTCGGTGCCGGCCCTCTTGGCGGCCTTGAGTTCGGCCGCGAGCTCGAGGAGGCCGCGGAACTCGGCGGCCGTGAAGTCGAGCTCCTTGAGAAAACTGCGGCCGGCGAGGTCGGGGGCCATGGGGTCGCTCCAGCGTCACGGTGACAGGGGTTTGGAAGTCTATACGATCCCCCGTATTGATATACAGGCCACCCCCGCTGCCGGTGCCGTCCCGCCCCGCCGCCCCCGTTGAACCCCCTCCCCACCCCCGGGGAGCCCCCTCCTCAGATGCCGTCCCGCTCCACGGGACAGCTCATGCAGCGCGGCCCGCCCCGGCCCCGGCCCAGCTCGCTGCCCGGGATCTCGATGACCTCGATGCCCTCCTTGCGCAGATGGGTGTTGGTGGTCACGTTCCGCTCGTAGGCGACGACCACGCCCGGTTCGACGGCCAGCACGTTGCACCCGTCGTCCCACTGCTCGCGCTCCGCCGAGTGCACGTCCTGGGTGGCGGTCAGCACCCGGATCGAGTCCAGCCCCAGCGCCGCCGCGATGGCGCGGTGCATGTGCTCCGGGGCGTGGTCGGTCACCTTCAGCTCCTGCGGCTCCGCGCCGGGTTCGATCGTGTAGGAGCGGAGCATGCCGAGGCCCGCGTACTGAGTGAACGTATCTCCGTCGACCATCGTCATCACCGTGTCCAGGTGCATGAACGCCCGCCGCTTCGGCATGTCCAGGGCCACGATGCTGGTCGCCGACCCGGCGGCGAACAGTCCCCGCGCCAGCATCTCCACCGCCTGCGGGGTGGTCCGCTCGCTCATCCCGATGAGCACCGCGCCGTTGCCGATGACCAGGACGTCGCCGCCCTCGATCGTCGACGGGTAGTCGGCCTGCCCCTGCGACCAGTAGTGGAAGGCGCCCGAGGAGGTGAACAGCGGGTGGTGCCGGTAGATCGCCTCGAAGTGCACGGTCTCGCGCTGCCGCGCCGGCCAGCGCATGGCGTTGATGGACACCCCGTCGTAGATCCACGCGGAGGTGTCCCGGGTGAACAGGTGGTTGGGCAGCGGCTTCATGAGGAAGTCGTCCAACTCCATCGCGTGGAAGCGCACCGACACCGGCTCGGCGTGCCGCTCCAGGAACTCCCGCTTGGTCATCCCGCCGACCAGCGCCTCGGCCAGGTCCGCCGAGCCCAGCGCGTCGAAGACCGCCCTGAGGTGGTCGGTGGCGAGCGGCCCGTACTCCTTCTCGTGGAACACCCGGTCCAGGACGAGGTGCCTGGCCTCCGGGATGTCGAGTGCCTCGCGCAGCAGGTCGCCGAAGAGGTGGACCGCCACCCCCCGGTCGCGCAGCACGTCCGCGAAGCCGTCGTGCTCCTGGCGGGCCCGGCGCACCCACAGCACGTCGTCGAAGAGGAGCGCGTCCTTGTTGCTCGGTGTGAGCCGCTTCAGCTCCAGGTCGGGCCGGTGGAGGATGACGCGGCGAAGCCGCCCGGTCTCGGAGTCGACATGGAATCCCATGCCCTACACGTTCCCAGACCGGGCGGACTTTTGACCTGGCGTCGGCTCAGCGGGGGGTGCCCAGACCGAGAAGTGCCGTCGGGGTGCCCACCAGTTCGGGCGCGATCACACCCAGCTTCGGCGCGGTGAGGTTCGGCAGACCGTGGTTGGAGCCGTCGGGCATCGTCAGCGGCAGGCCGAGGGCCGCGGCCGGGGTACGGGCGCGCATCGTGGTGGACGGGGCGTCGAGGGAACCCTCGCCGTCCGTCGCCGGCTCGCCCAGCAGGTTCGGCACCGGAGAGGTGACGAGGGTGTTGCCGAGTTCGGCGGCGATCGGCACGGCCGGGAGCAGTGGGGTCGGGAGCAGGTCCCCCCGGTGGAAGCGGGGCGCCTCGGGCGCTCCGGCGACCGCCATCGGCACCCCGGTGGCCACGCGGGGGGCGTCCACGCCCAGCGTGGTCTCCACGGCCTCCAGCGGGACTCCGACCGGGACCGAGTCGGCCACGGCCGGGGTGGCCGCGCCGGCCGCCACACAGGTCAAGAGCGCCGCAAAGGTTCCGCGCGCGGTCATCTTCATAGGTGATGTTCCGTCCTTCCAGGTTCGCGGACAGTCCGCTGCCCTGGATGAACGATCCCGCCGGTGGTTTTCCCGGCGTTCCCCGTGAAAGTTCCCCCATACGACCTAATTCGCGGCCGTAGGGGGCTCCGGCTTTACGCCCCCGCCCGGCGTCCTGTACCGCCCCCGCCCGGCGCTGCCCGCCCCCGCCCTCCCCCGGCCGTCCTCAGAGGCGGGGGTCGACCGGCTCCGACTCCAGGGCGAGCACCGCGAAGACCGCCTCGTGGACCCGCCACAGCGGCTCGCCCGCCGCCAGCCGGTCCAGCGCCTCCAGCCCGAGCGCGTACTCCCGCAGGGCCAGCGAGCGCTTGTGGCCGAGGAAGCGCTCGCGCAGCCGCTCCAGGTGCTCGGGGCGGGTGTACTCCGGCCCGTAGATGATCCGCAGGTACTCCCGCCCCCGCACCTTGATCCCGGGCTGCACCAGGCGGCCCCGGCCGTCCCGGGCGTACGCCTGGAGCGGCTTGACGACCATGCCCTCGCCGCCGGCGGCCGTCAGCTCCAGCCACCAGTCGGTGCCCGCCCGCACCGACTCCTCGTCGGCGGTGTCCACCAGGATCCGGCCGGTGCGCCGCAGCAGCCCGGTGCCCGCCGCCTCGTCCGCGGCGACCAGCCGGTCCAGCCAGAACAGCTGCTCGTCGTGGGGGACCGCGGCGAGCGACCGTCCGGCCACCGCCAGCAGCTGGAACGGGGCGAACCGCACGCCGTCCAGCCCGTCGGTGCTCCAGCAGTAGCGCCGGTACGCCTCGGTGAAGGCGGCCGCGTCCGCCGCCCGGCCGCGCTGGCGCTCCAGCAGGCCGCCGGTGTCGACGCCCCGGGCGGCGGCCGCCTCCAGGGCGGCGATCGCGCCCGGGAACACCGCGCCCGAGGCCGCGCCCACGGCGGCGTACTGGTGGCGCAGCAGTCCGCCGGACTTCAGCGACCAGGGCAGCAGTTCGCCGTCGATCAGCAGCCAGTCGGTGGCCAGCTCCTCCCAGAGCCCGGCGTCGGTGACGGCGGCGCGCAGCCGGGCGAGGACCTCCTCGGTGACCTCCGGCTCCTTGAAGAAGGGCCGGCCGGTGCGGGTGTGGACGGATCCGGTCGGGCCGTCCACGCCGAAGCGCTCCCGGGCCGCGTCGGCGTCCTTGCAGAGCAGGACCGTGGCGCGGGAGCCCATGTGCTTCTCCTCGCAGACCACCTGGGCGATGCCGTCCTTGCGGTACTGGGCGAACGCCTCGGCCGGGTGCTCCAGGAAGCCCTCCTCCCGGGAGGTGGCGGTCGGTGCCATGGTCGGCGGGAGGTAGGGGATGAGGCGGGGGTCCACGGCGAAGCGGCTCATGACCTCCAGGGCCGCCGCCGCGTTCTCCTCGCGGACGGTGACGTTGCCCAGGTGCCGGGTCTCCACGATCCGCCGCCCGTGCACGTCGGCCAGGTCCAGGGGACGGCCGTCGAGTCCGCCGGGGGCCTCGGCGACGAGCGGCTTCACCGGCTCGTACCAGACCTTCTCGGCCGGTACGTCGACCAGTTCGCGCTCGGGCCAGCGCAGAGCGGTCATCCTGCCGCCGAACACGGCCCCGGTGTCGAGGCAGATGGTGTTGTTGACCCAGGAAGTGCTCGGGACCGGGGTGTGGCCGTAGACCACGGCCGCCTTGCCGCGGTACTCCTCCGCCCACGGATAGCGCACGGGCAGGCCGAACTCGTCGGTCTCGCCGGTGGTGTCCCCGTACAGCGCGTGGACACGGACCCGGCCGGAGGTGCGGCCGTGGTACTTCTCGGGCAGCCCGGCGTGGCAGACCACCAGCCGGCCGCCGTCGAGCACGTAGTGGCTGACCAGACCGCGGATGAACTCGGCCACCTCCCGGACGAACTCCTCCGGCTCCGCCGCCAGCTGCTCGACGGTCTCGGCGAGGCCGTGCGTCCGCTGGACCTTGGCGCCCTTGAGGTGACGGCCGAGCTTGTTCTCGTGGTTCCCGGGCACGCACAGGGCGTTCCCGGACCTGACCATGCCCATCACACGGCGCAGGACGCCGGGACTGTCGGGACCGCGGTCGACGAGGTCGCCGACGAAGACGGCGGTGCGCCCCTCGGGGTGCACCCCGTCCTCGTAGCCGAGCTTGGCGAGCAGCGTCTCCAGTTCGGAGGAGCAGCCGTGGACGTCGCCGATGATGTCGAAGGGGCCGGTGAGGTGGGTGAGGTCGTTGTAGCGCTTCTCCAGGACGACCTCGGCGGCCTCCACCTCGTCGACGGAACGCAGCACGTGCACCTTGCGGAAGCCTTCGCGCTCCAGTCCGCGCAGCGACCGCCGCAGGTCGCGGCGGTGGCGCTGGATGACGGCGCGCGGCAGTCCGGCGCGGTCGGGGCGGGCGGCGTTGCGCTCGGCGCACACCTCTTCGGGCAGGTCGAGGACGATGGCGACGGGCAGGACGTCGTAGCGGCGGGCGAGCTCGACGAGCTGCCTGCGGGCCTCGGGCTGCACGCTGGTGGCGTCGACGACGGTGAGGCGGCCGGCCTCCAGGCGCTTGCCGGCGATGTAGTGCAGGACGTCGAAGGCGGCCTTGCTGGCGCTCTGGTCGTTCTCGTCGTCGGCGACGAGCCCGCGGCAGTAGTCGGAGGAGAGCACCTCGGTCGGCTTGAAGTGCTCGCGCGCGAAGGTGGACTTGCCCGATCCGGTGGCCCCGACGAGGACGACGAGGGACAGGTCGGGCACGGGAAGGACGCGGGCCCGGTGGGCGCCGGTGGTATCGGTGCCGGTGGTGGTGGTCATGCTGCCTCGCCCTCCTTCGGGGTGTCGGTGGCCGTGGTGGTGGCCGTGGCGGTGGTGTCGGTGGCCGTGGCGGTGGTGTCGGTCTGCGTGGTGGCGGTGTCGGTCTGCGTGAAGACGGCCATCTGGGTGGGCGGGCCGACCTCGGGGTCGTCGTCACCGACGGGGACGAACGCGACGCCGTAGCCGTAGCGTCCGGCGACGGCGCCGGCCCAGGCGCGGAACTCCTCCCGGGTCCACTCGAAACGGTGGTCGCCGTGCCGGACATGCCCGGCGGGCAGGGACTCCCAGCGGACGTTGTACTCGACGTTCGGGGTGGTCACGAGGACCGTGCGGGGCCGGGCCGCGCCGAACACCGCGTACTCCAGGGCGGGCAGCCGCTCCGGGTCCAGGTGCTCGATCACCTCGCTGAGCACGGCGGCGTCGTAGCCGGCCAGCCGCTTGTCGGTGTAGGCGAGCGAGCCCTGGAGCAGCCGGACGCGCGCGCTCTGCCGCTCGCCCATCCGCTCCAGGCGCAGCCGCCTGGCCGCGAGGTTCAGGGCGCGCACGGACACGTCCATGCCGACCACCTCCGTGTACACCGGGTCGCCCAGCAGCGCCTGCACCAACTGCCCCTGGCCGCAGCCCAGGTCCAGCACGCGCTGGGCGCCCGCGCCGCGCAGGGCGGCGAGGATCGCCTCCCTGCGCCGCACGGCGAGCGGCAGCGGCCGTTCCTCCGTGTCTCGGGACTCGTCGACGGCGTTGTCGAGCTCCTCGACCTCGCTGCCGTCGGCCTCGGCAAGGCGGATCAGCTCCAGGCGCTCCAGGGCGTCCCGGGTCAGGCGCTGGTGGCGGGCGAGGTAGCGGGAGCTGATCAGACCGTTCTCGGGGTGCGCGGCCAGCCAGCCCTCTCCGGCGCGCAGCAGCTTGTCGACCTCGTCGGGGGCGATCCAGTAGTGCTTGGCGTCGTCGAGCACGGGCAGCAGGACGTACAGCTGGCGCAGGACGTCGGCGAGCCGCAGCCCGCCCTCCAGCACCAGCCGTACGTAGCGGGAGTCCCCCCACTCGGGGAACCGCTCGTCGAGCGGGACGGGCTCGGCCCGTACGGAGTCCCAGCCGAGCGGGTCGAACAGCCGGTGCACGAGCTCGGGCCCGCCGCGGGCGGGCAGCGCCGGGATCTCCACGCGCAGCGGGCGCACCTGCTCCGGAAGCTCCGGGCGGGCGGCGCACTGGCCCTTCAGCGCACTGCGGAACACCGAGCCGAGCGCGACGGCGAGCAGCGAGGAAGCCGCGTACGGCCGGTCGTTGACGTACTGCGCGAGTGCGGCGTCGGGCGCCTTGCCGTGCCCCTTGCCCTGTCCGCGCCGCACGAGCGCGACGGGGTCCACCTCCAGCATCAGCGCCGCCGTGCACCGCTGGGGGGTGGCCTCGGGGTAGAACACGTGGGCGGGGCCGTGGGAGGTGGAGAACGCCTGCGCCTTCCCGGGATGCTTGTGCAGCAGGTAGCCGAGATCGGTGGCGGGTCGTTCAGGGGATCCGGTGGTGGAGATCGTCAGGAACACACCACCGATTGTTGCTGGTCACCCGCCCTGACTGCCTCCGGTTTTTCGCGGCGCCCGGGGCGTGGCGCGGCCGGGCGGGCCGGGCGGCCGGGCCAGGCCGGCGGCGAGTGCCGCGATGTCCTCGGGGCCGATGCGGCAGCAGCCGCCGATGAGGCGGGCGCCGGTGCGCCGCCAGGCGTCCGCGGGCCACGCGGCGCGGGTCGCGGGGGCGTGCCAGGTGGCGGTGGCCGCCTCCCAGACGGAGCCGTCGTTGGGGTAGGCCAGGAGCGGTGTGCGGGTGGTGGCCGCGGCTGCTTCGAGGGCCGGCAGGACCTGCGCCGGGTCGCAGCAGTTGACGCCGACGGCGATCACCCGCGGCGAGGCCGCCGCGAGGGCGAACGCCTCGGAGAGGGGCGCGCCGGAGCGGGTGCGGCCGTCGGCGACGGTGTAGCTCAGCCAGGCCTCGGCGCCGGTCTCCTCGAGGACGCCGAGCAGGGCCTGCGCCTCGTCCGGGTCGGGGATGGTCTCCAGGGCGAGGAGGTCGGGTCCGGCGGCGAGCAGGGCCTCGACGCGGGGGCGGTGGAAGGCGGCGAGCTCGCGCACGCTCAGGCCGTAGCGGCCGCGGTACTCGGAGCCGTCCGCGAGGACCGCCCCGTACGGGCCCACGGAGGCGGCCACCCACACCTCGTGGTCGGCGGCCTCGGCGGCCCGGGCGGCGAGCGCGACGCTGCGGCGCAGCAGGGCGGCGGCGCGGGGGTGGCCGGGGCCGATCTGATAGCTCGCGGTGATCAGCACCTCGGCGCCGGCCCGTGCGTACGCCGTGTGGGCGGCCCGCACCTGGTCGGGTCGTTCGGCGAGCACCCGGCCCGTCCACAGGCCGCCGGACAGGTCGCAGCCCTGGGCGGCGAGCTGGTTGCTCAGCCCGCCGTCGAGGAGCACGGTCCGCCGGGCCAGGGCCGGGGCGAGCGGGCCGCTTGCACGTGGCATGTGCGTTCCGCCCCCGGTCAGCCGAGCTGGGAGAGGACCTGGCCGGAGATCAGCTCCAGGTGGTCCAGGTCGTCGAGGTCGAGCAGCTGGAGGTAGACGCGGGAGGAGCCGATGGCGCCGTAGGCCCCGAGCTTCTCGACGACCTCGGCCGGGGAGCCGGCCAGGCCGTTGGCCTTGAGCTCCTCCACGTCACGGCCGATGGCGGCGGCGCGGCGGGCCACCTCCGCGTCGTCCTTGCCGACGCAGACGACGAGGGCGTTGGAGTAGACGAGGTCGCCGGCCTTGCGGCCCACCTCCTCGGCGGCCTCCCGGACCCGCGCGAACTGGCGCTCGCTGTCGGCGAGCGAGCCGAAGGGCATGTTGAACTCGTCGGCGTACCGGGCGGCCAGGCGCGGGGTGCGGCGGGCGCCGTGGCCGCCGATGAGGATGGGGACCTTGGCCTGGGCGGGCTTGGGCAGGGCGGGCGAGTTCTCCAGGCGGTAGTGGTGGCCCGCGTAGTCGAAGGTGGCACCGGCCTCGGTGGCCCACAGGCCGGTGATGACGGCGAGCTGCTCCTCCAGCCGGCCCATCCGCTCGGCCGGGAAGGGGATCCCGTACGCCTTGTGTTCCTCCTCGAACCAGCCCGCCCCCAGACCGAGTTCGATGCGGCCGCCCGACATCTGGTCGACCTGGGCGACCTGGATGGCGAGCACTCCGGGCAGCCGGAAGGTGCCGGCGGTCATCAGGGTGCCGAGCCGGATCCGGCGGGTCTCGCGCGCCAGGCCCGCGAGGGTGATCCACGCGTCGGTGGGGCCGGGCAGGCCGTCGGCCGCGCCCATCTTCAGATAGTGGTCGGACCGGAAGAACGCATCGAAGCCCAGGTCCTCGGTGGCCTTGGCGACGGTCAGGAGGGTGTCGTAGCTCGCGCCCTGCTGGGGTTCGGTGAAAATGCGAAGATCCATGCCCCCCATCCTGCCCCTCCCGCCCCTGCCGGGTGAATCTGCGTCAACCGGACGGTCCACGCCGGACGCCGCCAGTGACCACCCCCGGAGGGGATCGTTGGCTCGGACGGAGCCGGACCGCCCGGCCCGCGCGCCGGCGGCCGCATCGCCGGTCCGTCCACCGCGCCCTTCCGCCCCGGAAGGGCCAGGGCCGAGGAGGCCGCCATGTCCCACGAGGCCGTGCCGGAAACCCACCGACAGACCGGGCAACGCGAGCGGGCCGAACAGGCCGGGCAGGCCGGGCAGGCGGCACACGAGGACGCGGGCCGGGAGTCCGCCGACCCCGCCGGGCGCGGCGCACCGAAGGGCCTGCTGCAGCAGATGGAAGAGCTGATGGCGGCGCTGAACGCCGATCTGTCTCAGCTCGACGCCGACCTCCAGTTCTCCACCGCCGGCCGCGCCCCGGGCACACCCGCCGTCGAGGGCGAGCGCCCGGCCTGCGGGCCGCGGTGACCGCGCGGGTCCCGTCGCGCGCGGCGGGACCCGCGGGGCACCTGGGCACCTGGGCACCTGGGCACCTCAGGCCACACCCGAGGCGGACCCCCGCTCGCGCACGGCCATGCGGCGCAGGATCGCCCGCACCCGGTCGCTCGACTCGTCAGCCGCGTCGATCGACTCTATGCACTGCCAGTACAGCGTCTCCTCATCCGTCCCGCAGGCCACACCGACCAGGGCTATGCCCACTTCGCCCAGCAGCGCCTGCAGTCCGAGCAGCGCCTGCCGGACATCCGAGACGCCCGTCAACTGCGCTGCGCGCGACGGATATTCGGGCGCGCTGCCCTCGCCGCGCGACGCCGCCCGGTCGATCACCCCGCACCCTCTGCCTCCCGCCTCCCCCAGTCCCCGTGCCTCCGCTCTCATCTCCGGCGGCCCGGTGACCGCCAGATAGCTCCCTACGCCCTGGGCCAGCGCCTGCGCCTGCCAGGCCTCGCCCACGATGTCCCACGCAGCCCCGCTCTGTGCCAGCGCGTGCCGGCCGGCCGCGATGAGCCGTACCGCATCCATATGCCGTCCCCCGTCCGCACGACATCCCGCCTTCTCACCACTACCCAGAGTGAGGGCAACGAGTCAGTAAAGCCAGGGGTATTCGGAAATTGTGGACACAATCGTGATTGTGGAGAAGTCCATCACTCCGAAGAGTGACGATCGACGGTCGGTTCGCCTGCCACGGGGAAGCGCAATTCGTTCCTTTCGATCTTCGCGGCGAGCGCATCCAGCACATCCACCCCCAGGACCTCACAGAACTGCAGGAGATACGCGAGCACATCGGCCACCTCATCGGCCACGCGGTGGGCGGTTTCCGGCTTCTCCATGACCTCGGCCGACTGCTCCGGCGTCAGCCACTGGAAGATCTCGACCAGTTCGGCCGCCTCCACGCTCAGCGCCACCGCCAGGTTCTTGGGCGTGTGGTACGGCTCCCAGCCGCGCGCCGCGGCGAACGCGGCGAGTCTGCGCTGCAACTGCCCGAGCCGCTCGTCGCGCGGTCCGTGCGTGTCCTTGATGTCCTCGGCGTCGCTCATGGGTCACAGGTCTACCACCGTGACCCCCGACAGTTCCCGGGCGGCCGCCGCCGTCCGCTCCCCCACCGCCGCCGCCAGCCTGACGTGCCCGCGACCGCAGGACAGCAGCGCCAGGCGCAGCAGTTCGGCGCTCTGCGAGCGGTCCAGACCGCGGTCGAAGCCGTCGGCCAGTACCGTCAGCGCCTGCTGAGCGGACAGCAGTTCGGCCGCCGGGTCCATGGCGAGCACCCCCGGCCCGGTCAGCAGGACCAGGGCCAGGGCGAGGAACCGCAGCTCGCCGGCGCCGAGGCGGGCCAGCTCCGTGGCGGGCCGGCCGGGGCCGCGGTCCAGGACGGCCGTGACGCGGCCGTCGGCGGGAGCCCGTACGTCCAGCCCGGCGACCGGTCCCGCGCAGCCGGTCCGGGCCGCCTCGGCCAGCAGCGCGTACCGGGTGCCGCATTCGTGGCGGGTCCGGCGCAGTACGTCGGCCAGGTTGGCGCAGTCGCCGAGCAGCCGGCCTTCCCCCGGCGGGACCGGCGCGCGCATCCGGTCGGGCCGGGGGTCGCAGGGGAACACCGAGCGCAGGGCCACCACGACCTGTTCGGCGGCGGCCAGGACCTGGCGCTGGCCGGCCGTCGCGCCGGCCACGCGCAGCGGGAGCAGCGCCGTGCCGAGCCGGTCGTCCGGGAGCGGGGCCCGAGTGACCCCGACGGCGCCCCCGGTCAGCCAGGCGGCCTGTACGGAGCGCCGGCCGGGGTCGCGCAGGGCGGTGGCGAGCAGGATCTGCCCCGGCTGCGAGAGCCGTTCCCCGACGACGCGCAGGGTGGGCTCGGCCTGGACGGCGAGGTCGAGGCGGACCGGTCCCGCGGGGCCGTCGACGGTGCAGCCGACACGGAAGCCGCGCCGTCCGCCGCCGTCGGGGACGGCCAGGTCGGGGATGCGGGCCGCGGCGTCGGGGAACGCCTCTTCAAGGGTGGCGCCGGAGCCGAGCGCCGCGAGGGCCTCGTAGGCCGCCAGCGCCTGGGACTTGCCGCTGCCGCTCGGCCCTGCGAAGAGGGTGACGGGCCCGAGGGCGAAGGCCGCCCCGCGGTGCGGCCCGAAGGCGGACAGCCGCAACTCCGTGATGCCGGGCCGGTGCAGCCGCCCGGCCTGCCCGGGCACGACCGCCGGCCCGCCGGCGACCGCCGCACCGCCGGACCGGCCGGGGCGCCGCCCGACGGACCCGGCGCCGGCCGGGGCGGCGGACCGCGGGGCCGGGACCCCGGCGGGCACGGCAGGCGCGGCCGTCAGCGCGGCGGGGGCGGCGGGTTGAGCCGCGAGAGCTTCGCCAGAGGGCGTTAAGCACCCTGCCGCAGGCGGCACGGCGGCCGGGAGGCCGACGGGACGGTGGGCAGGCGGCCCGGGGGCGGTGTGCACCGCAGGCGGCACGGCCGGAACTTCGGCGGGGTGCGCGACGGGCGGCACGGCGGCGGTGTGCGCCGACGGGGGCTCGGCCGGAACCTCGGTGGGGCGCGCATGGGGCGGCTCGGCGGCCGCGAGATTGGCGGGGTGGGTCGCAGGGGGCTTGGTGGGGAGGGTGGCGTCCATGCGGCGGACGGTACGGGCCGCCGGGCCCGGGAGGGACCCGGCGAACCGTTACCTCGCGGCCACCTTCCTACGATCGGGGGACGGCCGCCGCCGCGATCCCCTCGACCTCGGTCCCGACCGGCGCCAGCAGGAACACGTTCCGGTCCACCCGGTGCATCCCGCTGCCGAGCCCGAACACCACACCGCTGCTGAAGTCCAGGATGCGCTTGGCCACTTCGCTGTCGGCTCCGGTCAGGTCCAGCAGCACCGGGATCTGCGCGATCAGGTACTCCGCCACCTCTCGCGCGTCCGCGAAGATCTGGACCCGGATCACCACGAAGCGCCGCTGCTCCGCCGCCGACGCCCCGGGCGCCGTGGGGATGGTGCGGTGGTCCACCCGGGAGGGCCATTCGTTGCGGCTGCGCAGCGGGACCACCTGCGCGAGCCCCTCCCACTGTTCGTCGGTGACGTCGTACCTGCTCACCGGGCCGCCTCGGCCGCGTGCTTCATGTGCATCCGCCCATCCTCTCGCGTTTCACCCGTTCAGCCCAACTGCGACACGGCAGAGCGGGCTACTCCCGAGGCGTGAAGTAGGTTAGGTTAGGCATACCTAACTACTCGGATGACGGAGAGATCCAGATGCGCATGCCCGGTGCCCCTGCCAGCCGGCCCACCGACGCCGAGCGGGTGCGGTCGATCCTGGCCGCCGCCCACTCCATGACCGCGGTCACCGGCAAACTGCGCTCCGAAGTCCGCCACCTCGACGGCGGCGATCCGATGGGGCGACTGCACCTGCACCCGGCCGAACCGGGCGGGGAGTCCGAGCACCGGGCGGCGATCCGGCTGGAGTTCACCGATGTCGCCCCGACCCCGGTGCGCGACCGCGTGCGGGCCCGGGTGACGATCCTGGGCCACCTGCTCACCCCCTACGTCGACGCCGCCGACACCGACCCCGGGCGGGAGAGCACCTGCATGGAGTTCGGGCAGGCCCTGCTGGAGACGGCCGACGGCCTCTCCTGCGTCACGCTCGACGAGCTGGACGCGGCCCGCCCCGACCCGCTGGCCCCGTACGAGGCCGGCATGCTCACCCACCTCCTCGACGACCACCCGGATCTCGTCACCCTGCTGCTGCGCCTGGTCCAGCCGCTGCCCACCGCCTCGGTGCTCCGCGCGCTGCCCGTCGCCCTGGACCGGTACGGCATCACGCTGCGGCTGGAGGAGCGCAGCGGCCACCGCGACGTACGCCTGCCCTTCCCCTCGCCGCTCGACGACGTGGAGCAGTCGGGCGCCCAGATCCAGGCCCTGTTCAGCGCGGCGCGCCGGCGCTCGCACCGCAACACCCTGCCCGCCTGAACCACCGCCGGGCCGAGCGCCCGTCCCGTCAGCCGCCCGCCGGGGCGCTCGCGTACCGGTTGGCGGGGCGCGGCAGGCCGTAGTTCTCGCGCAGGGTGCGCCCGGTGTACTCCGTCCGGAACAGCCCGCGCCGCTGGAGGATCGGCACGACGTGGTCGACGAAGTCGGTCAGGCCGGTGGGCAGGACGGGCGCCATGATGTTGAAGCCGTCGGCGGCTCCCCGGGTGAACCACTCCTGCAGTTGGTCGGCGATCTGCTCCGGGGTGCCGGCGAAGACCCGGTGGCCGCGGCCGGCGCCGAGCCGGGCGATCAGCTCGCGCAGGGTGAGGCCGTCGCGCCGCGCGAGTTCGGAGACGAGGGTGAAGCGGCTCTTGTTGCCGTTGACGTCCCGCTCCTCGGGCAGGTCCGGGAGCGGACCGTCCAGGGGCAGCCCGGTGAGGTCGACGTTCAGCATCCCGGAAAGCTGGGCGAGCCCGTACTCCGGCACCTGGAGGTCGGTGAGCTGCTGCTCCAGGGCCTTGGCCTCGGCTTCCGTGGAGCCGATGACGGGCGCGATGCCGGGCAGGACGAGCAGGTCGCCCTCGGCGCGGCCGTACGCCGCCAGGCGGGACTTGAGGTCCTTGTAGAAGGTCTGGCCGTCGGCGAGGGTCTGCTGGGCGGTGAACACGGCCTCGGCGTACTGGGCGGCGAACTCCTTGCCGTCCTCCGACGACCCGGCCTGCACCAGCAGCGGGTGTCCCTGCGGGGAGCGGGGCACGTTGAGCGGGCCGGCCACCGCGAAGTGCTCGCCGCGGTGGGCGGCGGGGTGCAGCTTGTCGGTGTCGGCGTAGACGCCGCGCTCCTTGTCGAGGACGATCGCGTCGTCCTCCCAACTGTCCCAGAGCTTGGTGGCGACCTCCAGGAACTCGCGGGCCCGTTCGTAGCGCAGGCCGTGCTCCAGGTGCTCGTCCCGGTTGAAGTTGCGGGCCTCGTCGACGGTGCCGGAGGTGACGATGTTCCAGCCGGCGCGGCCTCCGCTGATGTGGTCGAGGGAGGCGAACTTCCGGGCCAGGTTGTAGGGCTCGTTGAAGGTGGTGGAGACGGTCGCGATGAGCCCGATGTGCTCGGTGACGGCGGCGATCGCGGAGAGCAGGGTGAGGGGTTCGAAGCCGCCGACGGCGTTGTACCGGGCTTTGCCCCACAGGGCCACTCCGTCGGCGAAGAAGATCGAGTCGAGCCGGCCGCGCTCGGCGGTACGGGCCAGTTCCTGGAAGTACCGCAGGTCGGTGACGCGTTCGGGGGCGCTGTCCGGGTGGCGCCAGGCGGCGTCGTGGTGCCCGGCGTTCATCAGGAAGGCGTTGAGGTGGAGGGTGCGGGATGCGGTCATGACGGTTCCTGGTCTCTGGGGCGGGGCCGGCGGCGGACGCGCGGAGGCGGGGCGAGGGGTGCGGGGGGTGCGGAGGGGTGAGGGCGGGGCGGGTCGGGCGTCAGGCGGGGACGCGCCAGAGGCTGAGGCGGCGTTCGACGGTCACCAGCAACTGGTTGAAGGCGACGCCGATCGCGGAGATCGTGACGATCCCCGCGTACATCTGCGGGATCGCGAAGTTGAACTGCGAGGCGTTGATCAGATAGCCGAGTCCGGCCTTCGCACCGATCATCTCGGCAGCCACCAGGACGAGGATGGACACCGCCCCGGCAAGCCGGATGCCGGTGAAGATCGCCGGTACGGACGCCGGGAGGATCACCTTCTGGAACAGGCGGAACGTGGGGAGGTCCATCGACCGGGCGAGCCGGATCAGCGTGGGGTCGGCGTTGCGGACGGCGCTGATGGTGTTGAGCAGGACGGGCCAGAGGCAGGCGTAGACGACGATCGACACCTTCGAGGTCTCGCCGATGCCGAGGAGCAGGACGAAGACCGGGAGCAGCGCGAGGGCCGCGGTGTTGCGGAACACCTCCAGCAACGGTCCGAGGAAGTCGGCGAGGGGCCGGTACCAGCCGATGAGCAGGCCCAGGGGGACGGCGACCGCCACGGCGATGCCGAAGCCGCCGAAGGACCGGATCAGGCTGGCCCGGGCGTGGTCGGCGAGCTGGCCGTCCCCGGCCAACTCCCACCAGGCGACCGCGACCTCGCTGAGGGGCGGCAGGAAGGTGGCGTCGACCAGGCCGACGCGGGGGGCGACCTCCCAGAGGACGACCAGGGCGAGGATCGCGGCGCTCCGGACGGCGAGGGCCTTCAGGGCGCGTACGGCCGCCCGCACGGCTGCCTTCGTACGGGCGGGAGCCGGAGCGGGGGCCTTGCCGGCCGGGGAACCGGCGGGCGCGTTCTCGGGACGGCCGGTCCCGATCCCGGTCTCGGCCTCGGCCTCGGTCCGGGTCTCGGTCCGGGCCCCGGTCCGGGTGTCGGTCGGGGTTTCGGTCCGGGTCCCGGTTTCGGTCTCCGTCCCGGTCCCGGTCCCGGTCACGGTCTCGGTCCCGGCCCGGGCCCCGGTCTCGGCCTCGAGCCGGCGGGTGCCGGTCCCCGTGCGGGCCTCGGCGGGAGTCGGGCGGGGGGTGCCGGTCGGGGCCGGCGGCGCCGCGAGGCCCGCGGCCGCCTGGGCGGTGGTGTCGGTTCCGGTGGTCATACGGCTGCCGCCTCCTTCTCCAGTCGCTGGGCTCGGGCCACCTCGTCGTGGAGGAGGTTCCAGATGTCGTGCCGGTAGCGGGCGAACTCCGGGCTGGACCGCAGGGCCTCCCCCAGCAGTCCGTCGCGGTCTCCGAAGGACACGGGCACGACCTCCTTGATCCGGCCGGGCCGGGAGGTCATGACGGCCACCCGCTGCCCGAGGTACACGGCCTCCTCGATGCCGTGGGTGATGAAGACGACGGTCTTGCCGGTGCTCTGCCAGATGCGGCGCAGTTCGTCCTGGAGGGACTCGCGGGTCTGCGCGTCGAGCGCGGCGAACGGCTCGTCCATCAGCAGCACGTCCGGGTCGTAGGCCAGCGACCGGGCGATGGCGACGCGCTGGCGCATGCCGCCGGAGAGCTGGTGCGGGTGGCGGTCCTCGAAGCCGGTCAACCCGACCAGGTCCAGGAACTCCCGGGCCCGGGCCGCTCGTTGCCGGCGCGGCACGCCGGTGGCCTCCAGGCCGAACTCGACGTTGCCCTGCGCCGTGCGCCACGGCAGCAGCGCGTACTGCTGGAACACGATCCCCCGGTCCAGGCCCGGTCCGTTGATCTCCCTGCCGTCGAGCAGGATCCGCCCGGCCGTCGGGGCGGACAGTCCGCCGAGGAGGTCCAGGAGCGTGGACTTGCCGCAGCCGCTGGGGCCGACGACCACCAGGAACTCCCCGCTGCCGATCTCCAGGTCGATGCCGTCGAGAGCGGTGAAGTCCCCGAAGGTCTTGTGCACCGCGTCGAACACGATCTTCGCCATGGCGGGTCAGCCCTTTCCGTAGGCGTTGAACTCGTTGGTGTAGAGGTCGGACGGCTTGAACCGGCCCTCCTTGATCTCACCGCGCTCGCCGAGCCAGTCGATCCAGAGCTGGAACTCCGCGTCGGGTATCCGGCCGCCGGTCTCGGCGATGCCGTAGGAACGCCAGTACTGCAGCGTGGAGGTGTCCTCGCTGCGGCCGCGCTTCTTGACGATCTCCGTCATCCGGGCGACGACCTCCTCGCGCGGCGTGCTGCGCGACCACTCGATGGCCTTGGCCACTCCCGTGACGAAGGTCCGCACGGTGTCCGGGTTCTGCTTGATGAAGCGCTCGGTCATGATGTAGGTGCCCGCGCTGAACGGGCCGAGCAGCTCCACGTCGGTGAACAGCGGGCGGATCCCGCCGGAGGCCACCGCCTTGTCGCGCAGGACGCCCGTCAGCACCCCGACCTCGATCTGCTTCGCGCGCAGCGCCTGTTCCGTGTTGACGGGCGGTATGACCAGGGCCTCGACCTTGGCCGCCTCCGCCTTGGAGAGGCCGTTGCGGCTGAGGTAGGTGTCGAGGAGCGCCTGGTAGTGGGCGCCCAGGGTGTTCATGCCGACCTTCTTCCCGAGCAGATCGCGGGCGGAGCGGATCGGGCTGTCCTCCAGGACGAAGTAGCCGGCGTACGAGTGCCGGTCGGAGCCGTAGGAGGAGATGACGGCCTTGATCGGGGCGTTTCCGGCGGCGAGTTTGATGACCGCGCCGTTGAAGGCGCTGCCGAAGTGGGTCTGGCCGGTCGCGGCGGACTGGATGTCCTGCGGCCCGCTGGTGGTGTTGCCGACCCATTCGAGCCGGACGTCCTCGAAGTAGCCGAGGTCTTGTGCGAGTTCGGGGAGCGTGACCGCGCCGACCGCTCCCTGGTACTTCAGGGTCTTGACCTGCGACGCGCGGGATCCGCCGCCGTCGGCGGTGGCCGTGCCGCAGCTCACCGCGGCCGCCGAGATGCCGAGCAGGGTGAGGAACTGGCGCCGGGAGGTGGGGGTCGAGGTGAGGGCTGCGCGCATGGCGGGTCCTTGGTCCTTGGGTCGGTGCGGGGGGTGGCGGGCGGAGGGCAGGGGCGGAGGGCAGGGGCGGAGGGCTGCGGCCGGGTGGGTCGGGGCCGGTGGGGTTACGGAGTGGCCGCGAGGGCGGCCGGGTGCACGGTGCTCGGCGTCGTCGCGTACGGGGCGCCGCCGCGCACGGCTGCCGCGAACTCGTCGACGGCCTGGAAGAGGTCCAGCTCGGCCTCGGGGCGCAGCCGGTCAGGGCCGGAACCGCGCTCCACGGAGGAGTCCAGGACGAACCGCCCGGCGGTGACGTGCCGGGCTCCGAGGGCGGAGAGCACGGGGCGCAGGGCGTAGTCGATGGCCAGGACGTGGGCGAGACTGCCACCGGTGACCAGCGGAAACACCGTCTTGCCGACGAGACCGTCCTGCGGGAGCAGGTCGAGGAAGGACTTGAGCAGGCCGCTGTACGAAGCCTTGTAGACCGGGGACGCGATGACGACGCCGTCGGCCGCCGCGACCGCCTCCAGGGCCCGGCGGATCTCGGGCTCACCGCGGCGGGCGGACAGCAGGTCGGCGGCGGGGAGGTCGCGTACGGACAGGTGCCCGGTGGCGAACCCGGCGTGCGCCAGGCGGCGCAGCACGTGCTCGGCGACGACGGCGGTACGGGAGTGGGCGGAGGGGCTGCCGGTGATGGCGAGCAGCTGGGGCACGGGGGGTCCTTGGATGTCGTACGGAAGCGGGGGCGGGGGCGAGGGGGCGGTGCTCGGGCGGGCGAACGGTGCGGCCCGGCGGGGGGTGGGGCCGGCGCCGGTGGGGTCAGGAGGCTGCGGCTCCCGAGGCTCCCGACGCGATGCCGAAGGCCGGGTCGGGAACGGTCTCCGGGCTGAGCAGGCGGGAGGGTTCGCCGTCGGGGCCCACCGGAACGTCGCCGTCGACCGTGACGCGGCGCAGGGTGCGCTCGTGGTCGTCGGAGTCGTCGACGCCGTAGTGCTGGGTGGCCCGGTTGTCCCAGATCGCGACGTCCCCGGTCCGCCACTGCCGGCGGACGGTGTTCTCGGGGCTCTCGATGTGGGCCTGGAAGAGGTCCTGGAGCACGCGCGAGTCACGGCCGGTGAAGCCCTGGATGCGCTGGACGAAGTTGCCCAGGAGCAGGCTGCGTTCACCGGTCTCGGGGTGGACGCGGACGACCGGGTGCTCGGTGAGGAACTTCGTGGAGGTGAAGACCTCGCGGTACTGGGCCAGGGCCTCGGGCAGCGCCTCGGGCTTCAGGGCTGCGTAGTCGTACTCGTTGGAGTGCACGGCGCGCAGGTTGTCGGCGAGGGCGCGCAGCGGTTCCGGGAGGCCGGCGTAGGCGGTGGCCGTGTTGGCCCACAGGGTGTCGCCGCCGTACGGGGGGATGGTCACGGCGCGCAGGATGGAGAAGGCCGGGTAGGCGGGGACGAACGTGACATCGGTGTGCCACTGATTGGCGCGGGCACCGTGGTGGGAGTCGATGCCGAGGGCGTAGCGGCCGTCCGCGGACGGCACGGTGGGGTGCGCGACCGGGGTCCCGAGCAGTCGGGCGAAGGCTTCGTGGGCCGCTTCGTCGAGGTGGTCCTGCCCCCGGAAGAAGACGACCTTGTGGGCGAGGAGCGCGGCACGGATGTCGGCGACGACCCCGGCGGACAGGTCCCCGCCGAGTCGTACCCCTTCGATCTCGGCCCCGATACGGCCGCCGATCTTGGTGACGGTGACGGAGGGGGCGGTTGCGGTGGCGATTGCGGTCGCGGTGGCCATGGAAACTCCCTGGTGTGGAGGCGGAACGGATGGCGGGCGTGCGGGAGCCGCCCTGCACGGACGCAGCGGAAGGCAGGCAGGCGGGCGGGCAGGCAGGTCAGGGCAGGGCAGGGCAGGGCAGAAAGACGGACGGACGGACGACGCGGTACGACGCGGTGCGGAGCCTGGGATTCGGCCGGGGCGCGGAGGACCTCACCGTGCGGGGGCGCCCGAGCCCGAACCCGGCGCGCCGATCCCCTGCCGTGACGGCGGGGATGCCGGCCGGAGACGGGCACCGGCGCGCGCCCTGCCCCGGGCCGTGCAGGCGGCCGTCAGAGGTTCGGTACGGGCACGGGCACGGCTGCGGCTACGGCTGCGGAAGCCGCCACGGGCACGGGTACCGGTACGTGTACGGGCACAGCCACGGATACCGGCAGGGCTGCCGACACCGGGACCCGTACCGCCGGACCCTTCACGGTCCGAGCGGCGGGCTCAGGCGGCGGGGCGCGGGGCCGGACAGCGGCCCGGACACCTGCCGGGCGCGGTACAGAGGCCGGTGGTGTGGAGCCGCGGGGCGAGGAATGCGTTCGCGGTCATGACCCGGAGCCTGACAGCGCCCCCCGACCCGGTCAACCCCCGCCGAAGGCCCCCGCCGACGTCCGGCACCGAACCCCCGCAGGCCCCCATACCCGTGCCGTGACCTGGCCTTTCCTCCCCCTGGCGATACGGCGGCGCCCCGCCCGAAACGGCTGAAAAGCGTGGCCGGATTTCACGACCCCGCAACGCCACCGCCACGCTGGACCCTGCCGCGGCCCGCTCCCGGAAGCGGCGCCGGGCGACCGTTGGACGGCAGCCCGGCGAGGCCGTTCTGCCGGACGCCCGCACACGCACCCGCCACGCACCCGCAGCGCGCATCCGCAGCGCACATCCGCCGCACGCACCCGGAGCGCGCCCCCGCGCCGGGATCCGGAGTCGGGATCCGCTGTCGTCGCCGCGGCGCGGCCGGAACGGTGCTGCTCAGCCCGGCCGCGACGGAGGCCCCCGGCGCTCAGATGAGAGGGGGAGATCACACCCGTTGGTGTAGTGCCGCTTGAGCGTCCTCCCCTACATTCGAGGCCATGACGGTCCTGCCTGACGACGGGCTCTCCCTGGCCGCCGAGTTCCCCGCCGCGACACATGAGCAGTGGCAGCGCCTTGTAGAGGGCGTACTGCGCAAGTCGGGCAAGGAAGCCTCCGGCGAGGCCGCTGAAGAAGCGTTGTCCACCCAGCTCGAGGACGGGCTCACCACCCGCCCGCTGTACACCGCGACGGCCGACGGGTCGTCCGCCGACACCGGTTTCCCCGGATTCGCCCCCTTCGTACGGGGCGGCAGGCCGGAGGGCACCACCGCGAACGGCTGGGACGTGCGCCAGCGCCTGGTGGGCACCGACCCGGCGCGCCTGAACGAGGCGGCCCTCGCCGACCTGGAGAACGGGGTCACCTCCCTCTGGCTGACCACGGGCCGCTCCGGCATCCCCGCCGGCGCTCTGGGCCGCGCCCTGGAGGGGGTCTACCTCGACCTCGCCCCGGTCGTCCTGGACGCCGGGGCCGACTACGCCGAGGCCGCCCGCGCGCTGCTGGAGCTGTACGCCGAGCGCGGGGTCTCCCCTGAGGCCGCGCGGGCCTCCTTCGGCGCCGACCCGCTGGGCCACGAAGCCCGTACCGGCGAGGCGCAGGATCCGGCGGACGCCGTGGAGCTGGCCCGGGAGGCCGCCGCCGGCTGGCCCGGGATCCGGGCCCTGACCGTCGACGCCCTGCCCTACCACGAGGCCGGCGGCAGCGCCGCCGAGGAGCTGGCGCTCTCGCTGGCCACCGGCGTCGCCTACCTGCGCGCCCTCACCGGGGCGGGCCTGAGCACCGGGGCGGCCCTCGCGCAGCTGGAGTTCCGCTACGCCGCCACCGCCGACCAGTTCCTCACGATCGCGAAGCTGCGCGCCGCGCGGCGTCTGTGGTCCCGGATCGCCGAGGCCTCGGGGGCCCCGGAGGCGGGCGCCCAGTACCAGCACGCGGTGACGTCTCCGGTGATGATGACCCGCCGGGATCCGTGGGTGAACATGCTGCGCACCACCGTGGCCTGCATGGCCGCGGGCGTCGGCGGCGCGGACGCGGTCACCGTCCTGCCCTTCGACCACGAGCTGGGCCTGCCGGACGCCTTCGCGCGCCGGATCGCCCGCAACACCTCCACCATCCTGCTGGAGGAGTCCCACCTGGCCCGCGTCATCGACCCGGCCGGCGGCTCCTACTACGTCGAGCGGCTGACGGACGAACTCGCGCACGCCGCCTGGGAGTTCTTCCAGACCCTGGAGAAGGCGGGCGGCCAGGCCGCCACCCTGCGCTCCGGACTGGTCGCCGAGCGGCTCGCCGCCACCTGGGCCGCCCGTTCGAAGAAGCTGGCCAAGCGCCGCGAACCGATCACCGGCGTCAGCGAGTTCCCGCTGCTGTCGGAGAAGCCGGTCGTCCGCGAGCCCGCCCCCGCCGCCCCCGCAGGCGGTCTGCCCCGCGTGCGGCGCGACGAGGCGTACGAGGCCCTGCGCGCGCGCAGCGACGCACACCTGGCGGCGACCGGTGAGCGGCCGAGGATCTTCCTGGCCGCCCTCGGTCCGGCGGCCGCGCACACCGCGCGCGCCACCTTCGCCTCGAACCTCTTCCAGGCGGGCGGCATCTCGCCGGTGCACGACCCGGTGTCGGTCGACGCGGCGACGGCCGGCGCGGCCTACGCCGCGAGCGGCGCGGACGGCATGGCCGTGCTCTGCTCGAGCGACGCGCTGTACGAGGAGCACGCCGAGGCGGTGGCCGGCGCGCTGCGCGCGGCGGGCGCCACGACCGTGTTCCTCGCCGGAAAGCCCGGCACCGCAGAGGCTTCCGTGGACGAGTACGTCTTCGCCGGCTGTGACGCCGTCGCCGTGCTGTCCTCCGTACTCGACCGGATGGGAGTGCCGTCTTGAGCATCCCCGATTTCTCCGAGCTGGCGCTCGGCCCCACCGCCGCCGCCGGGATCACCGAGGACCAGTGGCGCGCCGCGGTGAAGGAGTCCACCGGCACCGCGGCCGGGGACCTGCTGTGGGAGACCCCCGAGGGCATCGGCGTCAAGCCGCTGTACACGGGCCGGGACCTCGAGGGCCTGGACTTCCTCGAGACGTATCCGGGCGTGGCCCCCTACCTGCGCGGCCCGTACCCGACGATGTACGTCAACCAGCCCTGGACGATCCGGCAGTACGCCGGCTTCTCCACGGCCGAGGAGTCGAACGCCTTCTACCGGCGCAACCTGGCCGCCGGCCAGAAGGGCCTGTCGGTGGCCTTCGACCTGCCGACGCACCGCGGTTACGACAGCGACCACCCGCGGGTGACCGGTGACGTCGGCATGGCGGGCGTGGCGATCGACTCGATCTACGACATGCGCCAGCTCTTCGACGGGATCCCGCTGGACAAGATGTCGGTGTCGATGACGATGAACGGCGCGGTGCTGCCGGTCCTCGCCCTCTACATCGTGGCGGCGGAGGAGCAGGGCGTCTCCCCCGACAAGCTCGCCGGGACCATCCAGAACGACATCCTCAAGGAGTTCATGGTCCGCAACACCTACATCTATCCGCCGGGTCCCTCGATGCGGATCATCTCCGACATCTTCTCCTTCACCTCGCAGAAGATGCCGCGGTACAACTCGATCTCCATCTCCGGCTACCACATCCAGGAGGCCGGGGCCACGGCCGACCTGGAGCTCGCGTACACCCTCGCCGACGGTGTGGAGTACCTGCGTGCGGGCCAGGCGGTCGGGCTGAACGTGGACGCGTTCGCGCCGCGCCTGTCGTTCTTCTGGGCGATCGGCATGAACTTCTTCATGGAGGTCGCCAAGCTGCGCGCGGCCCGTCTGCTGTGGGCCCGCCTGGTCAGGCAGTTCGATCCGCAGAACCCCAAGTCGCTGTCCCTGCGCACCCATTCGCAGACCTCGGGTTGGTCGCTGACGGCGCAGGACGTCTTCAACAACGTCACGCGCACGTGCATCGAGGCGATGGCCGCGACGCAGGGCCACACCCAGTCGCTGCACACCAACGCCCTGGACGAGGCGCTGGCGCTGCCGACGGACTTCTCGGCGCGCATCGCCCGCAACACCCAGCTGCTGCTCCAGCAGGAATCGGGGACCTGCCGGTCGATCGACCCCTGGGGCGGCAGCGCGTACGTCGAGAAGCTGACCTACGACCTGGCGCGGCGGGCGTGGCAGCACATCGAGGAGGTCGAGGCGGCCGGCGGCATGGCGCAGGCCATCGACGCGGGCATCCCGAAGCTGCGCGTCGAGGAGGCCGCGGCCCGTACCCAGGCGCGGATCGACTCCGGCCGGCAGCCGGTGATCGGCGTCAACAAGTACCGGGTGGAGAGCGACGAGGCGATCGAGGTCCTGAAGGTCGACAACTCCTCGGTGCGCGCCCAGCAGATCGCCAAGCTGCGCCGGCTGCGCGAGGAGCGCGACGAGGCGGTCACGCAGGACGCGCTGCGGGCGCTGACGAACGCGGCGGAGCGGGGTTCGGCGGGCCAGGGGCTGGAGGGCAACCTCCTCGCCCTGGCGGTGGACGCGGCGCGCGCCAAGGCCACCGTGGGGGAGATCTCGGACGCCCTGGAGAAGGTGTACGGGCGGCACGCGAGCCAGATCCGTACGATCTCGGGTGTGTACCGCACCGAAGCAGGCGAGTCCCCGTCCGTGGAGCGCACGCGTGCGCTCGTCGACCGTTTCGAGGAGGCGGAAGGCCGCCGTCCGCGCATCCTGGTCGCCAAGATGGGCCAGGACGGGCACGACCGCGGCCAGAAGGTGATCGCGACCGCCTTCGCCGACCTGGGCTTCGACGTGGACGTCGGCCCGCTGTTCCAGACCCCGGCGGAGGTGGCCCGCCAGGCCGTCGAGGCCGACGTCCACGTCGTGGGCGTCTCCTCCCTCGCGGCCGGCCACCTGACCCTCGTACCGGCGCTGCGCGAGCAGTTGGCGGAAGAGGGCCGCGAGGACATCATGATCGTCGTGGGCGGGGTCATCCCGCCGGCCGACGTGCCGACGCTCCTGGAGATGGGCGCGACGGCGGTGTTCCCGCCGGGAACGGTGATCCCCGACGCGGCCCACGACCTGGTGACGCGGCTGTCCGCGGACCTGGGCCACGGGCTGTAGGCGGCCGCCGGTGCCGAAGATCGACATCGAGGCGTACGCGAAGGGCGTGCTCGACGGGAAACGCGCGTTCATCGCGCGGGCGGTCACCCTCGTCGAGTCCACCCTGCCCGCCCACCGGGCGCTGGCGCAGGCGTTGTTGACGGAGTTGCTGCCGCACGCGGGCAAGGCGCGCCGCATCGGGATCAGCGGGGTGCCGGGGGTGGGCAAGTCCACCTTCATCGACGCGTTCGGCACGATGCTGACCGGGCTCGGCCACCGGGTCGCGGTCCTGGCGGTGGACCCGTCCTCCACGCGCACGGGCGGCTCCATCCTCGGCGACAAGACGCGGATGGAGCGGCTCGCGGTGGACCCGGCGGCGTTCGTCCGGCCCTCGCCGTCCGCGGGGACGCTGGGCGGGGTCGCGAAGGCCACCCGCGAGTCGATGATCGTCATGGAGGCGGCGGGCTACGACGTGGTCCTCGTCGAGACGGTCGGCGTCGGCCAGTCCGAGACCACGGTCGCGGGCATGGTCGACTCCTTCCTCCTGCTCTCCCTGGCCCGTACGGGCGACCAGTTGCAGGGCATCAAGAAGGGCGTCCTGGAACTGGCCGACGTCCTGGCGGTGAACAAGGCGGACGGGCCGCACGAGCGCGACGCGAAGGCCGCGGCACGCGAACTGTCGGGCGCGCTGCGGCTGATGCACCCGGCGGACGCGGCGTGGACCCCGCCGGTGCTGACGTGCAGCGCCCGGGAGTCGGCCGGCCTCGACGAGATCTGGAACAGCCTGGAACAGCACCGCCGGCTGCTGGACGCGAACGGCCGCCTGGCGGCGAAGCGGGCGGCGCAGCAGGTGGAGTGGACCTGGTCGATGGTCCGCGACGAACTCCTGGACCGCCTGCGCGCCGATCCGGCGGTCCGCTCCCTGGCCCCGTCCCTGGAGGAGTCGGTCCGCGCGGGCACGGTCACACCGACGTCGGCGGCGGACCGGATCCTGGCGGCTTTCGGAACCCAGTGAGCCGGCGGGCCGGGCGGAGCCGATCCAGCCCGGGCCGATCCAAGCCCCGCTCCCGGTCTTGCCCGGCTCCGATCCCGCCCCGCCGGTAGTCCGCAGGCGCTTTCAGCCCCGCCGGCGTGTGAGGCGCGGGGTCCGGGCGGGAGCCCCGGCAGCGGCGCCGCAGACAACGCCGGACCGGCAGGCCCGCCCCAGCCCCGCCGGCGTCTGGGCTCGGGGTGCGGGGCGGAGCCTTGGGCAGCCGGGACACCAGGGCGGCGGGGGCTACGCCCCGACCAGCACCGACCCCGGCGCCCCCAGCACCTCACGCAGGATCCGGACCTGCTCATCGGCCTCGCCGGAGGCGAGCAGCGCCGACAGCACGGCGATCCGCGCCTGCCCCGCCCGCAGCGTCCCCGTCGGCACCGCACCCGCCGCCACGAGGTCCACCGCCCCGCCGTGGGTGTAGATCTCGGTGACGGGCCCCGCCATGACCCGCGTGGTCAACGCGACCAGCACCCCGCGCCCGACAGCCGCCCGCACCGCCTCCACGATCTCGGGCGTCGCATTGCCCGCACCCGTCCCGACGAGGACGACACCCCGCGCGCCGGCCGCAACAGCCGCGTTCAGCAGCACCGCGTCCCCGTCCGCGTGGTGCACCACCACGTCCACCCGCGGCGGCAGCTCCGGCATGGCGGGCAGCGCGAGCGGAGCGGGCCGCTGGGGCGTGCGCAGCACGGTGACCTTGCCGAAGCCGATCTTCCCGAGCAGTTCCTGCGAGGGGTCGGCGAACGCGTCCAGCGCCACCGCCTGCGTCTTCACGGTGCCGCGCGCCGCGTGCACGCGCCCCGCGAACGCGATCAGCACACCCAGCCCGCGCGTGGTGGCGGCGGTGAGCAGCGCGTCGTACAGGTTCTCCGGCCCGTCCCCGTCCGCGGTGCCCATGGGCCGCTGCGAACCGGTGAAGACCACGGAGCGCGCGTCGTGGTGGTGCAGGTCGACGAGGAACGCCGACTCCTCCAGGGTGTCCGTGCCGTGGGTGACGACGATGCCGTCGACGCCGGGGTCGGCGAGCACCTCGTGCACGGTGCGCAGCAGGGTGAGCTGGTGGGCGGTGGTGAGCCGCGGGCTGTTCACGCTGAACAGGTCCACCACCTCGACGGTGACGCCCTCGGGCAGCGGCGCGGTGGCCATGACCTCACTGCCGTCGGCGTCCGCCGCGAACCCGGAGCCCTGCCAACGGCTGGCTATGGTTCCGCCGGTACTGATGACGACGATCCGCCCCATGGCCGCGGCCACCTCTCTCGCACATGTGTACTGAAACCGGAAAAGGCAATGATAGAGAGATGCACGCGCAATGTGATTGCCTCTTTCCCCTCGCCCGTAACACTCCCTGGGCGATAATTGCGCCATGGACGCCATCGACCGTGAAATCTTGCGCGAGCTCCAGGCGGACGGCCGCCTGAGCAACCAGGAACTCGCCCAGCGGGTCGGCCTGACCCCCTCCCCCTGCATGCGCCGCGTACGCCAGCTGGAACAGGACGGGGTGATCCAGGGCTACCGCGCCGTGATCTCCCCCGAGGCGGTCGGCCGCGGCTTCGAGGTCCTCGTCTCGGTGGAGGTCCGGCGCGACCGCGAGGCGGTCGAGGCCTTCGAGGCCGCCCTCCAGGACATCCCCGACGTCATCGAGGCCTACCGCCTCTTCGGCAGCCCCGGCTGCCTGCTGCGCATCGCCGTCGCGGACCTGCGCGCCTACGAACGTCTGTGGATCGAGAAGCTGACCGCCCTGTCCGGGGTCACCGAGGTGAACTCGCAGATCATCATGAAACGCATCAAGGAACCCACGGGCCTCCCGGTCGCCCGCTGAGCCGGGATTCCCCGCCCCGTACCAGGAGTCAGCCACAGCGCCGCATGCGGACGCCGCTCGCCGGCCGGCGGGCTTCCGAAGCGGTGGGTCTCCAGCGTGGATACCAGAGGGAATCCGGCGGCCCAGACGGCGGCGAGGAACCATCCCCCGCTCCACAACGCCCGGGTTTTCCACGGCTGATGAACCTGGTGAGTAGGCACCCACCCATTCCAGCGGCGCTCCTCGGCCCGGTCATGACAGTCAGGTCGAGACCTCTTGGTCGCGTTTCCCCTACCAACTCGTCGGCGGAGCACGGCTTGTGACCGGCGCCTGCCCCGCACTGGTCGGGCGTTCCCGCCCACGCCCGGTCCCGCGTGCCTGACCCCGCACCGATCGCTTCGCTCTGCGACGCGAGCGGGTCGGCGTCGGGCCGCGTCCGCCCAACCGCCCGGCGCCGCCGCGGAGTTCCGGGCCGTCGGCCGAGCTCACCCCCGTGAAGCTCGACCCCGGCCCGGCCGCGGACGCCACCTCGACACTTCAGTGGCGACGAAGCATTGGTAACGTACACCAGAGTCACTATCCGGCGTCAACCAAAGTGTTGCCGTTGCCGGTCCGAGGGGCCTCGAGAAACACTGTGGTGGGCAGAGGCCCGGTATCACGCCAAGGAGGTCGTGTACGTGGAGGATGACCAGTCGCCCACCTTCGCCCAACTCCTGGACCACCTCTTCCGCGAGGTGCACCCCCCTTCGCGGGGCCCCTACACCTACGCGGAGGTCGCCGAGGGCATCCGCAAGGCCGCCACCGGAGAGGGCCGCGGGGTGACGGCGAGCGCCATCCAGCAACTGCGCACCGGCGCCAAGCGGAACCCGACGCGGCACACCATCAAGGCGCTCGCCGACTTCTTCGGCGTACCGGCGGGCTACTTCGTCGACAGCGCGGCCGCCGAGCGTACGAAAGCGGAGATAGCCCTGATCGCCGCCATGCGGGACCAGGACGTCCGCAAAGTGGCCCTGCGCGCCAACGGCCTGAGCGTCGACAGCCTGAAGATGCTGTCCACCGTGATCGAACAGGCTCGGAAGCTCGAAGGGCTCACCACCGACGACAGCACCCAGGACCTCAACCTGGACGACTGAGCCGCGCACCGGACGGCGGCGCCGCGCTCTCCACCCCGACACGGCGCGCCCCCCACCCGCCCCACCCGCCCCCGACGCGATACACCCCGCGACACGCGATACCGCGACACCCCTCGACGCCCCCCTGAGCCCGATCAACGGCAGGGGGGCATCAGCCATTTCCCGGAACAGGTCCGGCATCCCGGGCGGCACGACACGTCCGCGGCCGTACCCCGCCCGCGCAGCGGAGTCGCGAACATGTCAGCATGGGCGCGCGCAACGGGCCTGCGGGGAGACGTGTGGAGACGTTCCGCGACGGCCGACCGGCCCCCTACCGGCTCACCAGGGTGAGGACATGGATTTCGAGCAGCTTCGCGCCGCGTGTGAGGCACGCGTCGAGGCGCTCGGACTCCCGCACCGCTTCAGCACCCGCGACCTCCGCGACGCGGTGGCCGAGCGACGCGGACGCCCCATCGTCCTGCGCCCGCTGAGCACGCTGGGCGCCCTGGACGCCCCGTGCGGGATCCGCCTGGAGACCGCGGACGCCGACCTGTTGTTCTACGAGGAGGCCACCTCCCCCCTCCACCAGAACCACATCCTCGCCCACGAGATCAGCCACATCATCTGCGATCACCCCGGCAGTCTGGAACTGGACCAGGACACCCTCCGCGCGATCGGCTTCAACCCGACCCTCGTCCAGCGCATGTCCGGCCGGACCAGCTACACCAGCGAGGACGAGCGCGAGGCCGAGGTGATGGCCAGCGTGATCCGCCACCTCATGTACCGGGGACGCGAAAGCCCGCCGAGTCGGCCCGCCAGCGGCGCCGAGAGCTGGGACGCGCTGTTCGCCGAGCCGCACAGGAAGAAAAGCCACCGGAAATGATCAACATCCTCTTCACGGGCACGGCCGTCGTGCTGCTGTGCTTCGCCGTCTACTGGGTGCGGGGGCGCGGCGGACACCGCCCCACGGGCACCTGGGCGATGGCGGCGCTGCTGACCTCGTTCGCACTCGCCTTCGCCTCCTACGCCCCCGCCGTGGAGCGCGCTGTCGAATCCGTGGTTCCCCACGTCGCCCGGCTCCTCAGCAACACCTTCACCCTGACGGCGGCCACCTCGGTCCTCGCCTTCCTCTTCCAGCTCAACCTGGACCGCGAACGGGCCCACCGGCAGATCAGGTTGCGCGTCGTCGCCCTCGCAATCTCGGTCGCCGGCATGACCGCCTTCTTCACCGCCGAACAACTCGCCGGTCGCAACCCGGTGTTGTACGCGTGCTACGTACTGATCTACATCTCCTTCCTGGGCTACACGGCCAAGGACTTCCTGCTGCAGACCTGGGCCCAGTCCAAGCGCTCGACCCGCCGAAGCCAGCGCTGGGGCCTGCGCACCACTTCCGTGGGCTGCGGTTTCGCCCTCGCCTACGCCGCGTACAAGCTCTTCGCGCTGGTGTCCATCGGCCTCGGGCTGGGGCTCGTTCCCGACCACGCCCGGTGCTCGACGCCGCTGACCCCCTTCCGCTGCGCGTTCAGCGTGACCGCGCCCGCCGTCGCCGTGCTCCTCATCACCCTCGGCCTCACCCTCCCCGCCCTGCTGTGGCCGCTCAGCCAACTGCGCCGGCGTCGCTGGGAGCGGAACTCGTTCACCGCGCTGGAACCGCTGTGGCGGGAGGTCACCGCGGCGGTCCCCGAGGTCGTGCTCGACCCGGGTGACACCGGGGCCGACACCCACGACCTCGACTTCCACCTGCACCGCCGGGTCATCGAGATCAACGACTGCGTGCTGGCCCTGCGCCGGTACCGTCCCGCGTCGGTACGCGACACCGCGGCCGCCGAGACCGCCCGCCGCGGTACGGCCGGCACCCCCGAGGGCGAAGCCGAGGTGGAGGCGGCGGTCCTCGCCGCGGCCGTCGCCGCGAAGCACGCCGGAGCCACCCCCGAGGGCGACGAGGCCCCGCCCGCCACCGGGACCGCCTCCCGCAAGGGCGACCTCCAGGCGGAGACCGCGTGGCTGCTGCTCGTGGCGGACGCCTACGCGCGGCACCGGGCACCGGTCAACGCGGGCGCGGCCTCGTGACCGCCCCCCGGCAGGGCCCGCTGCGCGACCCGCGGTTCTTCGCCGACCCCTACCCCACCTACGACCGCCTGCGCGAAGGCTGCCCGGTCCGCCGGATCCCCACCGGCTCCGGCGGCCACCACGCCTACCTGATCACCGGCCACTCCGAGGCCCGCGAGGCGTTCACCGACCCCCGCCTGTCCAAGGACACGGCCCGCTTCTTCGCCGACCGGCCCTCGAACCGCGACCTGCATCCGGCGATCTCCCGCAACATGCTGGCCAGCGACCCGCCCGCGCACACCCGCCACCGGCGGGTCGCGACACGGCTGTTCACGACCGGCCGCGTCAGGGAGCTGCGCCCCTTCATCACCCGCGTCGTCGAGGACCTCACGGCCCCGTGGCGACCCGGTACGGACATCGACCTGGTGGCGGACCTGGCGATCCCCCTGCCGGTCACCGTCGTCTGCGAACTGCTCGGCGTACCGGAAGCCGACCGCACCGCCCTCGCCGCCTGGTCCCACGACCTCTTCGACGCGACCGACACCGCTCGCATCGACGCCGCGTCGCACCGCATCGGCGACTACCTCACCGACCTGATCGACACGGCCCGGGCGAACCCCGGCGACGGCCCGCTCCACTCCCTCCTGCGCGACTGCGGCGAGGGCGGGCTCGACCGGGAGGAGACCGTCTCCCTGGCCGCGCTCCTCCTGGTCGCCGGGCACGAGACCACCACCCACTTCATCGGCAACGCCGTCCTGGCCCTGCTCCGCCACCCCGACGCCCTCGACCGCCTGCGCCGGAACCCGGACCTGATCCCCGCCGCCCTCGACGAACTGCTCCGCTTCGACTCCCCGGTGAGCGTGGCCACCTTCCGCCACAGCACGCAGGACCTGCGCGTCGGCGGCATCGACATCCCGGCCGGCTACCCGGTCCTGATCGCCCCCGGAGCCGCGAACCGCGACCCCTCCAGGTTCCCCGACCCGGCCGCCCTGGACCTCGACCGCGACGCCACCGCCCACCTCTCCTTCGGCCACGGCGTCCACCGCTGCCCGGGCGCCCCCCTGGCCCGCGCCGAGGCGGAGATCACCCTCCGCACCCTCCTGACCCGCTACCCGAACACCCGCCTGGCCGTCCCCCCGGACGCCCTGACCTGGCGCCACACCCGCCTGACCCGCGGCCTGAAAGCCCTCCCGCTCACCCTCCTGGCCTGACGCACGGCGAAACGCTGCGAGTAGCGGGCCCGGGAACCGCGTACCGCGCCCCCGGGGCACCACGCGCCCCGGGGAAACCCAGGCCCCTGCTCACGGGCAGCGGCGAAGAGGAGCAGGGGGCGACCTCCCCTTCGCCTGCCGGCTGCCCCGCGGGACGGGGCCACCCGTCCGGCGCCGACCGCTGTTTTGGCCGCCCTGGCGCGGGCAGCCGCCCGTAGAGGTGGTCGAGACAGAAGGACACCGAGATGACCAAGCACACACCGGACGCCGCGCGGCAGGCCGAATACCAGCGTGCGCGGAGCAGCGAGGAACCGGGAGCCCACTCGGGCTCGGAGAGCCAGGCGCAGGAGCGCGTCGTGCCCGGTACGGCGAGCGCCCGCGAGGGTTACCACCAGGCCGGAACCGGCAGCGGGGAGCCGCTGACCGGGGTCGAGGCCACATCCGAGGAGGACGCCGGGGAGGCCGAGGACGCCGCGGGAACGGACTCCGATTCCGCCGACTCCGGGAACCGGTGAGAGGGGACGGGGCCGTGGCAGTCACACGGGCGCAGGTCCGAGCCCTCCTCGATCCTTCCGGCGGGAACCACTCGCTCGTGCTGCTGGAGGGGCGTACGGAGGTCGTCCCCTCGGACCGGCTGGCATCGGAGCCGTACTCCGGGGCCCTCGAAATCGCCTCGGGCCGGGATCTGGCCGCGACCCTGCCGTCCGGCACCCCGACCGACCAGGATCTCGACGCCTTGGCGTCACGGTTGGAGACCGCGATCACGCATCTGGGGGCATGATCAGCGCACCACCAGACCTGGGAGCAGGTGGCACAGGCGCGGCGGGTGCCTAGGAAGCGGCCAGGCGCGTCGTCGTGGGCGCGGAACCGGACCGGGGCGACCGAAGCCGTCGGACCGGCGGCCGACGGCGCCGCACCCGTCGGCAGGCGGGCGGGCAGGGGCAGGCGCGGGCGCAGGGCAGGCGCGGGCAGGCAGGCAGGCAGAGCCAGACGGCCTGACCGGCGTTTCTCCGCAGGCGGCCGCCCGGCCCCGTGAAAGCCTCACGCATCACCCCGTAGACCCTGCCCGAGGTGGCCCAGCCGTGATCCTCGATCCCCGCGTCACCGTCGTCGTCATCACCCACAACCGCCGCGACCAGCTGCTGCACACCCTCGACCGGCTGGCCGCGCTGCCGGAACGGCCGCCCGTGATCGTCGTCGACAACGCGTCGGCCGACGGGACCTCGGAAGCCGTCGCCCGGCTCCGGCCGGAGGTCACCGTGCTGGCCGCCGGCCGCAATCTCGGAGCTCCGGGACGGAATCTGGGCGTACGCCACGCGCGCACCCCGTACGTGGCGTTCAGCGACGACGATTCCTGGTGGGAGGCGGGATCCCTGGCGCGCGCGGCGGACCTGCTCGACCGGCACGCGCGCCTCGGCTTGCTCGCCGCCGGCATCCGTGTGGGTCCCGATGGCGACGCCGATCCGCTGAACGACCGGCTCGCCGCCTCCCCGCTCGACCATGCCGCCGATCTGCCCGGGCCACCGGTGCTCGGATTCCTGGCCTGCGCCGCCGTAGCCCGACGGGACGCCTACCTCCAAGTCGGCGGCTACCAGCCGATCCTGTTCCTCGGCGGCGAGGAGACCCTGCTCGCCTACGACCTGGCCGCGCACGGATGGGGGGTGTGCCACGTCCCGGACGTGGTGGCCGTGCACCGGCCGACCGGGGGCGTACGGCCCGGCCGGCCCGCGGTCCAGCGCCGCAACGCCGCCCTCACCGCCTGGCTGCGCCGCCCGCTGCGCGTCGCCGTGGAGCACACCCGCCGGCTCGCGGCCGAGGCGCCGCGCGATCCGGAAGCCCGCCAGGCGCTCATGGGAGTGCTCACCAGGCTCCCGGCGGCGCTGCGCTCGCGCCGCCCGCTGCCGCCGACCGTCGAGGCGGCCGCCCGCCTCCTGGACGCGGACGGAGCGCGGGGCTGATCGGCAGAGGCGCGCCCGGCGTTCGGATCGTGGTCGCCCGGTCGTCCACGATGCGGGCGGCCCAGTGGCGGATCTTGCCGCGTTCCCCCTGAAACACCAGGTCAGAGCCGTATGAAGGGGGCGTCAGGTGGCGCAATACTGCGGCAACACCACAGGGATCGCTCTGCCGGTACGTTCCCTCCCATGCCAGCCGAACCCGCTCCCGCCGCCCTCCCGGTCGCCGCCGCGCGCCGCCGACGGCTGCGTGCGGACCAGGCCCGGCAGCTCGCCGACCTGCTGCGCCACCAGATCCTGGCGGGCGGTTTCCCCCACGGGGTACTGCCCCTGGAGAACACGATCGCCGCCGACTACCGAACCAGCCGCAACACCGTCCGGCAGGCCCTGGACCTGCTGCGCGGCGAGCACCTCATCGACCGGCAGCCCGGCGTCGGCACCGTCGTGGTCTGCGAGAAGTACCCGCACGGCCTGGACCGCCTCCAGGGCCTGGCCGAGACCCTGCACGAACACGGACGGGTCACCAACGAGGTCCGTACCGTCGGGCCGGTGACCGCCCCGGGCCCGGTCGCCCACCGACTGGGGCTGCCCGAGCACACCGATGTCCTCTGTATCGAGCGGCTGCGCCGCCTGGGCGGACTGCCGCTGTCGCTCGACCTGTCCTACCTGCCCATGGACGTGGGCGGCGAACTGCTCGGCTGCGACCTCGAGAACACGGACGTGTTCCGGCTCCTGGAAGCACTGACCGGTGGCCCGCTGGGCCATGCCGAGATCACGCTGGAGGCCGTCAACGCCGACGCGCACTCCGCCGCGGTGCTCCAGGCCCCGCGCGGGGCGGCCCTGCTGATGCTGGAACGGCTGACGCATCTGCCCGACGGCCGGCCGGTGGACCTGGAGTTCATCCGGTTCCGCGGTGACCGCATCACCATGAGCGGTGTGCTCCGCCGCTCCCCTTGAGCCCCTGGCCTCCTGGCCCCCTGGCCTCCTGAGCCCTTGAGCCCCTGAGCCCCGAGTTCCGCCCTCCCCCCTTCCTCGTGTTACCCGCCCTTCCGGGCCCTTGGAGACAGCCATGCCCCTTGTTCCGCAGCGCGCCGACGTGCCCGTGACCATCGACGAGTCCAAGTGCATCGACGGCTGCACGCTCTGCGTCGACATGTGTCCGCTCGACTCGCTCGCGATCCGCGAGGACAACGGCAAGGCGTACATGCACGTGGACGAGTGCTGGTACTGCGGCCCGTGCGCGGCCCGCTGCCCCACCGGCGCGGTCACCGTCAACATGCCCTACCTGCTCCGGTGAAAGGCCGAACTCCCATGAACAACGGCAGAATCCCGCTCGTTCTGCTCGCCCTGCTGGTGCCGCTGACCACCGCCTGTGAGGCCGCGGCCGGCGCAGGCGCCGACGGCAAGGCCGCCCCGAAGACGGTCACGGTCACGGTCGGCTACCAGTCGAAGACCATCAACACCGTCACCGCCGGCACCCTGCTGCGCTCCCTCGGCTACTTCGAGGAGGAGCTGGCGGCCCGCGGGAAGAAGGACGGCACCACCTACAAGGTCGAGTGGCAGGATTATGCGACCGGCGCGCCGATCACCGCCCAGATGACCGCCGGGAAGATCGACATCGGTTCGATGGGCGACTTCCCGCTGCTGATCAACGCGGCCCGCGGCAAGGAACTGCGCCAGCCGACCCGCTTGGTCGCGGTCACCGGCTACAACCTGCGCGGCGGCCTGAACACCGTGGTCACCGCTCCGCAATCGCCCCTGCGGTCGCTGGCCGACCTGCGCGGGAAGAAGGTCTCCACCAGCGTCGGCTCGGCCGCCGACGGCACTCTGGTCCGGGCCCTCCAGCAGGCCGGCATCGATCCGGACAAGGGCATCCAGAAGCTGAACCAGCAGCCGAGCGTGGGTGCTTCGGCCCTGACCGCCGGCAGCGCGGACGCGCTCTCCCAGTTCGTCGCCTGGCCCGGCCAGCTGGCCTTCGAGGGGCGCGCCACGGCTCTGTACGACGGGGCGGAACTGAACCTGCCGACCTTCCACGGAGTCACGGTCCGGGAGAAGTTCGCCAGGGAGCGGGCCGGGGTCCTCGACGACTTCCTCACGGCGCAGCGACGGGCCACCGACCACCTGCGCGAGCAGCCGGTCGCCGCCGCCGAGTCGGTCGCCAAGGAGACCGGGCTGCCGGCGGAAGTGGTCTACCTCTACAACGGCGCCAACGGCATCGCCACCTTCGACCCGGAGCTCCGCCCGGAGCTGATCGCCGCGCTGAAGGAGGACGTGCCGGTACTGAAGGCCGCCGCGCTGGTCGGCGACGTCGACGTGGACGCGTTCGTCGACCCGGCGCCGCTGAAGCGGGCCGTGCCGGCGCCGGCCTACCCGCCGGCGGGCGCCGCCAAGCCCGAACTGTGGCTGAAGGGCCAGAGCACCACGCGCACGTTCGACAGCCCCAAGGAGCTGCTGAAGGCCGCCAAGGGCGCGGACGTGCGGGCCGCGTACGTGCCGGACGCGCTGACCGGCACCCCGTGGTTCGCCGACAAGGCGGTGTGGGTGGCGGACGGCGCCGAGCTTCGCGCCTTCGTCACCCCGGCCAGTGCCAAGCGGTACGCCGACGGTCATCCCGGGTCTCGGATCATCCGCTACGCGGACGCCGTGGGTCTGGTGTCATGAGTGCGGGCCGCTGGCTGCTGCGCGCCGCCTCGCTGGGCGCGGCCCTCGCGCTGTGGCAGGTGCTGACATCCCTGGACGTCAACCTGTGGCTGCGGTTCGAGCAGTTCCCGACGGTGAGCGAGGTCGCCTCCGCCTTCACCGATCGGCTCGGCACCGGCCCGTACTGGCAGGACCTGGGCCACAGCCTCCGCCGGATCGTGGTGGGCTTCCTGTTGGCCGCCGTGCTGGGGGTGGCGGCCGGTACGGCGATCGCCCGGTCGCGGTGGGCCGCCGACCTGCTGGGCCCGCTGGTGGAGGTGGTACGGCCGGTGCCGGCCATCGCCCTGGTTCCGGTCGCCATCCTGCTCCTGCCGACGAACGAGCAGGGCATCGTCTTCATCACCTTCACCGCCGCCTTCTTCCCGGTGGTGGTGTCGACCCGGCACGCGGTCCGGGCGCTCGCCCCGGTCTGGGAAGAGGCCGTGCTGACCATGGGAGGCGGCCGGCTGCGGGTGCTGTTCTCGGTGGTGCTGCCCGGCGCCCTGCCCGGCGTCTTCGGCGGTCTGTCGGTGGGCATCGGCGTCGCGTGGATCTGCGTGATCTCCGCCGAGATGATCTCGGGCGAGTACGGGGTGGGTTACCGCACCTGGCAGGACTACACCATCGTCGACTACCCCGGAGTCTTCGTCGGGATGGCCACCATCGGGGCCCTCGGATGGCTCACCTCGACCGCCGTGGAGCTCCTCGGCCGCCGCGCCACGGCCTGGCTGCCGCGCCCGGCCGCACGGGGTGGTGCCCAGGCGAAGCGGCCGGCGTCGCGCGGGGCCGCCACCCGCACCCGCCCGCGCACCGGCGCCGTCCCCGCCGCCGCCCTCACCGCCGTTCCCCGGAAGGAACCGGTCCCATGAGCCCCACGATCCTGCCCACGGCGCCCGCGCCGACCACCGGGGCCGCACTCGCCCTGCACGACGTACGGCTCGGCCATCCGGACGGCGCTGCTCTGCCGGGCACCGTCAGCCTGCGCATCCCGCCGGGCGAACTGCTCGCGGTGGTCGGGCCCTCCGGCTGTGGGAAGTCCACCTTGCTGCGCACCCTCGCCGGGCTGCTGCCGCCGCTGGACGGCCGGGTCACCCAGGACGACGAGCCGATCACCCGGCCCGCCGCCGACCGGGCGCTGGTGTTCCAGCACGACGCCCTCCTGCCCTGGCGCACCGTCCGCGCCAATGTGGAACTGCCCCTGGCCATCCGCCGGCTCCCCCGGACCGAGCGGCGGTGGTCCGCGGCCGACTGGCTGGACCGGGTCGGTCTGGCCGAGCACGCCCGCAAGCTGCCGCACCAACTGTCCGGCGGGCAACGACAGCGGGTCCAGCTGGCCCGCGCCCTGGCCGGCCGGCCCCGCGCCGTCCTGATGGACGAACCCTTCGGCGCCCTCGACGCGCACACCCGCGCCGAGATGCAGGACCTGCTGGTGGACATCCTGCGGGGCACCGGCGCGACGGTCGTCTTCGTCACCCACGACGTGGACGAGGCCCTGCACCTCGGAGACCGGGTCGCCCTTCTGGGCACCGGCCAGGTGCTGGACGTACCGCACCCGCGCGACCGCGACGCGCAGCGCGATCCCGGCACCGTCGAACTGCGCCGCCGCATCCTGGAATCCTTCTAGAACGATCCGAAAGGCATCCCCCGTGGACACCCTGGTGGACGCTCCCCTGACCATTCCCGCCCTCGCCGACGCGACCGAACTGTCCTGCGACGTCCTGGTCATCGGCGGCGGGACGGCCGGCACCATGGCCGCGCTGACCGCGGCCGAGCGCGGCGCGCGGGTACTGCTGCTGGAGAAGGCGCACGTGCGGCACTCCGGCGCGCTCGCCATGGGCATGGACGGGGTCAACAACGCGGTCGTCCCCGGCCGAGCCGAACCCGACGACTACGTCGCCGAGATCACGCGCGCCAACGACGGCATCGTCGACCAGTCCACCGTCCGGCAGACCGCGACCCGCGGCTTCGCGATGGTCCAGCGCCTGGAGTCGTACGGGGTGAAGTTCGAGAAGGACGAGCACGGCGAGTACGCGGTCCGCCAGGTGCACCGGTCCGGGTCGTACGTGCTGCCGATGCCGGAGGGCAAGGACGTCAAGAAGGTCCTCTACCGGCAGCTGCGGCGCCGGGAGATGCGCGAGCGGATCCGCATCGAGAACCGGGTCATGCCGGTCAGGGTGCTCACCCACCCGGACGACGGCCGGGCCATCGGCGCGGCCGGGTTCGACACGCGCACCGGCGCGTTCGTGACCGTCCGGGCGGGCGCGGTGATCCTGGCCACCGGGGCGTGCGGCCGGCTCGGGCTGCCGGCCTCGGGCTACCTGTACGGAACGTACGAGAACCCCACGAACGCGGGCGACGGCTACTCCATGGCCTACCACGCGGGGGCCGCGCTCACCGGGATCGAATGCTTCCAGATCAACCCGCTGATCAAGGACTACAACGGGCCGGCCTGCGCGTACGTCGCGAACCCGTTCGGCGGCTACCAGGTGAACCGGCACGGCGAGCGGTTCGTGGAGTCGGACTACTGGTCGGGGCAGATGATGGCCGAGTTCGCCGGCGAACTCGCCTCCGACCGGGGCCCGGTGTACCTCAAGCTCAGCCACCTGCCGGAAGAGACCGTCACCGCCGTCGAATCGATCCTGCACACGACCGAGCGGCCCACCCGCGGCACGTTCCACGCGGGCCGCGGCCACGACTACCGCACCCACGACATCGAGATGCACATCTCCGAGATCGGACTGTGCGGAGGCCACTCCGCCTCCGGGGTGCGTGTCGACGCGCACGCCCGCACCACCGTGTCCCGGCTGTACGCGGCCGGAGACCTGGCCTGCGTACCGCACAACTACATGATCGGCGCGTTCGTCTTCGGTGACCTGGCCGGCGAGGACGCCGCACGGTACCGGGCCTACGAGGGCGAGCTGCCCCGGGACCAGCTGGCCACCGCCCACGAGCTCGTCTACCGGCCGCTGCGCAACCCGGACGGGCCGCCGCAGCCGCAGGTGGAGTACAAGCTGCGGCGGTTCGTCAACGACTACGTGGCACCGCCGAAGACGGGGGCGAAGCTGTCCCTGGCGGTGGAGGCGTTCACCCGGATGGCGCAGGAGATCGCCGGGATGGGGGCGCGCACTCCGCACGAACTCATGCGGTGCGCCGAGGTGAGCTTCATCCGGGACTGCGCGGAGATGGCCGCCCGGGCCTCGCTGGCCCGCACCGAGTCCAGGTGGGGCCTGTACCACGAACGGCTGGACCACCCGGAGCGGAAGGACGCGGACTGGCTGCACCATCTCGACCTGCGCAAGGCACCCTCCGGGGCGATGGAGTTCACCGCACGGCCCGTGGAGCCGTACGTGGTCCCCGTCCCGGAGTTCACGCCGGTACCGGGGCCCGAGCGCCGACTGGGCGAGGTCGCGCTGGTGCCGGTGGCCACGGCGGGCCCGCGGGACACGGCCCCGGCCGCGCGCCCGGCCGCACCCGCGGGGGGCGGATCCGTGGCGGACGCACGGGTGGCGGGCGGATCCGTGGCGGACGCACCCGTGGCGGGGCCCGCCCCGGCACCCGCCCCGGCCGAGGCTCCGGAGACGGCCGCGCCCGGCCCCGCCCTGCTCCGCCTGCTCTCCCTCGCCGAGGAGTCCCCCGACCTGGACGCCCTGCGCCCCTACCTGGCCGACGCCGACCCGGGCGTACGGGCGGCCGCGGTCGCCGCCCTCGGCGAGACCGTACCGCCCGGCGCCGGGCCCGCACTCGCCGCCCGCCTGCAGGACCCCGCACCCCGCGTCCGGGCCGCTGCCGCGGCCGCGCTGCGCGAACTCGTGGAAGTACTCCCGGCCGAACCGGAGTTGGGCGACGGCCTACGGGCGTCGCTGGGCGTCGCCGACCCGACCGTCCGGGCCGCCGCGCTCGACGTGCTGCGCACCCTGCGGCTGGGTGACGCCGGGGTGTACGCCGCCGCACTCGCCGACACCGACATCGAGGTGCGTACCACCGCCGTCCGTGCGCTGGTCTCGGTCGACGCGGTGCCGGAACTGGCAGCGGCCGCCGCCGACCCGGCCCGCGAGGTCCGCGTCGCGGTGGCCCGCGGACTCGCAGCCGTGCCCGCCCCGGCACCGGCACCGCTCGACCCGCTGCTGGACGATCCCGACCCGCTGGTCCGCGGCGCCGCCCTGGCCGCGCTGGCCGCCATCGGATGCCCGCCCGAGTACGCAGCGCGGGCCGCGGCGGCGCTGGACGACCCCGCGTGGCAGGTCCGGGCCGGCGCCGCGACCGCCCTCCGCGCGGCCCCACCCACCACGGCGGTCCCCGCCCTCGCCACGGCCTTGGCCGACGCGAACGCGGATGTCCGCAAGGCCGCCGTCCTGGCCCTCCTCACCCACCGCGCCACCCCCGAAGCCCGCACCGCCCTCGCCAGGGCCACCACCGACCC
Source organism: Streptomyces sp. NPDC045967 (assembly GCF_056430495.1). Taxonomy (NCBI): domain Bacteria; kingdom Bacillati; phylum Actinomycetota; class Actinomycetes; order Kitasatosporales; family Streptomycetaceae; genus Streptomyces; species Streptomyces sp. NPDC045967. Next base: position 66,576 of record NZ_JBWKLE010000010.1, on the reverse strand, counting down.
CGACGCCGACATCCGCGCCTACGCGTCCCGCGCGACGACGTGACGGGAGCATGAGGAGCCGCACAGGAAGCGCGCCCCAGCGATCACCGGCGGCCCAGATGTGGATCTTGCCAGCCTCGACTGCGCCGACGGTGTACGCGCCCGCGCGAACGGCACTCTCGCCGAGGAAGCGGCCGGCGCTGAGTGTCAGCGCTCGTTGATAGCGTGCTTCGTCCGGTCGGGGAGTTCACGAAGGGACGCGGTACGTACGGAAAGTGGCATGCCATCAGGTCAGCGAGCAGCGGTTGGCCAAGGCGCTCGACGACATCGACGGCCGGGCCTACACACGGTGGCACTCGCTGCGGTACGGCAGCATCTCGCCGACGCTGATCCGGGCCATGGCGGACGAGCTGCTCGACCATGTCGCCGCGCGAACGGTGACGGAGCCGGGGCTCGACGCGGCGGCCGGCACGGTCGCCGTCACCGCCGCGGAATGTGTGCACGCCCACCGCGCGGACCTGGCTCGACATGTTCGAGATGTGTGTCGTCAGTGGGCATGTGTGGAACTGGGAGCGGGTCACCGGGCTGCTGCTGCGCGGCGACTACGCGCCCGCCATCCGTGACGGCGTGCCCTACAACCGGTACACGTCCGTCTCCGACCCCGCCGACCTCGCCGCCATGGACGCCCTGTGCCCCTATCTCACCGAGGCGGCCGGGCATCTGCCCCGCGACCGGCCTACGGTTCCGCTGCGCAAGCCGGACGCCGAGGAGCGCGCGGAGGCTGCCCGGCGGCTCGACGAGGTCGGCGACGCGCTGAGTGCGGACCAGCGGCTGCTCCGGGTACTCCTCGACGACGACCAGCACGCCTTCGAGGACGCCCTCGTCGCCCGGCTGGTCGCGTACCGGGAGAGCGTCGAGGCCGATGCCGGTGATCCCGCGCCCCGGTCCCTCCTCCCCCTCGGCGCCCTCGCCCTGGCCTGCCTCGCCGTCCAGGTCCATGCGTGGGAACTCGGTGTCCGGTCCGGGTATCTGCCGCACGGTCTGCTGGGATCGCCGGACGCGCTGCGCCTGGCGGCGGAGGGGAACCGGAACAACGTGGACTGCTGGGCCGCCAAGTAGGCCACCCGCGGAAGTGGGCCTGGGCCGACATCCGGGACATCGTCCGACGTGGGGCAGGGTGGTCCTCCGTCCTTGGCTGTCGCACAGGCGTACGCGCCGCCTCGGAATCGTGGGTGCGGACCGCAAGGGGGAGTCCCGGCTTCCCGGAGGCGCCGACCGGCGTGACGGTCCTCATCACGAGCCGGACAAACCGTGGCCGTCCATCAATCGCATCAGGTTCCGCTTGCGCTTCTGGGCGGCGCGCAGGTCGCGGATGTACGCGGTGAAGTCGGCCGGTGTGCCGAGGCGGTGGTGGCAGTCGCGGATGCTCAGGAGCAGGCTGACGAGCTGTTCGTAGGCGTGGTTGCCGGTCTCACGGGTGAGGCGGGCGGCGAGGCGGAGGTAGACGCCGAGGGCGTCGGCAGGGCGGGTCGGCCGGGAGAGGTCGGCTAGGGCGAGCCACTGGCCGTCGTGGGCGCCGAACCCGACAGCTGCCTGCCAGGCGGCATCCACGTCCTTGTCGTCGAGGAGGACGTCGACGAGCACACGGGCACCGTGTGCACCCGCCCGTTCGGCATCGGCGCGGAGAAGTGTCCGTGCTCTCTCGCGCTCGGTCGGCCAGCATGCGGCGGCCTCGGCGGCGGCGCGAAGCTGCTGGTAGGCGAGCAGGGTGCGGCGGGCCGTGAAGTGGTCCCGGCGCAGGGTGACGGCGTCGGCGAGCCGGTCGGTCCGCGCGTAGCGGTCCGCGAGGTGGTCGACGAGGGCGGTGTCGACCGTAGCGAGGCCCTCGGTCTCGCGGATGCCGCGCTCAGCCCATTCCAGGGCCTCGGCGGTACGGCCGGCGGTGTCGAGCTCTCGGGCGATGAGCAGGTGGGTGTGGCCGTTCGGCGCGAGGTCGGCGGCGTGCACGGCGATCACCGTGTCGATGTCCCGCCCCGACTTCGCCAGGCGCTGTATGAGGTGCTTCTCGGCCCAGCCTGTGCGGTTCGCCTTCCATGCTTCGGTCGCGTACCGGCGCAAGGCGGCCATTCCTTGCTCGCCGAGCAGGTCCTTGTAGCGGAGCGGGTCGATCTCCGTCAGGTCGGCCGCGTCGTCGAGCGCGTGCGTCACCAGCCAGTGCGCGAGTTCCTCCGGGTCTGGACGGGCCGCGCGGCAGGCGTCGTGGTGGGCGTCGGCGAGGTCGCCACCTACGCGCCCGAGCCATCCGTCGGAGTCATCGACGTTCTCGACCACGGAGGCCAGGAACCCGATCGCCTCCCGGGTCAGCGCCATCGCGTCGGCCGCCCGGCCGGAGGTCGTCAGTGACCGGATCACGGTGACCGCCTGCCCAGCCTGGTCGGCGTAGGCCCGGGCGTCGGCGTACTCGACGTATCCGTATCGGGCGAAAGGCCCGACATCGAGCAGCTCACGGATGCGGGAGCGGACCTCGGCCAGATCTCCGCGCGCGCTCGCCGCTCTCAGTTCCAGGCGACGCCGCAGCTGCCGGTCCTCGGCCATCTCCTCCCGTACAAGCGCGATCAGATCCTCCCGAGAGAGGTCCGCCAGCCAGGCTTCGAGGCCACGCGCCCTGTCCCGGGCCGACGTACGCTGCCGGGAGAGGTCAGCCTCCCGGCCGATCAAGGTCAGGCCGACGGCGACCAGATGCTTGCAGAAGTTGCCCTCCTGGCCATACGGGCAGTCGCACGTGCCCGTCGGCGTCCTGCGCCCGCCCAGGCGTAGCTCCACCTCATACCGCTCGGTACCGCGTACCGAGGCCCTGACCCAGCCGTCACCGACCTCGACCCCGGACACCGCGTCGACGTAAGCGAGCCCGCGCTCGAACGAACGCTCCCCGGCCAGCGCCCTCAGCTTCGCTTCCGTAAGACCGCCCACAACCCCCGCACTCCGATCCGGCTCGGGCTCCGTTGCCACGGCCCTCACCCTAACGGCCGCCCGTCGAACCACCCCTGGGATCAGCGCGGCGCTACTCCTCAGCACCGCCCCCGTTGCGTTCTTCGCGGTCCTGAAAGAGGGCCGTCGGCTCTCCCGGCACTGGGCGGCGGGTGCGCATAGCTGCCGACGGAGAGATCTCGGCAGGTGGGGATGGATAACCGTACCGCCGGTGTCTCGGACGTATTGCCGGCCCATGACGGCGCATGCTCCCTGAGGCGAGTCGACGCGGACGGCGCTTGTGTGCGGCCGTTGGAAGGGTCGTGCACGTGCGGGGTTGGGCAGCGGGCCGCAGGGGGAGTCTGTGCCCTGCGGCCCGACAACTGACGTCGAGCCACTGTGACATGAGTGGCCGCTGTCCTAGAGCGGGGAACTTCAGAGACGGAGGCGATGCATCGTGGAACGACGCATGTCGGTTGCGACGCACTGGGGCAGTTTCGTCGCGGTGGTCGATTCCGGTCGGCTGGTGCGAATCGAGCCGAGGGGCGATGACCCCGCGCCCTCGCCTATCGGACCCGGAATGGTGACAGCCGCCGACGACAGCGCGCGCGTTTTGCGCCCCGCGGTGCGCAAGGGCTGGCTGAACGGCCTGCCGCGCGCCCACGACACGGCCAGGGGCGCGGATGCCTTCATGGAGGTGAGCTGGGACGACGCGATCACCCTGGTGAGCGACGAACTGCGCCGAGTGCGTTCGCAGCACGGAGACAGCGCCGTGTTCGGCGGCTCCTACGGCTGGGCGAGTGCAGGCGCGTTCCACCATGCGCAGGGGCAACTCCACCGGTTCCTGGCGTTAGGCGGGGGATACACCGACTCTCGCAACACGTACAGCACCGCAGCTTTGGAGGTCATCCTCCCCCATGTGATCGGCGGATCTCCGTGGAGCTACCAGTCCCGGATGCCGATGTGGGACGAGATCGCCGAGAACTGTGAGCTCGTGGTGGCGTTCGGAGGGCTGGCCCTCAAGAACAGCCAGATCAACCCCGGCGGACTGGCCAGGCACCAGACGCAGGACCGCCAGCGAGCGTGCCGTGCGGCCGGGGTGCGGTTCGTGAACATCAGCCCCATCCGCAGCGATACCGCCGGCTTCCTCGACGCCGAGTGGCTGCCCGTCATCCCCAACACCGACACCGCCGCGATGCTCGGCATTGCACACACCATGCTGGTCAACGGCTGGCACGACGAGGACTTCCTTCGCCGTTGCTGCGTCGGGTTCGACCGCTTCGCCTCCTACTTGACCGGCGCATTCGACGGCGTTGCCAAGGATGCTGCCTGGGCAGCGAGGATCACGGGCATGAGCCGGGACACGATCACGGAGCTGGCCCGCCGCCTGTCCACGCAACGTTCGCTCATCATGGTCAACTACGCGGTACAACGGGCGGACCACGGCGAACAGCCGATCTGGATGTCGGTCGTACTGGCTGCCATGGCGGGCTCGATGGGGCGGCCAGGCTGCGGCTGGGGCGCGGGCTACGCGACGATGGACGCGACCGGCGTCGCCCCCGGCCGGCCCTCCGTGGCGTCGATTCCCCGGGTTCCCAACCCCGTCGCGGATTTCATCCCTGTCGCACGGATCGCCGACACCCTGCTGCATCCGGGCAAGACCATCGACTACGACGGCCAGCGCCTGACCTTGCCCGAGCTCCGCCTGATCTACTGGTGCGGAGGGAACCCGTTCCACCACCACCAAGATCTCCACCGCTTGTCCCGCGCCTGGCAGACCCCTGACACGGTGGTGGTTCACGAAGCCTGGTGGAACACCACGGCCAAGTTCGCCGACATCGTCCTTCCCGTCGCCACCAGCCTGGAGCGCGACGACTTCGCCGCCGGATTCTCCGACCCCCACCTCGTCGCGATGCCGAAAGTCCGTGAGCCGGCGGGCGAGGCACGCACCGACCACCACATCTTCACCGCCCTGGCCTCCCGGCTCGGATACGAGAGCGAGTTCACGCAGTCACGCTCCGAGATCGAATGGGTCCGGCACCTCTACGAGCAGACGAGGACCGACCTCGGCGACGGCGCGGCCTTGCCGAGTTTCGACGACTTCTGGCGAAGCTCCACGGCTGAACTGCCGGCGCTCCGCGGCCCGTTCCCCGGCAGCTTCGAGGCGCTCCGCGCAGATCCGCAGCGTTTTCCCCTGACGACCCCGTCGGGCCGGATCGAGATCTTCTCCGAGGAGGTCAACTCGTTCGGCTACGACGACTGCGCCGGGCATCCGGCGTGGTTCGAACCAGTGGAGTGGCTCCGTGCCGACCTGTCGGACCGATTCCCGCTGCACTTGATCTCGAATCAGCCCGCCTCACGTCTGCACAGCCAGTACGACAACGGCGGTCACAGCCTCAAGTCGAAGATCCGTGGCCGTGAGCCCGTGACGATCAATCCGCTGGACGCCGCGTCCCGCGGCATCGAGAACGGCGTGATCGTCCGCATCCACAACGACCGCGGCAGCTGCCTGGCGGGCGCAGTCCTGTCAGACGATGTCATGCCCGGCGTCATCCAACTGTCCACCGGAGCATGGTGGGACCCGGCCCAGCCAGGCCGGAGCGGCACTTTGGACCGCCACGGCAATCCGAACACCCTCACGGCCGACCGAGGGTGCTCGCGACTGTCCCAGGGACCGAGCGCCCACAGCGCGCTCGTCGACGTCGAGCTCTACGACGACCCCCTTCCGGACGTGCTCGCCTTCACACCACCACACCTCGAACGCTGACACGCAAGCTGCCCGCCTCTGCGGGCAGTTGTTCGAGTCCGCCGCCGTCAGTGCGCAGCGGGTCGCCGCCGGCCGCCAGAGGCGCCACCTCCCGTTTTGCAATTGCGTAATCAAATGAATACTGTGCGCAACCGTGACTGCACTTCAAGACCTCAAGTACGGCCAGTGGTTCAGGGGCGCCGACGTCGACGGCGACGGGTTCATCACCCAGCAGGACGTCCGCGCGATGAGCGAGCGCTACCTCGCCGCCCGAGACACCGCACCGGACTCCGCGACCGCCCGCCGACTCATCGAGGGAATGGACGGGTTCTGGACGAATGTGATCGCCCCGATGGACCAGGACGGTGACGGGAAGGTCGATCTGCGGGAGATGACCGAAGGCTTCAGGAGCGTCCTGACCGACCCCGCCCTCTATCCGCAGCAGATCGCGCCGGTCACCGACTGCTTCTTCGACCTCGTCGACCTCAATGCAGACGGCAAGATCGACCAGGCCGAGTTCCAGCAGATGTTCGACTCGGTCGCCGGTGTGCCCGGCGAGGACTGCGCCACGGTCTTCGCCGCTCTGGACAGGGACGGCTCCGGTGGGCTGGACCGCGCCGAATTCCACCAGGTTCTCACCGAGTTCTTCTACGGCAACGACCCGGATGCTCCTGCCAACCACCTCTTCGGCAGGGTCGCCGCCTGACAGCCCCGAATCCGGCCGCCCACACCACTTGCTGTGTGGGCGGTCGGCGTCGAGGCCCCAGGCCAGGCAGCCCCTGGCGCGCCCCGTCGGCCGGCGGCCGACTCGTCGCCGCGCACCCGGGCGGCGCCCGTCCAGCGCGGGCGAACGCGGTGCGCCGCGTCGGCGACCGGTGCGACCGCTCCAACTCCGAGCACCGCGACCCCTCCGGCGTCTTCGGCGTCGCCACCAAGTCGCCGGGCAACGCCGGGTCCGTCCGCCGCGCGGCCCCGCGACCGTGGCGTGCGGCCGCTGCTCCGCAGCCTTCCGCGCCTCCGGGCAAGCACGCATACCTCAGGCAGCAGTAGCCGGTGACGGCGCAACCAGCCCACCGACTGGTCGAACAGCGACACCGGTCCTGGGCGTGCGTCCACGCCCGCCCCTGCAGGAACGTATGGAACCGCCGCGACCACTCCTCGTACTCGTGGTACGCGTGGGCGTCCCGGATCTCCCACGCTCGCTCGTACGCCGTCGGCGTGCGCTCGGTGAACCGCTTCACGCACGGGACGCGCAGAACCTGCTGCCCGCGCCGCGTGCCCCTGACCCCCGCGCCCACCGGACACCCGGCGGGCGGACCTTCGCGTCCGCCGCTGCCGCTGGGAAGCCCGGCCTGCGCGTCCGCTCAGCCACTTCTGTCGGCATACGCAACCGCGGCCGCGCCGACACGGTGTCGGGCGGCCGGCGCTCGCCCTGGAGCGGTCAGACCTGGAGTGACGGCCGGTCGGAACGAGCGTCCAACGAGCGTTGAAACGGCGGACAGCCACCCGTGGCGCCGGCAACCGGAACTCCCCCAACATCCCGCAAAGGCCCGGCGCAATGCCAGGTCAAACGACGTCAGCGTCAGTTCAGACCCCCTTTGACACCGGCTCCAGGATCGCCACGCACTCCACGTGGTGCGTCATCGGGAAGAGGTCGAAGGCGCGGAGGGTGCGGGGCTTGTAGCCGGCTTCGGCGAAGTAGGCCAGGTCTCGGGCCAGGGCTGCCGGGTCGCAGGCCACGTACGCGATGCGGCGGGCCGAGAGGCCGGCGATGTGGCGGACCGTCTGCTTGCCGGCGCCCGCGCGGGGCGGGTCCAGGACGACCAGGTCGCACTCCGTGATGCCGGTCTTGGGGAGAATCTGCTCGACCTTGCCCTGTTCGACGCGGACGCGGGGGAACTCGGCCAGGTTGTGCCGGGCGTCCTCGACGGCGCGCTTCGTCGACTCGATGCCGAGGACCGCGCCCGTCTCGCCGAGGCGTTCGGCCAGGGCGCCCGCGAAGATGCCGACGCCGCAGTAGAGGTCGAGGGCCATCTCGCCCTTGCGGGGCATGAGGCCCTGCATGACGGCCTTGATCAGGGTGTCCGCGGCCTGGGGGTGGACCTGCCAGAAGCCGCCCATGCCGACGCGGTAGGTGCGGCCGTCCGCGCGCTCGCGGACGAAGGGGCGGCCGTGGACGCGGTGGACCCCGCCGTCCTTCTCCTCGACGCGCAGGACCGACACCGGCTTGTCGAGCTCCACGAGCGGCAGACGGCCGCCGGGACGCGGGGTCAGGACCACCTGGCGGTCGCTCGAGCCGGAGGCGGCGATGGCCTCCACCGAGGCCATCTGCGGCCAGTCCTGCTGCTCGATGCCGAGTTCCGAGACGCCCGGTGCCGCGATCATGCAGTGGTCGATCAGCTGCACGGAGTGCGAGCGGTGCTTGCGCAGGCCCGTCCGGCCGTCCTCGTCGATCGCGTACTGCACGCGGGTGCGCCACTGCGGCACCTGCCCGGCCGGCACCTTGTCGCCCTCGGCCGGCATGACCGTGCCGTCCCAGCCGGCCTCCTCCGGGGTGAGCCCGGCGAGCCGCTTGAGCTGCTCGGCGATGACGTCGCCCTTGAGGCGGCGCTGGGCGCCCGGCTTGGCGTGCTGCCAGTCGCAGCCGCCGCACTTTCCGGGACCGGCGTACGGGCAGGGGGCCTCGACGCGGTCCTTGGAGGCGTCGAGCACCGTGATGGCGTCGGCGCGCAGGAAGCGGGAGTCGCTCTCGCCCTCGGTGACGCGTGCGACGACCCGCTCGCCGGGGAGCGTGTGGCGGACGAACAGGACGCGGCCGTCCTCGGTCCGGGCGATGCAGTGCCCGCCGTGCGCGACGGGGCCGACCTCGACCTCGTACTCCTCCCCGACCAGTGACTGCTTCTCGTTCTGCTCGGCGCTCGTCATGGTGGGGAGACTCCAAAAACCTGAAAACGGTGAACGGCCGGACGACCGACCCACCAGTTTACGTGGATCTCGTCCGGCCGTTCACCAACCCGGTACCCGGCCCCTCAGGCCTTTGCCGCGGGGTCCTTCGGGGGTCGCGGGGTGTCCACCGGACCGCGGCGCACGGCGCCCGGGGCGTTCCACTCCTGGCGCTTGCGGGCCCGCCTCTTGGCCAGCTCGGAGGACTCCAGCTGGTAGGGCACCGAGGTGACCATCACACCGGGCGTGAAGAGGAGCCGGCCCTTCAGCCGCAGGGCGCTCTGGTTGTGCAGCAGGTGCTCGTACCAGCGCCCGACCACGTACTCCGGGATGTAGACGCTGACCGCGTCGCGCGGGTTCTCGCTGCGCAGGCCCTTCACGTACTCGACGACCGGGCGGGTGATCTCCCGGTACGGCGAGTCGAGGATCTTGAGCGGGACGTTGATCCCGCGCCGGTCCCACTCCGCGCGCAGGGCCTTCGTCTCGGCCGGGTCGACGCTGATGCTGAGCGCCTCCAGGGTGTCCGAGCGGGTCAGCTTGGCGAAGGCCAGGGCGCGCAGCGTGGGCTTGTGGACCTTGGAGACCAGGACGATCGAATGGACCCGCGACGGCCGCACGCTGTCGTCGCTGGGGCCGTCGGCGGCGGCGATCTCGGCGGAGACCCGGTCGTAGTGCTTGCGGATCGCGCTCATCGTTCCGTAGAAGATCAGCATGCCGAGCAGGGCGACCCAGGCACCGTGGGTGAACTTGGTCGCGAGGACGACGACCAGCACCATGCCGGTGAAGAAGGCGCCGAAGGTATTGATCGCGCGGGAGCGGTGCATCCGGCGGCGGGCGGCCTGGTCGCGCTCCGACTTCAGGTGGCGGTTCCAGTGCCGGACCATGCCGATCTGGCTCAGCGTGAAGGAGACGAACACGCCGACGATGTAGAGCTGGATCAGCTTGGTGGAGTCCGCGTCGTAGACCCACACGAGCAGCATGGCGGCGCCGGCGAGGAGCACGATGCCGTTGGAGAAGGCGAGCCGGTCGCCGCGGGTGTGGAGCTGGCGCGGCAGGTAGCGGTCCTGGGCCAGGATCGAGCCGAGCAGCGGGAAGCCGTTGTACGCGGTGTTGGCGGCCAGGAACAGGACCAGCGCGGTGGCCGCGGCCAGCACGATGAAGAGGATGCTGCCGTCGCCGAAGACGGCCTCGGCGACCTGGGAGATCACCGGGTGCTGGACGTAGTCGTCGCCGACGGGGACGCCGTCCTTCAGCAGGTCCACGGAGGGGTTCTCGGCCATCCGCACGTTCGTGGCCATGGCCAGGCCGATGATCCCGCAGAACATGGTGACGGCCAGGGCGCCCATGAGCAGCAGGGTGGTGGCCGCGTTCTTGCTCTTGGGCTTGCGGAAGGCGGGGACGCCGTTGCTGATGGCCTCGACGCCCGTGAGCGCGGCGCAGCCGGAGGAGAAGGCCCGCAGCAGCAGGAAGACCAGCGCGAAGCCGGCCAGCCCCTGGTGTTCGGGTTTGATCTCCAGGTCCGCGGTGGGGGCCTGCATGGTGTCGCCGACGACGATGCCCCGCCAGGCACCCCAGGCGATCATGACGAACACCGCTCCGACGAACACGTAGGTCGGAATGGCGAAGAGGTTCCCGGACTCTTTCACCCCGCGCAGATTCATCAGCGTGAGCAGCAGAATCATGACCATCGCCGAGAGCACTTTGTGCTCGATGACGAAATGGACGGCGGAGCCGAGGTTCTCGACTCCCGAGGAGATCGAGACGGCGACGGTCAGGACGTAGTCGACGAGCAGGGCGCTCGCCACCGTGAGGCCGGCCTTGGGTCCGAGGTTGGTGTTGGCGACCTCGTAGTCCCCGCCGCCGCTGGGGTAGGCGTGGACGTTCTGCCGGTAGGAGGCGACCACGGTGAACATCAGCACGACGACCGCGGCCGCGATCCAGGGGCTGAAGTGGTACGCCGACACGCCCGCGATCGACAGGACCAGCAGGACCTCGCCCGGGGCGTAGGCCACGGAGGAGAGCGGGTCCGAGGCGAACACCGGGAGGGCGATCCGCTTGGGCAGGAGCGTTTCCCCGAGGCGGTCGCTGCGTAGCGCCCGGCCGATCAGGATCCGTTTGGGCACGTCGGTCAGTTTGGACACGGAGAGGATCGTAAGCGTTCGAAATCGGCCTGGCGAAACCGCACCCCGCCACGCGGCACGGCGCCGCCTGAATGCGGGCGCTCATGTCGTCCGGACGCGGTCCGCTCGTGCCGGTGGCCGTGCCGTCGCCGCCCGGATTGCGTCTCCGCGTCGTACGCAGGCCGCAGGCCGTGCACGTGCCGAGCGGACGCCGGGCGGATGCCGAGCGGACGCCGGATGCCGGGCGGGCCACCCCACCGGGACGGAGGAGGTCCCGTCCGTGACCGCCCGTGTGTAGCTTGGGCCATCGTCTGAGACCCTGTTAAACCAGAGCATGCAATGAGGCTGGGTACCAGCGAGCCGCTGACAGCCGGAAGGACGGCCGTGCACATCGTCATCATGGGTTGCGGAAGAGTGGGTTCCGCCCTCGCGCAGACCCTGGAACAGCAGGGGCATACGGTCGCCGTCGTCGACCAGGACCCCACCGCATTCCGCCGGCTGGGGGCCGGGTTCGGCGGCCGCCGCGTCACCGGCGTCGGCTTCGACCAGGACACCCTGAGGGAGGCCGGGATCGAGGAGGCGGGCGCCTTCGCCGCGGTCAGCAGTGGTGACAATTCCAACATCATCGCCGCCCGCGTGGCCCGGGAGATGTTCGGCGTCGAGAACGTCGCCGCCCGTATCTACGACCCCAAGCGCGCCGAGGTCTACCAGCGCCTCGGCATCCCCACCGTGGCCACCGTCCGGTGGACCGCCGACCAGATGCTGCGCCGGCTGCTGCCCTCGGGCGCCGAGCCGCTGTGGCGCGACCCGAGCGGGGGCGTGCAGCTCGCCGAGGTGCACGCCTCGGACACCTGGATCGGCCACAAGGTCAGCAAGCTCCAGGAGGAGACCGGCGTCCGCGTCGCCTTCCTGACCCGCCTGGGCGAAGCGATGCTGCCCACGTCGGCGACCGTCCTCCAGGAGGGCGACCTCGTCCACGTCATGATGCGCACGGACGAGATCGAAAAGGTCGAGGCGGCCTTCGCCGAGGGGCCCGAGGAGGCACACGCATGAGAGTCGCGATCGCCGGGGCAGGCGCGGTGGGCCGTTCCATCGCGGGCGAGCTGCTGGAGAACGGGCACGAGGTGCTCCTGGTCGACAAGGCCCCGACCGCCATCTCGGTGGAGCGGGTGCCGCAGGCGGAGTGGCTGCTGGCCGACGCCTGCGAGATCACCTCGCTGGACGAGGCGGCGCTGCAGCGGTGCAACGTGGTCATCGCGGCGACCGGCGACGACAAGGTCAACCTGGTCGTCTCGCTGCTCGCCAAGACCGAGTACGGGGTCCCGCGGGTGGTGGCCCGCGTCAACAACCCGAAGAACGAGTGGCTCTTCAACGAGTCCTGGGGCGTCGACGTCGCGGTGTCCACGCCGCGGCTGATGTCGGCCCTGGTCGAGGAGGCCGTGAGCGTCGGCGACCTGGTGCGGCTGCTGCGCTTCAGCCACGGCGACGCGAACCTGGTCGAGCTGACCCTGCCCCCGGACTCCTCGGTCGCCGGCCGGCAGATCAGCGACCTCACCTGGCCGGAGGACACCTCGCTGGTCACGATCATCCGCGGCAACCGGGTCCTCACCCCGCACGGGGAGGAGACGCTGGAGCCGGGCGACGAGCTGCTGTTCGTGGCGGCGCAGGCGCGGGAGGAGCAGCTGGAGATCCTCCTCCAGGCCCGCCGGTAACCCAGCAGGCACGCTCGCACGACGAAGGGGGCGGGGGCGACCTGATCGGTCGCCCCCGCCCCCTTCGTGCTGTGCCGCCGGACGGACGGTCCTGCGGGTGCCGCGCCGCTCCCGGGGCTCCGCCCCTGACCCTGCGCCTCAAACGCGCGTGGCCGGACATGCCCTGTCGGGCTGGGAGGCGCCTGCGGGCTACGGGCGGTTTTCGCCGGGGGTTTTCTGGGCGGCTTCCTTCGCTTCCCATTCCGCGATCACGTCGATCGGCGGCGGGGCCTTGGCCAGGAAGACCCAGGTGAAGTACACGGCGAGCACCATCGGCGGGAGTTTCAGGGCGATCAGCACCCACCCGAGCTGCGTCGCGTCGCCCCACCAGTACAGCGGGAAGAGGATCGCGTACTTGACCAGGAAGATGATGCCCCAGGCCAGGCTGGCCTTGACGTACGCCTTCTTGCGGCCCGGGTTGCGGGTGCGCCAGGACAGGTTCTCCTTGAACACCGGCCCCAGGATCACGCCCAGCAGGGGGAAGCCCACCAGCGCCGAAACGGTGAAGGCCACGCCCAGCCCTGCGCCGTAGATCATGCCCGGCAGGTAGAAGCCCTTCGCGCTGCCCGTGAACAGGGCGAAGGCCACGCCCACGCCCACGCCGAAGACGCCGCTGAAGGCGTGCTTCACGGTGTCCCTGCGCAGCAGTCGCACGATCACGAGCAGGACCGCGACCGCGCCCGCCGCGAGGGCGGAGAGCTTCACGTCCCGGTTGATCGTGTAGATCATGACGAACAGCAGCCCGGGGAGCATCGTCTCCACGGTGCCCCGGATGCCGCCGAAGGCGTCGAACAGCGCCGCCTGGGTCAGTGCGCCCTGGTCGTCGGCGGGGGCGCCGTCGGGGCCCGGTTCCGGGGTGGTCGGTTTGTCGAGTGACGTCACCGGTCAGTGCTCCTGTCCGAGCGGTCGGAGTTCGTACTTCGGGTTGAAGAGCACGCGGCGGCCGTGGGTCATGGAGATCCTGCCGGAGGCGATCATGCGCCGGCCCGGCTCGATTCCCACGATCGAGCGACGCCCGAGCCAGACCACGTCCAGTGCCGCCGAGCCGTCGAACAGCTCCGCCTCGAGGGCGGGGACGCCCGCGCGCGGCCGCAGGGTGACCGTACGCAGGGTGCCGGTCACCTTCACTATCTGCCGGTCGTCGCAGTCGCAGATGCGCGTGCACCCCGCGGCTTCTGCGTCCTCCTGCAGCTCCGCCGAATGCAGCTCCTCCTGCGAGGTGGACAGCCGCTCTATCATCCGGCGGAACCGGCCCGCCGGCCTGGCCGGCTTCGCGGGCTTCTCGGGACGCGGTTCAGCACTCATAACAGGAAGCCTACCGGCGTGCGCACCACCTCTCGAAGCGGTGCACCGGGCCCGGTTCGGTGATGAGGTGCCGGCGGTCCGGCTCCTCCCCCACGTGAAAAGGCCGGTGGGCCCGCCCGAGGGGGCGGGGCCCACCGGCCCGAGGCGTGCGGAAGCTCCGCGGGCCGTCGACCGGAGGGGTCAGCGGACCTCGGTGATCTCGGGGCCGCGCTCCAGCTGTCCCATGCCGCCGCCGAAGCGGGAGCCTTCCTGCTCCTCCGTCTGCACGCCGTCCGGCACCATCTGGGCGTCGTTGGGCAGCTTCAGGACGATCGGGTCGCGGGGCGCCATCGGGCCGTCACCGCGGACCACGACGGTGTCCCGGAAGATCTGCTCCAGGACCCCCGCCGACTCGGGGCGCACCGCGCCCTGGCCGGAGATGACGCCGCGCAGGAACCAGCGCGGACCGTCGACGCCGACGAAGCGGACCAGCTGCGCGCCGGTCTGCCCGTCCGGCAGCGGTACGGGAACCTGGGCGCGCAGCTCCCAGCCCAGCGGACCCTCGACCTCGTCGATGATGCCGCCCTGCTGGGTGATGCCCGAGGCGATCTCCTCGCGGACCTCGCCCCAGATGCCTTCCTTGCGCGGTGCGGCGAAGGCCTGCAGCTGTACGGCGCTGTCGCCCAGGACGACGGTCGCGGCGACGATCGCGTCCCCGGCGACCTCGACCCGCAGCTCCATGCCCTCGACCCCGGGTACGAAGATGCCGCCCAGGTCCACCCGGCCGTCGGCCGGGTCGCCGAGCACCTCGGAGACGTCCCAGGGGCCGTCGGGGCGCGGGGCCGGAGGCAGGTTCACCCGGCGCGGCTGGGCCGCGTCGAGCTCCTCGGCGCCGTCCTGCCCGCCGGCGTCCAGGCCGGACACACGGCCATCGACCTGCTCGGTCGCGCCGCCGTCCTTGGCGGAGTCGTTCTTCTTGCGACGTCCGAACACGTCACTGTCCTTCCCGGTCGGTTACGACCGAAGCGTAGCCATTCCCACCCTGCTGACCAGTGCCGGATCCGGCCACGGCCGCATGACCGCCGGTGGAGCCGAAACCCCCCTCGGCCCGGGCCGAGCCGGGAAGTTCCGCCACCTCGTGGAAGCGCACCTTCTCGACCCGCTGGACAACCAGCTGGGCAATGCGGTCGAAGCGCTCGAACCGGACGCTCTCGCGAGGGTCGAGGTTGACCACGATCACCTTGATCTCCCCACGGTACCCGGCATCCACCGTCCCCGGGGCATTCACGAGCGCGAGCCCGCAGCGGGCGGCCAGGCCGGAGCGCGGGTGCACGAAGGCGGCGTACCCGTCGGGCAGCGCGATGGACACCCCGGTGGGGAGGACCGCCCGCTCGCCGGGTTGCAGCTCGGCGGCCTCGGTGGTCACCAGGTCGCAGCCGGCGTCACCGGGGTGACCGTAGGCGGGCAGGGGGACCTCCGGGTCGACGCGGCGGATGAGCACGTCGACGTCGTGGCGGGGGCCGTGGTCGTTCAGGGACATCAGGGGTTCACCTCGAAGGCGCGGGCGCGCCTGACCTGGTCCGGGTCGGACATCGCCGCCCGGATCTCCTCGGGCCGACCGTTGTCGATGAAGTGGTCGACCTTCACCTCGATGAACAGCGCGTCCGCCCGTACGGCGACGGGACCCTCGGGGCCGCCTATCCGGCCGACCGCGCTGCAGTAGATCTTGCGCCCGGCGACGGCGGTGACCTCGGCCTCCAGGTACAGCACCGTGTCCACCGGAACGGGCCGGACGAAGTCGGTCTCCAGCCGGCCCGTCACGGCGATGACGCGCAGCAGCCAGTTGAGCGAGCCGAGCGTCTCGTCGAGCGCGGTGGCCAGCACGCCGCCGTGGGCGAGGCCGGGGGCGCCCTGGTGCGCGGGCTTGACGGTGAACTCGGCGGTGATGCGCACGCCCTCACCCGCACGGGCTTCCAGGTGGAGTCCGTGCGGCTGTCCCCCGCCGCAGCCGAAGCAGTGTTCGTAGTGCGCGCCGAGGAGCTCGCCGGGTGCGGGCGCGTCGGGGTGCCGGACCGGCGCGGCGGCATCGGCCGGGGGCGTCAACGCTGTGTTTCGTCCACTCACAGCCGCAGACCTTACCCGCGCGGCCATCCGCCGGACGCCTCGTGGCAGGCTTGGTTCATGCAGCCCTCCCCCGCGCTCCACGACGAACGCCTGACCGCTCCCCGCTCCTGGTGGGGCATCGCCGCGCTCACCGGCCTCGCGTGCGCGCTGATGCTGCTGCCGCTGGGCACGCTGCCGCTGCTGGCCGGGCTGGTCGGGGGCGCCGGACTGGCCGGGATGCTGGTGAGTTCGTACGGCTCCGCGCGCGTGCGCGTGGTGAACGGCGCGCTGGCGGCCGGTGAGGCGCGGATCCCGGTGGCGGCCCTGGGCGAACCGCAGGTCCTGGACGCCGAGGAGGCGCGCGCCTGGCGTACCCACAAGGCCGACACCCGCGCGTTCATGCTGCTGCGCGGCTACGTGCCGACCGCGGTCCGCGTCGAGGTGACCGATCCGGCGGATCCCACCCCCTACGTGTACGTCTCCACCCGCGAGCCGGAGGCCCTGCGGGCGGCCATCCTCGCGGCGAAGGGCTGACCCCGCCGACTTCGGGAGCCGGCGTCGCGGGCCGGGGGTCCTCAGCCTCCGCCGTCCTGCCGTCCGGGGCCCTCGAGTGCGACCCTGACGGCCTCGGGAAGGGGCTGGGAGGGCTGTTCCAGGGGCGGGAGCTGCGGGAGGGACTCCCAGGGCACGGCGCGACCGCGCAGGTCTCCACGGACCTTCTCGGCGAGTTTGCGGGTGTCGCGGCGGTTCATGGCCGCACCGACGGCCGCCCCGATCATGAAGGGGATGAGGTTGGGCAGGTTGCGGACCATCCGCTTCGTGATCTGCTGGCGCAGTTCGCGCTTCATCTGGCCGCCGAGCGCCGCGTTCAGCGTGGTCGGTTTGGTGAGGTCGACGCCGCGCTCCTCGGTCCAGGAGGTCAGGTAGGCGACGCTGCGCTGCCGGACCGTGCCGGGCGGGCGCAGGCCGTAGACCTCGTGGAGTTCGGCGACCAGTTTGAGTTCGATGGCGGCGACGCCGGTGATCTCCGCGGCCAGTTCCGCCGGCATGGCGGGCGGGACGGGCAGCATGGCCGCCGCTCCGATGCCGGCGCCGACGGCCGAGGTGGCGTTGGCGGCGCCGAGGATCAGCTTGTCGGCAAGCTGATCGGGGTCGAGGCCCGGGAACTGCGCGCGCAGGGTCGCGAGGTCCCGAACCGGAACGCGCGGTGCGTTCTCGATGATCCTTTCGGCGATGTACAGGGCGGCGTCCCTGACACCCTCGCCGCCCTTGCGTACACCGTTCCTGACGGCTTGCAGCCGACGGGTCCCGGACCGGTGCCGGGCCTCCTCGCCGGCCTCTGTGTCCGACGGCACCGCGGGGGCGGTGTCGGAGGGCACATCGGCACTCTCGATGGCGGAGCCGCCGGAGGTTCCGGGACCCGTGCGCGGGTCCGTGGTTCCTCCTCGCGTCTCCGCCGGATCACCGGACTTCCGGAAGCGGCGCTTCCGAAACGGTGTCGAGCCGGCCACGGCGGACGCCTCTCAGTCGCAGTCGCGGCAGATCGGCTGACCGTTCTTCTCGCGGGCCAGCTGGCTGCGGTGGTGCACCAGGAAGCAGCTCATGCAGGTGAACTCGTCGGCCTGCTTCGGCAGGACCCGGACGGCCAGTTCCTCGTTGGAGAGGTCCGCGCCGGGAAGCTCCATGCTCTCGACCGAGTCGAATTCGTCCATGTCCGCGGACGAGGTCGACTTCTCGTTACGTCGGGCCTTCAGCTCTTCAATGCTGTCGTTGTCGACGTCGTCGTCGGTCTTGCGTGGGGTGTCGTAGTCCGTTGCCATTGTTCGCTCTCCCCCTCTGGGTGTTAGCGGTGTCTCAGCGCACGTAACGCGCGAGAGGCCGGACTTGTGCCCGACCTGAGGCGGAGATTTTGCCTCACATCAAGGTCTGTTACTCAATCGACACCCAGCCGCCTGCCTGAAGGAGCACTCAGCTGGGATGACGACCGGGACCGTACACGGTCCCGGGGTCGTCTTGCACAAACGCCACCCCGTGTATTTCCCGCCATCCGGGGTGCCGGAAACCCGGACGTCCCGGGCTTTCCGGCCCTCAAGGGGTCACAGAACGCACATGGTCCGACACCCGGTCATGTGATCGATCACACAGGGCCGGTTGTCTTCATGGGACAGGTATTCAGCCAAAAGCGAACACGGGGCGCTGTGCTCACATGGGAAGAGTGACGCGCATCACGAGACCACCGCCTTCCCGGGGGATCGCCTGGATCCGTCCGCCGTGGGCACGCGCCACGGAGCGCGCGATGGACAGCCCGAGCCCGACGCCCTTGTCGCTGTTCGTCCGCTCCGTGCGCAGCCGCCTGAAGGGCTCGAACAGGTTGTCCACCTCGTACGCGGGGACCACGGGACCCGTGTTCGACACCACCAGGACCGCCGTGCCGTGCTGGGCCTCGGTGGTGACCTCCACCCAGCCGTCCTCCGGCACGTTGTACCGCACGGCGTTCTGCACCAGGTTCAGGGCGATCCGCTCCAGCAGCACGCCGTTGCCGGGGATGACGACCAGGGCGCGCTCCCCGCGGATCTCCACGCCCTTGGCCTCGGCCTCCCCGCGCACCTGGTCCAGGGCGCGGGAGGCGACCTCCGCCAGGTCCACGGGCTTGCGTTCGACGATCTGGTTCTCGCTGCGGGCCAGCAGCAGCAGGCCCTCGACCAGCTGCTCGCTGCGCTCGTTGGTGGCGAGCAGGGTCTTGCCGAGCTGCTGGAGCTCGAGCGGCGCCCCGGGGTCGGAGAGGTGCACCTCCAGCAGCGTGCGGTTGATCGCGAGCGGGGTCCGCAGCTCGTGCGAGGCGTTCGCGACGAACCGCTGCTGGGCCGTGAAGGCCCGCTCCAGCCGGTCGAGCATCTCGTCGAAGGTGTCGGCGAGCTCCTTGAGCTCGTCGTCCGGCCCGTCCAGCTCGATCCGCCGGGTCAGGTCGGATCCGACGACGCGGCGGGCGGTGCGGGTGATCTTGCCGAGCGGCGAGAGCACCCGGCCGGCCATCGCGTAGCCGAAGGCGAAGGCGATGATGCTCAGGCCCAGCAGGGCCATCAGCGAACGGCTCAGCAGGTCGTCCAGCGCGTGCCTGCGCTGTTCGAGCATGCACTGGCCGATCGCGGCGTTGAACTCGCTGGGCGTCAGCTGGCCCACCACACCGGGGCAGGTGCTGCTGGTGACCCGCACCTCGCCGCCGACGATCTGGAACGGGGGCGCGTTGCCCTCCCGCAGGGCCTGGGCCGCCAGCAGGTAGATGATCGACAGCAGCAGGATGCCCGCGATCAGGAACATCCCGCCGTAGAGCAGGGTGAGGCGTATGCGGATGGTCGGCCGCAGCCACGGGAAGGGACTCTCCGGCGCGGCGGGGTCCCAGGTCGGCTTGGGCGGCGCGACCGGTGGCGCCGGGTTGGCTGGCACGCGCGTCAGATCCGGTATCCGGAGCCCGGCACGGTCACGATGACCGGCGGCTCGCCCAGCTTGCGCCGCAGGGTCATCACGGTCACCCGGACGACGTTCGTGAAGGGGTCGGTGTTCTCGTCCCACGCCTTCTCCAACAGCTGCTCGGCCGAGACCACGGTGCCCTCGCTGCGCATGAGGACCTCCAGCACGGCGAACTCCTTGGGCGCCAGCTGCACCTCCCTGCCCTCGCGGAACACCTCGCGCCGGTTGGGATCCAGCTTGATGCCGGCCCGCTCCAGGACCGGCGGCAGCGCGACGGTGGTGCGCCGCCCCAGGGCCCGCACCCGGGCGGTCAGCTCGGTGAAGGCGAAGGGCTTGGGCAGGTAGTCGTCCGCCCCGAGCTCCAGGCCCTCCACCCGGTCGCTGACGTCGCCGGAGGCGGTCAGCATCAGGACGCGCGTGGGCATCCCGAGCTCGACGATCTTCCGGCAGACGTCGTCGCCGTGGACGAGCGGGAGGTCCCGGTCGAGCACGACCACGTCGTAGTCGTTGACGCCGACCCGCTCCAGGGCGGCGGCGCCGTCGTACACGACGTCCACGGCCATGGCCTCCCGGCGCAGGCCGGTGGCCACCGCATCGGCGAGCAGCTGCTCGTCCTCGACGACGAGTACGCGCACGTCGATTTCCTTCCTCCGAGCCCCGGCAGGGCACACGTGTGTTGCGTCGCCCATCCTGCCCCTTTCGGCCGTAAACCGGCTGTAAGGCGCCGCTCGCACGCTGCAGCGACGGGCCCGTGCCGGGCGGAGGCGGGGATTCCCACGGCTCACGAGGTTTCTGCGCCCGGGGTGCCGGGGAGGACGTCACCACACCCCGACCACTCCCTGACGGCGGATCGCCACGCCGCCGCCGACCCACGAAGAGGGGGCGAACCCACCATGGACGCATTCACCGCGGGTCTCCTGCAGCGCATCAGGGCCACGCAGACGGACCTCAGGCAGGCCCGCGAGGCGGGCGACGACTTCCTCGCCGACGTGGAGCAGGCGGAGCTGGAGGACCTCCACCGCCTGGCCGCCGAGCACGGAGTCCCGGTCTCGGTCGCCGTGCCCGCCGGCTGACCGGCTCCCCCGTCACGGCCCGGACCCCGGCCGCCCCTCGGGGCGCCGGGGTCCCCTCGTGTGCGCCGGGATTCCCCACGCGCGGCCGGGGTTCCCCGAGGTGCGGGGGGAATTCCCCGCGCGGCCGGGCCCCGGGTCAGTCGTGCCAGGCCCCCGCCGCCTCCAGCAGCGGCTGCAGGGAGGCGAAGACTTCGGGGGTGGCGGCGAGGGTGAGCTCGCCCGTCGCGGGCCGCCCCGGCCGGCCGCCGGTCAGGGCCCCGGCCTCGCGGGCGATCAGGTCGCCCGCCGCCAGGTCCCAGGGGTTCAGCCCGCGCTCGTAGTACCCGTCGAGCCGCCCGGCGGCCACGTCGCACAGGTCCAGCGCCGCCGAGCCGCCCCGCCGGATGTCGCGGACCAGCGGGATGATCCGCGCCACGACCTCGGCCTGGTGCGCCCGCCGGGTCTGCACGTACGCGAAGCCCGTCCCGAGCAGGGCCTGGTCCAGCGGCGCCGCCGGCCGGCAGGCGAGGCGCAGTGCGCCCAGCCAGGCCCCGCCGCCGAGGACCGCGTGGTAGGTCTCGCCGCGCATCGGGGCCGCCACGACGCCCACCACGGTCTCGCCCCCGTACTCGGCGGCGATGGACACGCCCCAGCTGGGCAGGCCGTAGAGGTAGTTCACGGTGCCGTCCAGCGGGTCGACGACCCACCGCACCCCGCTGGTCCCGGGGGCGTCCGCGCCCTCCTCGCCCAGCAGCCCGTCCTCGGGCCGCCGTTCCGCGAGGATGCCGGTGATCAGCTTCTCGGCCGCGATGTCCATCTCGGTCACCACGTCGATGGGGCTGCTCTTGGTCGCGGCGACCGCCAGGTCGGCCGGCCGGCCGTCGCGCAGCAGGGCGCCGGCCTGCCGGGCGGCCTCCAGGCCGACGTCCAGCAGCTCGGCCTTCAGCTCATCGGAGATCAAGGTTCCTCATCCCTACGCGTACGGACTGTCGGCGCCCGCGGCCGCCGGCCGGGGCGTCCGCCCCGGGCAGCACCCCACGGCGCACAGGTCGTGGCTCTGTCCCAGCGTGCCCACCCAGCACTCCGGGACCGTCTCCCCGCGCTCCCTGGCGGCCCGCTCCAGCACGAGCTCGCGTACCGCGGCGGCGAACGCGGGGTCGGCCCCGACCGTCGCCGAGCGGGCGACGGGCAGGCCCAGCTCGGCCGCCTTCGCGGTGGCCTCGGTGTCGAGGTCGTAGAGGACCTCCATGTGGTCGGAGACGAAGCCGATGGGCACCATCACGGCGGCGGGCGCCCCCTCGGCGTGCAGGGCCTCCAGGTGGTCGCAGACGTCCGGCTCCAGCCACGGGATGTGCGGGGCTCCGCTGCGGGACTGGTAGACGAGCCGCCAGGGGCGGCTGACGCCGGTCCGCGCGGCCACCTCGTCCGCGATCACCCGGGCGACGTCGAGGTGCTGCCTGACGTACGCGCCGCCCTCGCCCCCCTCGGTGTGGTCCTCGACGGGGCCGGAGGTGTCGGCCGCCGCCGTCGGGATGGAGTGGGTGGTGAAGGCGAGGTGCGCGCCGGAGCGCACGTCCTCGGGCAGCCCGGCGAGCGAGGCCACCACCCCGTCGACCATGGGCCCCACGAAGCCCGGGTGGTTGAAGTAGTGGCGCAGCTTGTCCACGCGCGGCGGTTCCAGGCCCTCCTCGGCGAGGGCGGCCAGCGCGTCGGCGAGGTTCTCGCGGTACTGCCGGCAGCCGGAGTAGGAGGCGTAGGCGCTGGTCGCGAGCACGGCGATCCGGCGGCGGCCGTCGGCGGCCATCTCCCGCATCACGTCCGTCAGGTACGGCGCCCAGTTGCGGTTGCCCCAGTAGACCGGCAGGTCCAGCCCGTGCTCGGCGAAGTCCTTGCGCAGCGCGTCGAGCAGCGCCCGGTTCTGGGCGTTGATGGGGCTGACCCCGCCGAAGCCGAAGTAGTGCTGCCCGACCTCCTTGAGCCGTTCCCGCGGGATCCCCCGCCCGCGCGTGACGTTCTCCAGGAACGGCACGACGTCGTCGGGGCCCTCGGGCCCCCCGAAGGAGAGCAGCAGGAGGGCGTCGTAGGGGGCGGCGGAACCTTCGGCCGGGGGCCGGGCGGCGGCGGCGCGGAGCTGGTCTGACATGCCTCGAATCCTGCCACCCGGCCCGGTCCGGCGGGAATCGGCCCGGCCGGGGACAGCCCGCCCGTGCGAGGTAAGGTGAACCTAAGTTCCCATGTCGGGAGCGTTTCCCGTGCGGGTGCCGCGCCGGCGGTCGTAACCTGTACGGGCAGATGACGTCCCTTACGGAGACCCCTTGCCCAGTCCCTACCGCGCCATCTTCGCGACCCCCGGCACCAAGGGGTTCAGCGCCGCCGGCCTCATCGGCCGCCTGCCCATATCGATGGTCGGGGTCGGCATCCTGACGATGATCTCCGAGATCACCGGCCGGTACGCGATGGCGAGCGCCCTGACCGGCACCCTCGCCCTGGCCGCCGCGGTGGTCGGCCCGCAGGTCTCGCGGCTGGTGGACCAGTACGGCCAGCGGCGGGTCCTGCGCCCCGCCACCCTGGTCTCCGTGGCCTCGGTCGCCGGGCTGCTGGTGGCCGCCGCGAGCGGGTGGCCCGACTGGACCCTCTTCGTGTTCGCCGCGATCGCCGGCTGCGTGCCGAGCGTCGGCTCGATGGTCCGCGCCCGGTGGACCGTCATCTACCAGGACTCCCCGCGCGAGCTGCACACCGCGTACTCCTTCGAGTCGGTGGTCGACGAGGTCTGCTTCATCTTCGGCCCGATCATCGCCATCGGCCTGTCCACCACCTGGTTCCCCGAGGCCGGTCCGCTGATCGCCGCCGTCTGCCTGCTGGTCGGCGTCTGGCTGCTCACCGCTCAGCGCTCCACCGAGCCCGCGCCGCATCCGCGCAGCGAGGGCGGGGACCGCACCTCGGCCCTGCGCTCCCCCGGCCTGCAGGTGCTGACGCTGACCTTCGTGGCGACGGGCGCGATCTTCGGTTCCATCGACGTGTCCACCCTGGCCTTCGCCGAGGAGGAGGGGCACAAGTCCTGGGCGAGCTTCATCCTGGCGATCTGGGCACTGGGGTCCTGTATCGCCGGAATCGTCTTCGGCCTGCTCCACCTCAAGGGCCGGACCGAACTGCGATGGGTGGTGGGCGTATGCGCGATGGCCGTGAGTATGATCCCCCTCCTACTGGCCGGGGACCTTCCGTATCTGGCCGTGGCGCTCTTCGTCTCGGGCCTCGCCATCGCTCCCACGATGATCACCACGATGGCCCTGATCGAGGCGCACGTACCACGCGCGAAGCTGACCGAGGGCATGACCTGGATCAGCACCGGCCTCGCGGTCGGCGTCGCGGTCGGCTCCTCGGTGACCGGTCTGGTCATCGACGCGGCGGGCGCGCAGCGCGGGTTCGTCGTCTCCATCGCGTCGGGGGTGGCCGCGGCGGCGGTGGCGTTCGCGGGATACCGCCGGCTGACGAAGCCGGCGCAAGGGGAGGAGCCAGCTACCGATGGGGACGGCGACAGCAGGGCACAGCAGCAGGACCGCGTGGTCTAACTGGGCGGGCAACGTCCGGGCCACGCCCGCGCGCACCGTCACCCCGGCCTCGGTCGGGGAACTCCAGGAAGTGGTCCGCCGGGCCGCCGAAGAGGGCCTGCGGGTCAAGGCGGTCGGCACCGGCCACTCCTTCACCGCGGCCGCCGTGACCGACGGGGTGCTCGTACGGCCGCAGGCGCTGGCCGGGATCAGCTCGCTCGACCGCGCCGCCGGGACGGTCACGGTGGGCGCGGGCACCGTTCTGAGGGACCTGAACACGGCCCTGGCCCGGCAGGGCCTGTCGCTCACGAACATGGGCGACATCATGGAGCAGACCGTCTCCGGCGCCACCGGCACCGGCACCCACGGCACCGGTCGGGACTCGGCCTCCATCGCCGCCCAGATCCGCGGCATGGAGCTGGTCACCGCGGACGGCGAGCTGCTGACGTGCTCCGAGACGGAGAACCCCGAGGTGTTCGCCGCGGCCCGGATCGGCATCGGGGCGCTCGGCATCGTCACCTCGCTCACCCTCGCCGTCGAACCGGTCTTCTTCCTGACCGCCCGTGAGGAGCCCATGGGCTTCGACCGGGTGACCGCCGAGTTCGACGAGCACGTCGCGGAGAACGAGCACTTCGAGTTCTACTGGTTCCCCCACACCGGCAACTGCAACACCAAGCGGAACAACCGCAGCCAGGGCCCCGCGGCCCCGCCCGGGCCGGTGAGCGCGTGGATCGAGGACGAGCTGCTGTCCAACGGCGTCTTCCAGGCGGTGAACTCGCTGGGCCGCGCGGTCCCGGCCACCATCCCCGCGATCGCCCGGGTGGCCAGCCGCGCGCTGTCCGCGCGCACGTACACGGACATCCCCTACAGGGTGTTCACCAGTCCGCGCCGGGTCCGGTTCGTGGAGATGGAGTACGCGCTCCCCCGGGAGCGGGTGGTCGAGGCGCTGCGGGAGCTCCGGGCGATGGTCGACCGCTCCGGGCTGCGCGTCAGCTTCCCGGTCGAGGTGCGCACGGCGCCGGCGGACGACATCACGCTGTCGACGGCCTCCGGCCGGGAGACGGCCTACATCGCGGTGCACATGTACCGGGGCACCCCCTACCAGGCCTACTTCACCGCGGCCGAGCGCATCTTCACCGCCCACGGCGGCCGGCCCCACTGGGGCAAGCTGCACACGCGGGACGCGGAGTACCTGGCCGGGGCGTACCCGCGGTTCGCGGAGTTCACCGCGCTCCGCGACCGGCTCGACCCGGGCCGGTTGTTCGGCAACGACTACCTGCGGCGCATCCTGGGCGACTGACCCCCTGGCGCCCCCCTCAGGGAGCGGCCGGGCCCTGCCCGGACGGCGTCGGCCCGGCCGGGTCGGGGGGCGCGGACGGGGCGGGCGGGGAGGTCGGCTCCGGCGTCGGGGTGGGCTGCGCGGGGGTGGGGCTCGGTGTCGGGTCCCCCGGGTCGGCGGGGGTGGGCGTCGGGACCGCGCCCCGACCGCCGCCGCCGTGCGGGCCGGAAGGGTCCGGGCCGGTCGAGGTGTCCGGGGTCGCGCTCCGCGTTCCGCCGGTGCCCGGCGTCCGGTGGGGGCCCGGGGGCGGTGAGGGACGGTGGTCGGGCGCCGTGCGGGTGCCTCCGGAGAGATGGTGCCGCCGTCGGCGCTGACCGAGGTGCCGGCGATCGCCTCGTAACTCCCGAGGGCGCCCAGGCCGAGGGCGCAGGCGGCCCCGGCGGCCACGGCCGTGCGCTTCCAGCCCCGCACGCGGGTGCCGTGCACGGTGGCCGCACCGAACTCCCCGCAGGGCGCGGTGTCCTCGGGCCCGCCGGGCGGCGGCACCGGTCGGGTCCGCGGGCGGGCGGTCCCGCGCAGCCGGTCGCCGGTGCGCCGGAAGAAGTGCTGGACGACGGGGCCGCCGGCGGTGGCGACGACGCTGACCACACCGGCGCCCAGGATGGTGCCGTAGACCCCCAACCGCGAGGCGAGCAGGGCCGCCGCGACGGTGGCGAGCGAACTGCCGGCCACCTGGGCGGCGCTCAGGTCGAGCTTCGCGTCCTCCGGTTCGGCGTCGTGCGCCGTCTTCTGACCCTTCGCCATCCCGCGTACGTCCCTCCTCTCCCGCGTCGGAAGCCTTCACGAGTGACCGACGACCGAGCGAAACGATTAGTTCCGTTTCTGTGGATCGTGTGAAGCAGGACACCCGGAAACGGGCGCGGGTGCAGGTGGGAGCCGCCGGAGGGCAGGCCAACTCCCGCCGTCCGGGAGAAGTCCGGCGGCGCGGCGGTCCACCCAGGTGGCCCGAATGGAGTACTGTGACGAGCCCTGGGGCCGTCCTTCCTTACGGATGTCCGGACTCGGGAGAGGGGGCCGGTTGATGGAGAACGGCGCTCGAAGACCGGTGATGCCGCGGTATCGCACGGGCGCCTGCTGCGCACAGTAACCGTTCGGTCACTGTGCGTGCCCAACAGGTAACCGTGCCATAACGGCGATCAAGGGCGCATGCCCGACACGCCGGTTTAACTCGGCAAGGTTGTGGCAGGCTGCACCCGGGCAGGCCACACTCGACTAGCGGAAGCAGCGACGCACGTGACGTCGGCAGGCACCACCCGGGAGGTCCCCATGCCCGAACTGCGTGTCGTGGCCGTCTCAAATGACGGCACACGACTGGTGCTCAAGGCTGGGGACAGCACGGAGTACACGCTTCCGATCGACGAACGGCTGCGGGCCGCCGTGCGCAACGACCGCGCGCGCCTGAACCAGATCGAGATCGAGGTGGAGAGCCACCTCCGCCCCCGTGACATCCAGGCCCGCATACGAGCCGGTGCCTCCGCGGAGGAGGTCGCCCAACTCGCCGGCATCCCCGTCGACCGCGTACGACGCTTCGAGGGCCCGGTGCTCGCCGAGCGCGCGTTCATGGCCGAGCGGGCCCGCAAGACCCCCGTGCGCCGGCCCGGCGAGAACACCGGTCCGCAGCTCGGCGAGGCCGTGCAGGAGCGGCTGTCCCTGCGGGGGGCGGAGAAGGAGTCCGTCCAGTGGGACTCCTGGCGCCGCGACGACGGCACCTGGGAGGTCCTGCTCGTCTACCGGGTCGCCGGTGAGCCGCACTCGGCGAGCTGGACGTACGACCCGCCGCGCCGGTTGGTCGTGGCCGTGGACGACGAGGCGCGCTCGCTGATCGGCGAGTCCGACGACCTGCCCGCCACTCCGGAACCGAGCTTCCCCTTCGTCCCGAGGATCGCGCGGCTGCCGCGCGACCGGCCGCTGGACCGCGCGCTCGACCGCCAGCTGGAACGGCCGACGGCCCCCCAACCGGAGCCGGAGGAGGAGCGGGACACGCTGACCAGCCTGCTGGAGGCGGTCCCGAGCTTCCGGGGCGACATGGTGGTCCCGGAACGGGCGCCCGAGGACCCGGCGCCGGAGGAAGAGGTGGCGGAACCGCCTGCTCCGGCCGCCTCGGCGGGCGCGGGCTCGGCGTACGCCGATGTCCTGATGCCGCGTACGGTGGCCGGCCACCGCGAGCGGCTGACGGGGACCACGGACCGGCAGGCCGAGGCGGACGGCGTCCGGCCCGGCCGCCGGGCGGCGGTGCCCAGCTGGGACGAGATCGTCTTCGGCACCCGCCGCAAGAAGCAGGAGTAGCACGCCGGCCGCCCGGGTCGGGCCCGCTCCCGTCCCCGGCGGGGCGCGCTCCCGCCCCCGGGCGGGATGTCGCCCGCCCGGGTGCGCCGCCCGCCGTTACTGCGGCGCGGGGCCCGTGGCCACCGGGCGGGCCGGGTCGCGGGACCACTCCGACCAGCTGCCCGCGTAGAGGTCGGCGGGGATGCCCGCGATCTCCAGCGCCAGGACCTCGTGTGCGCCGGACACCCCCGAACCGCAGTACACGCCCACCGGCGCGCCGCCCGCGGCGCCGAGCGCGGCGAAGCGTGCGCGCAGGGCGCCGACGGGCAGGAAGCGGCCGTCCGGACCGACGTTCTCCGTGGTCGGGGCGGACAGCGCGCCCGGGATGTGGCCGCCGACCGGGTCGATCGGTTCGACCTCCCCGCGGTACCGCTCCCCCGCACGCGCGTCCAAAAGCACCCCCGCACGCGCCCGCGCGGCCGCCCCGTCCGCGTCGAGCAGCCCGACGGCGCCCGGATTTGGCTTGAAATCGCCCTCCGGGGGAATCACCCGGTCGGCCGACACGTCACCCCCCGCTGACGTCCACGCGTCCAGGCCGCCGTCCAGGACCCGTACGTCCGCGTGCCCCGTCCAGCGCAGCAGCCACCACGCCCGGGCCGCGGCCCAGCCCTGGCCGCCGTCGTACACGACGACCGGCACGCCCGCCGAGACCCCGGCCCGCCGCATCGCCGCCCCGAACGCCTCCGGGTCCGGAAGCGGGTGGCGCCCGCCCGACCCGGCCGGACCAGCCAGTTCGCGGTCGAGGTCGACGTACGCCGCACCGGGCAGGTGCCCGGCGTCGTAGGCGGGGCGCTGGTCGAGGCCGCCCAGCTGCCAGCGGACGTCCAGCAGCACGGGAGGCCGGGAACCGGCCAGTTCGCTCATGAGTTCGGCGGCGGAGAGGATCGGTGGGGTCGCAGTCATACCGGCCATCTTCCTCCCCGCCCGGTACCCGGGTCACAAGCCCGCCGCCCGGGGGGCGCCTTGATCCGGTCATCTCCTCCCGGGGCCCGGACGTGCGGCCCGGTCGAAGCGCGCCGGGCCCCCCGGAGTGGAAGCATCAGCAGCGGCAACGGGACGACGGAGGAGACGGTTGACATGACCGAGGCAGCGAAGGCCACTCGGCGCACACCCGGCACCCCGTGCTGGGTGAGCCTCATGGTGCACGGCCTCGGAACCACCGAGGACTTCTACGCCGACCTGTTCGGCTGGGAGTACGAGCCCGGTCCCGAGCAGCTCGGCCCGTACGTGAGGGCCCTGCTGGACGGCCAGGAGGTGGCGGGCATCGGCGAGATGCCGCCGGACCGCCATCTTCCGGTCGCCTGGACGACATACCTGGCCACGGACGACGCCGACGCCACGGCCGAGACGATCCGCTCGTGCGGCGGCACGGTGGCGGTGGGCCCGCTGGACGCCGGTGTCGCCGGCCGCGTGGCGATCTGTTCCGACCCGCTGGGCGCGATCTTCGGACTGTGGCAGGCGCAGAGCCGCATGGGCACCCGCTCGTACGGGGCCCCGGGCACTCCGGTGTGGAACGAGCTCGTCACCCAGGACGCCTCGACGGTCGGCAAGTTCTACGAGCACGTCTTCGGCCATGAGCCGCAGACGCACTCCACCGCCTCGGACGACTTCGACTACGTGACCCTGCTGCTGGGGGGCCGCCCGGTGGCCGCCGTGCACGGCGTGGGCCGCTCCCTGCCGCACGACCGGGGGCCGCACTGGATGGCCTACTTCGAGGTCGAGGACACCGACACGGCCGCGGCCAAGGTCCTCGACCTGGGCGGCCGCATCGTGCAACCGGCCCGGGAGGGCCTCACCGGCCGCGTGGCCACGGTCGCGGACCCGGAGGGCGCCGTCTTCGGGCTCGTACGGTCGCGTTCGCGGGCGTCGGCCTAGGCCCTGTCGTCAAAGTGGCGCCGGGCCGGGCGGGACTTCGACGACAGGGCCGAGCCGGAGCGGGGTGCCGTGCGGGGCGGCGCGACGCGGTCAACCCTTCCGGTCACGGCACCAGGTGCAGCAGCGCCTTGGCGGCCAGCCGGTAGCCGAACGAGCCGAGGCCGACCACCACACCGCTGGCCAGGGGGGCGATCACCGACTCGTGGCGGAACTGCTCGCGGGCCCAGACGTTGCTGAGGTGCACCTCCACCCACGGCGGCGGATAGCTCGCCAGGGCGTCGCGCAGACTCCATCCCGCGATCATGAGCGCGCCGGGATTGACGATGGCCCCCACCGTGGTGTCGCTGTGCTCGTGCAGGGCCCGGACGAGCTCCCCTTCGGAGTCGTGCTGGACGGAGACGACGTCCCATCCCCGGGCGTCCACCTCTTCGGCGACCGCCTTCTCTATGTCGGCCAGTGTGTCGGTGCCGTATATCTCCGGCTCGCGCCGTCCCAGGATTCCCAGATTGGGACCGTTCAGGAGAAGTACGACACTCAAGGGGACACCTCTTCACACCGTCGGCGAACTGGAGGACCGCGAACCCGGACCCGGATCACGCCCATCGTGTCGGGCCCGCCCGACCGGCACCATCATCAGCGCTGGTAGTTCCGGCGGCGTTCTCGAGAAACCGGCCCGTCCTTCCTCGACGCCGGCTCGGGACGCACTGGAGAACGCCTGGTGCGTCCCGTACGCGCGGTTCGCACCGCACCCCGCGGGCACCCTGGCGCGCACGGGACCGCCGGGGTCCGCCCGCGCCGCGAGGGCCGCCGGAACACGCCGTCCGTCCGCTCGGCTCCGATCGCCTCTCGAGGGGTTCCTGAGCAGCCGCCGCCTAGGCTCCGCCGAGAACTGCCGGTGCCACCACGGGAACGACGCGGCGTGACTGATGATCCCCTGACAGGAGATGTGATGCTCGATTCTCTGTTCCGGTCGGACCTCCCGCCCGCCTTCGCCACGCTCCCGGCGTGCGGCGACGCCTCGTGCGAGACGGTCAGACTGTCCTCGCTCTCCTTCACCGCCTGGTCCCGCGGCGATCTCACGGATGCGCTGCGGCTGTCGGACGCGGCGAGCCAGGGACACCCCGCCTGCGCCGGAACGTGCACGGGGCCGGCCACCATCTGGCATTCCGCACTGCTGGTCAGGGTCCGCGAGGTGGTGGCCGCGGCCCGGTCGCTCGCCCGTATCGAGGAGCTGACGGCCGGCGCCGGGAACACCGACGCGCTGGTCGCGGCCTCGCACGTGTGCGCCGGCGAACTCGCGCTGGCCCAGGGCGATGTCGGCACCGCGATCGACGCGGTGGGCAAGGGGGTGCACGAGGCGCGGCGTGCGGGTCTGCGCGGCCTGCTCCCCGACGCGCACACGGTGATGGCCCTCAGCGCGCTGCGACAGGGCAACATGAGCGTCAGTACGGAGTTCGTGGACCAGCTGCGGGACGACGCCCTGCTCGGCCGGACGACCGACCGGCCCGGCCAGTACGCCTGGGCCGCGGCCCAGTTGCTGGAGGTGCAGGGCGGTGCGAAGAGCGCCGCGCACTTCATCGTGGGCATCATCACCGACGACCAGCTCGTCCTGGAACTCCTGGCCTCGCAGCCGGCGGCCGCGGCCTGGCTCGTGCGGACCACCCGGGAACTGGGCGACGTGTCCCTCGCCCGGCGGGTGGCGTCGCAGGCCACCGGCCTCGCGGCGCGCAACGGCGGACTGCGTTCGATCGGGGCGGCGGCGCTGCACGCCCGCGGGCTGCTCGGTGACAGCCCCGAACAGCTCGTCGGCGCCGGGGAGTCGCACCTGGACCCGTGGGCCGGGGCGTCGGCCTTCGAGGACGCCGGGAACCTCCTCGCCGACCTCGGCCCGGAACGCGACCGGGCGGTGGAGATACTCGAGCGCGCGGTGGACGGGTACACGAACGCCGGTGCCCCGCGCGACGCCCGGCGGGTCGTCAGCACGCTGCGGGGGCTCGGGGTACGGCGCGGCCGCTATCCGCGCTATGCCGGTCAGGAGGGCGTGAACACCGGATCCCTCACCGAGACCGAGGCGGCCGTCGCCGAGCTGGTGAGCCACGGGTTCACCAACTCCCAGGTCGGCGAGCACCTGTTCATCTCCGGCCACACGGTGGCATTCCACCTGAAGAAGATCTTCCGCAAGCTGAACGTGACGTCGCGGGTGGAGCTGACCCGGGCGTGGAGCCGCCTTTCCGACCCGGCCGCCGACCCGGCCGCCGAGCCGGCGTCCGCCCGCTGATCCCGGCCGGTCCGGCCGCGGCCGGTCCGCCGTCGCTCCACCGCTCACCCGGTGGCGGCGGGCGCCGGCAGGATCCGGCGCAGCTTCCCCGGCGTTCCTCCCGGGCGCTTGCGCCACTCGCGGGGGTAGCCCACGGAGACCTCCTCGAAGCGGACGCCCTCGTGGTAGGTGGTGCGCGGGATGTGCAGGTGGCCGTAGACCATGGCGGCCACGCGGAACCTGCGGTGCCAGTCGGCGGTGAGCCCCGTCCCGCACCACATGGCGAACTCCGGGTACCACAGCACGTCCGTCGGGTGCCGGTCGAGGGGGTAGTGGTTGACCAGCACGGTGGGCAGGTCCTCGGGGAGTTCGGCGAGCCGGCGCTCGGTCTCGGCGACCCGGGCCCGGCACCATGCCTCGCGGCTCGGGTAGGGGTCGGGGTGCAGCACGTACTCGTCCTGGCACACGACCCCGGTCTCGTGCGCGTAGGCGAGCCCCTCCTCCTTGGTGGTGCAGCCGGCCGGCAGGAAGGAGTAGTCGTACCCCAGGAAGAGCGGCGCCACGGCGACGGGGCCGCCCGCCCCCTGCCAGACCGGATAGGGGTCCTCGGGGGTGGTGACGCCCAGGTCGCGGCAGAGTTCGACCAGGTGCTCGTAGCGGGCGACTCCGCGCAGGGTGACGGTGTCGCTCGGGTGGGTCCACAGCTCGTGGTTGCCGGGGACCCAGACCACCTTGCGGAAGCGGCTCGCGAACGTCTTCAGGCACCAGCGGACGTCCGCCGCCGTCTCCGCCACGTCGCCGGCGACCAGCAGCCAGTCCTCGTCCGACTCGGGCACCATCCGGTCGACCAGGGCGCGGTTCTCGGCGTAGTGGAGGTGGAGGTCGCTGATGGCGAGCAGCTGCCCGGTGCCGCCGGCGGCCATCACCGGCTCCGCACGGCGTTCGTGAGCCGCTGCGCCAGCAGTTCGGCCACGGGGGCGCTCTGCTCGACCAGGTAGAAGTGGCCTCCCGGGAGGACGTGGAGGTCGGTCGGGCCGGTGGTGTGGTCCTCCCAGGCGGCCGCCTCGTCGATCGAGACCCGGGGGTCGCTGTCCCCGGTGATCACCGTGACCGGGCAGTCCAGCCGCCGGCCGGGCTCGTACCGGTAGGTCTCGACCGCCCGGTAGTCGCTGCGGATCGCCGGCATGATCATTTCGAGTAGTTCGGGGTCGTCCAGCATGGCCGCGTGGGTGCCGCTCAGCTTCCGCAGTTCGGCGACCATCCGCTCGTCGGACTGCGTGTGGACGCCCTCTTCGCGCTCCCGGGAGGGGGCCCGGCGGCCTGAGGTGAAGAGCCGTACCGGCGCGGGGAGTGCGGCGTCCTGCATGCGCAGGGCCACCTCGTAGGCGAGCACGGCGCCCATGCTGTGCCCGAACAGCGCCAGGGGCTTGTCGTCGAGCCGGCGCACCGCCTGGAAGATCCGGTCGGCGAGGTCCGGGAGGCTCGGGATGTTGGGCTCGTGGCGCCGGTCCTGCCGCCCCGGGTACTGGACCGCCAGCACCTCCACCGCGGGTGCGAGCGCCTTGGACATCGGGAAGTAGAAGCTCGCCGAGCCGCCGGCGTGCGGCAGGCACAGCAGGCGGACCGCACTGTCCGGTGCCGGGTGGGACCGGCGCACCCACTTCTCGAACTGCTCCGCTGCTTGGGGCACGTCCAGAACATCCTTTCGGGAACAGCCCTTGGCGTGCTGCTGCTCCACCACGGGTCGAGCACTTGTCGTCTTCAGGAGCGTAGGACGGGCGACGGCGGCCGGACATCCCCCGATCTGATAGGTGGGCGGCTCCCGGGGGCGGCCCCGCACCGGCAGGTGCCCGCGCGGTCAGCCGAGCCGCAGCGGGAGGGCGGCGACCGCGGTGAAACCGGTCCGCAGCACCCACGGGACCTGCTCGCGGGGCACGGCGAGGGAGAGGCCGGGGAAGCGGGTGAACAGCGCGCGCAGCGCCACCTCCGCCTCCTGCAGGGCCAGCGGCGCGCCGAGGCAGTAGTGGGCTCCCTGCCCGAACCCGAGGTGGCCGGTCCCGGTCTCCCGGCCGATGTCCAGCCGTTCCGGGCAGCCGAAGGCACGCGGGTCGGTGTTCGCGGACAGGATCAGCGGCAGGACCGGCGCGCCCGCGGGGATCACCACGCCGCCGAGCTCGACGTCCCGCGCCGGATAGCGGGGGTTGCCGAACTGGGTGGGCCCCAGCCGCATGAACTCCAGCACCGCCTGCGGCCACCGGTCGGGGTCCTCGCGCAGCAGGGCCAGCTGGTCGGGGTGTTCGAGCAGGGCCAGCACCGAGTTGGCGATCAGGTTCATCGTCGTCTCGTGGCCGGCGATCACCAGGGTGAAGACGAGCTTGACCATCTCCCGGTCGGTGAGGCGGTCTCCGTCGTCCTCCTGGACCTCCACCAGGGCGCTGATCAGGTCGTCGCGCGGTTCGGCGCGGCGGGCGGCGATCACGCCGAACAGGTGGTCGGCGCACGCGCGGAAGACGGCCGGAAGGCGCTCGGCATGCTCCGTGGGGGCCATCAGGGCGCGCCCCCACCCGTACCAGTCCGCGCGGTCGGCCTCGTCGATCCCGACCAGTTCGCAGATCACGGTGGCCGGCAGCACGAAGCAGAAGGCGTCCACGAGGTCCACCGGCGTGCCGTCGCGTCCCGCCTCGGCCAGCCGGTCGAGGAGCGTCTCGGTGATCTCCTCGATCCGGGGGCGCAGCGCGGCGACCCGCCGCGCGGTGAACGCCTTGGAGACCAGCCTGCGCAGCCGCAGGTGGTCGGCGCCGTCGATCTCGATCAGCTTCCCGGAGAGGTACTCGACCACGTCGGAGGAGACGTCCTTCATGACGGTGAACCGGCCGGCCGCGCCCGGCACGGAGGCCGGGTTGTTCAGGAACAGCGGGTCGGTGAGCACCCGGCGCACGTCGTCGTAGCGGGTGACCAGCCACATCGGCGGTCCGCCCATGATCGAGCCGGTCAGCACCGGCGCCTGCTCGCGCATCGCCGCGTACCCGGCGAACGGGTCGGCGATCAGATCCGGCGCGAACAGGTCGACCGGGGCGGCCGGGGTCTCGGCAGTGGCGGTCACGGGTGTACCCCTTCGTGGGTCGAGTCGGAGCGGTTGCCCCTGCGGCAGCCGGCCGCCCGGCCGGCTCCGCGGCCGGCTGCCGCAGGGGCAACCGGCCGCGGGGAAGGACGCCTTGTTCGGGCCGGTGGCCCGGCAGCGTCGGCTCTAGGGCGTGTCTTTCGGATCAGGCCGGCCCGGCCCGCGGCGTCCGGTGCCGTGCATCGCAAGGCCGAGGAGGGAGCCGATGCGGAGCATCGGCGACCGACGAGAACGCCGCGAGGTGCGGTGCCGGACGCCGCGGGCCCGGCATGATCCGAAAGACACGCCCTGGGTCCTAGCCGGCGCGGACGGCCGTGAGCTGCCAGACGGGGGCCTTGATCTCGCCCTCCAGCTCCTCCTCCGGCCACTTGAAGGCCGGGTCGAAGGCGACCGGCGCGTCGGGGGCGCCCTCGGCGGGCTTCACGCCGAGCATCTGCCGGATGCCCTCGTGGGTGAGGGTGGTGTCGTACTCGGCGAGGTGGAGGGAGGTGATCTCGAACTTCTCACCCACGTTGCGGCGCAGGTTCTCCTCGGTGACGCGCTGCACCGTCGGGAAGGGCGCGTGCGCCTCGGCGGCGAAGACCCACAGGTGCAGCTTCGCACCGGGCTTGGTGGCACGGTGCAGTGCGGCGATGTAGTCGCGCTGGCCCTGCTCGTTGAGGCAGTGGTAGAGCGCGCTGTCGACGACGGTGTCGAACCGGCCCTCGAAGCCCTCCAGGCTGGTGGCGTCGGCGACGGTGAAGTCGACCTCGACGCCCTGGGCCTCGGCCCGCTTGGACGCCTCCCGGACGGCGGTCTTCGCCGCATCGATGCCGGTGACCTTGTGGCCGCGCGAGGCGAGGAAGATCGAGTTGCCGCCGAGGCCGCAGCCGATGTCCAGGACGTCGCCGCTGATCTCGCCCGCTTCCTCGAGCGCGATGAGGACCGGCTGCGGGCCGCCGATGTCCCACGGCGCCGGGGGGCCTACGCGGGTTTCTCCCTTGTAGCTCTCGTAAAAGGCGTCCAGGTCGAGATTTTCCACGGAAACCTGATTTGCGGTCACACGAGCCTCCAGCGAATTGTTCAACGAGTTGATTTTCGGCATCCGACCGCGCCGACATCACGTCGTGCACGCCCGTGCCCAGAGCCCGGCAGCGGTGGCCCGCGCGCCTTGCATTGTCCTGCCACACGCTAGGGCGGGCACCACCGCCGGACCATCCCCCGACCTGATAGGACTTTCCGGGTCCGGCCCGCGGACAAAGGGGCCTTAGGGCACCGGCGAACGGGCGGACATCCCCCAACCTCACAGTCTTTACCGTTCCTTGACACGTCCGGAAGGCCGCAATACTATTCTGGCAATTTTCCAGCGTGGCGGAATTCAGCGCCTCGACGGCGCGGAGCTGTTCCATTCTCCTTGACGCCGTTCTTCGAAGTTCTCGCTGATCTGCCCACGGCATGCGACGAGGGGCACGATGCCAACCATGCGAACGCACGACACGCACGCGAATCCGACGGACACCGATGTCGTCGTCGTGGGCAACGGGCCGATCGGTGCCGCCCTGTCGGTGCTGCTCGCCCAGCGCGGGTGGCGGGTGACGGTGCTCGAGCGCCGCCCCCGGCCGTATCGGCTCCCCCGGGCGACCAGCTTCGACGGGGAGACGGCCCGGTTGCTGGCCGGCACCGGGATCGGCCCGGACCTGGGCCGGGTCACCGAGCCCGCCAACGGCTACCAGTGGCAGACCGCGGCCGGCGCGGTGCTGCTGGACATCGCGTTCACCACCTCCGGTCCCTACGGCTGGCCGGACGCCAACACGATGCACCAGCCCGCCCTGGAGGACCTGTTGGCCGCCCGGGCGGCGGACCTCCCCGGTGTCACGGTGCTGCGCGGGCACCAGGTCGTGGCGATCGCCGACGGCGGGGACCGGGTGGAGGTGACGGCCTCCACCGACGACGGTGCGACCCGCGCCCTTTCCGCACGGTGGGTCGTGGGCTGCGACGGCGCGAACAGCTTCGTGCGCGACCACCTCGACGTCCCGGTCACGGACCTCGGGTTCTCCTACGAGTGGCTGCTCTGCGACGTCGAACTGCGCCGACCGCGCGCGTTCACCCCCTCCAACGTGCAGATCTGCGATCCGGCCCGGCCCACCACCGTGGTGGCCAGCGGACCGGGGCGCCGGCGCTGGGAGTTCATGCGCCTGCCGGGCGAGAGCGCCGCCGAACTCAACCGGGAGGAGACGGCCTGGCGGTTGCTGGCGCCGTTCGGCGTCACCCCCGACACCGCGACCCTGCTGCGCAGCACCACCTACATCTTCCAGGCGCGGTGGGCCGACCAGTGGCGCGTGGGCCGGGTCCTGCTGGCCGGGGACGCCGCCCACCTCATGCCGCCCTTCGCCGGGCAGGGCATGTGCTCCGGGATCCGGGACGTCGTCAACCTGGCGTGGAAGCTGGACCTGTGCCTGCGCGGCCTCGCCGACGACTCCGTCCTGGACACCTATGCGGAGGAGCGCCGGGCTCAGGCCAAGGAGGCGATCCTGTCCTCGGTGCAGCTGGGCCGGATGATCTGCGTGACGGACCCGGCGGCCGCCGCCGAACGCGACGCGACGGTGCTCGCGGGCCGGCGCGGCCGGCCGGCGGGCCGGCCCGAGCCGGCGAAGCCGCTGACGGGCGGGCTGCTGCACCGGGCGGCCGGGGACGGGGCCGCCGAGGCGCCCGCGGGTGCCGTCGTACCGCAGGGGCGGGTGACCGGGCCGGGCGGCAGCGGACTGTTCGACGACGTCGTCGGCCGCGGTTTCGTGCTGCTGACCACCGAGGACCCGCACTCCGTCCTCGACGGCGACCGGCTGTCCTTCCTCACCGGCCTCGGGGCCCGCCTGGTGCGGCTGCTGCCGGCCGGGCAGGCGCCCGGGGAGGACGGTGACGTCGTCGGCGTGATGGACACCGACGAGGTCTACGGGCCGTACCTGGCGCGGTACGGGGCGACGTGCCTGCTCGTCCGGCCCGACTACCACGTCTTCGGTGCCGCGAGCGGTCCGGACGGCGCCGCGGCGCTGGTCGACGACCTGCGGGACCGGCTGGGGGCCGCGGTGCCGGCCGGTGCGGGGTGGTCGGCCGGCTGACGGTCAGGCGGCGGCCAGCCGGGCCAGGGCCACCGCCCCGCGCAGCGACGACAGGCCGCCCAGCGCTGCCGGTCGCACCGGCGGCGGGGGCAGGCCGGGCCGGGCCAGCTCGGCCAGGTGGCCGGCCACCATCCCGACGAGCGCGGGGATGCCGGCCGCGAAGCCGCCGCCGAGGAGGACGAGCCGGGGGTGGACCAGCTCCTGGACGCCGCAGACGGCGGCGGCCAGGGCCCGGCTGCTCTCCCGCACCGCGGCCACGGCCCACGGCTCCCCGTCGGACAGCGCGCCGCGCAGGTCCTCGAAGGGGGCGGGGGCGCCGCGCAGCCGGGCCGCGCGACGCAGGGTGGCCGGTCCGGAGGCGAGGGCCTGCAGGCATCCCCGGCGGCCGCAGACGCACCGCTCACCGTCCAGGTCGACGATCACGTGTCCGATCTCGAAGGAGCCGCGGCCGAGGCCGGGGCAGAGGTCGCCGCGCAGGACGAGCCCGCCGCCGACGCCGGTGCCCACCCCGAGGTAGAGCAGGTCCTCGCAGTCCGACGCGCGGGCCTCGGCCAGTGCGCCGAGGTCCCCGTCGTCGGCCCAGGCGACGGCGGCCGAGGGGAACAGCGCCCGCAGCGAGCCGGCCAGGTCGAGGCCGTTCCACTCGGGGCGGCTGGGCCAGGCGGTGACCCGCCCGTCCGCCCCGACCGTGCCCGGCATCGCCACGCCCACCGCCCGCAGCGGTGCCGGGAGGCGGCTGCGCAACGCGGTGACGTGCTCGCCGAGTTGTGCCAGGTCCCGGGCGGCGCTGCCGCGCGGGCCCCAGGGGAACGAGGACTCCTCCACGCAGGTCGCGCCGGTCTCGACCCGGAAGGCGACCTTGGTGCCCCCGATGTCGACACCGAGGTGGTGTGCCTGCTCCATGTCGGTGGACGGCCCTCAGTCGCGGGGCACGGGCGGGCACAGGGACAGCAGGTCGGCCGGGCGGTGCAGGACGGCGCCCGGCCGGGCGGCCAGCAGCGCGTCCTCGTCGTCCACCTCGGCCCACAGCGCCGCGGCCGAGGCGACGCCGGCGCCCTCGGCACTGGCCAGGTCGGTCGGTGCGTCGCCGACCATGATCGCGGCTTCGGCCGGCAGCCCCAGCAGGCGCAGGGCGTGCTCCACGATGTCGGGGGCCGGCTTCGGGTGGGCGACCTCGTCCGAGCCGATGACGTGCTCGAAGAACGGCAGCAGGTTCAGCTGGTCGAGCAGGGAGCGGGCCCGGGGGCCGCTCTTGCCGGTGGCCACGGCGAGCCGGAACCCGCGCACCCGCAGGGCCAGCAGCAGTTCGACGATGCCGTCGAAGACCGGCACCTGGGGAGCGAGCCGGTAGCTCTCGCGGACGAAGGGCTCCTCCATCTCCAGCGGCAGGCCCATGATCCGCATGATGTCGGGGAAGTAGCGGCCCTGGTGGCGCCGGTACTCCTCGAAGGGCGCCGGGCCGTCGCCGACGGTCTCCTTGTAGGCGACGGCGAACGCCTCCTCCATCACCGCGAAACTGTCGACGATGACCCCGTCGAGGTCGAAGATCACGGCCCGCCTGGCCGCCGGGAGCGTCTGCGCCGGCGGTGTCCGTAGCGTTGTCACTGTCATGGGATGCCCATTTCCGTCCGTCTGCTCGTTCTCTGGTAGCCGGTGGTCGACCGGCTTTCCGTGCCCGTCACGGCACTAGGTCCTGTCGTCAAAGTGGCGCCGGTCAGGCCCGCGGCGTCCGGTGCCGTGCATCGCAAGGCGGAGGGGCGGCCGTGTACTGGACGTACTCGGGCGCCCCGACAACGCGGCGAGGTGCGGTGCCGGGCGCCGCGGGCCAGGCGCGACTTCGACGACAGGGCCTAGCGGTAGGCGGGCACGGCCTGCCGGGCCCGCGCGGAGCGGGCCGAGGCGTAGAAGTCCTCGATGACGCGGACCGTGGTGCGGGCCTCGCCGATGGACCTGCCGCGGTTGCGGGGGTCCCTGAGGATGCCGGCGAGGCCGTCGAGCTGCCGCCGGTACTCGTTGCCGATCGGTTCGTCCGGAACCGGGACGGACGTGGTCGTGCCCTCGCGGGTGAGCGTCAGCACCGACTGGGGCTGGCGGTTGGGGCTGAAGCCGAAGGTGCACCGCAGCTCGGCGGTGCCCGCGCTGCCCACCAGCCGGATCGTGGACACGTCGCGCGCCTCGTGCGAGGCCCAGCTGGCGTGCAGGGCGACGGAGACGCCGTCCTCGCGGACGAGGAAACCGCGGGCGGTGTCCTCGACGTCGCCGCCGGAGTCGGCCGCGGGCCGGTCCTGGCGCCAGGCCGCGCTCCAGGAACCGGTGTTCACGAAATCGCTGCCCGTGACACCGACGACCTGGGTGAAGGGCGACGGGCCCAGGAGGGAGGCGAGGGTGTCGAACAAGTGCCAGCCGAGGTCGAAGAGCACGCCGCCGCCGGCCTTGCTGCGCTGGGTGAACCAGCCGCCGGCCTTGGGGATGCCGCGCGCCCGGACCCAGGACAGGTCCACGTGCCGGATGTGCCCGAGCTCCGGGACCAGCCGGGCCAGGGCGCCGACGTCGCTGCGGTGGGGCGCCGCGCTGCCGGCCAGCAGGACGGCCCCGCCGCCGCGTTCGGCGGCGGCCAGCAGGTCGGCCTCCTCGGAGGTCAGGCACACCGGCTTCTCCAGGAAGACGGATATGCCCTTGGCGAGCAGGGCCGCGGCGACCCGGGCGTGCAGGAAGTTGGGTACGGCGACGACGGCGAGGTCGACGCGGCGCGGGTCGAGGGCGTCCACCGTCGCGTGGACCTCGAGGCCGGGCGTGCCCTCGAAGGCGGCGCGGGCCGCCGGTTCGGTGTCGGTGACGGCCACCACGTCGAAGTCGGCGTGTTCGCGCAGCAGGGGAAGCCACAACTCCCGCCCCGCCCAGCCGAGTCCGACGACGGCCACCCGGACGGCGCTCATGCGGTGCTCACCGCGTGGGCGATGATCTCGGCGGTCCGGTGCATGTCTTCCTCGGAGGCGAGCAGCGTGCGGTGGTGCAGCCAGACGCAGTCCCGGCTGATGGCCTCCGAGTGGGGGCAGCGCTCGGCGAGCTCGTCCGGGGTCGCGTCGGGCGCGCCGATCTCCCAGAAGGCAGCGGTGCGGTAGATCGCGCGGAATCCCGCGAACGCCGGCAGGCCGGCCTCCACGAGCCGGTCGACCAGCGCGTTGCGGTCGTCCTCGCCCATGCCGGGCAGCCGGAACATCGCCATGTAGTGCGAGGGGACGTCGGTGCGCTCGTCACCGCGCTGCGGGACCACCCCGTCGATCGATGCGAGCAGCTCGGACAGCACGGCCCAGCGTTCGTGGCGGGTCGCGATCTGCTCGTCGAGGCGGCGCAGCTGGGACCGCAGGACCGCGGCCGAGAACTCGCCGAGGCGCAGGTTGGATCCGGCGATGGCGTGGTGGTAGCGGCGGTCGGTGCGGGGCCGTCCGCAGCTGTGCCGCAGGAAGGCGTTCTCGTACATCTCGGAGTCCGGGAACAGGACGGCGCCGCCCTCGCCGGCGGTCATGAGCTTGCCGTTCTGGAAGCTGAACGCGGCGACGGAGCCGAGTTCGCCGACGCGCTTGCCCTGCCAGCGGGCGCCGTGGGCGTGCGCGGCGTCCTGCAGCAGCGGGACGCCCGTGTCGGCGGAGAGCTTGTCCAGGGCGTCCATGTCGGCGAGGAAGCCCGCCATGTGCACGGGCATGATCGCGCGGGTGCGGGAGGTCACGGCGGCGGCGGCCGAGGCGACATCGATGGAGTAGGTGTCCGGGTCCACGTCCACCGGGACCGCGACGGCGCCGAGCCGCTGCGCGGCCTGGGAGGACGAGATGAAGGTGAAGGCCGGGACGATGACTTCGGAACCCGGTCCGACGCCCATGACCTGAAGGGCCAGTTCCAGTGCGTGGGTTCCGTTGGTGACCGCCAGCGCGTGGGCGGCGCCGTGGTGCTCGGCGAACTCCCGCTCGAAGGAGTCGACCTCGTTTCCGCCCATGCGCCACCACTGGCCCTGCTCGAGGGCACGGATGAGCCCTTCGCGCTCACTCTCGTCATACTGGGGCCACTGGGGGAATTCCGGCGCCTGTCGCACGTTCATGTTTCTCCAAGTAATGGATCTGACTCGACGCGGGTGCGAATCGGATGGGGCGGCGCGCCACAGGGGAAGACGCCCGCACGAGCACGTTCCGTCGAGTTCGCGGAAAAGGCGCACACTCCGCCCCGTGCAGCGTCATGTGCAGTCAAAAATGAGCTGAATTACCGGTCCAATGTAGAGCTTCCGCCCTTGCCCCCGCATCCCCGGATCCGGTGGTCTTGCCCGGAATTCAGCGCAGGTCGAAGAAGGCTCGATAGGAATTCAGTTGCCCCTCGAGCATGTGAATGCCGTGGTGGATCCGGTGGCCTCGGGCGGCCGCCAGTCGCAGCAGCCTGGTTTCACGGGGTTTCATGACGATGTCGGCCACCACGCAGTGCGGCGGAAGGGAGTCCAGGGGGAACGGCAGCGGATCGCCCGGGTGCATGCCGAGCGGTGTGGCGTTCACGGCGAGGTCGACCTCGCGCAGGCGGGGGCCGTCCAGGGCGGACACCCGGCCGGGCCAGTGCGCGTCGAGACGGGAGACCAGCCCTTCGAGTTTCGCGGGGTCCCAGTCGTAGACGCCCAGCCGGGTGACGCCGGCCGCCAGGAGCGCCGCGGCGACGGCACTGCCGGCGCCGCCCGCGCCGACGAGCGCGGCGCGGCGGCCGCCGGGGTCGTGGCCGGCTCCGAGGAGGCCCGCCACGAAGCCCGAGCCGTCGAAGTTCTCGGCGAGCCAGCCGCCGTCGGCCTCGCGGCGCAGCACGTTGGCGCTGCCGACGATGTCGACGGTCGTACCGCGCCGGTCGGCCAGCCGGGGAACGGCCGCCTTGTGGGGCACGGTGATGAACATCCCGTCGAGGTTCTCCATCCGCTGCAGCCCGCGGACGACGGTTTCCAGGTCCCCCGGGCGGGCGTGCACGGGGACGACCACCGCGTCGATGCGCAGGCTCGCGAAGACCGGGTTCATCAGCGTGGGCGCCTGGACCTGCGCGATGGGGTGCCCCAGCACGGCGTACAGGCGCGTGGTGCCGGTGATGGGGGTGGCGGCGGGCAGTCCGGTCATCGCAGCGCCGCCCCGGCGAGTCCGGCCGCGGCCAGTCCGGCGACGCGCAGGGCGAGGTCCCTCGCCTGCCGCGCGTTCAGGCGCGGGTCGCAGGCGGTGCGGTAGCGGGCCGGCAGATCGGCTTCGGTCACTGACCCGCCGACGCATTCGGTGACGTCGTCCCCCGTCACCTCGACGTGGATGCCGCCGGGGTGGGTGCCCAGCCGCCGGTGGACTTCGAAGAACCCGGCGATCTCGTCGGCCACCCGTTCGACGTCGCGCGTCTTGTACCCGTCCGCCGACGTGCGGGTGTTGCCGTGCATCGGGTCGCACTGCCAGATCACCTGGTGGCCGGAGGCGGTGACCTCCTCCACGATCGGCGGCAGCACCTCGCGGACCTGTGCGTGCCCCATCCGGCTGACCAGGGTCAGCCGCCCGGCTTCCCGGTGCGGGTCGAGGCGCCGCACGTAGGCGAGGGCCGCCCGCGGGGTCGTGCCCGGGCCTATCTTCAGGCCGATCGGGTTGGACAGCAGTTCCGCGAACGCGATGTGCGCGCCGTCGGGTTGGCGGGTGCGCTCGCCGATCCACAGGAAGTGCCCCAGGCCGCTGGAGAAGCGGGGCTCGGGTCCGCTCGTGTCCACGCGCAGCAGGGAGGTCTCGTAGTCGAGCAGGAGCGCCTCGTGGCTGACGTGGACGTCGGGGAAGGAACGGACCAGGGCCATCGCGCGGGCTGCGTCCGCGTGGGCCCGCAGCATCCGGAGGGGGTCGGCCGTGCGGGCCGCGAGGGTGGGCTCGACGGAGTTGACCAGGTCGCCGCGGTAGACGGGCAGGCCCGTCGCGTCGGTGCTCTGGGAGCGGGGTTTGGCGTACTGGCCGGCCATCCGGGCGATCGTGACGACGGGCAG
Source organism: Streptomyces sp. NPDC045967 (assembly GCF_056430495.1). NCBI lineage: Bacteria > Bacillati > Actinomycetota > Actinomycetes > Kitasatosporales > Streptomycetaceae > Streptomyces > Streptomyces sp. NPDC045967. The sequence goes on along the minus strand of NZ_JBWKLE010000010.1, from coordinate 22,587 downwards.
GCCGCTGCCGCCGGTGAGTAGCGCGGCCATGTCGACGAGCGTGTCGAGATTGGCCCGCAGGTGGGCTTCGGTGTTCCCGGCGAAGGTCTCGGCGCAGTCGCCGCCCTGGAGCAGGAACGCCTCGCCGCGCGCGACCGCGGCGAGCCGGCCGCGCAGCCGCGCCGTCTCGGCCGGGGCGACGATCGGCTCGGACCGGCTGAGGAGTTCCACCGCTTCGGCGGCCCGCCGCGGGTCCGGCCAGGCGGGCTGCTGCGCGGCCGGCCGGGCCAGCGCCGCGGCCAGCCTGCCCGACAGCAGGCGGTCCACCGCGGGGGCGGCACCCGGGCCGGCGGAAGCGGCCGGGCGCTGGGTCATGAGTTCCATGTCACACCACATCGGTCGTGGAGGCACCGGACACGGCGGCGCCGACGAGGTCGGCCGTCCGTGCCCGGGGCATCCGGTCCAGGACCCGGGCGACGGCCTCGGCGGGCACGTCGCTCACCAGTTCCGCGCCCTGCGGGCCGTCCAGGACGAAGCCGAGTCCGGTCATCGCCTTCTTGTCGTGCCGCATCAGGTCGATGAGGGCCGCCGGCTCCGCCTCGGCGGGCAGGGCGGTGGGCAGGCCGTAGTGCCGGACGACGTCGTGGTGTTCGTCCACCCGCGCCCCGTCGATCCGGCCCAGGGCGCCGGCGAGCCGGCCCGCGAAGACCGTCCCGATCGCCACCGCCTCGCCGTGGCGCAGCGCGAAGCCGGTGGCCTTCTCCAGGGCGTGGCCCAGCGTGTGGCCGTAGTTCAGCAGGTGCCGCGGTCCGGTGTCCCGCTCGTCCCGCTCCACGATGCCGGCCTTGAGGGTCACGCTGGCGGTGATCTGCTCCTCCAGCGTGAGCCCGCGCAGGTCCGGCGCGCCGATGAAGTGGCAGCGGGCGATCTCCCCGAGGCCGTTCAGCATCTCCCGGCGCGGCAGGGTCGACAGGTAGTCGGTGTCGCACAGCACGGCGCTGGGCTGCCAGTACGCGCCGACCAGGTTCTTGCCGGCCGGCAGGTTCACCGCCGTCTTCCCGCCGACGCTGGCGTCCACCTGGGCGAGCAGCGTCGTCGGGAGGTGGATCACGGGGACGCCGCGGTGGTAGAGCGCGGCGGCGAGCCCGACCACGTCGGTGGTCGTGCCGCCGCCGCAGGAGACGACGACGTCGGAGCGGGTGAGCCCGAACCGTACGAACGCGCCGCACAGGGCCTCCACCGTGGCCAGGGTCTTGTCCTGCTCGCCGTCCCGGGCCGGCAGCAGCAGGGTCTCCACGCCCGTGTCGGGCACCCATTCCTCCGGCCGGGCCGAGACCACGACGGCCCGTCTGGCGCCCAGCCGCCGGATGGTCCCGGCGAGTGACGTACGCACCCCCGGGCCGATGAGGACGTCGTAGGCATGGTCTCGAAGGCGCAGGGGAACGGTAGCCATCACGTCCTACCGACCCGCCGTCGCCCGGTGCACGCGTGCCGCGGCGCGCTCCTTGCGGTCGAACTCGTCGAGCTGGGGGTAGGCCGGGCAGCCGTACACCCGCTTGAACGGGGCGAAGGTGTCCCACTCGGTCCGCCGCCGCATTTCCTGTGCCATGGGGTTGTGCTCACTCCAGAAGTCGCCGCCGATGAGCCGGATCACGTACTTCTCCAGTGCCTCGCGCCGCGTGGAGCGGGCCGCGTCGGCGGCCACCGACACCAGCTCGCCCTCGTAGTAGGCGTGGATGAGGCGGATGTACGTGTCGTAGCCCGTCTTGAAGTAGTCGGAATACGTGTCGAACAGGCGGCGCTCGGCCGGGGGATCGGCCAGCGCCGCTCCGATCGCCTCGGCCGCGCGGACCGCGGTGGCCGCCGCCACCAGCACGCCGCCGGAGAACATCGGGTCGCCGAAACAGCCGGCGTCCCCGACCATGAGCCAGCCGGGCCCGGTGACCGTGTCCGCGTGGTAGCAGTAGTCGGTCTCGACCTTGAGGTCGCCGGTGGGGCGGGTCCCGGCCAGCCGCGCGGTGATCCGGGGGATGCGGGCCACGTGCTCCTCGAAGACCTTCTCGGCCGTCGTCCCCCGCAGCACGTCGCGCGGCATGACCGTGCCCACGCTGATGGCGTCCTTGGACAGCGGGATCGCCCAGACCCAGCCGTCGTCGTGGGCGCCGACCTGGATGTCGCCCTCGACACCGGGGTTGCGGCTCTCGTCGAGTCCCTCGTAGTGCCGGAACACCGCCACCATGCGGAGCTTCTCGAGGGTCTTGCGCAGCCCGAAGCGGTGGGCGATCCGGCCGGCGCGGCCGCTCGCGTCGACCACGTAGGCCGCACGCAGCTCGTGGTCCGCTCCCTCGCGCTGGTAGCGGACGCCGACCATCCGGTCGCCTTCCATGAGCAGGTCGGTCACGTTGGCCCCGAAGAGGACCTCCGCGCCGGCCGCCTCGGCCTGCTCGGTGAGCATCTTGTCGAACTTGGCCCGCTCGACCTGGAAGGCGCTGGGGTGGCGGCCCTCGCCCTGCTTGGTGAAGTCCGCCCGGAAGACGCCTTCGAAGAACTTCGTCTCGGTCGGGTCGATGAACTCGCCGCCGAACTTGGGCACGTAGCCCTGCGCCTCCACCGCCTCGCGCAGGCCGATCCGGTCGAACAGTCCCATCATGTAGGGCAGCAGGGATTCGCCTATGTGGAACCGGGGGAACTCGTCCTTCTCCAGCAGCACCACGCGGTGGCCCTGCCGGGCGAGGACCAGGGCGCTGACCGCGCCCGCCGGTCCACCGCCCATCACGATGACGTCAGCGGCTTCTCTTTCCATCGTTCTCCCTTTCGCTTTCCGACGCGTTCACATGCCGCGGGGCATGAGCGGTGGTACGTGTGGGGGGGGTGGGAGGCACAGAAGAACTCAGGAGAGCGGACCGGAGACGATGCTGGAGACCAGCGTCCGGTGCTCGTCGTCGTCCATGACCGTGCGCACCTGCTCACGGCCGTCTCGGACCGTCAGGTAGCGCCGTTGCTTCATCACGGCCTGGCCGTTGTCGAAAGTGCGGCCGCACAGCACTTCCTTGTCGTCCTGCTTCCGCGGGTCCGCGAGGATCCCCCGGAAGCAGTCCTCCAGTTCCTTCCAGTCGTTCCACTGGCGGGGCGTCATCGTGAAGGTGTAGACGACGCTCCACCGGGTGACCGCCCCGCGGCGCTGGAGGGCGGTTCCGGATGCGTGGTCGACCAGCCGGAACTGGCTTCCGTACTGGGACTGCACCGCGTCGGTGACCAGCAGCGGCTCCATGTAGGAGGGGCCGGGGTAGCCGACGTCCACGAGCCAGTCCTCACCGTCGAGGCGGACCCGGTTGAACATGTGCTCGATGCCGAGCCCGAAGGTGTCCCAGCCGGTGGCGGTGCTTCCCGCGATCAGCGTGACGTCGTAGCCCAGCTCGCGCAGGAGGCGGTGGAACATCCGGTTCAGGTGGTAGCAGGCGCCGCCCGCGCCGTCGATGACGGTCTTCTCGAACAGGGCGTCCTCGTCGAGGTCGACGATGTGGACACCCTCGCCGAGGTCGTAGGCGAAGCTGTTGTACGGAAGCGCCATGAGGTGGCTCTTGTGCAGCTTGCGCAGCGTCCCGATGTCCACACCGGTCTCCCCGTCGCAACCGATGCGCCGCAGGTACCTGTTGACGTCGAACATGTCGTCATCCTCTTTCAGACGGAGATCGCTTGCGGGTGCGCGGCCTCGTCGCCGCACATCAGCTCGTGCAGGTACCCGGCGAGCAGTCCCGGCGTCGGGTGGTCGAAGACGAGGTTGGGCGACAGCTTCGTCTCGGTGATGTTGCGCAGCCTGTTGCGGAGTTCGATGGCGGTCAGGGAGTCGAAGCCGATCTCGAACAGGCCCTGGTCCGCGTCGAAGTGGTACGTCGGGCTGTATCCCAGTACGGCGGCCACCTGGGCCCGCACCAGGTCGAGCAGGACCTTCGCCCGGTCGTCGGCGGACAGCCCGGCCAGCCGCTCGGACAGCCGGCGCTGGTCCTCCTCGGCCCCCGCGGCCTGCACCAGCTGGCGGCCGGTGCGGACCAGGCCGCGCAGCAGGTGCGGGGCTCCGCCGCCGGCCGCGGCCTGGCTGCGCAGCGCCTTCAGGTCCAGCTTGACCGGGACCAGCAGGGCGTGGCCGGAGCCCACGGCGGCGTCGAACAGGTCCATGCCCTCCGCCGGGGTGATCGGCAGCAGGCCGCCCCGGCGGTTCATCCGGTTCCTGGTGAGGTCGTCGATGTGCTCCGCCATGCCGTCGGCCTGCTCCCACAGGCCCCAGGCCAGCGACAGGCCCGGCAGGCCGGCCGCCCTGCGCTCGGCCATCAGGCCGTCGAGGAAGGCGTTCGCCGCCGCGTAGCCGCCGCTGCCGGCGCCCATGAAGAGCGCCGAGACGGACGAGTAGACGACGAAGGCGTCGAGGTCCAGGCCCCGGGTGAGCTCGTCGAGGTGGCGTACCGCGTCCACCTTGGGTGCGAAGACCCGCGCCAGCCGCTCCGGAGTGAGCATGCCGATCACGCCGTCCTCGGTCACGCCCGCGGTGTGCACCACTGCGGTCAGCCGGCGCCCGTCGGGCACGGACGCCAGCAGCGCCTCCACCTGACCGCGGTCGGACATGTCACAGGCCACCACCGACACCTCGGCGCCCTGCCCGGTCAGCTCCGCGACCAGGTCCGCCACGCCCTCGGCGTCCGGGCCGCGGCGGCTGGCCAGCATCAGGTGCCGTACGCCGTGGCGGGCGACGAGATGCCGGGCCACCAGGCCGCCGAGCGAACCGGCGCCCGACAGCAGGACGGTGCCCTCCGGCCCGAACACCGCGGGTGCGTCCCCGGCTTGCCCGGCGGTCCGGGCGAGCCGGGGCACGGACAGGGCCGTGCCGCGCACGGCGACCTGCGGCTCGCCGCTCGCCAGTACGGCCGCCAGGGCCCCTTCCACCGGCCCTCCGGCGGCGGGGTCGGTGTCGAGGAGGATGATCCGGTCGGGGTTCTCGGCCTGGGCGGCACGGACCAGGCCCCATACGGCCGCTCCGGCCGGGTCGGTCACCGCGCCGTCACCCCCGGCGGGCACCGCGCCCCGGGTCGCGACGACCAGCCGCGACTCCTCCAGCCCGGTCCCGCCCAGCCAGCACTGCACGACCTCCAGCACCCGGCAGGCCAGGCCCAGGACCGCGCCCTCACCGTCGTCGGTGCCGACGGCCTCAATGACCGCCAGCGCGGGGGCCGGCGCACCCGACTCCACGTCGTCGGCCAGTGTCGCCACCTGTTCGGCGGTGCCCACCGCCACCCAGGAGGGCCCGGCCTGCCCGCCGCCGGAGAGGGGGAGTTCGTTCCACTGCACCTGGAACAGCGCCTCGGAGCCGGGCGCGCCCGCGGCCGTCCGCAGTTGCTCGGGCGAGACGACGCGGCCCACCAGCGAGTCCATGGTCACGACCAGCCCGCCGGTCTCGTCCGCCGCCTGGAACGACATCGCGTCGTCTTCGTTGCGGGCGATGCGCACGCGCAGCGCCGAGGCGCCGGCCGCGTACAGCTCCAGCCCGTTCCACGCGAACGGCAGCTGCAGCTCCTGCCCGTCCTCCTCGCCTTCGGCCGCGCTGTCGGCGGCCGCCGCGGCGGCGGTCAGCATGGCCGAGTGCAGGGCCGCGTCCAGCAGCGCCGGGTGGATGCCGAAACCGCCGGCCTCCTTGCGGTGCTCCTCGGGCAGGGCGACCTCGGCGAAGAGTTCCCCGCCGCGCCGCCACACCGCCCGCACGCCCTTGAAGGCCGGGCCGTAGCCGTATCCCACCTCGGCGAGCCGGCCGTAGCCGCTGCTGACGTCGACCGCTTGAGCACCGGCCGGGGGCCAGGCCGCGAAGTCGAAGGCGGTGGCGCCGCCGTTCGCGCGGACCGTGACGGCCAGCATGCCGGTGGCGTGCCGGGTCCAGGTGTCCGTACCACCCTGGCCCGCGGCGTCCTCGCGCTGCGAGTAGACGTCCACCGTGCGCGAGCTGTTCTCCCGTGGCCCGCCGACCACGACCTGCACGCGTACGCCGCCGTGCTCGGGCACCACCAGCGGGGCTTCGATGACGAGTTCCTCCAGCACCCCGCACCCGGCTTCGTCGCCGGCGCGCACCGCGAGTTCCACCAGGCCGGTGCCCGGTACGAGGACCACCCCTTGGACCCGGTGATCGGTCAGCCACGGGTGCGTGCGCAGCGACAGCCGCGACGTGAAGATGAACCCGTCGGAATGCGGCAGCTGTACCACGGCGCCCAGCATCGGGTGGTCGGCGCCGGCGAGGCCCAGCGAGGTGGCGTCGGTCGGCTGTCCGGCCGGCCGGAGCCAGTAGTGCTGGTGGTCGAAGGCGTAGGTGGGCAGCTCGACCCGCCGTTCGGCGGAGGTCTGCGGCAGGACCCCGGTCCAGTCCACGGCCACGCCGCGGACGAAGAGTTCGGCCATGGAGGCGAGGAGACGGCGCAGGCCGCCGTCCTCGCGGCGCAGGGATCCGGTCACGAGGGCGTCGGAGCCGTGGGCGTCGACGGTCTCGGTGATGGGCTGGACCAGCACCGGGTGGGCGCTGACCTCCAGGAACACCCCGTGGCCCTGGCGCAGGAGGTCGGCGACGGCGGGGCCGAAGCCCACCTGCGCGCGCAGGTTGCGGTACCAGTAGTCGCCGTCCAGGACGCCCGCGTCCTGGATCCGGCCGCCGGTGACGGTGGAGTGGAAGGGGATCCGGGGCTCTTGGGCCGCGACGCCGGCCAGTGCCTCGGCGAGCGCGTCGCGGACGTCCTCGACGTGCCGGGTGTGGGAGGCGTAGTCCACCGCGACCCGCCGGACCCGGACGCCGTCGGCGGTCAGGGCCGCCAGGGCCTCGTCCAGGGCTTCGGCGTCACCCGCGATCACCACGGAGGCCGGCCCGTTGACCGCGGCGACCTCGACGCGGCCCTCCCACGGCTGGATGCGCGCGAGCGCCTCGTCCGCGCTCAGTGCCACCGAGGCCATACCGCCGCGCCCGGCCAGCTCCGAGGCGATGACCCGGCTGCGCAGGGCCACCACGCGCGCCGCGTCGTCGAGGGAGAGGGCCCCGGCCACGCAGGCGGCCGCGATCTCGCCCTGCGAGTGGCCGAGTACCGCGTCCGGTGTGATGCCGACCGACTCCCAGACCGCTGCCAGGCCCACCATGACGGCGAAGCTGGCGGGTTGGAGCACGTCGACCCGTTCGATGAGCCCGGGGTCGCCCTCCCCGCGCAGCACCTCGATCAGCGACCAGTCCACGAACGGCTCCAGAGCCGCCGCACACTCAGCGATCCGCTCCGCGAACACCGGGGAGGAGTCCAGCAGTTCACGGCCCATGCCCGCCCACTGCGCACCCTGCCCCGGGAACACCCACACCACCTTGCCGTGCGTGCCCGAGCCGGCGCTGCCGGAGACGACACCGGGGGCGCTCTCACCGCGGGCCAGCGCCTGCAGACCGGCGAGGGCCTCCTCGTCCGAACCGGCCACGACGACCGCCCGTTCACCGAAGAGCGCGCGGCCCGACACCAGCGCCGCGGCCACGTCCGCCAGCGGCGCCTCCTCGGCGCCGGTGAGGAACTCCGCGAGCCGCCCGGCCTGCCGCGGGAGCGAGCCGGCGTTCCGCGCGGAGACCACCAACGGCCACACACCGGCGGTCGTCGGCTCCTCGGCGGCGGGCTGCGCCGCCTGCGCCGGTGCCTCTTCGAGGATCAGGTGGGCGTTGGTCCCGCTGATGCCGAAGGAGGACACCCCCGCTCGGCGCGGATGGCCGTTGCGGGGCCATGCGCGCGCCTCGGTGAGCAGCTCGACGGCTCCCGCCGTCCAGTCGACCTGGCTCGTGGGCTCGTCCACGTGCAGCGTCGGGGGCATGACCCCGTGCCGCATGGCCTGCACCATCTTGATCACGCTGGCCACGCCCGCGGCGGCCTGTGCGTGGCCGATGTTGGACTTGAGCGAGCCGAGCCACAGCGGCTGTTCCGGGTCGCGGTCCCGGCCGTACGTGGCGAGCAGTGCCTGCGCTTCGATCGGGTCGCCGAGCGCGGTGCCGGTTCCGTGGCCCTCGACCACGTCCACCTCGGAGGGGGCGAGACCCGCACTGTCCAGGGCCCGGCGGATGACCCGCTGCTGCGACGGTCCGTTCGGCGCCGTCAGACCGTTCGACGCGCCGTCCTGGTTGACGGCGCTGCCGCGCAGCACCGCCAGCACCCGGTGGCCGCGCTCGCGCGCCACCGACAGCCGCTCCAGCGCCACCACGCCCACGCCTTCGGCCCAGCCGGTGCCGTCCGCGCCGTCGGCGTAGGACTTGCACCGGCCGTCGGCGGCGAGGCCGCGCTGCCGGGAGAACTCCACGAAGGTGCCGGGGGACGCCATCACCGTCGCGCCGCCGGCGAGCGCCATCGAGCACTCGCCCTGCCGCAGCGCCTGCGCGGCCAGGTGCATCGCCACCAGCGAGGAGGAGCAGGCGGTGTCGATGGTGACCGCCGGGCCCTCGAACCCGAACACGTACGAGACGCGGCCGGAGGCCACGCTCGCCGCGGACGCCGTGGCCGCGAAGCCCTCCAGCTCCGGCGCCTCGCCGGCGCCCGCGCCGTAGCCCTGGCTGGAGACGCCCGAGAACACGCCGACGTCGGTGCCCTTCAGCGAGGCGGGGTCGATCCCGGCCTGCTCCATGGCCTCCCAGGAGGTCTCGAGCAGCACGCGCTGCTGGGGGTCCATGGCGAGGGCCTCGCGCGGGGAGATCCCGAAGAACGCCGGGTCGAAGAGCCCCGCCCCGCGCAGGAACCCGCCCTGGGAGGTGTAGGAGGTGCCGGTGCTGTCGGGGTCCGCGTCGAACAGGCCGTCCAGGTCCCAGCCGCGGTCGTCCGGGAAGTCGGACATGCCCTCGCGGCCCTCGGACACCAGCCGCCACAGGTCTTCGGGATCCGTCACACCGCCCGGCAGCCGGCAGGCCATGCCGACGATGGCGATGGGCTCGTCGGGATCCGCGACGGCGGTCACGGTGGAGGCGGGGGCGCCGGCCACCGTGTCCCCGAGCTCGTCGCGCAGGTAGCGGGCGAGCGCCAGCGGGGTCGGGTAGTCGAAGACCAGCGTCGCCGGAAGCTTCAGTCCGGTCTCCTCACGGAGCCGGTTGCGCAGTTCCACGGAGATGAGCGAGTCGAAACCGGCGTCCTTGAACGCCGTCTCCGCCCCGACGCCGCCGGGCCCGGTGTGCCCGAGCACCAGCGCGACCTGCGCCCGCACCAGATCCAGGAGCAGGGCCTCCTGCTCCGCCGCGCCGAGCCCGGCGAGGCGGCGGAGCAGCCCGCCGTCCCCGGCGGACACCGCCCGCGCCGCCTGCCGGCCGGCCCGCACCAGGCCGCGCAGCAGGGGCGGCACTCCCGCACCGGCTACGGCGTCGGCCCGTACGGCGCGCAGGTCGAGCTTGACCGGCACCACCAGCGCCTGCCCGGTCTCCACGGCGGCGTCGAACAGCTCCATGCCCTCCACGGCGGAAATCGCCTGCACACCGCCGCGGTTCATGCGCGCCTGGTCGGCGCCGCTGAGGTGGGCGGTCATGCCGTCGATCTGCTCCCACAGGCCCCAGGCCAGCGACAGGCCCGGCAGGCCCGCCGCGCGACGGCCGGCCACCAGCCCGTCCAGGAAGGCGTTCGCCGCGCCGTAGTTGGCCTGTCCGGCCGATCCGAACACGCCGGAGGCGGAGGAGAAGACCACGAACGTGTCGAGGTCCAGGCCGCGGGTGAGCTCGTCGAGGTGGCGTACCGCGTCGACCTTCGGGGCGAACACCCTCGCGAGCCGCTCCGGGCTCTGCGCGGCGACCACGCCGTCGTCCAGTACGCCGGCGGTGTGCACGACACCGGTCAGCGGGTACTCGGCCGGGACCGACGCCAGCAGCGAGCGCACCTGCTCGCGGTCGGACACGTCGCAGGCGGCCACCGCCACGGCCGCGCCCTGCCCGGTCAACTCCGCGACGAGCTCCGTCATGCCCTCGGCCTGCGCACCGCGGCGGCTGGCCAGCACCAGGCTCCGTACGCCGTGCCGGGTGACCAGGTGCCGGGCCACGAGCGCGCCCAGGGATCCGGCGCCCGTGACCAGGACCGTGCCGTCCGGCCCGAAGACCGCCGGGGCGGCCGGGGCCTGGGCGGCCGCACGGGCGAGCCGCGGGACCGACAGCGCGGCGCCGCGGACGGCCACCTGCGGCTCGCCTCCGGCCAGCACCGCGGCCAGGACCGGCAGCACGTCTCCGTCACCGGCCGGGTCGGCGTCGATCAGGACGATCCGGTCCGGGTTCTCCGCCTGCGCGGCGCGCACCAGACCCCACACCGCCGAGCCGGCCGGGTCGGTCACCGTGCCGTCACCGGCGGGGACCGCGCCCCGGGTCACGACGACCAGCCGCGACTCCTCCAGTCCGGACGCGGCCAGCCACGCCTGCACGACCTCCAGCACCCGCGAGGTCAGCGCCAGTACGGCGTCCTCACCCACGCCGCCGACCGCTTCCAGCAGCGTCACCGGCGGCAGGTCGGCGCGCCCGGCGAGGGCCGGCACGTCGTCGGCGCGGGACACCGCCGCCCAGGACGGCGCCGGCTGCGCGGCCTGGGCGGCGGGCAGCTCGCTCCACTCCACCCGGAACAGCGCGTGGGCGACCGCCGTGTCCGCCGCCGTGTCCAGCTGTTCGGCCGACACCGGACGGGACACCAGCGAGTCCAGGGTCACGACCAGGCCGCCGGTCTCGTCCGCCGCCGTCAGCGAGACGGCTCCCGGCCCGCCGGGCGCCATGCGCACCCGCAGTGCCGTGGCGCCCGCGGCGTGCAGCTCGAGCCCGTTCCACGCGAACGGCAGCACCGGCCGCCCGGACTCCTCGCCCGCGGTGCCCGTCGCGGCGCCGAACATGCCGGTGTGCAGGGCCGCGTCCAGCAGCGCCGGGTGGATGCCGTACCGGGCGGCCTCCTTGCGGTGCTCCTCGGGCAGGGCGGCCTCGGCGAAGAGTTCCCCGCCGCGCCGCCACACCGCCCGCAGGCCCTGGAACACCGGACCGTAGCCGTAACCGCTCTCGACCAGACCCGCGTAGAAGTCCCCGAGCTCGACGGGCTGGGCGCCGGGCGGCGGCCAGGCGGTGAAGTCGAAGCGGTCGCCGCCGCCCTCGGTCGGGGCGGGGGCGGAGAGCATGCCGGTGGCGTGCCGTGCCCAGCTGTCGGCGCCGTCGTCGAGCAGGTCCTCGCGCTGGGAGTACACGTCCACGGTGCGCGAGCCGTTCGCGCCCGCGCCGCCGACCGCGACCAGAACCCGTACGCCGCCCTGCTCGGGCACCACCAGCGGTGCCTCGATCACGAGCTCGTCCAGGACCCCGCAGCCGACCTCGTCACCGGCGCGCACCGCGAGCTCCACGAGCCCGGTGCCGGCGACGAGCACCACTCCGCCGACCCGGTGGTCGGCCAGCCAGGGGTGCGAGCGCAGCGACAGGCGCGAGGTGAAGACGAGCCCGTCGGACTGCGGGAGGCGCACCACCGCGCCCAGCAGCGGGTGGTCGGCGGTCGTTTGCCCCAACGACGCGGCGTCGGTGGCCTGTCCGGCCGGCGGGAGCCAGTAGTGCCGTCGGTCGAAGGCGTACGTCGGCAGGTCGGCCCACGCCGGTCGGGGTGCCCGCGGCAACAGACCGCTCCAGTCCACGGCCACCCCGCGGACGAACAGCCCGGCCAGCGAGGCCAGCAGCGTCTGCTCCTCCGGGCGGCCGTCGCGCAGGGCCGCGACGCAGGTCGCGTCGGTGTCCGCGGCGGCAGCCGTCTCCTGCACCAGGCCGGTCAGCGCCGCTCCCGGGCCCAGCTCGACGAACAGCGAGCCGCCGTACTCCACCGCGGCGGCGATCCCCTCGGCGAACCGCACCGGCCGGCGTACGTGTCCGGCCCAGTACTGCGGGTCGGCGAGCTCCTGCGGCCCGGCCAGGCGGCCGGTCACGTTCGAGACCACCGGTACGGCCGGGCTCCGCCACTCGATGCCGTCCAGCTCGGCGGCGAACTCGGCCAGCATCGGCTCCATCCGCAGGGAATGGAACGCGTGCGACACCGCCAGCCGCTTCGTCTTGTGTCCGCGCTCCTTGAGCCGGGCGGCCGCGGCGAGGACCACTTCCTCCTCACCGGAGAGCACCACCGAGGCCGGGCCGTTGACGGCAGCGATCTCCACGCCCTCGCCCAGCAGCCCGGCGACCTCCGCCTCGCCGGCCCCGACCGCGACCATGGCCCCGCCCGGCGGCAGCGCCTGCATCAGCCGGCCGCGGGCGGCGACCAGGCGCGCCGCGTCCGGCAGGGACAGCGCGCCCGCGACGTGGGCGGCCGTGATCTCGCCGACCGAGTGCCCGATCACGACGTCGGGCCGCACGCCCCAGGACTCCACCAGCCGGTACAGGGCGGTTTCCACCGCGAACAGTCCGGCCTGCGTGTACACCGTCCGGCCGAGGAGTTCGCCGCTGTCCGGCACCGCGCCGAAGACGACGTCGCGCACCGGGTGGTCGACGTGCCCGGCCAGCCGCGCGTCCAGCTGCTCGCACGCCTCGTCCAGCGCCTTCGCGAACACCGGGTACCGGTCGTACAGCTCCTGGCCCATGCCCACGCGCTGGGAGCCCTGGCCGGGGAACACCCACACGGTCTTGCCCGGCGCACCCGCACCGGTCGCGGTGCCGGTGACGACGCCGGGTGCGTTCTCGCCGCGGGCCAGCGCCCGCAGACCGGCCAGCGCCTCCTGGTCGGAGCCGGCCACGACCACCGCGCGCTCACCGAGGAGTGCGCGGCCCGACAGCAGCGCCCCGGCCACGCCCGCCAGGGGCACCTCGCCGTCGGCGGACTCCAGGTACGCGGCCAGGCGGTCGGCCTGACCGGCCAGGGCGTCGGCGCTGCGCGCCGACACCACCAGCGGCACCACGCCGCCGGGGGCCGCCCCCTGCTCCGGTGCTTCCTCTTGCGGTGCTTCCTCTTGCGGCGCTTCGTCGTGCGTCGCTTCGTCGTGCGGCGCTTCCTCCAGGATCACGTGCGCGTTCGTGCCACTGACACCGAACGAGGAGACGCCCGCGCGGCGCGGCCGGCCACCGCGCGGCCACTCCCGCGCCTCGGTGAGCAGCTCCACCGCGCCCTCGGTCCAGTCCACCTGCGTGGTCGGCTTCTCGACGTGGAGCGTGGGGGGCATGACGCCGTGCCGGATCGCCTGCACCATCTTGATCACGCCGGCCACACCCGCGGCGGCCTGAGTGTGCCCGATGTTCGACTTCAGGGAACCCAGCCAGAGCGGCTGCTCCGGGTCACGGCCCTGGCCGTAGGTCGCCAGCAGCGCCTGCGCCTCGATCGGGTCGCCCAGGGCCGTACCGGTCCCGTGCGCCTCCACGACGTCCACGTCCGCCGGCACCAGCCCAGCACTGGCCAGCGCCTTGCGGATGACCCGCTGCTGCGACGGGCCGTTCGGCGCCGTCAGGCCGTTGGAGGCGCCGTCCTGGTTGACCGCGCTGCTGCGCAGCACCGCCAGCACCTGGTGTCCACGCTCGCGCGCCACCGACAGCCGTTCCAGGACGACCACGCCCACGCCCTCGGCCCAGCCCGTGCCGTCCGCGCCGTCCGCGAACGCCCGGCACCGGCCGTCGCCCGCCAGGACCCGCTGCCGGGAGAACGCCACGAAGGTGCCGGGCGTCGCCATCACGGTCGCGCCGCCGGCCAGCGCCATCGAGCATTCACCCTGGCGCAGTGACTGCGCGGCCAGGTGCATCGTCACCAGCGAGGACGAACAGGCGGTGTCCACGGTGACCGCCGGTCCCTCCAGCCCCAGCACGTAACTCACGCGCCCGGACGCCACGCTGGAGGCGCCTCCGGTGCCCGCGAAGCCCTCCAGCTCCGGCGGGATCGCACCGACTCCGGCCCCGTAGCCCTGGGTGAACACCCCGGAGAACACTCCGACATCGGTGCCCTTCAGCGACACCGGGTCGATGCCGGCGCCCTCCAGCGCCTCCCACGAGGTCTCCAGCAGCAGCCGCTGCTGCGGGTCCATCACCAGCGCCTCGCGCGGGGAGATGCCGAAGAATCCCGCGTCGAAGAGGCCGGCGCCTTGCAGGAAGCCGCCCTGGTCCGTGTACGAGGTACCCGCGTGGTCGGGGTCCGGGTCGAAGAGGGCGTCCAGGTCCCAGCCGCGGTCCTCCGGGAAGGACGACATCGCGTCACGGCCCTCGGACACCAAGCTCCACAAGTCCTCCGGCCCCGTCACACCACCGGGGAACCGGCACGCCATGCCGACGATCGCGATCGGCTCGTCGGCGTGGCGGGAGCCCTGCTGACGCAGGGTGTGCAGCTCGGTGGTGACGCGCTTGAGGTACTTGAGGAGTTTTTCGTCCGTGGCCATTCTTCAGTCCTTAACGAAGATGTGATGGAGCCGCACAGCGGGAACCGGTGTCAGATGAGGCCGAATTCACCATCGATGAAGTCGAAGATCTCATCGGCGGACGCGGACTCCAGTTGCTCCGCCACCGTGGAGGCGTCGCTCGCCTCGAGCACTCCGTTGCACCTGGCCACCAAACCCTGGAGGCGAAGGGCGATGCTGGATTTCTGGTCGAGGCGCAGACCGGTGATCAGCGACTCGACGTCCTCGATCTTCGCGTTGAGCTGCGACAGCACGTCGTCGCTGGTGCCGAGTTCGTCGCGCAGGTAGCGGGCGATGGTCAGCGGGGTGGGGTAGTCGAAGACCAGCGTCGCCGGGAGTTTGAGACCCGTCGCCTCGCGCAGCCGGTTGCGCAGCTCCACCGAGGTGAGCGAGTCGAACCCGGTGTCCTTGAACGCCATGTCCGCCCGGACGGCTTCCGGTCCGGCGTGGCCGAGCACGACCGCGACCTGGGTGCGCACCAGATCGAGGAGCAGGGCTTCCTGTTCCGCCGCGGGAAGCACGGCCAGGCGGGCGACCAGCCCGCCGTCGGTGGCGGCCGCGGCCCGCGCGACGTGCCGGCCGGCCCGCACCAGGCCCCGCATCAGGTGCGGGACTCCCGCGCCGGCCGCGGCCTGGCCGCGCAGCGCCCGCAGGTCCAGGTTGACCGGGACGAGCAGCGGCAGGTCCGACGCGGCGGCCGCGTCGAGCAGCCGCATGCCCTGCGCCGCCGTCATCGCCTGCACACCGCCGCGGCCGGCCCGTGCCTGGTCGGCTCCGCCCAGGTGGGCGGTCATGGCGGTGGCCTGCTCCCACAGGCCCCAGGCCAGTGACTGCCCGGGCAGGCCCGCTGCGTGGCGGGCGGCCATCAAGCCGTCCAGGAAGGCGTTCGCCGCCGCGTAGTTGGCCTGTCCGGCCGATCCGAACACGCCGGAGGCGGAGGAGAAGACCACGAACGTGTCGAGGTCCAGGCCGCGGGTGAGCTCGTCGAGGTGGCGTACCGCGTCGACCTTCGGGGCGAACACCCTCGCGAGCCGCTCCGGGGTCTGCGCGGCGACCACACCGTCGTCCAGTACGCCGGCGGTGTGCACGACACCGGTCAGCGGGTACTCGGCCGGGACCGACGCCAGCAGCGAGCGCACCTGGTCGCGGTCGGACACGTCGCAGGCGGCCACCGCCACGGCGGCGCCCTGCCCGGTCAGCTCGGCGACGAGCTCCGTCATGCCCTCGGCCGCCGGGCCCTTCCGGCTGGCCAGTACGAGACTGCGTACACCGTGCCGGGTCACCAGGTGTCGGGCCACCAGAGCGCCCAGG
Organism: Streptomyces sp. NPDC045967; assembly: GCF_056430495.1. Taxonomy (NCBI): domain Bacteria; kingdom Bacillati; phylum Actinomycetota; class Actinomycetes; order Kitasatosporales; family Streptomycetaceae; genus Streptomyces; species Streptomyces sp. NPDC045967. Next base: position 6,921 of record NZ_JBWKLE010000010.1, on the reverse strand, counting down.
GCGCCGGCGCCGGAGACCAGGACGGTGCCTTCGGTGGCGAACGCGGACGCGGTATCCGGGGCCGCGGCCCCGGCGCGGACCAGACGCGGCACGGAGAGGGCGGTGCCACGGACGGCGACCTGCGGTTCGCCGCAGGCCAGCACCGCGCCCAGCAGGCTTGTCGCTCCGTCCTCGGAGGCCGGGTCGGCGTCGATCAGGACGATCCGGTCCGGGTGCTCGACCTGCGCGGCCCGGACCAGGCCCCACACGGCCGATCCGGCCGGGTCGGTGACGGTGCCGTCACCCGCGGGGACCGCGCCCCGGGTGACCACGACCAGGTGGGACTCCTCCAGTCCGGGGGCGGCCAGCCACGCCTGCACGGCTCCCAGCACGCGGGAGGTCAGCGCCAGTGCGGCGTCCTCACCGTCACCACCGACCGCTTCCAGCAGCGCCACGGGCGGCACCACGCTCTCGGCCAGGGCCGCGACGTCCTCGGCCGTGGTCACCGGCACCCACCACGGGGCGGAGTCCTGCGCCTCGAAGACGGCAGGCTCGGTCCAGTCCACCGCGAACAGGGAGTCGGCGGACGCGGCGTCCGGAGCCGCTCCCATCTGCTCCGGAGACAGCGGCCGGGACACCACGGAGTCCAGCGTGACCACGAGCCCGCCGGTCTCGTCGGCCGCCTCCACGGACAGCGTGTCCGCACCCGCCGGCACCCACCGCACCCGCAGCGCCGAGGCACCCACGGCGTGCAGCACCACACCGCTCCACTCCAGCGGCTGCCGCAACCCACCGCCCACCGCGTCGATCAGTGCGGCCTGCCCGGCCTGCACCGCCGACTCCAGCAACGCCGGATGGACACCGAACCCACCGGCCTCCTTGCGCAACTCCTCCGGCAGCGCGACCTCGGCGAAGACCTCCTCGCCGCGCCGCCACACCGCCCGCAGACCCTGGAACGCCGGACCATAGCCGTACCCGTCCTCCACCAGACCGGCATAGAACTCCCCGACCTCCACCGGCTGAGCGCCGGCCGGCGGCCACACGGTGAAGTCGAACCCGGAACCGGACACCGAAGCCGACTCCGCCAGCACACCCCTCGCATGCCGCGTCCACACATCCCCGCCCGCGGCGTCCTCACGCAGCGCGAACACCTCCACCGGACGGCCACCGCCCTCACCCGGACCACCGACCGCAACCTGAATCCGGACCCCGCCCTGCTCGGGCACCACCAACGGCGCCTCGATCACGAGCTGTTCCAGCACGCCGTAGCCGAACTCGTCACCGGCACGCACCGCGAGGTCGACGTACGCCGCACCGGGGACCACCGCCGCACCGCCGAGGGTGTGATCGGCGAGCCAGGGGTGCGTGCGCAGCGACAGCCGGGAGGTGAAGACCAGTCCGTCCGACTGGGGAAGCCGTACGACCGCGCCCAGGAGCGGGTGATCGGCACCGGCCAGTCCGAGGGAGGCGGCGTCGGTGGCCGACTCGCCCGGCTTGAGCCAGTAGTGCTGGTGGTCGAAGGCGTACGTCGGGAGGTCCACCCGAGCGGTGGGCTCGGGCACGACAGCGCTCCAGTCCACGGCCAGTCCACGGACGAAGAGTTCGGCCACGGACACGAGCAGACGGCGCAGCCCGCCGTCCTCGCGCCGCAGGGATCCGGTCACCACGACACCGGCGTCGGTCTCGGCCAGGTCGACGGCCTCGGTGATCGGCTGGACCAGCACCGGGTGGGCGCTGACCTCCACGAACACCCCGTGGCCCTGGTCGAGCAGCTCCGCCACCGCCGGGCCGAAGCCGACCTGGCCGCGGAGGTTGCGGTACCAGTAGTCACCGTCGAGGGCGTCGGTAGTCCCGATCCAACCGCCGGTGACGGTCGAGTAGAAGGGGGTCTTCGGGGTCTGCGCCTCGATCCCGGCGAGGGCCTCGGCGAGCGCCTCGCGAATCGCCTCGACGTGCCGGGTGTGCGAGGCGTAGTCCACCGCGACCCGGCGGACCCGCACACCGTCGGCCGACAGGGCCGCCAGGGCCTCATCCAGCGCCTGCGCGTCACCCGCGATCACCACCGACGACGGACCGTTGACCGCGGCGACCTCCACCCGATCGGCCCACGGCAGAATCCGCGCAACCGCATCGGCCTCGCTCAGCGCGACCGAAGCCATACCGCCCCGACCCGCCAGATCCCTCGCGATGGCCTGACTGCGCAGGGCCACCACCCGCGCCGCGTCCTCCAGGGAGAGCGCACCGGCCACGCACGCGGCCGCGATCTCACCCTGGGAGTGGCCGAGCACCGCGTCCGGCGTGATCCCCACGGAGGACCACACCGCCGCCAGACCCACCATCACCGCGAAACTGGCCGGCTGGAGCACATCCACCCGCTCCATCAGCTCCGGATCCGTCTCCCCGCGCAACACCTCGACCAGCGACCAGTCCACGAACGGCTCCAAAGCCGCCGCACACTCAGCGATCCGTGCCGCGAACACCTGGGATGAATCCAGCAGTTCACGGCCCATACCCGCCCACTGCGCACCCTGCCCCGGGAACACCCACACCACCTTGCCCGGAGAGCCGACCGCGCTACCGGTCACCACACCGGGCACGTCCTCGCCCCGGGCCAGCGCCCGGAGCGCGGCCGGCGCGGCATCGCGGTCGCCCGAGTCGGCCACGACGACCGCGCGTTCACTGAAGACGGAACGCTCCGAGACGAGCGCCCCGGCCACATCCGCCGGCGTCACCGCCTCCTCGGCGCCCTCGAGGAACGCCGCGAGCCGCTCCGCCTGACCGGCCAGCGAACCGGCGCTGCGCGCGGACACCACCAGCGGCACCGCCCCGGCGGGCGCGGCCGCGGACTGCTCCGCCACCGGCCGGTCCGTTCCCTCTGCCGGCGCCGGCGCCGCCTCTTCGGTGGGGGCCTCTTCCAAAATCAGGTGCGCGTTCGTCCCGCTGATGCCGAACGAGGAGATGCCCACCCGGCGCGGACGGCCGCTCCGCGGCCACTCCCGGGCCTCGGTGAGCAGCTCGATGGCCCCGTCGGTCCAATCCACCTGCCGTGTGGGCGCGTCCACGTGCAGGGTCGCCGGGAGCAGCCCGTGCCGCATCGCCTGCACCATCTTGATGACGCCGGCCACCCCGGCGGCGGCCTGCGTGTGTCCCAGGTTCGACTTCGACGAGCCCAGCCACAACGGGTTCTGCGGGTCCCGGTCCCGGCCGTACGTGGCCAGCAGCGCCTGCGCTTCGATGGGGTCGCCCAGCGTCGTCCCCGTTCCGTGGCCCTCGACCGCATCCACCTCGGACGGGGAGAGCCCGGCATTGGCCAGTGCCTTGCGGATGACGCGCTGCTGCGACGGCCCGTTCGGCGCCGTGAGGCCGTTGGACGCGCCGTCCTGGTTCAGCGCGCTGCCGCGCAGCACGGCCAGCACCCGGTGCCCGCGGGCGCGCGCGACCGAGAGCCGTTCGAGCAGCACCACACCCACACCTTCGGACAGGCCCATGCCGTCCGCACCGTCCGCGTACGCCTTGCAGCGTCCGTCGGCGGCCAGCCCGCGCTGCCGGGAGAAGGCCATGAACGTGCCGGGGGTGGCCATCACCATGACGCCGCCGGCCAGGGCGAGCGAGCAGTCCCCCTGCCGCAGCGCCTGCGCGGCCAGGTGCATCGCGACGAGCGATGAGGAGCACCCGGTGTCGATCGACACCGCGGGCCCCTCGAAGCCGAACACGTACGACACGCGGCCCGACGCCACGCTCGACGCCGTCGCCGCACCCGCGAAGGCCTCCAGCTCCGGCGCGACCGACCCGCCGGCGGTCCCGTAGCCCTGGGCGGATATGCCCGTGAACACGCCGACGTCGCTGCCCTTCAGCGAGACGGGGTCGATGCCGGCGCCCTCGAACGCCTCCCAGGAGGTTTCCAGCAGCAGCCGCTGCTGGGGGTCCATGGCCAGGGCCTCGCGCGGCGAGATCCCGAAGAACCCGGCGTCGAAGAGGCCCGCGTCATGGACGAAGCCGCCCTGGCTGACGTACGAGGTGCCCGCACTGTCGGGGTCCGGGTCGATCAGCGCCTCCAGATCCCAGTGACGGTTGTCGGGGAAGTCGGAGACGGTGTCGCGCCCGTCGGCCACCAGCTTCCACAGCTCCTCCGGAGAGGACACACCTCCCGGGTAGCGGCACGCCATGGAGACGATGGCGATGGGCTCCCGCGCCTGGTCCTCGACCTCGCGCAGCCGCTTGCGGGCATCGCGGGCGTCGGCGATGGCCCTCTTGAGGTAGTCGCGGAGTTGTACCTCGTCAGCCACTGAATTCAGCTCCCAGGAAATCGATGTGTGCGAATGCCGCGGGTGGTGGTGGGGTCGGTCCCGCACCGTCGTGCGGGACCGTACGGCCGGGCCCACCCGGGCCCGGCCGTACGGTCCGGCTCAGTCGAGCCGGTCGAAGATCGCGAACAGGTCCTCGTCGCTCGCGCTGTCGAGGTCCTGGTCGGACACGTCCGCCGCTCCCGCCGCGCCGGACGGGGCGCCCGCCGCCTCGGCCGCCTTCAGCAGTTCCCGCAGGCGTACCGCGATCCGGTCCCGGGCCTGCGCATCGGACGCCGCGGACTCGATGGCCGCGTCCAGGCCGGCGAGACCGGCCAGCACCGAGTCGGCGGGGGGCGCCTTGTCGACCGCGAGTTCCTCGCACAGGTGCCGGGCGAGCGCCAACGGGGTGGGATAGTCGAAGACCAGCGTGGCCGGAAGCTTCAGGCCGGTGGCCTCACGCATCCGGTTGCGCAGTTCCACCGAGGTGAGCGAGTCGAATCCGGCGTCCTTGAACGCCGTCTCCGCCCGGACGCCTTCCAGCCCGGAGTGGCCGAGCACGACCGCGATCTGCGTCCGGACCAGGTCGAGAAGCAGTGCCTCCTGTTCTGTGGCGTCGAGTCCGGCGAGCCGCGCGGACAGCTGTCCGCGCTCGTCACCGGTGGCCGCCGCCCTCGCCTGCTGACGGCCGGTGCGCACCAGCCCGCGCAGCAGGTGCGGAACACCGCCACCGGCCGCCGCGTCGGCGCGTGCTCCCCGCACGTCCAACGCGACCGGCACCAGCAGGGCGTGCCCGGACCCCGAGGAGCCCACAGCCGCACCGAAGAGCTCCATGCCCTCGGCCGGCTCGAGCGCCGTGATGCCCCCGCGTCCCTCACGCCGGCTCATCTGAGCCTTGGTGAGGTCGTCGATGGTGTCCCCCAGATGGGTGGCCGTATGCCACGGACCCCAGGCGAGCGACAGACCCGGCAGGCCGGCCGCTCGTCGGTGGGCCATCAACCCGTCCAGGAAAGCATTGGCCGCGGCGTATCCGCCACTACCAGCTCCCATAAAGACTGACGACGCGGAGGAGTAGACGAGGAAGGCGTCGAGGTCCGTGCCGCGGGTCAGTTCGTCGAGGTGGCGCACCGCGTCCACCTTCGGCGCGTACACCTTCGCGAGCCGCTCCGGGGTCAGTGCCCCGATCACTCCGGCGTCGAACACACCCGCGGTGTGGACGACACCGCGCAGGGGGTGGTCGGCCGGCACGGAGGCGAGGAGCGCCTCCACCTGGCCGCGGTCGGACACGTCGCAGGCCACCGCCGACACCGTGGCGCCCTGGGCGGTGAGTTCGGCCACCAGGTCGGCCACGCCGTCGGCGTCCGGCCCCTTGCGGCTGGCCAGCACCAGACGGCGCACACCGAGTCGGGTGACGAGGTGGCGGGCGGCCAGCGCGCCCAGCGATCCGGCGCCCGAGATCAGGACCGTGCCTTCCGGACCGAACATCGCCGAACCGGCCGCGGCATCGTTCGCGGGGCCTTCCGCGGCCCCGTTGCCGATCCGGGCGAGCCGGGGGACGGAGAAGGCCGTGCCCCGGACGGCGACCTGCGGCTCGCCGCAGGCCAGCACCGCGCCCAGGACCAGCTCCGCACTGCCGTCGCAGGCCGGATCGGTGTCGAGCAGGACGATCCGGTCCGGGTTCTCCGACTGTGCGGCGCGCACCAGGCCCCACACCGCCGAGCCGGCCGGGTCGGTGACCGTGCCGTCGCCGGCCGCCACCGCGCCCCGGGTCAGCACCACCAGCCGCGACCCCTCCAGCCCGTTCCCGGCCAGCCACGCCTGGACGACCTCCAGGACACGGGAGGACAGGGCCAGAACGGCGTCCTCGCCGTCGCCGCCGACCGCATCCAGAACGGCCGCCGCCGGCGCGCCGAGGCCCGCCGCGGCGTCGTCGGCCAGCGCCGCAACGTCCTCGGCGCGGTCCACCGGCACCCACCAGGGCGACGGCTCCAGTCCTTCGTCCAGATCCAGCCCGGTCCACTCCACCGCGAAGAGGGAGGAGCGGGTCCCGTCCGCCGCCGCGGCGTCGAGCTGCTCGGCGGACACCGGCCGGGACACCAACGAGTCCATCGTCACCACCAGGGCGCCGGTGGCGTCCGCGGCCTCGACCGCCAGGGCGTCCGGGCCCGCCGGGGCGACCCGTACGCGCAGGGCGGAGGCGCCCACGGCATGCAGCACGAGACCGTTCCACGCGAAGGCCAGTACGGCCTCGCCCGTTTCCCCGTCCGCCGCGTCGGCCGGACCGGCGAAGGTGCCGGCCTGCAGGGCCGCGTCCAGCAACGCCGGGTGGATGCCGAACTGGTCTGCCTCCCCGCGCAGTTCCTCGGGCAGGGCGACCTCGGCGAAGACCTCCTCACCGCAGCGCCACACCGCCCGCAGGCCCTGGAACGCCGGACCGTAACCGAAGCCGCGCTCGTCCAGGTCGGCGTAGAACTCCCCCACCTCGACCGGCTGGGCACCGGCCGGGGGCCAGGCGGCGAAGTCGAAGCCCTGCCCCGCGCCCTGGGCCCCGGTGACCGCCAGCGTGCCGGTGGCGTGCCGGGTCCAGGTGTCGGCGCCGTCCTCATCCGCCGCGTCCTCACGCTGCGAGTACACCTCGACGGTCCGCGAGCCGTTGGCC
>NZ_JBWKLE010000009.1:0-270246 GCF_056430495.1 Streptomyces sp. NPDC045967 | reverse complement strand
CCCGCGGAGCGGGTACCTGAGCGCTGCGCGCTCAGGAGAGACTGGCCTCGCTGCGCTCGGCCGAGGGCGCCTTCGGCGCCTTGCCCCTCCGCTTCGCTCCAGGGCAATGAACCGCCTCGCTGCGCTCGGCGGGGCTCGGCTTCGCCGAGCCAGAGCCGGCCCTTCGGGCCGGAGTCCTGCGCTGCGCTCCGGACTGTTCGGGTTCCGCTGCGCTCCATCCGAACTGCCTGCTTCGCAGGCTTGGATGACCCCGTTTCACGGGGTCCGGGCCTTCGGCCCGTTGGGTGTGTCCGCTCCGCTCCCCCACCGGATCCTTCCGGCTCCGCCTCCAGGACCAGTAGCAGCATGGTTCAAAATAGCTCTCGGATCAGCTCAGGATCTAAGGCCATGGTCCGCTCCGCTGACCCGCGGCACCTACGGTCTGGGGTGCCGCAGCGATCCGTCATCAGCCACTCCAACTGCCCAGTCTGCTGAACGCCCAGCGCAGCACCTCCCGGTCAGGGTGGTCGCGGCCTGTCCGTTCAAGTGCGGTCAGAGTGTGGGCTGTTAGCCGGGCCCAGTTACGGAAGTTGCCATGAGCCGCGTGGCGGTCGGCGAAGGCGATGTCCACGGGATCAGTCCGTGCCCAGACAGGGTGGTAGAGGGGGATGACCTGCTGAACTTCCTCCAGAGTGAGCTTGGTGACGTGCTGCCAGATGAAGATGCGCGAGGAGAGCATCGGCTCCTTCCGCAACACCGTGTGCGCCCCCTCGCCGCCGGCGAAGACAATCGCGATCTGCGAGTACGGGTGGTCCCAGACGAACCGGAAATATTCGAACGTCTCTCGATTAAGCCACTGAGCTTCATCCACGACCAGCGTACGCGGCTGCGCGGCCAGCGAGTCCAGCAGCAGCCGATCGAACTCGGACGGGTGACGCGGGGGTTCACCCGGCAGACCGAGCGCAGCGAAGAGCTCGTGGCGCACCGCTCGGGCGGTCGGGCGGGCGCGGAAGGCGATCCGGCAGACCTCCTCGCCACGGGTCCGCTCAAGCTCACGCAGGCAGACGTTCGCGGCAAGGGTCTTGCCCACACCTGCCGGGCCGTGGAGGCACATCATCGCCCTGGCATCGATCGTGTCGGCGATGTTCTCCCGGGCCGCCAAGAGCGCCCGGGTCGTGACGACCGCGGCGTCCGCGAGCGGGGCGTAGTGATCGGTCTCCCTCGGCGGCAGCTGGCTCGTCATGGCTTCTCTTCCCGGATGGCAGGGCGCAGGGAGTCTGGGGTGTTCCAGTCATCGGGCGGCGGGGCGTGCGGGATGAGGTCGGGCAGGGCCAAGGCCGCCATGTCGCTGTCGGATGCCGCAGCGAGTTCCTGATCGGCTTCAGCTGCCGTGACGGCGCCCAGGCGCTGCGCGGGCGTCGGAGCGGTGGCCGGGGCGAAGCGCTGCCGGCGCAGGGCCTCGGCCTTCTTCGTCTCCTCGCGCAGGCGTCGGGCCCGCACGGTGCGGGTGCGGCGCAGTTCGTCGAGCTGTTCGGGTGTCGCGGCGTCGGCAAGGTGGGCGGTACCGAGGTGGCGGCCGGCCAGATCGCAGACCTCGATCTCGTGATCGTGGTGGGGCATGTGCCGGATCCGGACGCTGCGGCCTGCTTGGCCTGCCATCCAGGCGCCCAGGTAGTCCCGGCCCCGCCAGCGCACCCCGTGGCTGCTCAGCTTCCGCACCCGGCCGTCGTCCTCCAGCATCAGCCCCCACAACGCGGCCTCGGGGATGTCCGAGAGCGGCGTGGGGTCGGCCAACCATGCCTCGACGGGAGTCCGACCGCCCAGGTCGGCGGGCCGGTGCTCGGTGTTCCACCACCGCGCCCAGTCCATGACCTCCGCAGTGAACTCGGCGAACGTCAGCGGCACCAGGTCGTCAGGCTCGGACTTCTTCTTGGCACGCCGAGGCTTGGGAGTGAGCGTGTAGCCGGGCAGAACGGCAAAGAGCATGCGGTCGGCACACCGGTTGAGGTTCTCCACCGTGCCCTTCAGATGAGGGCTGTAGGCAGGCAGATCCTCGAACTTGGTATCCAGCTCGGTGAAGGCCGCCAAGACCGTCCTCGACAGGAAGTCCCGGCCCCGGTCGACGCGCACGTGCTCAGGGATGCCGCCCGCCGGCCCGTACGGGCCGGTGCGCAGCACCGCGGCACGCAAAGCGGCCAGGATCGAGGCCCGGGACGGATGGCCAGGGGTGACCGCGGTACCGGTGATGACCTTCGTCGCGACATCGATGAACCACGTCACCCAGGGGCGCACCCGTTCTCCGTCGGCGTCGACCAGGAGCGGTGCCTGGACGTGGTCGGCCTCCCACGTGTGGTTCCGCCACACACGGGGGCGCCGACCGAACACGTCGTGCGCCCGGGCCACCTCCGGGCCCCGGGCCAGACCCGCGCGCTCGCCCACGGTCAGGTCACGACGCACCGCGCGCAGGAACGTCGACAACGACGGCACCGGATCCAACAACGGCACCGCCTCCACGGGCACCCCACCCGGCACCGACGCGGCCGGCTCCCCCGCTGCGGCCCGAGCACGCACGATCAGCTGCCGGTGGACCGCAGAGGCGTTCCCTCGCCAGTACGCCAGCAGCACCCGCACCTGCGGCGTCACCTCGAACCGGTCCGCTGGCCGCTCCCCCGGACGGTCCGCCATACGGGGCTCGGCTTCGGCCTGCGCGAGCCACCGCCACACAGTCCGTTCCGATACCCCCAGGCACTCCCCCGCAAGGCGCACATGCCCCCGCGAAAGCCTCCCTTGGCCCCGCAGCCGCAGCAGCTGCTGAACCGCAGGACCGCGCAACGCCGCGAGCGCCGGACCCGGGAGCTCGGGCAATGGTTTTGGCACGTCCAGCGGAGCCGACTCTCCCGCCTCGGATGAACTGATCATGGAACCACTCCCTGCCGCCCGGTCTTGATCCCTCCTGCACCCGCTGACCGTCACGGGTAAGGACCCAGCCGGACACAGACCTGCTCGATCAGTGCACGGTCCACATGTACATCCCGGCCTCGCTTGGCCAGGGCGTAGACGTGGGAAGTCATCTTCGCCCAGGTCCGGAAGTTTCCCCGCGCCACCGTGGAGTCCGCCCAGACCACATCCGCCGGGTCCACGCCCTCCCACACCTCGTGGAAGAGGCGCAGCGTCTCAACGAGCCCACCCTGTTCCAGCCCGGCGGTCTGGTGCCAGGTCAACACCCGCGACCTCAACGCCGGCACCCGAGTGATCACACGCTCCGCGCCCGCCCCGCACAACACCAGCGCCGCGGCCGTCCCCGGCTCGTCCCACAACAGCCGCAGATAGTCCAGCAGCGGCGGAGACAAGCGCTGGGCGTCATCAAGGAACAACACGCCCGGCCTTCTCAGCACCTCACCTAAAGCACGCTCCGCCGCACCCGCACGATGCGCCAAAGATCCCGCCGGCAGCCCGCACGCCTCCAGCAGCGAAGCGCGCATCTGCGGCAGGCCCGGCTTCACCCCAACCACCGCCCGCCAGACCGGCACCCGGGAAGGCAGAAGATGCAGCGCCTGCTGCACCGCCACCGTCTTCCCCACCCCCGGCTCCCCGAACACACACCCAATCCCCCGCGCGGCCACCGTGTGCCCCACCGCTTCCACCACCGCAGCCACCAAGGCCGTCGACACCACCCGCGCACCCGGCACAAACAACCGCACCCCACCCCGCGACGCACCGATGTGATCCTCGGCGGCCTCGCCCGTCCCGGGCCCAGGCGAGGCCGCCGGGTCCGCGTCAACCACCGGCAGGCCCTCACCCGCCCGCTGCAACTTCAGCTCGGCCAGGATCCGGTCATAGCGGCCCGCTTCGACCCGGTTCCGGGACGGCCGCGCCACCTCCAGTACCCGGCCCGCCTGCAGATCCCGGCGCACCACACGATGCAACGTCCCCAACGACGGCGCACTCCCCGGCGACGGCGATCCGTCTGCCGTCAGCCGCCGGTGCAACGCCGCGACGTTCCCGCCCACCTCAGCCAGAACCTGCCACTGCTCGTCATCCAGAGTGAACCCGTCCTGCCGCCCTGCCGGCTCCAGGCGGCCCTCACGCGCCTCCGCCAGCCACTTCCACACCGTCCGGACCGTCACACCCGCGGCCTCGGCCATCACCCGCACATGCAGCGACGACACCGACCCCGGTCCCTGATCCACCGCCAACAACCGACGCACCACCACACCACGCGCCAACCGCAACTCCTCACCCATGCCAACCAGCACAGCCCGACCCCGGCCAGGCGCACACAGGAATGGGCAACCCCATGACAGCCAACCGCCCTGCTGCTATGCAGCCCATGGCAGCAGCTTGGTCACCCCATGACAGCCAAGATCAGCTGTTCGCGCGCCTACAGGCACAAGGCGAAACCCCGGACAGCCAAGGGGCCGACGAGGCACCATGCTCGAATGAAGAAGTGCCTGTTCTGCGGCCGGTCAGCACCCGAAGTCAAAATGTCCGGCGAGCACGTCCTCCGCCGCGAACTCGCCAACCAAGTTCTCTGGGAAGCCCCGAAACAGCGAACCGAGATACTCATCCGAGTCGACGCAGAAACCGGAATGCCGGTGGCGAAGGCACGAGAGATACCCCAGTCCATCCTGGACCAGAAGCTCAACGACGTCTGCCGCGACTGCAACCAGGGCTGGATGAACACCCTGGAAGTCCTCGCGGAGAAGACCCTGGTACCCCTCCTCCGCGGCCAGCACACGCACGTCAGCGCAGCCGACGCAGAGGTCCTCGCCACCTGGGCGGCCAAGACTGCCATGGTCAGAGCACGCGTGGAAAGCGATCCCTACGCCGTCCCGGCAGACCACCGCACCCACATCATGACTACCAATACCCCGCCGGCGAACCTCACCGTCTGGGCCGCAGCATGTGAACCTCACCCCAGCGCCAGAACAAGGCACTACCAGGTCAAGATCCCCCTGCCGGGAACACCCATCACAGAAACCGACGAAGACGGCGACACCTGGGTCGTCGGCGTCGAGGCCGAGCAAAGCCTGGGGCACGTGACCACCCTCGTGATCAACCACGTCGCGCTCTTCATCGCCGAGGCCGATTCAGAGACGCTTCACACCGACCTCGTCACAACGCTCGACCCCACAGGTACAGCCACCAAACTCTGGCCAGACCCCCAAGCCTTCAACTGGCCACTCTCACCGGCACTCACACCCGACCAGATCGACGGCATCGGAGACCTCACCCAGCCCCTACCCAGCACAGCCACCGGCTGACACCCAACCGCTGTCACCACCCCGCACACTCACACCCAGCGGATTACTTCAAGATGGCTCCCGTTACTGCATATATGCTTACCCGGCGCCCCACATATGCGCGTAAGAGTTAAAGTTGCATGTCCACTGTGTGGCCTGGGCATTATTCGAGGAACTTCCACCGTAAATGGTCAAACATTTCCCGGATTTCCCGTTGACCAGCACGGCAATGTTTATGTCGGTACCCTTCCACTGTTGCGAGGGGTCACCGTTGCATTCCCACAGGACCATGTGATTGCCATTTTGTGTACCACCCCCGTAGGGAGTCAGGCATTTTCCGTTGGCATTCTTTATCTCGTAGTTGTCGCCCCAGTACCATTTTTGAGCGGAAGACCCATTGCAATCCCACTGCACTACATTGGCACCGTTACTTGAACTGCCCCCATAGGGAGTCAGGCATTTACCGCTTTGCAAGTTATACAGCGGAGCCTGTATTGCGGCGGTGGCGTTCCCCATGGTGAGGAGAGTGGCGCTCGATATGACGCCGGATATTATAGCGAGGCGAAGTTTCCCTCGTGTAACATTCATCTAAATCCCCTTAGTGAGAGCAGGAGGGAGATTACCATAAAGATGATCTTCCCGTGCAGCGCGCAGCCTCATGGTTAGGGCGGTCCGACATCCCCCGACACCGGCCGTACCCTCTGCTGAAATCTCTCGAACTGCCTCCAAGCCCCACGCCGTTCCTGGGACCGTGGCTGCATGGTCACCACCAGCAGCCCCCAGCCGTCCATCGCCCAACAGGCCCGGACATGGTAAGCGCAGCCCGCTCCCGGGTATGGTTCCGCGTCGGGAACGCCCGCATCCGAGCCGACAAGGTCACCACAGTCACCCCGGCAGACGATGACCTCCACGTCACCGGCACCCCGGCGGCCTGATCCTCCACCTGCCACCCGGAGCAGAGCGCACCGACCGCAACGGACGCCCAGTCGACTGGGCGGACGAGCTGCTTCGCGTCATCGAGCAGGCCGCAGCGCAGCCGGTCGGAACGCTCATCACGTTCGCGGCCGTCAACGACGTCCGCGCCGCCGGCTTCACCGCGCACCCACTCACCGGCGACGGGCGCGCCCTCATCGAACCCCCGCTCCACCCGGTCCCCGACCTCATGCCCCAACGCCCCGCCCCCGCCACCTGGGCCAGCCCCATCCCCCGTCCCAACATGGGCAACGTGCAGCCTTAGGCGGCCCGCTGAGCGCCCATCAGCCACCAGCCCGACGTAGGGGGGCCGAGAGTGGCTACGGGGCGCGCAGCGGGCGTACGGGCGCCTTACTGGAAAGGTTGACTGCCTCGGACCCTGCGGGAGTCTGGACAGTTGGAGCAGGACGCAAACAGGCGGCCCGCAACCGCTATTCGGGATCCATCCGGCTCTATCCGGACACAGCAGCGTGACCCCCATCACAACAAGGCTCCCCGTTTGGAAAATCTGATGAGCACATGACAGTCTGCCAACCGGCAATCGCCAACCACTAATTTGATTCCGACCCGCGAATAAAGCGGCCCGCCAGGAGGAACAATGTTCACGTCCAAATTTGCCCGCACAGCAGGGGTCTGCGCAAGTTCCGCCGCGATGGTTTTCGCCTCAGCATATCCGGCAGCTGCCGACGACGACTTTACCGCGTTTTCAGACAGGTCCATCAGCTTTAAGCACGGCAAGATGACGCATATCGATGACGGAGACGTCTTCAAGATCTGCGACACAAATTCCGACGGCCAGGGTGTGTATGGGGCGCTTTTCTTCAACAACTACTACAACCTCGAAGGCTACCAGAGGGTGATGACGCTTAACGACGGCGGCGACGAAGGCTGCGACACCAAGGGCCACGACATCACTAACGCCGGCTCTTATACGATGGTTATCTGCTGGGGCGAATACCCGACGAATGCCTATCAGATCTCGGCAGGTAAATGCACGCATTCTGGCGAATTCAACGAGTAATTGAAGATGCCCTCAGAAGATCACTAGCCTCAATGCGGTGCCTCACTCTTAATCATCCGTAACGGTCCGTCAGTTTCGATGACGGGCCGTTTCGGCTTTCGGGCTGGTAGGCAGCCTTGAAGTCTCTCATCCTGGCCACTGACTTTTTCCTTCATCATTCTGAGCAACAAACACCGCACGCTGACCTGGTTCAAGTGGCCGCGGTAGCAGGGCCCTGGCCGAAGAGCGGCACGTCCGCCGCCGCCACGTCCAGGCGCATCCGCTTGAAGCGGAGCGGGTGGCTGAACACTCCGCCATGGTCAATCGCACGGTCGGCGCTGACTTCGGCGACCAGGTCCGGGCGGACCACGGTGATATCGAGGACGTCACGGGACCCCCACGTGGCGGTGAACCGGGCCCCCTCCCACGGATGCCCGGGGCCGGCTGGGACCAGGTGCTCCGCGACGTGGCAGACCTGATCCACCCGCAGAGGCACCGTGCGACCGACCGGGCGCAGGCGGCCGATCTGGTCGTGGCGGCCGAGGATGAGGAGCTGCGGGCGGGTAGGGGTTCCGGTGATCGCGCCCACGATGGTTTCGGTGGTGTCGCGGCGGCGTACCTTGGTCCAGCCTCGGCAGTTCGGGAGATATTTGCTGGTCAGGGGCTTGATGACCAGTCCTTCGACGCCGGACACGTCCGTCCAGTCCTCGAGCCACTCTCGCGCCTTGGTGACGTCGGTGGTCATCGGGCACAGCGTCCACGGCGCGCTCAGGTCCCGCGCTGCGAAGAGCACTTCGAGCCTGCGTCGGCGCTCCCGGTACGGCAGAGACAGCAGCTCCACCCCGCCCTCACTCTGGAGGATGTCGAAGGCGACGAAGTAGGCGGGCAGGCGGGCAGCCAGCGCGGGAGCCGTGCGGGCGCGGGCAGCGGCCCGGCGCTGCAACCCCTCGAAGGACAGCCGGCCCGCCTCGGGATCCCAGACGAGCACCTCGCCGTCCAGGACCAGTCCGGGCGGCAGCTGCTCCGCAGCGGCTGTGACGAGATCGGGAAACCGGTCCTGGACCAGGGAACCGCGGCGGGTCTGGAGCAGCACCCGGCCGCTCGGCTCGGACGGAATGAAGACCAGCATCCGGTGCCCGTCGAACTTCTGCTCATACGCCACCCCGCCAGCCAGCAGACCCGAAGGCGGGATCGTCTCGACCGCCTGCGCGAGCATCGGCTCGACCGGAGGATCCAGCACCCTGTCCCCTTCCCACTACCCCCTTCCAGGGTCCACCGAGCCGGACGTCTGAGTGTCCTGCCGTCAACGAACCTTGAGCGCGTGTCACCGAAGTTTGACTGGTGAACGCCGCGGCCACTACCGCGCTGACGCCTCCCTCTCTGCCCCTCTCTTGGAGCAGACGGGCTCCGGGTGGGGGTGGACTCCGGAGCCCACACCGGGCAGTCTCCTGACATGGACTGGACAGCGCCCCTATCCACGCTCATTGGCGCCGCTATCGGCATCGCTTCCACTCTGTTCGCCGATAGAGCACGCGCCAATCGTGATGATGAACGCCAATGGAAAGAACACCGCAGAGAGATCTACGCAGACTTCCTGGCGGCCATCAGCACGGCCGCCGAGGCCATGCGGACCGCAGCGCTCGCAGGCATATCCGCAAGCGATCTTGAAACTGGCGTGCGTGAGGGGTACCGAGCGAGCGACGTGGAATCCGCGCGTGAACGCGTCCGGCTAGCTGCCCCACCATTCGTCGTCGAAGCCTCGACCGAGCTGATCGTCAGTCTGGAACAGCTCCGCGACCGCCTGGCCACAGGGCTGGGGCCAGACTCGCCCGAACATGGGCCAGTCCATTGGGCCTACTGGGCCAAACTCCATGATCTCCGGCAAGCGATGCGGAAGGACATGGGTCTCGAAGAGACGCGAGCCCGCATGAGTTCGGCCGTGGAGTGACTACCGACAGGGCGGGCCTGAACGCGCTCACGTCTCACCCCTACAGACTCAGCGCAAACTCCACCCCAGGTTCGGCAGCACCCTTCAGCGAAAAAACAGCTCCGACCGTTCAGAACACGAACCGAGCAACCACAAACCACCAGGTCACAGCACACGACACCCACTGGAAACTCAACGCCGCACCACTGAACAACCAACGCCGAGCATCACGTGGCCGCACTCACGGCACTCGGGGTGACCTGACCTGCGGGGCCAGCAGGGAAGCTAGTGCTCTGACCGGGAAGGTTCGCCGGGGGGTGGTGTCGAGCGTCGCGGGGTGTGTCGCTCGCGTTCTTCCGTAGGCTCGGTCGTCATGGAGACAATGGCGTCCTTTGTCCATCATCTCGGGGTGTTCGCTTCGGATTTCGAGGCCAGCGAACGATTCTACACCTCTGCGCTGGAGGCGCTGGGGATCGGCGTCGGCTATCGGGCCGACGGTGTCGCCGAGTACTGGAGACCGGAGCAGAACACGCCGTCGTTGTCCCTGGAACGCTCGGAGGACCAGGCTGCCGTAACGACGGGGGTGCACATCGCGTTCACGGCGGTCAGCCGGGATGCGGTGGACGCGTTCCACGTGGCTGCGGTAGCGGCGGGAGGCGTCTCCCGGCACGAGCCCCGCTCGTGGAGCCAGTACCGCGCCTACTGTGCGTTCGTCAGCGACCCGGACGGCAACAACATCGAAGCCGTCCACAAGGAGACCTCCTAGCAATCCGGTGCTGGTCAGGCCACTGCAGCGACGGGCCGGCCTCCCCAATGGATGCCATTTTGACTGCGGACGCGCGCGCTCGCGACGTTGCGCGGCCAGAACGTCGGGGTACTGGGCGTTCTGGTTGCGCCAGCACAGGTAGGCGTGCAGCGCGCGGGTCTGAACGGTGTGGTTGGGGCGGCGGCAGTTGGCAAGAGTGAACTGTCGCAGCGGCCCGAAGTACGCCTCGATCGGGTTCGCCCAGGACGCGTTCGTCGGCGTGAAACACAGCTCGACCTTGCTCCGGGCTGCCCAGCGCAAGATCGCGCGTTCTTGTGGGCGGACAGGTTGTCCAGGATCACGTAGATCGGAGCGCCGTCGGGACGTGCTGACCGCAAACTGCAGTGCATCCGAGAGTCCGACGGGGAGGCGATGAGCGACGAGATCTACTGGGCGGTGGGGCGCCGGCAGCGACAAGCAGGCCAAGAAGTCTCGCAGAACCCGCCATCACGGCTGCCCAACGTGATCTGTGGCGGAAGATATCTGATTTCACGAATGCGGCTCGGCAACATTTGAGCGGGGGGCAACGTCATTACAGAGTTCTGGCCGGGGCATCGCTCCGGGCCGACTGGTGCAGTGCCCGGTGAAGCTGGGAGAAGCGAGCCCCACGCCAGCCCGCTGGGCGACGCGGCGACGGGCGGCGGCACGGGATGCAGAATGCGGTGAGGTGCCATGGCACCAACTCGTCCAGCGCGGGCAGGCCCGGCCCTGCCGGGTATCCGGCTACCGGGCCGCGAAGAGGGCCTCGAAACCCGCCGTCAGGTCGTCCTTCAAGTCCTCCAGCCCCTCGAAACCGACATGCACGCGCAGCAGCGGGCCACGGGCCGCCCAGGTGCCTGGCAGCCGGTGCGAGACGGGGTCGGCGGGAACGATCAGGCTTTCGTAGCCGCCGTAGCTGTGGCCGAGGCCGAAGACCCGGAGCCGGTTGAGCATCGCGTCGACGGCGGGCTTGCCGAAGCCCGCCCCCGGCTCCAGTTCGATGCCGAACAGGCCCGCCGCGCCATCGAAGTCCCGGCGCCACAGGGCGTATCCAGGATCCTCTGGCAGACCCGGGTGGAGCACGCCCGCTACGCCTTCCTGCTTGGCGGTCCAGCGTGCCAGCTCCAGCGCCTGGTCCTGATGCCGGCCGAGGCGGACGCTCAGGGTGCGCAGCCCGCGCAACCCGAGGTAGACCTCGTCTGCGCTCGCGCACTGACCCAACCGGACGGCCGCACCGCGCACGACGGGGAAGCTGTCCGTCGTACAGACGATCGCGCCGAGGATGCTGTCGGCGTGGCCGGTGAGGTACTTGGTGGCGGAGTGCACCACCACATCCACCCCCGCGCCCAACTCCATCGGTCGGCAGAAGGCGGGCGTAGCCCAGGTGTTGTCGGCGATCGTGACGACGCCCTGGGCCCGGCAGACCTCGGTGATCGCCGGGATGTCCTGCACCTCGAACGTGGTGGATCCGGGGGACTCCAGGTAGAGCAGCCGTGTCCGGGGGCGGATCAGCTCCGCGACCGCGCCGCCCGCGCACGGGTCGTAGTACTCGGTGTCTACCCCCAGCGCGGCCAGGGAGTCACAGAACTTCCGGGTCGGCAGATATACGGAGTCGCTCACGAGGATGTGGTCGCCGGCCCGGACATATGCGAGGAGCGCCGTGGTGATCGCGGACAGGCCGGAGCAGGTCGTTACGGTCGCGTAGCCGCCCTCCAGCTCGGTCAGCGCCTGCTCGAAGGCGCGGCTGGTGGGGGTGCCGAATCTGCCGTACACCGGCATTTCGCGTTTGAGCGGGTCCGCCTGGGAGGCGTCCATCTCGGCCGTGTCCCGGTAAAGGACGGTCGAGGCGCGGTGGACGGGCGGGTTGACGTAGCCGCCCTGCCGGCGAGGGGCGGAGCCGGCGTGTACGAAGCGGGTGGGACGCGTGTGTTCCGCCTCGGTCACGGCGCCACCGCCGGGTCGGGCGCGGTCTCGGGCGCGAGTGCCGACGCGGCTTCGGGCTCAGGTGCCGGTGCCAGCTTCGGTGGCGTGGGCTCCTCGGGTACGGGCATATGCCGACCGCCGCCGAACAGCAGGGCCAGCACCGCCGCGGCCGCGCATTGCGCCGCCACCACGATCCAGAACGTGTCCAGGTCGCCGGCGCCCTCGTAGTAGGCGAAGACGAATCCTCCGACGACGCCCGACAGCAGTCCGCCGATGCCCGCGGTCAGCCGCTGGACGCCGAAGGCGAAGGCCGGGTTGCCCGGCACCCGGTCGACGAGTTCCAGGTCGCAGCGGAGGAACAGAAAGATTTCGCCGAGCGTGAACAGGGCAGTGCCCGCCAGCAGCGCCGGGGTGTTCCCCAGCGACATGGCTGCCATGCCGAGCGCCATCAGGGCGAACGAACCGACCACCAGCCAGCGGTAGTCGGCGTTCGCGATCCGGTCGGCCAGCGGGGGCTGGAACAGCACCACCATGGCGCAGTTGAGCAGCATCACCCAGCCGAGCACCTGGATGTTGGACACCGCGGCGGCGTACAGGCCCATGAAGCTCTGGAAGAAGAAGTAGAGGTAGAAGGCCAAGGCGGTGAAGATCACCGGGCGGAGCGCGCCACGCAGCGCCCTGAGCTTGGCCGCCGCGGGCTTCGCGGCGGCGGGCCCGGCGGCCGGCTGCGGTTCCGGCTTTGCGGCCGACTCCGGTTCCGGCAGGCGTCGTACCACCGGCTTCAGCATGATCTGGTGCGCCGCCGTGATCAACGTGAACAGCACGGCCAGCCCGATCAGCAGCGCGACCGGATCGGCGTCGATCAGCAGTGCGGCGAGCAGCGGCCCCAGCCCCATCCCAGCATTGAGAGCCGCGCTGCTCACCCCGAGGAAAAGCGGGCGCAGTTCGTCGGAGACGCTGGTGACGATGTACGCCTTGTTCGCCGGGAGGTACAGCGCCGGACCGCCCGCGACCAGGACCACCGCCGGGTACGCGGCCCACGGAAACTGGACGGCCAGGCCCAGCAGGACCAACCCGACGGTCCGCAGGGTGAGTGCGAGGACCATCGTCCGCTTGAGCCCGAGCCAGTCGACGACCGGGCCGCCGAGGATGCTGCCGCCGAATTGGATGAAGGTCGCGACAGCCACCAGGATCCCGGCGACCCGGACGTCCAGGCCGACGCCTTGGACCATGAGCACCCCGATGAACGGCGTGACCATGTAGCTGCCGAGGGCGACCACGAAGGACAGCACAATCAGTGCCCGAAGGCCGGCCTCCAGGTCGGTGAAGGTCCGCCACTTGGCGGTCAGCGCACCGCTCATGGCGAGGTGCTCCCGCCCCCGGACGTTCCCGCGGACACTCCGCCGGCCGCGCCGCCGACGGCGTCGCCCGTCACCACCGGCAGCCGCGAGGGCATGCCCCACTCGCTCCACGAGCCGTCGTAAACGGCCAGGTCGCGATAGCCCGCCAGGTCCGCGCCCAGCGCCAGCACACACGCGGTGACCCCGGATCCGCAGCTGAAGTACAGCCGCTCCCGGTCCCCGGCCACCGCGCGGAACGCTTCCCGCAGCTCCGCCGCCGGGCGCATCAGACCTTCCTTCTGGAGGTCCCCGAAGGGCAGGTTCACCGCCCCCGGCATATGGCCGCCGCGCAGGCCCGCCCGCGGCTCGGGGGCCGTACCGGCGTACCGCTCGCGGGTGCGGGCGTCGAGCACTGCCGCCGCCGGGTCGGCCAGCGCCGCGACCACCTCGCCGCTGCCGACGAGCACCCCCGAACGGGGCCGCGCGGTGAAGCCGCCGCGCGGGCCGTCGTAGGCGGCCGGCACAGGCTCCACCGCCAGACCCGCGGCGGCCCAGGCGGGCAACCCGCCGTCGAGCACGGCGGCCCGGTCGAAGCCCATCGCCCGAAGCATCCACCAGGCGCGGGCACTGGAGTAGATGCCCGCGCCGTCGTAAACCACCACGGTGTCGGAGTCGTTGATACCCAGGCCGCGCACAGCCTCGGTGAAGGCTTCCGCGCCGGGCATGGTGTGCGGCACTGGTGCGGAGTGGTCGGACAGGTCGCCGTCGAGATCGAACGGCCGGGCGCCGGGGATACGCCGCTCGGCGCCGCGGTGAGCGCCCACGGAAGCGTCCAGCAGCACCAGTCGGGGCGTGCCGAGCCGCGGCGCGAGCCAGTCGGCGGCCACCAGGGGACCGGGCAGCGGTTCGAGGGCGGTGACGGTGACGGAATCGGTGTTCACTCGGCGCCTCCAGCCGGCTCGGCGGACCGCCACCTGGCCTGGCCGGAGAACCAATCGGCCACCCGTTCGAGACGCTCGGCCACTTCCTCCTCCGTGTCGCCGTCGATGATGTAACCGGCCAGGAACAGGCCGGACTTGACGCCTCCGTGGAACTCCTGGCCGGCCTCCCCGGTGACCGTGACCTCACGGACGTACTCCGGCTCACCGCCGGTCGGCAGGTGTTCCAGCACCCCGTTCTGCGGGGGGATGCACAGTGCCCCGGCGGGCCGGTAGGAGGGTGCCGGGAGGGTCGACGGAAGGCCGCACTCCGCATACAGCCACTCCTTGTCCAGGTCGATCCCGAAGGCGTGCCGGACCATCGCGCTGATCATGCCGCCGCCTGTGCGGCTGGCGATCTCGCAGAACACCAGCCGGTCGTCGGGCGTGATCCAGAACTCCGCGTGGAAGGCAGTCTGCGGCGGGGTGGGGAGCTCCGCCAGGACCGCCCGGGCGGCTTTCACCAGCCGGTCGTACGCCGGGTCCTGCGCGGTGAGCGGCAGGTTGGCCACCCAGTCGTTGTCCCGGAAGGAGAGGCAGTCATTGAGGTAGCGAAAGGGGTGGACGAAGGCCACCTCGCCGCCCGCCACCAGCCCGTCCACGTGGTACATCTGACCGGGTACGAACGCCTCGATCTCGCTGATGCCGCGCCACGGGCTGGCCAGGTACGCGTCCAGCTCCGCTTCGTCACGGATGATCGCGGCCCCCAGCGAGCCCGACTCCGAGACCGGCTTGACGACGACCGGATAGCCGTGCTCTGCGACGAACGCGAGTGCCGTGTAGGCGGAGTCGAGCCGCCGGTAGGCCGGGATCTCCACCGGCCCGCCCGCCAGGTGGTCCTTCATGACCACCTTGTCTCGGAAGGCGACCGCGCTGTGGGTCCGCTGGCCCGGCAGGTCCAGAAGGTCGCGCAGCTGGGCGGCTCGGACGACGTCCGCCTCGGCGCGGGCGAAGACCGCCCTCACCGCGAACTCTCGGGCCAGCCGGAGCGCGGTCTTCTCCACCAGCTGGTTGGTGTCGTACGCGTCGAAGGCGTAGACGTGTGGGAGGTGGGCATATCCCGCCGCATACTCCGTCGCGGTCACGATGACCGGGACGATCCCCGAGCCGGCCAGCCACTGGTCGTACGGGGTCTTGGCGTAGGGCGTCTTGGCGAAGACGAGGATGTGGTGCATGCGGCGGTTGCCCTTCCCTTTTTGCTGTGGCCTCAGGCCTGTGACTCGACGAGGAGCGGCAGCCGGCGCCGCGCGGGGACGCGGGAGATTAGGCCGAGTTCCTCGGACAGCTCGGTGGCGAAGCAGCCGTCCTTGTACACGCCGGACATGCGCTTGGCCGTGAAGGCCTCGATCTCGTCGTGGTCGAACTCGATGCTGTACGTGACGACCGGTCCCGCGTCGGTTGCCCCCGCCGGGGGCGCGGCCACCGAGCGGACGACGATGCCCAGGTGCGGTTCGAAGGTGTTCACGCAGCCGACGACGTCGCCGATCTTCTCGCGGCGGCTCTCGGCGTCCTCGGAGAGAACCTCCTCCTGCGCGGGGATCGCGGCGAACAGCTGACGGCCGGCCCGGCACCAGCCGACATGGCTGGGGAAGCCCATTGCCTTGATGCCGAAGGTGCCGAAGTCCTCGCTGACGCCCAGCTGGAAGGTGAGCGGGACGGTCTCGTGGATGGCCTTGAAGTCGCGGTACGCCTGCTCGATGTCTTCGCGGGAGAGCCGGAGCTCGGGGTGGCGGCCGCCGTGGTCGGTGAAGTTGTTAAAGCGTACGGTCGCCACCCCGAGCTTGTTGAAGTACCGGGCGTAGCGCTCCAGTGAGGTACGGCCGTGGTTGTGGGTGCCGACGGTGACGCCGATGTTGACCCGGAAGGCGTCCTTGGGGGCCACGCTCTCGTTGTACTTGGCGATCCGGCGCACGACCTCCTCGGTGTCGGAACCGGAGAAGACGCCCTTGATGGGGTAGGTGCTGTGGTCGATGACGTTCAGGTCCTCGTCGATCACGCCGTGGTAGGTGATGGAGATGGTGCCGTAGCCGTTCTCCGCCGCCAGGTCGAGCAGCTCGCTCCAGTTGTCGGCGAGCAGCGGGCGGCCACTGGTCCAGGCGTCGCCCTTCGCCATCGTCGCGGTCGGCGTGTGGTCGGACTCCTGCCGAAACTCACGGTTGTTGGCCGGTCCGTAGATCCTCATGAACTCGCCGTCATAGGCGAAGCTGTCCACGTAGCGTGGGTAGACGTGGTAGCCGTGCGACTGGAGTCCGGCGAGGATCAGCGGGCCTTCCTCCATCGCGAACGACTTGTCGTAGACCTTCTCGTAGTTGACGAACCAACAGTGCGTACATTTCTGCCCGCAGGTGTTCTTTCCGACCTTGGTGTCGAGGTCGAGGTAGATGTGGATGTCCTCGGGCTTGATGTCCTTGAAGGGCATCGAGAACGGGGCATCTCCGTGGAAATCGTAAGAAATAGGAGCGTTCTGGTCAGACATGTATCCCCCGTGCGGTGAAGAGTCAGGATCGGGTCAGACGGATGACGGGCCGGTCGTGACGACCGGGAAAGCGACCAGCTCGGCGACGGCCGCCACACAGGCGTCGGCGCCGTCGGCGATCAGGATGGCCATGCCCAGCCGGTCCGAGGAGGAGCGCAGCGGGCGGACCTCGTCACCCGGCAGGACCGAAAGGTCCCAGGCATGGATGTCCCCGTGGGTGAGGGCGGGCGGCGGCGCGACGGCCGTCACCCGTCCGGGAGGGGCGGTGAGGAAGACGGTCGCGGCGGCGGCGGCCGTGGCGGGTCCCCGGCGGACCCCATCGCCGAGCGCCCAGCCGACGGCCGCGCGGCGCCATTCGACTCCCGTGGTGAGCCGGACCAGGTCGGCGATGCCATCGCCGCCGAGCCGGGTGTGGGTCTCGATCACCACGATCTTGTCGCCGTCGACCATGACCTCGGTGTGGCTGGGGCCGTCGGTGAGGCCGATGGCGTCGAGCAGCTCCTTAACCGCACCGGCAACCAGTAGCTGCCGACGCGGGTCCAGCGACGGCGGCGGCATCATGTGGCTGACCTCGATGAAGCCGTCCGTGGTGCCCTTCTCGGCGATGCCGAGGACGGTGTGGCGGCCACCGACGGAGAGCGCCTCGACGCTGTACTCCCTGCCCTCAGCGAACTGCTCCAGCAGCGTGGCGGAGGTACGGCGTTCCGCCGGCAGCGCGTCCATGCCCTCGATCAGCGCGATGGAGGTACTGCCGACGCCGTCGACCGGCTTGGCAACCGCCCGCCCGTAGGCCGCGAACAGCCTGGCGACCGCCTCCGCGTTGTTGCCCGCCGCGAAGGCCGGGTTCAGGTGAGGAGCCGTGCGTTCCAGGATCTGCCGCATCGCCAGTTTGTCGCGGGTGGCCCGGACGACGGCCGGGTCGACACCGGTGACACCGAGGAGGCGGGCGGCCATCGCGGCCGGTTCCAGGCCGAGTTCGGTGAGAGAGACGACCGCCGTGGGCGCCAGCGGCCGCAGCACCTCGTCGGTGAAGGCGAGGAAGGCGGGCAGGTCCTGGAAGTCGACGGTGAGGACGCGGTCGTCAGGGTCGAGCGCGGGCGCGCCGGGCAGCTGTACGTGGACCAGCTCACCGGGCAAGCTCGCCGCCTCGCGGGCCACCATCGGATTGGCGCCGACGAGCACGAGGGTCATGATGCGGCCCTCGGAGTCGTCGTGGTTGCTGCGGTCGCTGCGGCCTCCGTGATCCGCGTGATGGCCGCGGTACGCGTCCTCTGGCTCATATGCCGCCCCCCACTCTCTCCCGGCCCCGAGCGGTGGCCGGACCGCCGTAAACGGCGATTCCGCGCCGGGCGACCATCCGTTCGATCGGCGCCGCGAGCAAAAGATCGCAAGGTAATCAGCCTCTGTCAACAGTCATACGAGCGGCCAGGTTTCACCCCGGGAACCACCTCTGGCCTGCGTACTGCCCGTCAGCCCAAGTCCAGCTCAGGGGCGCCTGCGGCTGAGAAGCCATCCAAGCTCGGCTCGCGCACAGAGCCGACCGGCCGCGCTCTTTCAGCCAAATTTCCGGACCTGGCGACACAGTCCGTTCGCAAAGCCCCAGCACAGAACTACCCGTGGGTAGCTTGTTTCAGCCAATCAGGCGACATGACGGCCCGTCCGCGGGAATCGGCGGGTACGGGATGGCGGAATGACAGCCTCCGGGACATGCCCGGCTGCGCGCAGAGCGCGACCCGTGCGCCCTCACCTCGGTCACCCCACCGGCCGAAGTGGCTCGCGAGCGTCCTCGGCCTTCGTCTATGTCGCGGGCGCAATCGCGGCGCTGATGGTGCTGTGGTCGTTCATCGGCGCCATGGCCGGGATGTTCCTGTTCTTCCCCTCGGCGCTGCAGCTCCTGCTGGCCACCGGGGCGGACCCGCGCCAACGCCCGACCGGCGCCAAGGTGATGGCCGGTGCCGGACTCCTGCTGTCAGCGGCGGTCGTGGCGGAGTCGTTGAGGAGCTGAGCGCTCCCAGGAGCTGTCCGGCAGTCCTCCGACGGAAGGTCTGTGTCCGGGTCTTGACGGTTTACCCGACAACGCAGCAGCCTCGCCTCCCGGAATTGATCACACCGGCGACATACCGACCCCTGGTGAAGCCGCCAGGGCCCCGGCGCCGCCCACGCCGCCCACCAGAGTGCGGCTGCGGAGAAGAGCAGCTTTCGTTCCGTGTTCGCAGCCTCGCGCGAATCGTGATGCAGCGTGCCCAGCCTGATACAGGGCGAAGCCCCGGATCGCGGATGTCCGGGGCTTTTGCCTGTTCGAAGCTACGCCGCGTCCTGCGCCCAGGACGGCACGGCCCGTGAGAGGAGCCTGGCAATCCCTCCACCAAGGGCTTGCCCAGGGTCGCCTTAGGCTTGTCCAGTGCTCCTCGCTCCCACTGCTGCCGCCCCCTGGCCGCTCCCACCGCAGTAGGCGCACTGTCCCGGGCGGTCATGCGAGCGCCCCCAGGGTCAAGGCACTGCGCGTCTACCGTTCTCGCTGAAGTGACGTTGGCTTCGGCAACACGCACGGTGACGATCACCTTCAGGTAAGGCGGACCGGCCCCCAGGGCGGGCGAAGTGGCCGGAAGTCCGGACTGTTCCAGCCCGGCGCTGACACACTCGGCACCGTTGTGATCACCGAATCCGAGGGGTCGCGTGCACGTTGCGCCCGCTCTCGGTGCGGCCGACCGCCCGCAGTCGGCCGGCCTGGTCGTGGCGGCCGAGGACGAGCAGCTGCGGGGGGACCAGGGTGCCCGTGATCGCGCCGATGATCGCTTCGGTGGTGTCCCGGCGGCGGATCTTGGTCCACCCGCGGTATGAGGGTGGTAGCGGCTGGTCAGGGGCTTGATCAGCAAGCCTTCGACACCGGACACGTCCGTCCAGGAATCCAGCCGTTCCCGCGCCGTGGCCGAGTCTGTCGTCATCGGACACAGCGTCCACGGGGCCGGCAGTGCGCGGGTGGTGAACAGGTCCTCCAGCAGCGCGCGCCGCTGCGAGTACGGGCGCATCAAGAGCTCCACCCCGTCCCACTGCAAGACGTCGAAGGCAGAAACGCGCAGGTTCGCAGGATCTCGGTCCCGCGGAAAGGGGAACTCGCGTGTTGGCCGGTGTTCTCGGCGGTATCGCGCACGGGTTAGCTCATTAGCGGGGCCTGAGTCCGTCGACGACGACATCCAGCATGCGGTTTAGTTGGGGGCGCTGCTCGGGTGCGCCGGCTACGGAAAGCAAACCAGCGAGGATGCCGCCTACGTCGGTCGGGTCGATGTCGCTGCGCAGCTCTCCCGTTGTGACGCCGGCCTTGAGCACCATTGCCAGGACCTGCTGAACCTCGTCACAGACCGGTCCGGTGCCGAAGCGGCCGGAAGCGCTCATGGCGACCAGGGCGTCACAGATGCCGCGTCGTTCGCCGGCCCAGTCAGCGAATCGGAGCATCCACGCGTGGAGGGCCTGTGCGGGCGGGTCGGTGGCCAGCAGGGAGCGCGCGTCTTCGCGCAAGGGGCGGATCTGGTCCCGGTAGACCTCTTCGACCAGATCCTCTCGAGTGGGGAAGTGCCGGTACAGGGTGGCGTTCCCCACTCCCGCGCGCTTGGCGATCGCATCCAGCGAGATCGCGCGTCCGGATGCGAAGGCTTCGGCGGCCGTGGCGATCAGCTGCTCGCGGTTGCGCTGGGCGTCGGCGCGCAGGGTGCTGCGTGGAGGTGTCATGGCCTTCGCGATCGTGAGGGGCGGATGAGGCTCGGGAGCGAATCGGGGATGTCCCCGGTTCAGTGTACGGTGAGACAAGCGGGGAGGTCCCCGTTTGTCGAGTGGTCTCGCCCACTGCTGCAGCGACGAAAGGTTTGCCATGCCTACAGCGCTCATCACCAGAGGGACGACCGGGATCGGCAGAGCGACGGCCGAGCTGCTGCACGCCCACGGCTACCAGGTCGCGGTCACTGGACAGAATCCTGATTCCCTCGCACGGGCATGCTCCGAGCTCCCCGACGACGTGCTCGTCGTCCGATCCGATGCGCGTGTGCTCTCCGACACCGACGCTCTGATGTCAGCGGTGTCGGCGCGGTTCAGGTCACTGGACCTGCTCTTCCTCAACGCCGGGATATTCCGTCCGGCACCGGTAGCCGAGGTGACGGAGGAATCATTCGACGAGCACGCCGACCTCAACTTCAAGGGCCAGTACTTCACCCTCCAAAAAGCCCTTCCCCTCATGAACGACGGCAGCTCGATCATCCTGACCGTGGGCATCGGATCCCGTCGCGGCAGCCCTGGCGCCACAGTTGGGGCGGCAACACGCGGTTCGTTGCTGGCGATGCTGCCCTCGCTCGCGCTCGAACTGGCTCCGCGCAGAATCCGCGTCAACGCCGTAAGCCCTGGAGCCACCGACACCCCGCTGTTCGACAAGCTGAGAGTGCCCCAGAGCGGCCGGGAGGCGATGCGCGCGAAGATCCCCTTCGAGCGCTTCGGATCCAGCCAGGAGGTCGCGGAGGCAGTCGCCTTCCTCGCCTCGGACGCCGCCAGCTATATCACCGGCCAGGACGTCACCGTAGCCGGCGGCTACGGGCTCGGAGCTGGATGAGCATCCAAGGGCTTACGACCGGCCCGCACGCAACACACGCCAGGAACCACACTTCACAGGAGAATGCGATGGCGCTCACGCTCGACACCTACCGGCAGCTGGGACGTTCCGGCCTGCGGGTCTCACCACTCGCGCTCGGCGCGGCCACCTTCGGCAACGACTGGGGCTGGGGCGCGGAGCAGGACGAGGCGCGGAAACTGTTCGACCTCTACGTCGAGCGCGGTGGGAACTTCATCGACACCGCGGTCACCTACACCAACGGCACCTCCGAGCGCATGCTCGGCGAGTTCGCCCGTAATCGGCGCGACAGCCTGGTCCTGGCGACCAAGTACACGACACTGCGCCAGCCCGATGACCCCAACTCCGGCGGCGCCAGCCGCAAGAGCCTGTTCGGCGCGGTCGAAACCAGCCTGCGGCAGCTGAACACCGACTACATCGACCTGCTCTACCTGCACGTATGGGACTCCACCACTCCCGTGGAGGAGATCCTGCGCGGCCTGGACGACCTGGTGCGCCAGGGCAAGATCCTCTACGTCGCCATCTCCAATACCCCGGCCTGGCAGACCTCACGCATGCAGACGATCGCCGACCTGCGCGGCTGGTCGCCACTGACGGCACTACAGCTGGAGTACAACCTGGTGGAACGCACCGGGGAGCGTGACCTTCTGCCGATGGCCAAGGAGCTGGGACTGGGCACCGTGCTGTGGTCCCCCTTGGCAGGAGGAGTCCTCACCGGCAAGTACAGCCGCCAGGACTTGACCGCACCGGCGTCCGACCAGAGTGAGAGCGCCCGCAAGAGCTTCAACCTGGCCCTGGGCGGAGTGACCGAGCGCAACCTCGCCATCGTGGATGTCGTCAAGGAAATGGCGGCGGAACTGGGCCGGACCCCTGCACAGGTCGGACTGGCCTGGACCTTGCACAACCCAGGGGTGACCGCGCCCATCATCGGGGCGCGCACTGTCGAACAGCTGCAGGAGAACCTGGGAGCCCTCGAGGTCGACCTGACCCCATCCCAGATGGCACGCCTGGACGAGGTCAGCGCGATCGACCTCGGCTTCCCCCACGCCATGCTCGCCAGCGACCACATCCGGGTACAGACCCGCGGCGACCTGAAGATCCAGGACCGCCATTGACGGACCGCACGCGGGGCGGCGGGATGCCGCCCCGCGCGCGCCGTCCCCAGCTCAGCGCGAGACCCTGGCCGAGCTACTCGACCGCGTACACCCGGGGCATCCCTGGATTGCGGATCTGTAGCTGGCTACTGGTGCGCTCGCTCAACACTGCCGCTGGCTCCCGGAGGGAGCCAGCCTGCGCGCACCCGGCCATGTGAAAGCCGGTCAGGGCGTGGGCTGCAGACGGGCTGGACAGCGCTGCCCGGCTCAGCGGATCCGGGGCAGCGCCTTGTCGGGGTCCGCGGCGTGGACGTATCGGACGGCGGTGCCGGGATGGATGCCGAACAGGTGCACCAGGTGTACCGGGTCGGCGGTCTGCCGGGCCTCGTCCAGTACGCGGTCGCTCCACATCTGGCGCGGGGTGATTCCGGTGTGGTCGAACGCGCGGCGCAGTGCGCAGTAGCTGACGGGCGGGAGGGCGGGGTGGTGCGCCGAGTGCGTCGTCACCAGCAGGTGCGGGTTGGGCGATGCGGGCCACTGGTCATGCCGTTCCTGGAGCCATTCGTCCAGGAGGCGGTGGGTCCGCGTGTCGAGATAGACCGTGTGCAACTGGCCGCGCAAGTCGACTGTGAGGGTTGCGTGGGCAAGGTCGGGCGCGTTCATGCGCAGTTGAGCGATGTCGGTGACCTTGATGGCGTGGACGCCGACCAGGCCGACGGCCAGACGTCCCATCGCGCTGTCCACCCGGTCCAGCAGGCCGCGGAGCCGGTCGCTGGGCAGTGGTTCTGGAAGTCGTACGGGTGTGGTGAGGGAGAGCCCGGCGAGCGGGTTGGTGAAGACGGTGCGTTCCTGTTTGAGGGCGCGGAAGACGCTGAGCAGGACGTGGTGGACGCCGCGGGCCTGGTGTCCCTGCCGGTCGCCGAGGGCGGAGGTCACGTGCGCGGTGGCGATCTCCCGCAGGTCCAGCCCGTCCTGGCTCCAGAGGGTCAGGACAGGAAGAACGACGTTCAGGTCGCGGCGGATGCGTGTGTGGTCGGCGGGCGGGTGGGGGCGGCGGCCCTCTCCGCGGCGGACAGCGACCCAGGTCTTCATCTGGTCGGCCATGGCGTTGGGGAGCTGTCGGAGCTTGGCTTCGATCGCCCGACGGTGCCAGGCGTCTGTGCGGGCGGCGTCCAGGCGGGCCAGTGACGGGCTGGCGGCTGTTGTGCGCTGGTGGTCGGGTGTGAGCAGTCCGCGCTCATGCAGGAAGAACACGCACCAGCCAAGGCGTCGACCCGGCCAAGAAGATCATCGGGTGCAAACGGCACATCGTCACCGACACACTCGGCTCCTCCTGGCCGTCACCGTCACCGCCGCCAGCGTCCACGACTCCGCCGCCGGCACCCAGCTCCTCGCCAACATCGCCGCACGCCACCCCACCCTCACCAAAGCCTGGGCCGACAACGGCTACAAGACCAAAACCGTCGAACACGCCGCCCGCCACGGCATCGACCTCGAGATCGTCTAACGCGACCCCACCACCCGCGGCTTCCACATCCAGCCCCGCCGCTGGGTCGTCGAACGCACCCTCGGCTGGCTGATGCATCACCGCCGCCTGGCCCGCGACTACGAAACCCACCCCCACGATCAGCAGCCATGATCCAACTCGCCGCCATCAACCTCATGACCCGCCGCCTCACCCACGAAACAACCCACAACTGGCGAGACAACCAAGCCAAATGAAACAGACAACCGAGAATCAAACGCTCACTAAGACCGACGGCACGCCACTTCTGTCGCTGACCACGGCTTTGCTTGGTGGTGGCAGCTCTGTCAGTCACGGGTGGACCGGACCCTATCGAGGCGCACCGGCCGCACCCGTTCTGCAAGCAGCGCATGTCTGACGGAGTCGGTGCCGGGCTGCGACCGATCGCTGCCTGTAACAATCCACTGCCGCGCAGCCGCGCAGGGGAGAGCGCTGAGCGCTGTGGATGCTGCCGACCGGGGGCGAGGTGCGGCCGGCACGTAAGGGCTGCCGCGCCTACCCGCGGCCGGCAGCGCCAGTGCACTCGCGCTCCCCGCACCTCCATTGCATACCGTTGGCGGGCGGGTGGGGCGCTCCAAGGTTCCGGCCCTGGTTTCCCGCTCTGCCACCGCCGACGCCGGGCGTCCCGGATTCACCGCCTCTCGAGGCAACCGAGACGGACAATGCAGCCTGTTGTCTACGACAGAACTCGCTACAAATCGACTACCCTGGCCCAAATGCATAACCCGTGTCCAAGATTCCGGGTCAAGGCCCTCGTCCAGCACTCCGAAACGTTGATCACGTGGGCCGTGATCACCGTCATGCCCCGCCGCCCCACCGGGATACCAGCGAAACGTCAGACGCGGACCGCCACCGCCACGATGGCAGCCGCCGCCTGCGCCGACGTCACTGACACTCAGCCTGCTTGCTCAGCCAGTTCTTCGCTGCCTCCACAACTTGGTCAACCTGAGCTCCGCTCTTTCGCTTCATGGTGGGGATCTCCTCGTCAGGAGAGATCGGCGCATCGTAGCTACGGCCGGTACGGTCAGCGTCCTTGACCTCTGTGAGGATCAGCATGGCACCATCGGAGAGGCGATGGTTATTGTTTCCGGTGGGGACGCCGTATGTGTCCTCGCCGAAGGACCGGGTCTGCGGCCGCCCTCGGAAGGCGACCGCCACCGCCTCACCCGCACTGGCAGTACCCCCGTCAGTCAGGACCGCGACCGGGGCGTGGGGGTTGGCCACAGGAGCGCTGTCTCCCCAGTCGAAGGGTCTGCCGTTCTCGCGCGGGCTGCCGTTCTGGATCGTCCACGGGTACTTCCTACCATCGGCATCCACGAACATACCGACCTTGCCGTCCCCCAGAACCGGACCTGCGACGGCGAGCATGGGCCACATGTTCCCACCGCGGTTGCCGCGCAGGTCCACGACCCAGCCGCATGCCCCCGGGCGGTCAGCCTTCGCCACCGCCTCACGGCCTTGCCGCACATACCGCTCGTACGCGGCGTCGGAACCCTGTACTGCTGGGAGTGACAAGTACGCCATGCGCCCCCCCAGCGAGCGAGCCTCCGGCCCTTGGAAGGAAGAGCCCGGCGGAGCCTCGATCACCTCTTCAACCTGCTTGGCATCGAAGAAGGAACTGTGCCCATGGCCGACTGTCCGAAGGGCGAAGCGGATCGCGTCGTAGGTGTCTGACGGGTTCTGCGCGGCCCGGGCCTGCGAGGACGCCCGGCGGCGCACCTCCGTCCACTTCACCTGATGACGGACAAGCGCATTCTTCTCCATGATGTCCAGCACCTTCGACAGGTATGACCGGGCAGCGGCCGACATGCCTGGCTCTTCTGCCCCCTCCGGACGCTCCGTGCATCCCGTCCCCGTAGCAAAGACACTCACAAGCCCGGCGCAGGCAGCCCATCGCAGCAACCGTCCCCGGCCCATCCAAACCTCCAACTCTGCAGTCGCGAGCAACACGAGTAGGACACGGTCTTAGGGCACCAGCACGATTTTCCCGCGCACGCGACCGGTTTCGCTGAGGTCGTGGGCCTTCGCTGCATCGCTCAGCGAAAACGTCTGGGAAACTGTGGGGCTGATGCCGTGTGCGTCGACAAGTTCGGCGAACTCGGCCAGTACGGCGGGAGTGGGCTCGAGGTAGAACTCTACGAACCGAACACCGAGTCGTTCGGCGCGGGCCATCACCTTGGTGCGGTCCACGCCGATGCCGACGATGTCGACAAGGATGCCGCCCGGCTTGAGGGTGAGCAGTGAGCGGGGACCGTATTCGTAGCTGACCGTGTCCAGCACGGTGTGGATGCCGCGCAGGGTCGAGAAGTCCTCCACCGTGTAGTCGATCAGCTCGTCGGCGCCGAGACGGCGCAGGTAGGCGTGCTTGAACGCGCGGGCCGTGCCGATGACGTACGCACCCCTGGCCTTGGCGATCTGTACCCCGAGGTGGCCGACCCCGCCGGCCGCGCCATGCACCAGAACCCGCTGGCCACGCTGGACGTCGGCGATGGCGACCAGCGCTTGGTAGGCCGTGAAGCCGGAGATGGGCAGCGCGGAGGAGCTGACGTGGTCGAGGGTGCGGGGCTTGGGTGCGACTCGGTCCTCGGTGACCACGACGTGGTCGGCGTGGCTGCCGTGAGGTGGGGTGGTCCAACCGTAGACCTCCTCGCCCACCGCGCATCGCGTCACTCCGACGCCGAGGAGCTGCACGGTGCCGCTGAATTCGTGGCCCAGGACGAAGGGCGGGGGCCCGAAGAAGTCCACTTTGCCGTTGCGGACTTTCCAGTCCGCGGGGTTCACACCGGTGGCGTGTACACGGACCAAAACCTCTCCGGGACCCGGCGTGGGGACCGATACCTCAGCCAGTTCCAGCACGTCGGAGGTGCCGAGTTGCTTCTGCGTAATCACACGTGTCGTTGTCATGGGGGCTCATTCTGCGTTTGATGGTCATGATGTGCTCGTGAAATGGAACCGGTGCCAACCTCCCGGCAGCGGCTGGCCGGCGGTGCCAGTTGGGCGGAGAAGGGGAGTAGGCCTTCCCCTGCTCCGGCATCGCGCGGGCAACCCCCGGCGGGCCCTCCACGTTCGGGCCGCGAGGTCCCCCACCCGGTTGTCAGGCGTCGGTTGCGTGGCCCCCACACCTCTAACTGCATCAACACCTGCAGCGCCTGCAGCGCCTGGATAGGGATGGCGCACATTGATGTTGGAGGCCTGGCATAGGGGGCAGTCTTCCGGCCTGGCTGCCGCTCCGCTGGCGGATATCCGACACGCAGTACAGACAGGGGCCCGCACCAGGTGGGTTATGTGGTGGCGGTGGCGAAGTCGCAGCAGGTCAAGCGCCTGGCCGGGTTCTGGCGTATAGACGAGCTGATAGCCGTGGCACCGGATGACGCCTGGCAGCGGCCCTCCTGTGGTGACGGAACGAAAGGCCCGCGGGTCTATGACTGGGCGAGTGGGCGGCTGCCTTCGATCGGCTTCTTCGACGGCGACACACCGACCCATCACCGGTGGGTGTCGCGTCCGTCGCAGATCAGGTGGTGTTTGCTGCCTGTCTTCCGCCGGTCGACCGGCGACGGACCGGTGTCGGCTCCCCCCTTTTCGCGCGGGGGTGGGAGCCATCCACGCACGCCCTCGACCAGTCGAGCCGGTCGGCCGCGCTGAGCTCGGCGAGCAGGATGCGCTGCAGCTGGTCGAAGACCCCGGCCTGCTGCCACAGCTCCAGGCGCCGTCAACAGGTCTGCTCGGAGCCAAAGCCCAGCTCAGATGGCAGGAGTTGCCAGGCGATGTCGTTGTGCAGGACGTACAGAATGCCCTGCAGACACAACCGGTCTGCCACCGGCCGCGGCCCTGGCGACCTCGTCGGCCAGGGCGGCAGCAGCGGCTCGATCAGTGCCCCAAGTCGTCGTCCCGATCCACGGCCGAGTGCTCACGCACTCACGAACGGCCCAATCATCACACTGGTTACGTCCGACCAGGGCATCTCAACAAGATCCTGTTACGAGCTCTTAGGCGGGACCGCCCATTGGCCTTCGCGCCTCACCTAGCCTCTATGGACGCCTGGGTTCTGGTCTGCGGGGCAGCGGAAGTAGTCGAGGTTCTCGCGTACCCAATCGTCGTAGGTGCGCAGGGGTCGGCCGATGATGTCCTGCACGGCCGGTCGTTGGTTACGGGTCCACTGCACGAGTTCAGCGTATCGACTGGCGTATTCCTCGAGTGCGTATAGCGTCACCTCGATTGCGCCGTCGGGCCAGCCGAGGTGTTGCCAGATGGCCCGGCTCTCGTCGGGATGCAGGTCGACGGTGTTGATGGTGCGGCCGAGAGCGGCGGCGATGCTCCGTACCCGTGAGCGTGTACTCAAGGGCAGCCCCACGGCCTCGAGGACCTTCCCCGTGTACTCGTCGTGGAGCAGGGCGGCGGCTGCTACAGCGGCGAGGTCCTCTTCGTGGATAAAGGGGTAGTGGCCGTGGGTGAGGAACGCTTCGTGTGCGGCCGAGTCGGCCTGGATGGTGTGGGCCCAGTTGGCTCCCGTCGCCGGGTAGGTGCCCTCGACCGCGGCGCCCATCACAGCCGATGGCCGGATGTGGGCCCAGGCGATGCCCGAGCCTTCTACCGCCTTCTCGATCGCGAGCCAGAACCAGGTCTCCGGCGGATTGGCTTCCTCGTACTCGGGTCCGTGGGAGGACAGCACCACGACCCTGCGCGTGCCGGCGCCGCGCGCCAACGCCAGAGCCTCTTGGACGGTTGCGGGATGCGCCCCGGCGAGGAACACAGCCCCGGCCTTCTCGAACGCCCGGGCGGACTCGAGCGGCTGGGTGATGGACCCTTTCACGACTTCGACGGGTTCGGGCCAGCCCTCGCACTGGTCCGCCTCCGCCAACACCCGTACGGGTCGGCCCGCTGCCAGGAGTTCTCGTGCCAGGTGGCGGCCGATGATGCCGGTCGGGCTGCTGCCTTCGTCCTTGCGCGGGCTGACGACGGTCAGCAGGCACAGTCCTGCGGACGCCTGTGTCGTTGCATGCTGCTCGAACCATTCCACGACAAGACCTTTCACGCGTGAGCGGAGATCTTGCACCTGGCCCAAGTCCGGGATGGTTCGGCATGTCGGATGAGACCGTGGCTGCGGATCGAAGAGGCCAGCATAGCCTGTGCGAGACGCGCTGTGCCGTGAGGCGCCTACTCCTCTTAACGTGCGTTCGTTTCGCGAAGGCCGTGGCCGGTCAGGCAGCGCTGTGCTCGAGCCGATCAGTCGGTGACGTCGCACGCCCGTGGGGCAGCTCGGAACTCTTCCACCCGCGAAGCCTGCCTCGGAAACTGAGGTCAGGTGAAGGCTTCCGGTCGTCCGATTGCGGGGAACATCAGCTCATGATCCACCGCCCTCACCGCACCGAAGGCGCCTCTGTCTTCGGCGCGCTTCCGCAACAGGACGGACCATCAGGCCACCGGCCGGCACCAGATGGTGACAACCGTCCCGCCGGGTTGGAAACGGAGACTCTTCTGTGCCCGTACTGCGCCGAGGGAGCAGCCGACGGCCAGGCGCGCACCATCGCTGGGGTCGGGGATTGCCTGACGGTGACCTGGCACCACCGCACCTGCCCGCACTATGCAGCCGACTGTGTCCTGGCAGGAGAAGAAGAATGAATCACGCGACCATGCGACAGCCGCGGTCAGAAGACCATTCGCGGGTCCGGGACATCATCGAGCACATCGTTCATGCGGTCGGTGATGGGGATGAAGCCCGCATCTCCACCCTGATCGCCGACCTCGCAACCGTCGCGGACACTGCCGCTCTCTTGCACCTGCGCGAGCGGCTCTGCGCCCGTGGGGTGAACGAGAGGGCGTGCTGCACCGACACGAACAGCACCGAGACGGTCACTCCATTTCCTTCGGTAAGTCAATGACCGGAGGACCAACTGGAGTCCCGGACCGGGTGTTCGCCTTCGACGAGAGCCCGGGAAGGCCAGCGACGACCGACGCCTGTTCGTCCAGCAGCTCGGCGTTGGCCACGCCCCCGATGACATCCATGACAGCGGCGGTCAGCAGGGCCGTGGCCACGTGGTCGAGCGGAAGCCGAGTCGGCAGGCCACCGGCGTTCGACTGCGAGGCATACAAGCAGCGCAACACGGTCGAACGCTGCCTCAACCGCTTGAAACAGTGGCGAGGCATCGCCACTCGCTACGAGAAGACCGCGACCATTTACCTCCGGACTCCCCACATCGCAGGAATCTTCCTCTGGTCCTCACGATGATCGTGGAGTAACCGCGCTCGCATGCTGCTTCTATGATGCGCATGAAGGACGAGGATGCCGCTCCTGGCCGTTTCAAAGACCTGGCTCTGGATGCCATCGACCACCAGGCCCTCGCCGATTGGTGGTGCGCGGCGCGGTTATGAACGGAGCGCCATGGCGATGGCAGTGCGCGACCGCAGCACTGGCCGGTGCCCATCGCTCGGAGCAGGAGCGGTAGCGGCGCTCGATGAAGCCGGTGGGTGGGACTGTTCCTTGACCGCTGCTCTGGGCTGGTCCATGGAGGCCACCTGTGTCTACACCGACGACCTGTCTTGGAGCCCTCGCCCTGCGCCACTCCTGTGGATCCGGCACCGGCCACTGCCTCCGTCGCAGTAGCCGAGCGCTTCACCGCGATCGCCTGCCGCCAGCGCGAGCACCGCCAGCCCAACGCCGACCGCCTCACCGCCGTCCTGCTACCGCCGGGCTGGCCCTGTACTACCGGGCCAAGGCCCCCACGGACCTCTGCCAGAACGACGCCGTCCACACCGGCATGCGGCAGGTCGCCGACGCCCGCCTCGCCCTCGAGGCCAGCCGCGTCCTGGCCCGACGTTCTGGCGACTTCCGCACCGCCCTGGCTGTTGTTCCCACTCTGGGCTGGAAAGGTCGCCACCATCGCGTCCTCGGCGACAGCCGCTGGTCTCAAGCCGACGCCGCCAAGGCCGTCGCCACCTTCGAACCGGCAGCGCGGAAGCGAGCAGCACGGTGCCGCCGGCGAGCGAGCCATGTTGCAGGTGTGCCTCGTCCTCGCCGTCTCCTTCGCCGACCCCACGCGGACCCACGACGAGCTCGCCCTCGTCCACACTCCTCCGAGGGCCCCGGCCAACGCTGCAACACCCTGCCCGCCTGTTATGGCCTCAATAAAGGTCCCCGAACCAACGGCGGCGTCACCCATCGCACCCAGAGTTTGAACGTCGAGGTTGAGGCCGTGGGGCTAGCCTTCCGCGCAGCGGATGGGGCGCTTCTCCCGCTCTAACCTCCTATTATCCGTTCTCAACAAGGTTGGTCATCCACATGTGGCTGACCGACGGAGGACTTGCAGGTGGTGGTCCGCAGTGGTTCCGTCGAGGTTCCGGCCGAAGGCCGCCGCAAGAACGGCGGGGAGGTCGGCCTCCGCGATCTCAACGCGCGTGGGGGCTGACGCCCTTGTCCTGGGCCGCCAGCCGGAGGTGTGTCGATCACTGCGGGTAGCACCAGACACCTGACCGATATCCTGGAGCCGTGAGCGACATCGAGATTACCAACGGGATCGTGGGGGCCGTCTTCGGCATCATCTTCGCCACGCTGTTCCAACAGCCCTTGCAGGACGGCTGGTACAAGCTCCGTCGCACATCAGCGGCCGCGGTACGGAGACTGACCCACCGTGAGGACGGCCCGGTCTCGATGTGGTCGACGTTCTCCCTGGGTCCCCTGACCACGTCCGCGCTGATCGTGGAGGGAGATGGCGTCCACGCCATCGCGCCGGACGCCGTGCGCCTCCAAGTCGTGAACAGGGAGGTGGCCCTGCCGGAAGACATGGCCCCCTGGAGGGCAGAGATCGAAGCCGAGCAGGAGAACCTGCAGGTGCCAGGGAGCCGGGTGCGGATCTGGAACGGCCCCCGCTATGCCGTGGAAAGCCTTGAAGTCTCCCGGACCCCCCTTGAGGAGCACCCGGACATCCTGCTGCGCCTGCGGCCCACTGACTACTTCACCTTCCTCGCCGCGCAGCAACTCGACCGCAGATTCCCCGACGGCACCACTCCGCGCGGCCGCTACCTCGACCCGGGCGACCCGATGCGCGCGCCGGCGTTCCTGCAGTGCAGCTTCGGAGTGAACGTCGCCGTGGTCACAGCCGACCACCTACTGGTCGTGAGTCGGCGGGCTGACCAGGTGCGGTCCGGGCCGAGTCTGTGGGGAGCGTCCGTCAACGAAGGTCTCTCCCGCCACATAGACTCGGCCGGTCGACACGCGCCGGACCTGCACGAGGTCACTCGCCGCGGCATGCGCGAGGAACTTTCTCTCGAACCCCACGAATACACCCTCTCCATGCTTGCTCTCGTCCTGGACGTCGAACGCCGGCAGTGGAGCGCCCACTTCGCCGCCGAGCTGACGGAGCTGACGGCCAACGCGCTGAAATCCCGCCTCACACGCGGCGTGATCGACCGTTGGGAGCACCAAAGCCAGGACTACATCCCCTTCCGGCCTGCGGACGTGGTCGGCCACCTTCTGCGGGCTGACCGTATTCACCATTGGGCACCCGTCGCCCCGGCCTTGTTCCACCTCACTCTCGTCCACACCCACGGCCGGGCAGCCGTCGAACGGGCCGAAGCTCGCGCCGTACGCCGCCTGAACACTCGTTGAGACAGAAGCCCGAACGCCTCGGGGTGTTGAGAATCGACTCGGTCGAGTGAGACGGGGCACCTGTGACCGGCGGCAGCTCGCCGGAATGTCGCATCCGACACCCATCCGGCATCGGTCGTCAGATTCCGACACGAATTTTCTGGCCGCCGTTGGCGGAGATCCCGCAGGCCGCCACTCGGGCGAAACCCTGGCCGCCTACGGGGAGCACTTCAGGGCCCTTGTCACCCGCCCAAGCCCGGCGACGCTTCCAGCCGGAAACAACATCGCCTTGCGATGGCTCGGGACGAGCGAAGACGCAGCGTCCAAGGCGTTCCTGGAACCATCGTGAACCCGCGCATCCTTCCGCGGGCACCTGGGCGGACGGTGATCTGTCCCCCCGACCGGCATACCTGGCCCGGGCTCAGCCGGACGGTGCGCCCAACTGCCCGCAGCGGCCTGTCTCAACCTGAAGACCGAGGGCGAGGTGGCTGAAGACAACCCGAGTGCCCAAGCGATGACGGATCCGGTTTTGCCCGGAGGCGGATCTGGTCCCCCCTATCCCGGCAGGCATGCCGTCGAGGGAACTCCTCCCCGAGCTCAGGCCCGGGGCACCGGAATCGCCTTACAGACCAGGCCTTCACATCGCGGTGCGCAGCCGGCCGGTCCAGCAGTTGGTGACTGCGGCCCATATCGGGGGTGTCGGGCGTGGAGGTGTCTCCTCGCAGGCGACCCCGTCGCCGTCACGGTCGAGGTGACGCCCGTATCCGGGGTCCCCGCGGCGGA
Source organism: Streptomyces sp. NPDC045967 (assembly GCF_056430495.1). Classification (NCBI taxonomy): domain Bacteria; kingdom Bacillati; phylum Actinomycetota; class Actinomycetes; order Kitasatosporales; family Streptomycetaceae; genus Streptomyces; species Streptomyces sp. NPDC045967. Next base: position 237,030 of record NZ_JBWKLE010000009.1, on the reverse strand, counting down.
CCGGGTCAGCATCAGCGGCTCGCACGTCACTGCAGTTGCGGTGACCGACCGCGCTGTTGGAACCGTCAGCGTTGCCGTCGTCGGTGTCGGCTCGGCCGCCGCTGCCTGAACCGGAATGCGGGCCGCCAGGGGCGGGGGGCGCCTGCCGGGGCCCCGAGGTCTGCGCCGCGTCTTCGGACGGGGACAGCACGGCGGGTGCCGGCGTGGAGGCGGCGGGAGGGGTCGACGCCGTTGCCGGAGCGGGGGCCGGGGTGAGCATTGGCGTTACCGTCGCAGTCGCGGTCGTGGTGGCTGTGACAGTCGGCTGCGGGGCGGCCTTGGCGTCGTCCCGCGGCTTCTGCCACCTGGATCATTGCACCGGCCTGGCTGCACCCTTCGCGTCGGCCCGGAGCCGAGTCGGCTCCGGGCCGCGGCCGTGCTGTGCGGCGGCGCTGGTGCGGCAGGCTCACCCTTCCGCGATGACCTCGTCCGCCTGCATGCCCTTCTGGCCCTGCACCGCGACGAAGGACACCTTCTGCCCTTCCTTCAGGCTCTTGAAGCCGTTGCCCTGGATCGCCCTGAAGTGCACGAAGAGGTCGGCACCCCGTGACGAACCACCCCGCCCACCGCCCCCTCCACGGCGGCGCCCCGCAAGCGAGCCGGCCAGGATAGCGTCACCCGCAGGCCGCCCGACCGCGACCGGAAACGTTCGATCAGCCTCCCCCGGCACCGCCAACGGCGCCGTTCCCGGCGCAGTCAGTCGGCCCATCGACGTCCCGAACTCCCCCGCCGTCAGCGCGGCCAGCTCGTCGGTGTCCGTATCCGTGGACCAGCCCGGCAACTCGTCCTCCCCCTCGGCATCCTCGGCCAGGACCAACCACGGACCGTCGAGCCGGAACCGGACGTACCGCCCACGGCGCCCACCACGACCAGCGAGCCCGTCGGCATGGCCACCGGCACCCGATCTTGTCGTGAGCCGCCGTCTCAGACGGCTGGAGCAGCGACCATCACGTCGCCGGGGATTCCGGCCTTCTGCGGGGCGTAGCAGTCCTTGATGCCGGCTGCGAACGTGGCCACGGTGATGCGGTCCTGGGCGTCAGGGGCGAAGGCGTCGAAGCCGGCGTGACAGTTCGCCTCCTCGAAGCCGAGCGCCGTCAGCAGCGATACGAACAGTGGGCGCTCGATCAGGCCGTCCTTGTCGGGGTCGCCGAGTGCGGAGAGCGCCTGGGCGAACTGGGTGGTCGTGGGACCGAAGCGTTCGGGATCGAGCACGAAGGGACGGAACTCCTCCACAGTGATCACCCCGTCGCCATTGGTGTCCAGTTCCGTGGCCAGCGTCGTCCAGTAGCTGCGGAACGCAGCCAAGATGTCGGCCTTGGCACCGTCGTCCGATGCGGCCGCCGCCTTCAGAACAGGTCCGTCATGAGGTCGAAGTCGTTCGCGTCGATGACTCCGTTGCCGGTGACGTCCAGGAGGGTGAAGATCAGCTCGATTCGCTGAGCGGCCTCTGGTCGCATGTCCGTCACCTGTCTTCTGCGGCGGCCCGTGGATCCCGGGCCGGGATCAAATGGAAGAGCACGACGTGTTCGCCTCCGTCTTCTGTCCCCCCGCCACCCCCCACAACCGCACCGCACTACGCCTCTCCCTCCACTGCGACCTCACCGACCACGACGCGGACCGCATCCTCCACGCCGCCGAGACCATCCGCCCCCTGTGCACCCCCCAGGGCTCGCCCGACCCACCCCAGTGGTTCCCCATCAAGGACCAGGCCGTGCGGCAACTTTCTTCGGCGGCCCCCGTCAGGTCCGGCCAACGGTCCTGAACCAGCGACCCGCGGCGGGCTGGAGCAGCACCCGACCGCCTGGGCCGGCCGGGGTGAACACGAGCATGCGGTGACCGTCGAACCATCACGCTGGGATGTCGGAGAGAGGCCTGCTGTACAGCGCGCTGCCCATGGGAGAGCTTTCGCCTGTGACGTGGGCGCGGATGGATGCGATGTAGTCGGCGCGGCTGATGCTGCCGTCGCCGTTGGTGTCCAGGGCCGTGAACGCCGCTTCGGCGTTGGGGGCCGGGTTGTTCAGTGCTGTGCGCAGGGCGGTGAATTCGCGGAGGTCGAGGGCGCCGTCACGATCAGTGTCGGCGAGGTCGAAGAGAGCGCCGTCGCTGAGGCCTTGCGCGCCCGGGCGGCCTTCTTCACACCCAGCTCGCCGAGTCTGCGCTGTGCTCCTCGCTGAGCGGGAGAGCCTCCGTGAGGCGCTCAGCGGGGCGTGTGCGCCCTTGGTTGGGGCAGGTGCTGTTTGATGGCTTACCGGCCGACATGCAAGCAGTTCACGCCTGATGGGAGATTCCTGTATGCCCAGTACAGAAGCCCTGTTGCGACTCACGGTCGCTTCCCTGATGTACGCCACGGGAGAGACGCAGGCCGACCTCGCCGCGGGGTTGAGGCTGAGTCAGGGGCAGGTGTCCAGGAAGCAGGCCGCGTCCGGCAGGGGCTCTGCGTGGACCCTGGCCGACCTCGACCGCCTGTCGGCTCACTACGGCATTCCCGTAGCCGACCTGCTGTGCGGGGTCGATCACGCCGTTTCACGCCTACCCTCGCACCGTCGGGCGGCAATGGTCGGCGGCGTCCAGACCACCATCACCCCCTAGCTGGCTACTGGCGTCGCGGTTCCTCGAAGACGATGGCAACTCGTGGCTCCGGATGCCGCTGCACCGGCGCCTGGGTGCGCAGCCCCAAGGCCCTCAGCGCCCGGTCCACAACACCCCACCGCTTCGTACCGGCCTGCGGCCCGCGCAGGCGGAGCCGGTGCCGGCGTGTCGCACCTGTCGGCGCCCGCCTGACCCGCCCGTGGTTTCCCGACGGGCGGGCCGCCGGAACGAGAGGCGCCCGGCGGGCCGTCGGCCCCGCCGGGCGCCTGTGTGCGCTGTCAGCGGTTCAGCAGGTGATCGTGGATCCGTCCAGAGCGGACTCCGTGGTCACGGCGAACTCTGTCGGCCCGTCGGCCCCCACCCGGAGCAGCGCCGGGGCGCCATCGACCTCCTTGTGGAAGCACATGCCGAAGCCGCTCCGGAACCGGGCCGGGGCCTGTTCCCGGGTGCCGACCGCTTTCCATCCTTCCTTGCTCGTAGTGTCCCAGTAGTGGGCGACCAGAGACTTGGCGTCCATGTCGTGGGTGTAGGCGCTGTTCGCCATCACCCAGGGATCGCCGCTGTCGTCCATGCACTCCACGTAGGTTCGATCCGTGACGGGCGTGGCGCCGGCTGGGACGGCGGGCGCCGCGGCCGAGACCCGGGCCATGCGCTCGACCGCCTTGCTCTCCTGGCACGAGCCCTCCGACCCGTAGAAGAGCAGATACGCCGACCCGGCCAGCAGAGCGAGCCCGGTCGCGCAGCCGACGAGGACGGCCAGGACCACGAACGGTCCGCGGCGGGGGGCTTGTGTGGTGATCAAAGGTTCCCTTCCTATTTTCTCCGCAGCACGCCGTTGTAGTAGTAGACGCGTGCGAAGAAGTAGAGGGTCGCCCAGAACACGCCCCAGGTGTACCGGCTCAGCATGGCCCACCAGTTCCGCACGGCAAAGCTGCGGGCGACGGAGTTGTTGTGCTGGTCGATCTGGGTGTCGCGTCCGGTCTGGCCCCACTCATGCGCGTCTCCCAGCCTCTTGGCCGCTCGTGCGCCGAAGTAGAAGGTCAGGCTCGCCTGCCACATCAAGTGCCGGATCGCGTTGTTCTTCGCGCCGCTCCGGAAGGTCGCGAGCAGCATTCCCGAAATCGCCAAGGCGAGGGCGCGGCCGCGCCATCCGAGCGACATGCAGGCGTTGGCCTCGATGATCTTCTTGCGCCAGGACGTGGACATCCGGCCGTCCAGGTCCCGCTGGTTGACCGGGGCCGCGTTGGCGTACTCGTACGCGTTGGCGCTGCCGCCATCGACCGGGTCCGAGGAGAGGAAGCGGCCGGTGGACGGGTTGTAGAGGCGGGCGCACATCAGGGTCAGACCGCTGGGCGTCTCGCCGGAGCGCTGTTGGAGACCCGGTCCTTGGCGTCGCACTCGGTGGTCTCCGTGATGGCTAGGTGTATTGCCCAGTGACGTTGGGGACGCGGCTGGCGGGTGGTTTGCCTGCGAGTGCGGTGTGTCCGCGGTGGTGATTGTAGGTGTGCAGCCACTGCGGGAACGCGTCGCGTCGTTCCTGCTCTGAGCGGTAGGGGCGGGCGTAGGCCCACTCGTCCAGGAGGGTGCGGTTGAGGCGTTCGACCTTGCCGTTGGTCTGGGGCCGGTAGGGCCGGGTTCGCTTGTGGGTGATCCCGGCCGCGGCCGGCGTGTTGCGCCAGAGGTGGGACTTGTAGCAGGAGCCGTTGTCGGTCAGGACGCGTTCGACGCTGATCCCGACGCTGGTGAAGTAGGCCTGCGCCCGTTCCCGGAAACCGGTGGCGGTCTCCTTCTTCTCGTCGGCGTGGATCTCCGCGTAGGCGAGGCGGGAGTGGTCGTCGACGGCGGTGTGGATGTACTGGTAGCCGGCGCCGGACTTCTTCTTGCGGCCCGCCGGGCGACCGAGGACCTTGTGGCCGCCGCCGTCGGGGATGCTGCCGAGCTTCTTGATGTCCACGTGGACCAGTTCGCCGGGCTTCTCGCGTTCGTAGCGGCGTATGACGGTGCCGGTGGCCCGGTCCAGGTGGGTGAGGCGGGCGATCCGGTAGCGGGTCAGGACGCGGTGCACGGTCGAGGCCGGTATGCGCAGGAGTCCGGAGATGTGGGCCGGTCCCCAGCGTCGCAGGACGCGGATGTTGATGATCCGGCGTTCGGTGCGCGTGGGGGTCCGGCGCGGGCTGTGGTGCGGGCGGGAGGACCGGTCGGCCATCCCGGCCTCGCCGAGCATGCGGTACCGGTCCGCCTACCGCTGGGCGGTGGTGGGCGAGACCTGGAAGCGTTCGGCTGCCCGGCGGTAGGTCCAGCCGTCCTCGACCACGCAGCGGGCCAGCCGCAGACGTCCGGTCTCGGTCAGGGGTGCATTACGGGGGGCATGAGGGCCTTTCGGTCGGTGTAGACGTCGCAATCCACACCGCACCCGGAAGGCCCTCACCCGTTCAAGAAGCCTCAGCCGAGACCTGCGTCACCCGTCCACAACCTCCCTGGACGGAACACCTAGCACCGCCCGCTGGGCATCAGTGACCGACAACGGCGGAATCTTCGGACCAGGACGACTCATGCCCAATCAACGACAAATCTCCGACTCGGGTCACTAAGGGACTCCCCCGCCCGCCGCGGAAGCGGGGGCGGCGGCAGAGGCGAAGGCGGTGGCCCGGAGGCAGCCGCGGTCCGTCATCGGCTCCGACGGCAGACCCGTGCCTGATGTGGCTAATATCCGCATAAATGGGAGAATCAACCTATTCGTGGGATGGCGCGCGTACCCGCCGGCCATCACCGTCACAGGACAGGCAGGCCAGATCATGGCGAAGAAGCCGGAGTCGTCCCAGCCCTCACACGGCGAGGGGCCGAGCAGGCACCAGGGCAAGCACCAGCACGGCTGGGCACCGGATGTGGACGAGACGCGCCAGCAGGACAACCCGAGCGCACACCGTTCGTTCCATACGGACGAGTACGCCCCCGGGAAGGGCCCGGGCCGGAAGGTCTCCCGAGAGGAGAAGGCGCCGGTCCCGGGTGACACGGCCAAGAGCCTCAGCGACCGGGGAGAGGACCACGCCAAGGCGGGCGAGGAGGAAGGTATGCACGACCGGGGCCGCAAGGGCCGATCCCAACGGCCCAGCGGCAGCAAGGACGCCTCGGCCTTCACGGGCGTGGACCCGCAGGACCCGCCCGACAAGCACAAGCGGGGTTAGAACAGCCCGGCTCGCGCCGCCGCCCCCTGCGGCGGCGCGGTCAGGTGGCGGTCAGCAGATCCGGGGCAGCTGCTCCCCGATCGGCAGGTCGACCACCCGTGTGCCCCCGAGGCCCGTGCGGGCCACCACCATGCCGGGATGTGCCTCCACCGCCTCACCGATCACCCTCGCCGCCGCGCCCAGGGGGTGCGCGCGCATCGCGTCCAGAACCGCGTCTGCGTGCTCGCGGGGGACGAACGCGACCAGCTTGCCCTCGTTGGCCACGTACAGCGGATCCAGGCCCAGAATGGCGCAGGCATTGGCCACGGTCGGCGGGACGGGAACGCTGCGCTCCTGGATGACCACACCGGTGCCCGAAGCGGCCGCGATCTCGTTGAGCGCGGCGGCCAGGCCTCCGCGGGTGGGATCCCGTAGGACGTGCAGGTCCGGCGTGACCGCCAGCATGGTCTCGACGAGTCCGCCGAGAGCCGCGCAGTCGCTCTCGATCTCGACGCCGAACTCCAGGCCTTCGCGCACACTCATGATCGTCACTCCGTGGACGCCGATGTCGCCGCTGACGATCACCACGTCGCCGGGGACGACGCGCTGCGGCCGCAGGTCCACCCCTGCCGGGATGAGACCGATCCCGGAGGTGTTGATGTAGATGCCGTCCCCGTGACCGGCTTCCACGACCTTGGTGTCCCCGGTCGCGATTTCCACTCCCGCTGCCCGCGCGGCCGCCCCCATGGCCTCGGCCACGCGTCCCAGCACGGCGACCTCGACACCCTCCTCCAGGATGAAGCCGCAGGACAGGTACGCGGCCCGGGCGCCGCTCATGGCCAGGTCGTTGACGGTGCCGTTGACGGCGAGGTCACCGATGCTCCCGCCGGGAAAGAACAGCGGCCGCACGACGAAGGAGTCGGTGGAGAAGGCCAGTCGGGCCCCGCCGAGCGATACGGCGGCTGAGTCCCCCAGCTGAGCCAGGACCTCTCCGCCGAAGGCAGGCGCGAAGATGTGCCGCACCAGTTCCGCGGAGAGTGCACCGCCTCCCCCGTGGCCCATCACCACGCGGGGATGGTCGCGCAGCGGGGCCGGACAGGTCCAGGCGGTGAGGTCCGGCGCACGGAGATCGGTGATGTCAGGCAACGGGGCTCGCCTCCAGGGGCGCGGTGGTGGTGTCGAGGCGCCGGTAGAGGTAGTACGCGGCACAGGCCCCCTCGCTGGAGACCATGGTGGCCCCGAGCGGGCTGCGGGGGGTGCATGTGGTACCGAACGCCTCGCACTCGTTCGGCTTCAGCAGGCCTTGCAGCACCTCGCCGCTACGGCACTCGGCCGGCTCCTGGGTGTGGATGCCGGTCACCGAGAAGCGGTACTCGGCGTCGTAGTCCCGGTAGCGGGGGGACAGCCGCCAGCCGCTGTCGGGGATCACTCCGATGCCGCGCCAGGCCCGGTCGGTGACCTCGAACACGTCCTCCAGCATGGCCAGGGCGGAGGGGTTCCCTTCGGGCCGGACCGCACGCGAGTAGGCGTTCTCGACCGTGTGCTCGCCGCGCTCCAGCTGCCGTACGGTCCGGCGTACGCCTTCCAGGATGTCCAGCGGCTCGAAGCCGGTGACCACGATGGGGACGCGGTACCGGTCGGCCAGCGCCGGATACTCGCCGACGCCCATGACGCTGCAGACGTGTCCGGCCGCGAGGAAGGCCTGGACCCGGCAGTCCGGGGACTGCATGATCGCCTCGATCGCCGGGGGGACCCGCACGTGGGACACCAGCAGGCTGAAGTTCCGGATGCCCAGCCGGCGGGCCTGGTGGACCGTCATGGCGTTGGGCGGCGCGGTGGTTTCGAAGCCGATGCCGAAGAACACCACCTCGCGATCCGGGTTCTCCCGGGCGACCCGCAATGCGTCGAGCGGGGAGTACACCACCCGTACGTCGCCACCCTCACCACGGACCTGGAACAGGTCGCGGCCGGTGCCGGGGACACGGAGCATGTCCCCGAACGAACAGAAGATCACCTCGGGGCGGGAGGCGATCTCCAGCGCCTTGTCGATGACCTCCAGCGGAGTGACACACACAGGGCAGCCCGGCCCGTGGATCAACTCCACCAGATCGGGTAGGAGTTGATCGATGCCGTGCCGGATGATCGTATGCGTCTGTCCCCCGCACACCTCCATGAGGGCCCATGGTCTGGTCACCGTGGAATGGATGTCGTCGAGCAGGCGCCGGGCCAGGTCCGGGTTTTGGAACTCGTCGATGTACTTCACTTCTGGGCCTCCTGCGGTGCTTCGCTTTCATCAGGCCACGGGGCTCCGCCCGCCTCCGCGGCCAGTTCCCACGGATCTCCGAACTCCTCCTGGAGCATGCCGAGAGTCTCGAAGAGGTCGAGCGTCTGACGCGCCGACTGCTCGTCCAGGCGCTGGAGGGCGAACCCGACGTGCACGATGGCGTACTCGCCGACCTGCAGGTCCGGCAGGTATTCCAAGCACACCTCCTTCACGACGCCGCCGAAGTCGACGGTGGCCATACGCGTGCCGTCACGAACCTCGATGTCCATCACTTTCCCGGGTACCGCCAGGCACATGGGGGTTCTCCTCGCTGTGGTGGTCCCTGCCCCCGCCGTGCGGGTGGGGCGTCAGTCGACGGTTCTGTGTCCGGCGATCACCAGTTGGCCGAGCGCCAGTCCCCCGTCGTTCGGGGGCACCTGGTGGTGGCGCAGCACCGTGAAACCGTCCTTCCGCAACGCCTCGGCGCAGGCCGAGGAGAGCAGAACGTTGGCGAACACGCCGCCGGTCAGGGCGACGGTGTCCGGCCCGTGCCGCTCGCGTGCCACGACGCAGGTGCGGTGGACGAGGGCGGCGACCGCGCGGTGGAAGCGTGCCGCGACGAGCGCCGAGGGGAAACCGGCGCGTACGTCGTCCACGATCGCCGCCAGGACGGGAGCGGGGTCGGCGGTCCACGCGCCCCCGACGGCCCGCTCAGGGGGGCGCAGGGCGAACGCGTAGCCGGTACGGCCGTCCGCGGCGGACTCGGCGCGCGCGGCGGTGAGCGCCGCGGCCTCCAGTTCGATGGCGGCCTGCGCCTCGTATCCCGCCCGGTGGCGCACCCCCGCGAGCGAGGACACGGCGTCGAAGAGCCGGCCCATGCTGGAGGTGGGTGCGCAGTTCAGGTTCCGCTTCATCTGGGCTTCCAGCACCCGCCGTTCGTCGGGCGGGCAGACCGCTACGCATGGCAGATCGTCCGTCCAGGCGATGCCGGCCGCGCGCAGGTGGGCCAGGGCCATGCGGTAGGGCCGGTGCACGGCGGCGTCGCCGCCCGGCAGCGGGACGTAGGCGAGGTGGGCGAACCGGGTGAATCCGTCGTAGTCCGCGAGCAGGAACTCCCCGCCCCACACTGCCCCGTCCTCGCCATATCCGGTGCCGTCGAAGGCGACGCCGATCACCCGGTGAGTGCCGTCCAGCCCGTGCTCGGCCATCGCCGCCGCGACGTGGGCGTGGTGGTGCTGCACGCGCGCGAGAGGCCGGCCGGCCGCGTGCCGCTCGGCCCACTGGCCGGAGCGGTAGCCGGGGTGTCGGTCGGCTGCCAGCACCAGGGGCTCCACCCCCGTGATCGACTCCAGCTGCCGCTCGGCGCGCTCGAAGGCGTACTGCGTGGCGAGGTCGTCCATGTCCCCGATGTGGGCGGACAGCCAGGCCCGGCGCCCGTCGGCCAGGCCGAACGCGTTCTTCAGGTCCCCCCCGACCGCGAGGGTCGGCCTGACGGGCACCGGCAGGGTGATCGGCAGGGGGGCGTAGCCGCGTGAGCGGCGCAGGACCATCCGTTCTCCGTCGCACACCCGCACCACGGAGTCGTCGCACGGCACCTGGATCGGGCGGTCGTGCGTGAGCCAGGCGTCGGCCAAATGAGCCAGCCGCTCCAGTGCCTCGGCGTCGTCGGTGACGATGGGTTCGCCGGCCGTGTTCCCGCTGGTCATGACGAGCAGGCACGGCCCGGCGGGGTCTGTGGGCAAGCCGAGCAGCAGGTGGTGCAGGGGGGTGTACGGGAGCATGACACCCAGGTCCGGACTGCCGGGCGCGACCGCGTCCGACACTCCTTTGGCCCCGACCCGGGGTAGCTGCGCCGCGCGGCGCCGCAAGAGGACGATGGGCCGCACCCCGCCGGTCAACAGGGCGCGCTCCGCGGGACCGATGTGCACGAGGTGCTCGATGTCGGCGGTGTGGCGGGCCATGACGGCGAAGGGCTTGTCGCCGCGGGCCTTACGGCGGCGCAGCAGAGCCACGGATTCGGCATGGGAGGCGTCGCATGCGAGGTGGTAGCCGCCGAGGCCCTTGACGGCGAGGATGGCGCCGTCCGCCAGGAGCCTGCGGGCCTGCGCGACGGGGTCCGCGGCGGGCACTTCCCTGGGGGTGCCACCTTCGACGGTGCACAGCAGGCGCAGGCGGGGCCCGCAGTCGGGGCAGGCGACGGGCTGTGCATGGAACCGGCGGTCGGCCGGATCGGCGTACTCGCGGGCGCAGTCGGGACACATCGGGAAGCCGGCCATGGTGGTGTGGGACCGGTCGTACGGGAGGCCGGTGACGATGGTGAAGCGCGGGCCGCAGTGCGTGCAGGTGATGAACGGGTGGCGGTGGCGCCGGTCGGCCGGATCGGCCAGTTCGGCGAGGCATGCGGCACAGGTGGCCACGTCCGGCGAAACCAGCGTGCGCCCCCGTCCCTCGGACCGGGAGGCGATGATGGTGAACCCCGCACCGCCGGATGCGGGAACGTCCTGGTGGTCGACGGATTCCACCACGGCCAGCGGGGGCGCTTCCGCGGCGATCCGGTCGCAGAACAGTGCCACGGCGGACGGTGCCCCCTCGACCTCCGCCACCACGCCTTCCGCGGTGTTGCTCACGTGGCCGGACAGCTCCATGGCCGTGGCCAGGCTGTACAGGAACGGTCGGAAGCCCACGCCTTGTACGACACCCCGGACCATGACCCGGCGGCGCTGTGGTGCGGAGACGTCGACAGCGCCCGGGTGCGGAGCGCTCACGCCCGGGGCTGGGCGGCGGGGCCGACGGATGCCGCGTACGCGGACTGCCCGGGGTCGTCCGCACAGACGTGGGGGTGGGGATGGGTGTGCGCACCGTTCATCTGCGGGGAGCCGTCCCCGTGGTGGTGGTGACCGCGGTTCTGCCGGCCCATGACCGGTTCGTGTGCCGGCTCTCCGTCCGCCACCGCCATCGCCCGGTCGAGCAGCACGCCCACCCCTCCGCCGAGGCGGGCGGAGGTCAGGACGACCTCCACTCCGGGGTTGACCTGCTCGACATGGGCGCGGAACGCCGGCTCGTCGAATCCGACGGCATCGGCGATGTCGGTCTTGGTGACCACCACGAGCTGGGCGAGCCCGAAGGCGGTGGGGTACTTCAGCGGCTTGTCCTCCCCTTCGGTGACCGAGGCGAGTACGACCCGCAAGGCCTCACCGAGGTCGTAGGAGGCGGGGCAGACCAGGTTCCCGACGTTCTCCACGAACACCAGCCGGGTGGTGTGCGGCAGCCACCCCTCGAGATGCCGGCCCAGCATGTCCGCCTCGAGGTGGCACAGTCCGTCGGTGAGGACCTGCTTGACCGGAACGCCGGAGCGGGCCAGGCGCCTGGCGTCGTTCTCCGTGGCGAGATCGGCGGTCAGGGCGGCCACCGGCACTCCCCGCTCACGTGCGAGGAGGAGTTCGCGTTCCAGCAGGGCCGTCTTCCCGCTCCCGGGGCTGGACAGCAGGTTGATCACGGTGGTGCCCCGGGCTGCCAGTGCGGCGCGCAGCGCGTGGGCGGCGGCCTCGTTCTTGGCGAGGACCGCCTGTTGCAGGTCGACGACTCGGCACATGGTCAGCGCTCCTCGGAGAGGGGTTCTCGGGTGCGGTCACGGGCCGGACCGTCTTCCCACCGCACACTGGCGATCTGCAGCTCACGGCCGGAGAGAAGCTCCGCTGTCGCCTGACCGCACGCCGGGCAGCACAGTTGCGGAGGCACCCCGACCGCCCATTCGTCCACGCAGGTCGCGCAGCGGGCACGGCCGGGCACCGATTCGGTGATCAGTTCGGCGCCTTCCAGGACGGTCCCCGCGCAGGCGAGCTCGAAGCAGAAGGCCAGTGCGGCCGGGACGACCCCGGCCAGCTCTCCCACCTGGAGCCGCACGGAGGTGACGGCGGTGACGCCGCCGGCTCTGGCGGCCGCCTCCTCCACCTGGCCGACGACGGCCATCGCGATGGACATCTCGTGCATCGGTCTCCGTCCTGGCGGAGGCCGGTAAGGTTGTGGCCGGTCCGCTGGGCACCATTACACGGCGGGTTGCGGGGGCGGGCTCCGTGGCTCGCCGAGGCCGCGCCCCGCGTGCCCCCGTTCGGTGCAGCGGCCGCGTCACATCTTGCGGATGTGCAGGTAGCGCCTGATGTCGGGCAGGACCTGCCGGACCAGGGCGAGGAGGGCGGCGGCGACGACGGCGCTGCCGATCATGGACTTCTTCATGGTCTGCTCCTCATGTCCCGGCCGGTCGGGCCGCAGCACTGTGTGCGGGCGCTTCATGGGTGTTCTGGCGTACGAGGTCCAGGACGCATCGAACGGCCTCGGGTACGGCGGCGGCCACCTCGGGGCTGAGGCCGATGCCCTCCTCGACGGACGCGGGTTCGCATCCCACCACCAGTGTGCGCCGCGGCGGCGTCGCACCGGTTCCGGCACACAGGGTGTCCAGCAGGGCCAGGACCGCGTCGGGCGACATGTGGTGCCCGTCGAGCACGGCCCCCTCGGGCTGGATGCCGCCCGGCGCTCCGGCTTCGATGAGGTACACGGTCCCCGGGTCCCCGCCGCGTGCCGTGGCGTCGACGAGGATGAGCGTGTCGTATCCGTCGAGCAGCTGGTAGGCGAGGTGCACGCCCCGTACTCCGATGTCCACGACCTCGACGTGCTCGGGAAGTTGGTGGCCGGCCAGCGCGCGCACCGTCTCCACGCCGAAGCCGTCGTCACCGAGGAAGATGTTGCCGACTCCGGCGACCAGGGTCCGGCCGCTGCCGGGCGGGGCGGGGTTCACGCGTCCTCCGGGAGTGCTACCTCGTCGGGTTGGAAGTACAGGAACCGTCCCTGTTCACGGCGGATGTCCGCGCCGGGATCGCCTTCGACGGTCACGGCGAGGTGCACTCCCCCGTCCACGTCGTGGAGTACGGCCTCGACCCGAGCGCTGCGCCCGTGCAGGAACAGGTCCTGCGCGTCGGTGCGGCGCAGGCCGGGACGCAGCAGCACGCGGCTGCCCGCGGCGACCGGGCGGCCGTCGACCAGGACCTGGTCCGTGGCCGGGTCCAGACCGGCGTCGCCCGCGGGATCCCACCAGGGCGTGTCGGGACGGGAGACACCGGGCGCGTCGAACGGGTCGGGCGGGATGGGCGGGCCGTTACCGGAGAGACCGGACGGGCCCGGTTCGGTGATTTCGCGCAGGGCCCGGACCGCTCCGTGGAGTCGTTCCAGGACCTCGGGCGGCATGGAGTCGGCCAGGTCGATGACGGCGGCGGCCTTCGCGTCGGTCCCGCGGGCCTCGCGCTTCTCCTGATCGGTCAGGGCCGCGGTGCGCAGGGCCAGGATCTCGTCGATCTCGGTCGCGTCGTAGAGCGCCCCCGGGCTCTCCGGGGCGATGGCGGGGTGGTCCTCCAGGATGATCGGGGAGGACAGCACCACGTCGGCGCGGCCGGATTCGCCGGCCAGCACCGGCCAGGTGTTCCGGTTCCGGCAGGACGCCACCGCCCCCTTGGCCCACTCCGGCGGGTCCGTCATCGAGACGAACGAGCCGGTGTCGAGGCAGAGCATGAGGTGCGTGGAGACGAGCGAGTGGGGCAGTGCGGCGTCGCGGTCGCCGCCCCCGTCGACGGGGGCCCACGTGGTGGTGTTCTCCACCACGGCTGTCAGCCGCATCACCCGGTACGGGCCGTCGAGTTCGGCCGCGGACAGGCGTACGACGCCGACGGCTTCGTCGTACCGGCGGACCAACCGGCCCACCAGCGTGCCGTCCGTGTCGTGGACCGGTTCGGTCTCCTCACCGGCGGGCCGGGTGAAGGGGACGACGATTCCATCTCCGGTCAGCTCGGCCACGGTCGCGACGATCTCGACGCGTTCTTCGGTGCCTTCGTCCCAGGGGACCAGGACCCGGTCGTCGAGGTGCAGTTCCGGCACCGTTTCGAACGTGCCGTCCGGTCGGGCCTCTTGGACGGTGCGCCGCTGTGCGCGCAGGAACCGCACCTCGGCCGCCAGCGTGGCGCCCGCTCTGGGTTCCATCAGGCATTCGGTCTGCTGGAAGGCGTGTTCCTCGCGGTCGGCACCCCAGGCGGGTGGCACGAGCACGCCGAACTGCCAGCGCAGGCGGTTCTTGGCCGCCGAGGCCCGGTAGGGATAGAGCACGTAGCCTTCGAAGAGGACGGCGTCGGCCACCTGCCGCGCGGCGGCGAAACGGGACTCCACCTCGGGGCTGAACACGGCCGTCGTGGTCATGTCGCCGTCCTCTCGGTGACGCCTGGCAGTACGGCACCGGAACGGGGCAGGCTACGGGCCGGTGGCCGGGGAGCCGCCGGGGCGGCCTCGTCCAGGAGTGCCCGAAGGGTGGCCTCCCACGAGGGCAGCGCCCGGTGCGAGCGGAACGCGAGAAGGGCGTCCATGGTGTCGCGGGGCAGACGGATCCAGCCGCAGCCGGGAAAGTGCTGTTCGAGCATCTCCCGCCATACCTCCACGGGCATCCGGTAGGTCGCTTCGCGGTCCCAGGGCACCGGCTCGACGTGGAACCCGCCGGCGCCGGTGAAGGCCGTTCCCGAGAAGAGCATGAGCAGCGGCACCTCCCCGCCCGAGAGGGCCTCGGCGTACCGGGTCGCGGCGACGTCCAGGTCGTAGGTGCAGGGCACGACGAGGTCGGTCTGCGTCTCCCCTGTGAAGCTGGGAACCATGAGAGAGACCTGCGCGAACTGCACCGGCTGGAGTGTGGTGCCCCAGCGCGAGCGCTCGCCGAAGAGGTCGGCCAGCTTGCCCGCTTCCTGCTCCTCGTAACCGCGGCGGGCCGGTTCGATGCGGATCTGGCAACGGAGCGCGAGGGCGTGCACCCGGGTCTCGTCTGACGCGGTGACGCGCAGCCGGAAGACGAGGGTGGGACCGGCGGCGTACGGGTCGGCGCGCACGCCCGTGCAGGCAAAGGAGAGCTCGGTCATGGCCTGCTTCCCTCGGTGACCGCCCGGGCCCGCTGCCCGACGTGCGCGAAGAACGCCTGCAGAGCGGCCCGTGCCTCGGTTCCGCCGTCGAACCCCTGCCACAGCAGGCGCATTCGGCCCACCAGCTCGTAGCAGATGTCGATCGGCACCAGGTAGCACTCGGTGCGGCCCTCGTTGCGGCGCAGCAGCAGCGCCTCCACATCGGGTTCGAGCATGCCGGCCAGCCGGCTGGTGCCGAGTACGGTTTGCCAGGTCGCCGGGTCGAGTTCGCTCTCCGTGGCACCGGCCGGGCTGGGGTAGAGCGCGACCAGCCGGTCCAGTGCGGCGTTGCGGAAGAAGAAGGCGACGCCGACCGGGATCTGCAGGAGGTCCCAGGCGGCGGCGTCGAAGGCGTGACCCGGGTCGGCCAGGTAGCGGTCCGGGACCGTGCGGAAGCGGCCGCCGCCGGCGCCGTGCTGTGCGAAGAGGAGGGAGCACGAGGTGCAGGCGCAGGCCAGGGAGCGCTTCTCGGTGTCCACCAGGTGGCGGTGGTTGTCGTCGGCGACCGTCACCCCGCACAGCTCGCACCGTTCCGGCTGTGGCGTACGCGGTCCCGCGAACCGGCGCAGGCCCTGGGGCCGGGTGCCGGCTGCCGGGCGCTGCGGCCGGGCCTGCGGCGCGCTCACGGCGCCGTAGCCGGCGCCGGCCGGCCCGCGGTGCCGGTGGGCGGACGGGTGCCGATCTGGAGCAGGGCCGGCTCTTGAGAGGACTGGGCCTCTTCCAGTTCCACGTGGCTCACCTCCGGGACGAAGCAGGCCAGGGCGTCCTCCACGGCCTGCCGGGCCGACGAGCCGGTGCTCGGGCAACCGCAGCCTGAGCCGCCGCCTGCTCCGGCCGTGAAGCGCAGCCGCAGGGTGCCGGTGGCTTCGTCGAGTCCGAGGAGTTCCACACCGCCCGCCCGAACGCTCTCCAGGGCGCGGGAGATCCGCGCCGAGGTGTCCTCGGGGTGCAGGTCGTGCAGGACCAGCAGGCTGGAGACCAGTTCGTCGCCGAGCAGCCCGCTCAGCGGGCCGCCCTGCGCCGTGCGCGCCGCAGGGGCTTGCAGCAGCGTGACGACCCGGGCGAGACCCGCGCCGTAGAAGTCCATCAGGACCCGGACCAGTTCCTCGGCCGCCGCAGCCGCCGCGGGGTCCCCGCCGGCGGTCAGTCGGTCGAGGATCTCTTCGACGCGGCGCCCGGCCTCCTCCGCGTTCGGGGACCGCGGAGCCTCGGTCGCGCTCATCCGGCCAGGCCGCTCAGGCCGGTGGGCATGTGCATCTTCTGCACGGTCTTGCCGCCGCCCACGTACATGTGGACGCCGCAGGGCAGGCAGGGGTCGAAGCTGCGGACGGCGCGCATGATGTCGATTCCCTTGAAGTTCTCGGGCGGGTTCTCCTCGAAGATGGGCGTGTTCTGCACGGCGTCCTCGTAGGGCCCAGGGGTGCCATAGGTGTCGCGGGTGCTGGCGTTCCACGGGGTCGGCGGGTACGGGTGGTAGTTGGCGATCTTGCCGTCGCGGATCACCATGTGGTGCGAGAGGACACCGCGTACCGCCTCGGTGAAGCCGACGCCCAGGCCCTCGTCCGGTACCTCGAACTTCTCCCAGGTCTGGGTGCGTCCGGCGCGTACCTCCGCCAGGCCCTGCTCCGCGCAGTGCAGCGCGATGGCCGCGGCGTAGGCCTGGAAGTAGGTGCGGGCGCGGTTGCGTTCCAGCGCGTTGCTCCACTTCGGGATCTTCCACTCGAAGCGGGTCTCGGGCTTGGTCATGGTGCGGGGCAAGGTGATGACGACGCTGTGCCCCGTGGCCTTGACGTAGCCGACGTCGACGAGGCCGGACAGGGCAGTCGACCACAGGCGGGCGATGGGGCCGCCTCCGGTGTCGAGCGCGAGGTAGTCCTTGCCGTCGAACCAGCGCGGCGACATCACCCAGCTGTAGTTGCCGTTGAAGTCCCGCTTTTGGGGGGCCGGGATCGTGTGCTGGTTCCACGGGTGGCGCGGGTCGACGGGGTTGCCGAGCGGGTCGTGCGTGACGAACTGCTCTTTCCCGGCCCAGTCCTCGTAGTAGGAGCTGCCCAGGAGGATGCGGATGCCGAGGTTGATCTCGGTGAGGTCGTTGGTGACCAGCTTGCCGTCCACGACGATGCCCGGGGTGACGAACATCTTCCGTCCCCAGTCGGTCATGTTGGCGTACGTGAAGTCGCAGTACTCGGGGTCGTTGAGGGCGCCCCAGCAGCCGAGCATCACGCGCCGGCGGCCGACCTCCTCGTACCCGGGAAGAGCTTCGTAGAAGAAGTCGAAGAGGTCGTCGTGGAGCGGGACGACGCGCTTCATGAACTCGACGTAACGCATGAGGCGGCTGAGGTAGTCAGTGAAGAGCTGGACGGACGCGATGGTGCCCACGCCACCCGGGTAGAGGGTGGAGGGGTGCACGTGGCGGCCCTCCATCAGGCAGAACATCTCCCGCGTGTACCGGCTGACTTGCAGCGCTTCGCGGTAGAACTCGCCCTCGATGGGGTTGAGGGAGCGCATGATGTCGGCGATGGTCTTGTAGCCGTGGTCGCCGGCGTGCGGGGCCTCGGTGCGCTCGGCCAACTCCAGGACCCCGGGGTTGGTCTCGCGGACCATCTTCTCGCAGTAGTCGACCCCGACCAGGTTCTCCTGGAAGATGTTGTGGTCGAACATGTACTCGGCGGACTCGCCGAGATTGATGATCCACTCGGCGAGGTGCGGCGGCTTGACGCCGTAGGCCATGTTCTGCGCGTACACCGAGCAGGTGGCGTGGTTGTCGCCGCAGATGCCGCAGATGCGGCTGGTGATGAAGTGCGCGTCACGGGGGTCCTTGCCCCGCATGAAGACGCTGTAGCCGCGGAAGACCGACGAGGTGCTGTAGCACTCCGCCACCCGCTTCTGCTTGAAGTCGATCTTCGTGTGGATGCCGAGACTGCCCACGATCCGGGTGATCGGATCCCAGGCCATCTCCACCAGGCCACTGCCGTCGTCGCTGGCCTTCGTCGTCGGTGCCATCGTTTGCGCAGCGCCCTTCTTCAAGACTTCGTTACGGATGGGGTCGGATCAGGTCGCGATGACCAGCCGGGGGCGGCCGAGTCCGGAGCCGAGGTGGCGGCCGGGGTGGTGCTGTGCGCGTCGCGCGTCCGGGGCCCGGTCACCAGGGCGGCCGGTAGCCGGTCGTCAGCTCGTCTCCCGTGTGACGCCACTTCGGCTCCTTGTCCACGGTCCTGGCCGTGATGGAGCGGAGTTTGCGGATGAGGGCTCCGTACGCACCGCTGGCCGCGCTGGAGACCTTGCCGCCGGGCGGCTCGTCCATGAACGGCATGAACTTGTCGGGGAAACCCGGCATGGTGCAGGCGATGCAGATGCCGCCGACGTTCGGGCAGCCGCCGATGCCGTTCATCCACCCGCGCTTGGGCACGTTGCACTTGACGACGGGCCCCCAACAGCCGAGTTTGACCAGGCACTGGGGCGAGTCGTACGTGGTGGCGAACTGGCCCTGCTCGTAGTAGCCGGCGCGGTCGCACCCTTCGTGCACCGTGGCCCCGAACAGCCACGTCGGACGCAGCTTGTCGTCCAGCGGAATCATGGGAGCGGATCCCGCGGCCTGGTAGAGCAGGTAGGTGAGGGTCTCGGAGAAGTTGTCGGGCTGGATCGGGCAGCCCGGTACGCACACGATCGGGATGCCGGCCTTCGACTTCCAGTCCCAGCCCAGGTAGTCGGGTACTCCCATGGCACCGGTCGGGTTGCCGGCCATCGCGTGGATGCCGCCGTACGTGGCACACGTTCCGATGGCGACAACCGCCAACGCCTTGGGCGCCAGGCGGTCGATCCACTCGCTGGTCGTGATCGGCTGGCCGGTCTCGGGGTTGTCGCCGAATCCGCACCAGTACCCCTCCTGCTTAATCGACTCATTGGGAATGGATCCCTCGATGACCAGCACGAACGGGTCGATCTCACCGCGCTCGCCTTTGAAGAACCACTCGATGAACGTGTCCGCCCCACCCACCGGTCCGCACTCGAAGTCGATCAGGGGCCAGTGGACCGCGATCTTCGGCAGGCCGGGCAGCACGCCGAGCACGATCTCCTCGATGCTCGGCTGCATGGCGGCCGTCAGGGCCACCGAGTCGCCATCGCAACTCAGCCCCGCGTTGATCCAGAGGATGTGGATCGGGGACTCATCCCCATCGGGTGTGCCGGGGACGGTCTCGGACGGAGCCGGGGTCGGCGTTGCTGTATCCATGGGGCCAAACCTCCTAGGGGAGGAATACGATGAAGCGGTTCATATCCCCTTCGCATTTCTTGATAGCAGGCAGCCGGTCACCCCGCGACAGCGCTGAGGCCGGATCCGGCGCCGCCTCCGCGTGAGGACGCCTGAGGCGCCGCCCTCCTGCCGGGGACGGCCACGCCGATGTGCGGCGGTGTCCGGGCCGCGGGGTGCTTGCGCACGAAGGCCCTGCGCCGCGCGTGGTACGGGGCGTCCGGGTCCGAGAAGGTACGGAGCATGTGGGCCAGCTCCTCCTCCCGGTAGGAGGCCAGCGGCTTGGCCGCCTCGCGTCGCTCCCGTTCGGCCTTCTTGGCCGCGATCCGCGCCTGCGTCGCGGATGAGGACGCGAGCTGCGCGGCCAGGCGACCGGTCGCGGCGGCGAAGTCCTGTGGCCCGCATTCGACCGTACGGTCCACCAGGCCGAGCCCCAGTCCGGCTGCGGCGCTCACCGGGAGGGCCTCCCGCATGAGCCTGTCGGCCACCGCAGGGCCCACCCGGCCGGGCAGTGTGTAAGTCCAGTACTCGGAGCCGTACAGGCCCATCAGGCGGTAGTGCGGGTTCAGCACCGCGCCCGTCCTGCACCACACCTCGTCCGCAGCCAGGGCCAGCATCACCCCGCCCGCGGCCGCATTGCCACCCACGGCGGACACAACCAGCCGGTCGGTGCTCGTCAGAACGGCCTCCACCAGGTCGTCCATGGCGTTGATGTTGGCCCAGGACTCCGCGCCGGGGTCGTCGGCCGCCTCGATCACGTTCAGGTGGATCCCGTTGGAGAAGAAGTCCCGGCCACCGCCGAGTACCAGCACGGACGTGGGCCGAGAGGAGGCCATCCGGTAGGCGCGCAGTAGACGGCGGCAGTGCGAGGTGCTCATGGCGCCGCTCGGGAAGGAGAAGGAGAGGAAGCCGACGGGACCGTCCTCCCGGTAGCGGATGTCGGCCCAGGTTCGGGAGGAGACGTCGGCGTCCGGCGGCGCGGGGTGTTCGCGCAGCCTGGGCAGGCTGTCGCCCAGGGCCACAACGGCGGGGAGCTTGAACGTGGCCGGGCCGCCGGGTACGCGCCGCGGCCGCAGCTCCGGGATCCACACGGCGCCATCGGCGGTCGCCCGGCAGATTGCCCCCGACCTGGTGGCCAGCAGCTCCCCCGGGCGGCCGCGAAGGCCGTCCTCCGGGTGGCCGCCGTGCAGATACCACTCCCGGCCCAGCAGTTCGTCCAGCACGCCAGGGAACGAGTCGGCCGCGCGCAGTTTGCGGACCACGGTTTCGGTCGCATCCGACTCCCAGCGGATGCGACGGAGCCCCTGGTCGAAGTAGGCCCGACTGCGGGAGACGCCCTCTTCGCCGCCGCCGGTCTGGGGCTGAGGCTGAGGCTGAGGCTGAGGAGAGAACGTACCCGAGGCGAAGCGCTCGACGGCCAGGAGGATCGCGGCCAGCGCGGCGTCGGACACCTCGTTGCGGTACAGGTCGCTCTTGCCCACGGGCGGCACCGGGCAGGCGACCGACGCCCAGACGTCGCCTGCGTCCATTTCGGCGTTGGCCTGCAGGACGGTCACTCCCCAGCGGCTCACCTTCTCGTGGATCGCCCAATCGAGGGAGGACGGTCCGCGGTCACCTACGGGGCCCGGGTGGACGATGAGGCACGTGTACGCCTCCCATACCTTTTGCGGGATGGCACTCTTCAACATGGGCGCCACGACGAGATCGGGCTGGTGACGGGAGACGGCGTCCCACAGGGGTACGCCCTGGAGGACCAGCTCCACGGTCACGCTGTGCCCGTGGTCACGCAGTTCCGCGTGAGCCCGTTGCGTCAGGCTGTTGAATGCGCTCGCGATGAGCAAGATGTGCATCGGCAGGCTCCCGGTGACCGGCGACTTCACGGCCAGGACGAGACCGGACCTGCTGGTGATGCTCAAGCACGCACGACGCGGTGCCGGCGAAGCCGGACCGGGGGGTCACCCGGAAGTGGGCACCGTGGCCGCCAATCGCAGTCCTCACGGGGCTTCTCCGCGGCGGCTACAGGTTCGAGCCCTGGCCGGGGGGCCTGGCGCGGTCAAGGAGGAGGCCGGGTCGGTCGGTGGCAGCCGGTCCGGGTCGGGCACGGGGGTCGGTGGGCGCCGGGCGGGGGCGAGATCGGACACCGCCCACCGGGCGGTGTAGAGCCGGTAGTACGCCAGCCGGCCGCGTGTGGTCTTCGGCTCGTTGATGTCCAGGCAGTACGTCGCGAGCGCGGTGCGCACGATGTCCTCGTCTCCTCGATCCACTCCAGCACCCGCTCGATCGCCCGCTCGTGCGCGGCCTCGATCACCCGCCGGGTCTCCTCATCCCCCAGCGCCCACAGGAGATAGATCGTCGGCTGCGGCCGGAAGACGAGATCGAACCCGGTGACCGTGACCCGGCGCCCGAGAGCACCGGCTCGCACCGCCTGCTTCGGGGACTTCCCCGCGGCGAGTTCTTCGGCCTCGATGCGGTCCGCGTACGGGTGCCGGCCCCGCTCGCCGAACAGGTTCCGCAGCTGCTGCTCGGTGACCTCCTCGCCCGCCGTCAGTCCGAGCACGGCCAGGCCGCGGCCCATCCATCGCCCGGCCGGGACACCGGCTTGCTCCTGGGCCTCGCGCAGCGGCGTGCGGGCCGGGCGGATCACCGACGACGATCTGGCGCAGGTAATAGCGGTACATCTGACCGGCTCGAATGATCGCGATATACCGTCATGCAGACCACGCCACATAGCTCTGACCTGCAAGGAAAGGCCGATCAGTCGTACGTCCCGTCAGACGGGAGAAGCGGCCGAACTCTCTTCTCGGTTGCCCGCCAGGCGGGAAGCGGCCTCGGGCCGGATGCGAATGTCATCGCTCTCCGGCAGTCCTTCACACCACCCACCACCGTCACCCGACCAATGGCCTTGCCCGTGATCCACCAGGCGTCGCCGGCGGCGGACGATCCTGCCTGTCTGGCCCGCAGGCATGACAAAGCCCTTGGCGGTCCCTGCGTTCAAGGGCCTGTTGCGAAAGTGGCTGAAGATGCGGGGTGTCGCTCAGAGACTGCGGATGGCCTCGGCCAGGTCTGATCCGTAGGAGGCCCAGCAAATCACCGAGCCGCCATCGTCGAGCTGCCCCATGAACCACTCACCGTCGTCCCTCACGAGGCACAACTCGTGGAACGCAAGAATCACATCAGGCCGGAGCGGCTCGTAGTCGCCCTGGCCAGCCACCTCGACGACTACGAGCCGATCGAAGGAGAGCGGGGCCGCGCCTGGGTCTCCGGAAAGCGCGCGCACGCGCTCGATCGTCCATCCGGCGGGGAGTTCCGAGTTCACCGGCGCATGGTCCCAGCAGAGCGCCCGCCACAACCACTCGTTAAGGACTGCGACCAGCACGGTCGCCTCAAAGCGGACGGCGAGCTGGTCGTACCGGGTGGCGACGGCACGGTGTCTCTTGAGGCGGTTGATCCCGCCCTCGACCGCATGGCGCTCGCGGTAGTCGGTCGAGTCGAAGTGCGGCGGCCGGCCGCCGCGGGAGCCGAGCTCTTGGCGGTTGCGCACCTGGTCGGCCGTATCGGGGATGGTGCGGCGGATCCCGCGGCGGCGCAGGTAGGCGCGGTTCTTGTGGGAGGCGTACGCCTTGTCCGCCCGGACTCGGTTGGGGCGGACGCGTGGCCGGCCCGGCCCGATGCGGGGCACGCGGACTTTCTCCAGCAAGGTTTCGAACTGCGGCGAGTCGCCGCACTGTCCCGCCGTGAGCACGATCGACATCCGCTTCTGGCCCTGCTCGACGGCCACGTGCAGCTTGGTGGTGAACCCGCCGCGCGAGCGTCCAAAGGCGTGATCACCAGGCTCGACGAAGATTCCGCCTGCTGCTTCCTTCTAAAGGTCGCCCTGCTTGCGGGCCCCGGCCGCATGCTGATGGGCGCGGCACACCGTGGAGTCGACGCTCAGATCCCACACGATCGCGCCTTGCGCGTCGGCCAGTGACTGGAGCCGGGTGAGGATCCGGTTACAGGACGGTGACATGGTGCGGACGAATCCGGCTTGCAAGATCATTAGATTGTTTTTGCAGCCGACCCCACGCCCCGTTTCTCAGGGAGTTCAGTGCAGGCGGCATGCGGCTCTCTCATTCACCTGCCTGACCCCGATCTGGAGTCGTCATGCGTCGTTCGTTCCTCCACACTGCCATCACCGCGGCCGCCCTCGGCGCTGCGGTCCTCGCCCCGACAACTGCCGCCTTCGCGACTGACGACACCCCTGCGGCTGCTCCTGCTGCTGGCGCGGGTGAACCGGTCGGCACCAAGACGCTGCTCGACGGGCTGACCGGCAAGATCTACAAGGATGCCGAGCGCACCTACACCGCAGAAATCCACAAGGACGGCTCGATGCTGGGCGTGCTGCACGTAACCAGCGAGTCCGACATCGTCGTCCGGCGCTACCGCACCTTCGGGAATGTTCAGGTCGTCCTCGCCTCCGACGGCACCCTGACGTCACATTACAGTGAGCCTGGCGACCCGATGGGCGAACTGGTAGGGACACACGCGCTGCAGGGCGGTCTCACCGCCCGCGTGTTCAAGATGAACCCGGGACTGTTCAACGCGACCATCCACAGCAAGGGCGGGAGCACCGTCCTCGGAACGCTCCAGGCGGGCACGAGCACGGGCGCCGACGCGTCAGACACCAAGGTCTTTGGCGATGTACGCGTCACCTTGCACTCTGATGGCAAAGTCACGAGCGAGTCGGCCGACGACGGCAAGGGCACCCTCCTGCGCACAGAGACGCTGCCCGACGGCTCGCTCCTCAAGGTGTACCGGCTCAAGTCCGGTCACCACCGGGCCGAGAACCTCGTCGACGGGCGTGCCGTCTGTGTCCTGAACGCCTCGGACCACTCCGCCGCCTGCCGGCGCGGCGGCCTCTACCTCGTGCTCACCCCTGACGGTCAGACCTACCACTGGACCGGTAACACCACCGGGGGCGCCAGGCTCGGCACGTACGAACTGCCGAACGGCAAGCTGGTGGAACTGGTTCGCGAGAACGGCGTCTACGGGCTGAAGGCCTACCGGGGCGGTCTGTCGATCGGCACCATCCGGGCCGAGAACAACCGCTCGGCGGTCGGTCAGGACGACGGCACCGTCATCGTCCTGAACCCCGACGGCTCCTTCAGCAACCACCTCCTGGGCGGCGCAAAGCAGGGCCCCGCGGTCTTCGTCGACGACGAGGACGGCGCCGAGCCGCAGACCGGTGCCATCGCTGCGGCCACCACCCGGACCACGACAGCCCAGACCACCGTCGTGCCGAAGGGTGGTGTGGCCGCGGGCGCGGAGTCGTCGGCCGACGGCGCAGGCACGGTGCTTGTCGCCTCGGCGGCCGGCGCCGCGGCGATCGCGGCAGCCGGCATCGCCTTCACCGTCGTCGCCCGCCGCCGCAGCCACTGACACCCGCCGAAAGCCTGGCCGGCGACGCGTCGGCGGCCGGGCGTCCGGCGAGGCGCACCGCCTGCCCTGGGCGGACCCGCCCGTTCCACCACGCTCCTCGCACTCCTTACGCTCCTTGGAAGACCATGTCCTCTCACCGTGCCGCCGCCGTGCTGTTCACCCTCCTCGCCGGAGCCGTGGCACTCGGCTGCGGCAGGAACCAGGGGCCGGAGCCGTCCGGTCCGCCGGCGGACGTCCGCCCCACGACCGCCGCGCCGGCGCCGTCGGCGGCCGACGCCCGGCCCATGTCCGCGTCCAGACCCCTGCGCGTGCGGATCCCCTCCGCGGGCGTCGACACCCAGCCCGTACTGGCGCTGGGGCTGGCCGCCGACGGCACGATCGAGGTGCCCTCGGTCGCCCAGGCGGACCGCATCGGCTGGTACGACAAGGGCGTGACGCCCGGGGAGACCGGCCCCGCCGTCCTCGTCGGTCACTTCGACACCGCCAAGGGTCCGGCCGTCATGAAGAACGTCTCACGGGTCGAGGCCGGCGACACCATCAGCGTCTCCCGGGCCGACGGCACTACCGCGGACTTCCGGGTGCGCGAGATCGAGCAGGTGAGTAAGAAGACCTTCCCCACCGAGAAGGTCTACGGGAACACTGTGCGTCCTGAGCTGCGCCTGATCACCTGCGGCGGTGACCTCACGGAGGGCCACCGGCCCGACAACATCATCCTGTACGCCGACCTGCTCGCGTAAGAGGGCGTTAAAAACTCCTAACGGAATGGGTGTTCGGGACCGGTAGGGTCGGTGGCCATGAGTCAGAACAGTTCGCAAGCGGCGGCATTCTTTCGAGATGTCCGCTAAGTCGAAATGGTCTGGCTTGTCCGGGGTGACGACAGACGGCAGATCGGGCATGGACATTCATGCTCTTCCTCAACGCCGCCGCCACGACCGTGCTGACCTGCGCTGGCGTCGCCCGCACCTCGCACGAGGGGCACTGGCAGCAGCCGAACGCTCAGCTGGCCGACTACGACGCGTAGTGGACAACGAGAACGCTCAGTCACAACCGCGACTGAGCGGTGTAGTTGGCCTGTCCGGCCCACTACACCGCTCAGCTCCTGTGGGCGTGGGCATCGCAGGGGCCTGCGGCTGTCGCGAGGGATGTGCAGGGCGGCTCAGAGGTGACGGGCCTGCGCGGCAGAGGAGTCCTCGTCGTAGGAGTCACGGCTGCCGGACTTGGCCAGTCCACGGCTGATCATGTATCCCACGGTCAGGATCACGATGTACAGCCATGCCTGGTCGGCACGGAAGTAGTCGCCGTGGCCGTCTTCCCTGCCCACGACCACGGAAGCGATCAGCACCGCCACCACGGCAGCCAGGTAGACGAAGAACTCGGTGGTCTCCAAGGCCGACTTCGTCGCGGTCGAAAGTCGCCGGGGCCGGTGCGCGGCCAGGTCGTTATCTGCGGCGTGGTGGGCCGGGTTCACATTCCTCATGGGTAGGTATCGGTTCCGTCGTGCGAAGCGCCTGAGTCTCCCCTACCAGGGAGGCGGGGGAAAGCCGCGTCAAGATCGCCGCCGCACCTAGCTCCTGAACCGAGATTGACCGGATTAACCCGAGGTAAGCCCACTGGTAAAGCCAAGGATGCGTGCCCGTACACGCACCGCCAGACCTGCGGTCAATCCCGGGGGCTATCGCCTTGCCCGCGCTGGTGACACCGGCACCACAGCCGCCGACACCCCCGTCCCGTCAATGACATCGAGGACGGTGTCCTCTTTCGGGGGTGTGGTGGGGCCGTATCAGAGGAGTGCGGCGCCTGCGGTCCCACCGTCACACCGGTTTCGGGTCACTGGTTCGGCCCACTGCCCGTGACGGGCGGGTGGCTCAGGGCGTTGTGGGGGGCGTCGTCCGTGCCGTTTCCCCGGCAAGTTGTGAAAGCCCAAGGAGATTTCGATGTTCCGTGTCACCAAGGCCGTAGCCGTTACCGCCGCCGTCGGCGCCGTTCTGGCAGGCGGGGCCGGCATGGCGGCCGCCGACGCCACCGCCGAAGGCGCCGCCATCGGCTCGCCCGGCGTCCTGTCCGGCAACGTCGTCCAGGTCCCCATCCACATCCCCGTCAACATCTGCGGCAACACCATCAACGCTGTCGGCCTCCTCAATCCCGCCTTCGGCAACACCTGCATCAACAACGGCGGCCTCAAGGACCACTACAAGGGCCAGCAGCACGGCGAATACTGACGAGCACCAGGCCCTGGACCCGGCGCACTTCGCGCCGTCACCCCCAGAGCGCCATGTGAACCAGCCGCAGCGCACAGCCCGGTACCGATTGACCTCCCCCTCATCGTCCAAGGGCAGGCCGACTCCCGTACCGGGCTGTGCGCTGCGGTTTTCCGCGGTGAACGAAACGGCTCCGCCCAGTAACCCCGATGCTCCCCTTCCCAGACACCGGCAGGAGCAGTCCGACCATGGCATACGACCCCAATCTGGCCGACCGCATCCGGCAGGCGCTGTCCGGCCGTGCCGACTCCCGGGAGGTGAAGATGTTCGGCGGCCTCTCCTTCATGATCAACGGAAAGATGGCAGCCACGGCCAATGCCCACGGCCAGTTGATGGTCCGCTGCGACCCGGAGCGAGTTACAGAACTGCTGAAGCGGCAAGGTGCCCACTGGCCCGAGATGCGGGGCAAACCGATGAGCCGAGGATGGATCGTTATCGATGCCTCTGCCCTCGCATCCGACAAAGCCTTCCGCTCCTGGATCCAGGAAGCACTGAACTACAACAAGAACGCGACTTCAAAATGACCGGCACCTCCCGCCCTGCGCTGGGGCCCGCACTCCGCCTACCACCAGGCATGGACCAGCCACGACCGCCAACTCAGGTGTCCCATGACGGGGTGGCTGCGGGGCTCCTGTGCGGATTCCATGCCGCTGTTCGACCAGGGACCGTTTGCGCGCGTGCAGCAGGTCATCCTGCGGCTGCGGCCGGGTCACCGCCGAACCGGGGCACGTCCTCCACGGCCGCGCCCAGGCGCAGGCGCACGTACCGGATCGGATGCCGGTAGACGCCGCCCCGGTCGACAGACACCTCATGCAGCTAGCGGGTCACGTTGACCTTGCCCTGAGTGGGCTCAACAAGTCGCGAATGCGGACAGCAGTGTGTCTGCCCGGACCTCCAGTTCGGTCGTCGTAGGTCCGTTCACGCTCACGGAGACCTCCTCGCCGCCTACCGAGCGGGCAAGCCGAACCTCCTAACAATCGCCCGTGCAACGGTCTCCCAGTCGGTGGCCTCGAAGTCATAGCCAACGTAATGCGACAGCAACTCCAGGAACGGCCGCAAGTTGCGTTCCAAGATCCATCCACCAACTTCGGCCATAACTTCCCCTCAGCGCTCGGCATAGGGCAGGGCCAGCAGCTCGATGCCGTCGATCTGCAAGGCGTCGAAGGCGATGAAGAACGCCGGGCTCGTCGCGGCGAGCGCGGTGGCGGTGCGGCCGCGGGCGGCGGCGCGGCGCTGAAGGGCTTCGAAGGACAACCGGCCGGCTGCAGTGTCCCAGACGACGAGCCCGCCATCGAGGACCAGGCCGTCCGGCAACTGGGCAGCGTCCCCCACCAGTTCGGTGAATCGGTCCTGGCCAGGGAGCCGCGGCGGGTCTGCAGCAGCAGTCGGCCACCAAGGCTGACCTGCAGGAACCGTCCGCTCGGGCGCGGCGGCCGTGGGGGGCGATGGAGGGACCCCGTGGAGGGGTGCTGCGAGGCCTGGTCCAGGTCTTCGACGGGCTCTTGGTCGTCGGCTAGGTGTGTTCGTAAGCGGGAGTGGGCAT
Source organism: Streptomyces sp. NPDC045967 (assembly GCF_056430495.1). Taxonomy (NCBI): domain Bacteria; kingdom Bacillati; phylum Actinomycetota; class Actinomycetes; order Kitasatosporales; family Streptomycetaceae; genus Streptomyces; species Streptomyces sp. NPDC045967. The sequence goes on along the minus strand of NZ_JBWKLE010000009.1, from coordinate 208,527 downwards.
GTGGTCGGCGGCGCACGGTGTCCTTGGATCCTCCGGCCTGCAGGCCGCGTCGGCGGTCGTCCGTCCGTCCGTCCGCGAATCTGTGCACCGGCCGGAGCCACCGTGAGGACCAACCCCTTGACCGCGGTCTGACGATCGCCGTCGACCGGTGTCCGTTTTCACCTTGACTACCCCTGGACCCGACCGGTTTGCCCGTGGCCACCGCCACACCACCCGACCGTCTGCTCAGCGGGTCGGGCGGGAGCTGGACGGTGAGGAGCCGAGCCGCCAGTCCGAAGGCTCCTGGGCGCAAAGGTCTCGCCAGCTCACCGCTGACGTGGTGACGTCGTCTGCGATGCCGCCGAAGGGAGCCGCCGGCCCGCTGCCCACCGCAAGCCCGTCCCGCCCTGTCCGCATCGTCGGAAGCCGCCACGCTCCACCGGGCGTGGCAGCAGGCCTACGCCGAGCGCGGCCAGGCGCACCAAGTGTCCGGGGCCCATTTGTAGTGGGGGGCAGTGCCGCTGTGCGGGTTCAGCGGTTGGTGGTGATCCATCGTACGAGGGCTGCGTTGGTGGTGTCGTCGAGTGCGGACAAGGTGTGGATGGCTTCCAGGTCGCCGGGGAGTGGTGGGATGCCGACGGTGGTCAGTGCCGCTTGGAGGTCCAAGCGGCGCCGATCCAAGGGCGGCAGGCGCCAGGCGAGGCGGGGGTCGGACGCAGGCCAGCGGGCGCGAGGATGCTCTTCGCCACGGTGAGGCAGTTGCCAGTCCGTGTCACCTGGGCGGCTGTGCGGCGGGGCGTCGCAGGCCGCGGGCGCGACGGTGTCTGCACCGGGGAAGCGGTAAGGGTCGAGGTCCAGCTGAGGGACCGTGACTCCGGACGGGGAATACTGCCAGAACTCCACAACGAACCTCCCGGGGGGTCGGATGTGCCGCTGTTGTTTCCAATGAGCTCGGGGCGCCGCCTGTAGTTGGCCGCCCTCCTGTGTCGCAGAGGTGGAGTGCAGGCTGACGGATTAGGCAGGTCAGGCGCCCCGGGGCCGGTCGGGGTGGGGCGTGTCGCGGAGGGTTGCCGCGGTACGCCGTTGCTGTGCTGACTGGCAGGCAGGCAGGCAGGCAGGCAGGCAGGCAGGCAGGTCACTGTCCTCGACGGCGTGGCTGCCGGCCTGGGTCAGCGGTGGTGGTTGTCGTGGTGCCCGTGGTGGCTGTTGCGACCCCAGGTCTCGGTGTCGATGACGCGGCCGCGGTCGTCGCGGAGGGTGGCGGTGTCGCGCTCGTCCCAGATCTGGTGTCGGCGGTCCTGGTAGACGTCGCGGTCGGTGTCGCGGCCCTGGCCGGTGTGGACCTTGACGCTGGAGCGGCCGTCCAGACGGAGGTGGTCGAAGCGGTAGCGGTTGCCCTCGCGGTCGGAGAGGGTGAAGCCGCGCAGGTTGACGGCGTGGCGGCCGGTGTTCTTCACCTCGACCCATTCGCGGTTGAGGGCGCGGTTGTCGTGGCCGCGGCCGCGGCTGTCGTCCTGGATGTCGCCGATGACGATCGAGGAGTGCTGGCCGCGGTGGCCGCGCCGGTCGTCGTCGTGGGCGGCGGCCGGGACGGCGGCCGCGCCGATCAGTGCGCCGGCGGCCAGGACCGAGGCGAGGAGACGGCGAGTGGCGAGAGAAGCAGACATGCAGATAACTCCTTGCAACAGGAGGCCCCGCCCGGCCTCGTGCAAGCCGGGCGGGGGTTCCCGGCGTCCTTGCCGAGGAGCCACACTCTGGCCCGCGGCCGCCATCAACCGCCACAACTCAGAACTCGCGTTGCCCAATGCGGACATGTCCGTAACTCTCCCTTGCAGGATGCAAGCGTCAAGATCCGGTTGACGCGGGCGAGGTCGGGGTGGGAGCTGTCCGTCCGATGTCGGAGCAAGGATGTTTAGGCCACATAAGCAGTTCATTCGCGCCATGCCGTGTGCTGTGCGCCGAATGGGTGCAGGGCTCTGTAACAGGCGCTCCTGCCGCTTCTTCGCACCCAGTTGCGCACCACCGCTCTGAGGTACGGGTGACGGATGGCGCTTCGGCGACCAGGCAGAGCCCTCGTCACGGGGCACCAGCCATACCGAACGCTCTCGTGATGCGGATTGGACGTCCCCTGTACCGCTTTCGGTCTGCCAATCGGAGGACGGAGGCAGGGTGGTTGGGGCTACCGGCGGGCGGAGAACCAGCCGTCGAAGGCGAGCCCAACGTTCGTCGGTGAACTTCGCGCAGGCGCCGAACACCGGCCGTCGCATCTCCCTTTCGGCCGCCGCGTGGCCCGCGGTCTCAGCGCGGGCATGAGCGACGAAACGCCACTGCACTCCGCTTCCGGTCTTCCTGCAGCAGTCGGGCCGCCACCCGGTGGGGCGACGGCCCGTGCGCGTGCCGGTCAGCGGCGGTGGCCGCATGGTCCGGCTACGGGTGGGTCACCTCGCATGGGCTCCCGTCAGGGGCCTACGCGAGGCGGGGCCTTAGCGGCGGCATGTCAGTCAAGGGCACACAGCAACCAACGATCAGAGGATCGAAAGGGATGGCATTGAGCCGCGCCCGCGCCCACCAGCGCGCTGCGGTCATGTCCGCTGCCTCGGGAAAGCCACAGATCTGCAGGTCCGGTGATCTGCAGGGTTAGCGGTCGCCACCTACGCGTGGCCGGTGCAGTACGAAGAGAGGTAAGTGGAGGTTCCGTTGCTTATAGCGACCCGCATCTTCACACTCTGGCCCTCCGGGAGATCGCCGGTCTTCCAAGGGGTCAGGTACGTCGCGTAATGGCCCTTGGTCGTGGCGACACGATAGGGGCTCTGAAGGATCGCCTCGACGTACCAGCCGTCCGAGAGGACATCCCCTGCCCGCATGGCATCGCCCGGATGGCCGGAGACGGGGTCAGCGTTCCACTCGGCCAGCCCTGCGTAGCGGCCGTTGTTGTACACGGCAGCGGTGAAGCCCCCGTTGGGGCCCACACTGCTGCACTTGAAAGTGAAGGCAGGATCCGCGGCTGCCGTTCCGGCGCCGACTGTGCCCATTCCCCCAACGAATAGCGTGGTGGACGCTATCAGTGCGGCGACGCGGCGCTTCATCATTATTCCTTTTACCCCCTCTATCCTGCCCCGACCCCCAGTTGCCAGTACAGCCAATTTCTCAGCCATCGAAAACTCCCCCTTATCAATATGCGGACTACTTCGTGGATCGTATCCGTAGATCAATCGGAAAACAGTTCCGTCCTGCATAGCGTGGAACGACCCTGAGGTTTCATGCTGCACAATGAACTTTTCGGCGCGCCTTCGCACGGATGCGAACCAGTCCTGACCCGGAGGAAGCAGCTGCCGGCGACCTCGCCGAGGAGGAGGTGCGCGAGCCAGGCATGGCACTTGAGCTTCACCCCTGTCAGGGCGACGGGGGTGCCGGCAGCCCCAGCAGGACCGGCCCGGCGGATGCCGCTGAGTCGACCTGGGCGATCTTGGTTTCTGCGCCGGCGAGGCTGACGCGGAGCCCCTCGATCCCGCGAGCCAGCCTTCCCGCTCGGCCTCGGCAATCCGAACCAAGGTCGGGGAGCAGTGCGTCAAAGCCCTGCAGCAGGGTCAGAAGTCCAGAGGCACTTGGTAGGAGGAGTCGCCCTGTCCCTCGCGGCGGATGTCCCGAACGCCAGGAGGTCGGCCGGGCCAGGCTGTGCAAGTACGTCGTGACCGACGAGGTGCAAAAGACCGTCCCCGTCCGCCGTGGAGAGGTCCGCGTCGAACGCGAACCGATCACCGACGAGAACCGCGACGCTGCCATGTCCGGGCCCGACATCACCGAAGCCGAACACGAGGTGATCCTCCACGAGGAGAGGCCCGTCGTGCAGACCGAAGCCGTCCCTGTAGAACGCGTCCGCCTGACCACCGAGGAACAGACCGACAAGGAAACCGTCACCGGCGAGATCCGCAAGGAGAAGATCGAAGCCGACACAGACGACGACATGCGCGACCGCTGACACCGGTCGAGGCGAACCATTTCTGTACGTCCGCTCGGCCGGCCGGCTCCTTGCCCCGACCGAGCGGACTGACGACGTCATCGGCTCCCGCTCACCCGACGCGCGAATGCGGGCCCGCGGCGGGAAGGCCGCGAGCCCGCATCCGTTCCCAGAAGTCCCCATCGATCGAGGGTGGGCTGGGCTCAAGGAGAACCGGAGGTGCCGGGGGTGGGGCGCACTTCTACCGCAGCATCCCCGCCCACCTGGCGCAGCCCCTGCGCTGTCTCCTGGCCGGCGCTCTGGGCGTGCTCCTTGGTGGTCTGCGCGGCGTCCTGGGCGGTGCTTTTCACGGTTTCCGCGGCCTGGGCCGCGGGCTCCCGCATCTCCTCCTTGACCTCCTGGGCTGCTTCGACGACCGTCTGCTTGACGGGTTCCAGCAGCTCTTCGGAGTGCTCCCGCAGTTTCTGACCGCCACGTTCCTCGGCCTCGGTGGTCGGCAGGATCGCGGCCGTCAGCATGCCGGCGCCGAAGGCGACCAGCCCCGCGGCCAGCGGGCTTCCCTGGGTCTGCCGCTTCACCTGCGAAGGCGCCTGCTGGAGGGTGTCGCTCACGGTTCCGCCGACGCCCTTGGCGGTCTCCGCGATGGTGCCGGTGGCCTGGCTCAGACCTTCGGAGGCCCCGTGGGCGGTGCTCTGTGCCGTGCCCATCACACGCTCCCTCACTCCGCTGACCCGGTGGCGCACCGATGTGACCTTGCGCTGCGCCATCCTGCGGGGGGTCATCCTGTCCGCGAGGGCGTCGACGTTGCGCGCCAGGTGCGCGCGCTGGTACTCCGCGTCGGTCCTCAACTCGTCGGGTGTCGGGCCCATCGCGCGTCCTCCTTCAGTGACTCCACGGTCTGTTCGGGCTTGAGGTGGACATTGCGCCAGCCTGCACGGCCGCTCACGTAGAGCGCTGCACCGATAGCGGCCCACAGGGCGGTGATGATCAGCGCGGCCCACGCGATGTTGATCAAGTTGGACATCGCGAAGACGACTGTGAGGCTTCCGAATAGCATGGCCAGATGGCCGGCGTAGCCCGCGCCTCCCAGCATCCCGGCCGCTTTGCCCGCCTTGGCGAACTCCTGCGTGAGTTCGGCCTTCGCCAGTTCGATCTCGGTGCGGACCAGAGCGGACAGATCTTGGCCGATCGCATCGACCAGATCACCGATCGACGGCTCGACCCCATCCGGATGGGGCGGGACGTGGCGGATTGGCCGCTCCCGGTATTCGGTGGACACAGGTCACATCCCTTCCACAGGCTGCGACGAGCCGCCGTACGGCGGCGGACCGCCCGCTGGTGGGGAGGACGGCGGTGTCGCCACTACGTGCGGGGGCCGCGACTGGCCGTAAGCGTCGGTCAGGTCGTCGTAGCCGGCAGATACGCCAGCGCGCGCGACAGTAGGAACGTCTCCAGCAGGCCGGTCCCCGGCCGGGGAGCCGCCGCTGCCATCGCCCGTACCGCTGCCGGCGGAGGCGGCCGCGATTACCCCCTTTTCGGCCCGACCCACGAGGAACCCGGCAACAGCCGCACCCGCCAGGAAGGCAGCCGGACGGCGGCGGGCAACGTTCTTCACATCGTCGACCAGCCCGCCGGGACCGCGCTGCTCGATGCGGTCCGTGACCCGGTCGCCACCATCAGCCAACTGACGGGCCACGCCCGCCATCGTGGAATCGCGCTTGCCGCCCTCACCCATCTCCCGCAGCTCCTGCGCAAGCCGACGCACATTCTCCACCAGCCGCCCGGTTTGGGACTGCGCCTGCCCCTGGAGCTGACCACGCAGGTCCCCAACAAGGCTCCGTGCCTGGGCGGTGGCCTCGCCAACGACGTTGGCCGCCTGCTCCCTCGCCGTTCCGCCCACCTCGGCGGCCTTCCCGCCGACCAGTGCGGCACCCTCGCTCGCCTTGTCCTGAGCCGTATGCCCTACCGCCGCCCTGCTGCTTTCCTGCCGGCGGCTCGATTCCTGGAAGTCACTCAAGGCTCCTCCTGGTCAATCGAAGGATCGAAGTCCCCCGCCCAGCCAGCGCCTGCCCATGTTTCGGCCGTCCACCCACGCATGGAGAGGAAGGCAGCGGAAGCCAGTCCAGACCCTTCGCCCATCGAGCTGAGGCAGCCCCGACACGACTCGTTCAACACCCTGAAACCCTCATCACCTAGGCAGCCATCACGCTCGTGACCGCAGGCTCACCAAGGGACGCAAGACCCCCGAACCGTTCCCACCCCTGCGCTGACCAGGCGCCTGCTGCTCTCGGCGCCCGACACAGCCCTGTTGCCCGACACTCCCAGAGCGCTACAACGAGCGGCTTTGACCTACTCTTCCGACCCATGCCCGACGGCGAAAACAAACCGGTCCCCGTCGCCGGACGGCTCTGTGACCGTGTGTCCGAGCTGCACCAGCAAGCCCGAGACCGCCGCCTGCACGATGGCCTACACACTGTCCCCCGAAGCTCCCGGCTGGCCAGCAGCCGGCGAAGCGAACCCGCCCGACGTGGTCCACCTGATCAAAGCCCCCGACGGGTCCTCCACCACCTGAAGCCCGGGCCTGCCGCCTTGCACCTCACCGACCAGGTGGCATCCCGCTTGGATCAGGGCATGCCGCACCCGTGACACGAGTTCCTAGGGTGCAGATGACACACGGGCCCTCTTGCCTCGAATTTCGGCAACACACGCCCCACGTCAGCGGTAGCAACTAATGGCTGCTGGTTCGCGTTTGTGCGGGTCAACGGCGCAACGCGCAGGCGCGTCGCAGCGCCGGTGTAACACGGCCGGGCAGGGCGTTGCGGTCGCTTGTCGCTATAGACGAGCCCCGCCGTCGCCTCGCTGTGCCACCACCCCTACCGCTGACCTGCGGCCCTCCGTTCGCACAAAGATTCGAACACGTGGTGGAATGGGGAGACCCCCGTACCGAGGAGCAGCGCCATGACCTCCCCCGCCCCCACCGCCAGACCGCAGGTCGCCACCTGGTCGCCCTCGCAGACCGGCCCATGCGCGCGATGCGGTTCGCCATGCGCGCGGTACGGGGCCCCCGCCAACCCCTTGTGTCAGGCGTGCGGGGCCGTATGGCAGGCCCAGTACGGGGGCTGAACCCGTGTCTGTGCTGCCGCCTGACCCGCCGCGTCTGCGGACGCTGGTCACCTACCTGCGAGGCGAGCCGGGCAGGGCGGAGAGGGCGCTGATCGAGGCCGAGGAAGCCGGAGCCCAGGCAGCCCGCCGGCTGCCCCCGCCGGAGCCCCCCGCATGGCTGGTAGTGCGCGGGATCGGCGCGGGCATGCGACCGGTCTGCGTCCAGGCCGCTAGCTGCTGGGACCTCAGCAAACGCTGCGCGCCCGCCACCGCCGAGCAGGTACGCGCCCTCCTTGGCGAAGGCATCCCCGCCTGCCCCACTGCCGCCCCGACACCATCCTGGGAGTCCGCGAATGAACTGCCCGCAGCACCCCGAGCAAGCGGGCAACACCCGCCGTGTGACCGTCCTTCCGCCCGACCCGCAGGGCGCCCGCCGCGTCCGCTGCGACGGCATAGGTCTCGGACGCGCCTACAGCCCCGCCGACGTCCTGGAATTCCTGCGGCGGGCCGGCCTCGACCTCGACGACGTCACGGCAGGGGGCGGGGACATCATCGAATGGCGCGGGGGCGGCCCCGCCGACTGGCACCCCGACCGCGGGTGACCCCACTTCGCTCGGGCCGGCCGGCCCGAGCGGGTCAGACGACGGGGGAGCCTGGGTAGTCGTGGCGCCGGTATCCGTGGCCGTCGCCGTGCCAGTCCAGGAACAGGACCGAATCGGCGAGAGCACCGGGGCCGGCCCGGTGGCTGATCACCGGCGTACGGTAACGGCCCCGACGCTCACCGCCCGGCGTGCTGTCCTCCAGCCGGCCTTCCAGCGAGACGTCCCGGCGACGGAACGGGGCTGGACGATTGCGCCCGAGCGCCTGGAGACCGTCCGGCGGCAACCACCTGTGTTCCTTGTCTCCTGTCCGACCCGCGCCGGCCGCTGTGCCCCTGGCTCCGGCCGGTGTCCCTCCGACCAGCCGGCCACCCGCCTGTCGGCTGCTGGTGGCGTCAGGTGGTCCGCGGCCTTCTCAAGGGGGCTCCCGCCGCGTGGAGGCTGGCGAGGGTCTGCAGGTAGGAGTTGATCAGGCTGGTCTCCAGGTAGCTGACCCCGAGCTCCTGGCAGTACGCGCGGACGATGGTCTGAGCCCTGCGCAGGTGCGGGCTGGGCATGCTCGGGAAGAGGTGGTGCTCGATCTGGTAGTTGAGACCGCCCAGAAGGATGTCGGTCAACCGGCCTCCGCGGACGTTGCGGGAGGTCAGGACCTGGCGCCTGAGGAAGTCGGGCCGTTCGGCGCCCGTCAGGATCGGCATGCCCTTGTGGTTCGGGGCGAAGATCGAGCCGAGGTAGACGCCGAAGAGGCATTGGTGGACGAGGAGGAACACGACCGCCTTACCGGGCGGCAGCACCAGGAACAGCGCGCCGAGGTAGGCGGCGAGGTGCGCCGTGAGCAGGGCCCCTTCCCCCATGCGGTGCTTGAGCGAGCGGTCGAACAGCGAGCGCACCCCGGACACGTGCAGGTTGAACCCTTCCAGCGTGAGCAACGGGAAGAACAGGAACGCCTGCGAGCGGCCGAGCAGGCGCGGCAGCCCCCTGGCCGCGCGGGCCTGGTCCTGCGTCCAGACGAAGATGTCCGGGTCGAGGTCGGGATCGAGGTCCTCGTGGTTGGGGTTGGCGTGGTGACGGGTGTGCTTGTCCTGCCACCAGCCGTACCCCATGCCGATGCCGAGGTTGCCGGCGACGCGCCCGGACACCTCGCTGCCCTTGCGCAGCCGGAAGACCTGCCGGTGGGCGACGTCGTGCGCGAGCAACGCCACCTGCCCGAACACGAAGGCCAGAAAACCGGCCACCAGCAGCGTCCACCAGCTGTCGCCGATCAGAACGAAGGCCGTCCACCCGGCGGCGTACAGGGCCGTCACGGCCGAAATGCGCAGTGCGTAATAGCCGGGGCGTCGGGCCATGAGCCCGGCCTCCTGGATCTTCCGGGAGAGCCGGGCGAAGTCGCTCCCCTTATCCGCCCGTACGGGACGGAGACGCATCGTCTCGGAGGAATTCATGATCAGAAGCCACTTTCCGTTCCGTCGGACGGGAGAGGGGGCCAGGTGCGCGGGCGGAGAGCCCTACCCGGGGCGCCACCCGGCGCGCGGGTGGCGCTCCCCATACCGCGCATACCCGGGATAACGGAATCGACGTACACCTCGGTTCATCCCTTCCGTTCCCACTCCCGGCGACCGGACGCCGGCCGGGGCCGACCCGGCGTTGCCGCTGAGGCGAAGCCGCTGTGGGCAGGTGTCAGCGGTCACGGCGCGTTTCCTCATGGGGGCGGCGGTCGTGGAGGCGCGCCGCGCCGTCTGGGAAGAAGGGCGAACGGTTTCCCATCTGCCGCAGCCGGTGCGCGCCGTAGCGAGTACCAGCCGAGCCAGAGGATGTTCAGGACGGACAGGCGGCCCGTGGTGCACTGAGCGGTCGGCAGTGGGGCGGGGGCGGCGCGAGCAGGACGATCAGCCGGCATCGCGGCTGATCGGCTGCTCTGCCGAGGCGTCGTGTTCAGGGGCTTTGCGCCAGCGGGCCTCGCAGAACGAGTAGAGGCCGAACAGCAGAAGACCCACCGCCGCGGCGATCAGCAGCACCGGCCCGGCCGGCGTGCCTGCGAACGAACGCAGCGTCTCGTCCAACCCCTTTGCCTCGCTGGCGTCGAAGCGCACCGCGGCCAGGAGAACGAACAGGCCGGTCGCCACCGCGACCACCCCGCACGCCACGCCGCCGATGATGCCGAGCGCCGCGACGATGCGACGCGTCGTCCGGCTCATCCGCTCCGTGCGAAGGTTCTTCTCGAACTTGCGCATCAGGCTGCGCACCACGATCACTACGCCCACGATGGCCAGCACGGCGCCGAACACGCCCACGAGTACCCGGCCGTAGGGCCATTCCAACACGCGGGCGGTGTAGTCCTTCGACGCCTGGTCACTGGCGCGGGTGCCGCCGGACCCGCCGACCAGCGCGGTCTGCACCACGCCGATACAGATCACCAGGTAGAAGACGGCCAGCCCCAGGGAGCCCAGGCGCCGGGTCCACTTGTCACCGCCTTCCGTCGCCTGCCCGAAGGCGGCCTCGGAAAGGCGCCACAGCGCCATCGCCGCCAACCCCGCCACCAGCGCCCACAACAGCACCTGTCCGTAGGGCTGCTCGCCGATGGTCCGCACCGCCCCGGACCGGTCGGCCTCCTTACCACCGCCGCCGCCGAAACCGATCCGCACGGCGAGGAGACCGACCAGAACGTAGATCACTCCCCGCGCGCAGAGCCCGACCCGGGACGCAACTTCCATGGCGCGGCTGTCGCCCACACGCTGCCCCGGAGTCTTGGCCTGGGCGGCATCCTTTTCAGTCGCCATACCCGGCACCTCCCGCGCGCGGAAAACAACGGCACCCAGTCACGGCCGCTACCCCCACCATGGCACCAAGCAGCGCACGCGACCACCCACAGTCCGTCGCTTCCAGACAGGTGGATGGCATGGCATGCGGGTGAACTCTGCTCGGGTAGTGCACGCGGCTGCACTCGGCGACGTGACACTCGCCGACAGGCCTCGTTGATCGACACCGCCTGCTACGCCTCCGACCCAGGCTGCGGATACGACGCGCTCAACCTCGGCGCCTTCAGTTTCGCCCGAGCGCCGTACCGCGGAACGGACATCGACCCCAACGGGGTCTTCCTGAACTCCACCGCCCCCTCCGCCTACTGCGACGGCGGCGCGGGCGGCACCGGCACACTGCGCCTGGACACGCCCTGCTGGACGGGCTATCGACCGCTCGACGAGATCCGGGCCACCTGATCCGGGTGCTGCCTCAGCGGGTACGCCGCCCGCCACCGAAGCACTACCGGACGGCGATCAACGGATACGGCCGGAAAGACAATGATGCCGATGTGCCCACCGAAATAGCCATGCCCCCAAACCCGGTGCGACTGATCACCTCATCTCAAATTCACACGATCACAGGAGGTAAGGAAATGAAAAACTCTGCGAACCTAATGCTTCGTGCACTGATCGTCAGCGGAGCGGTAATCGCGACAATGAGCGCACCCATGGCCCATGCCGATGACCAGGGCCAAGACAGCGGTCAGACCGAAATCAATAACATCAACAACAACACGTAGGCGTACCAAGGCTTTGGCGCCATCAATCTCGGGAACCTCCTGGGGACCAGCACAGCGTCTGCGCTCCTCGCACCCGTCAGTTCCCTGGCCAGCCGCCTGACTCTCTGATCCCGCTCTTCCCGGGACGGCCCGCCGGTTCTTCCGGCGGGCCGTCCCGCTGCAGCCGTCTTGCCGCAAGATCAGCAGGCGGTGCCGCCCTCGCGGCGCCCGTCCCGAAAACACTTGACCGTGGTCGCGGCAGCACCAACGGCGAATGTCAGTGCCACAACGGCGTAGGCCGCCCTCAGCCAGCCGGGCCGTTCGTCCGACAGGGACAGGAGGGTGAACCCGACGGTCCCCAACACATAGCCGGCTATTTGGACGGAGGGCGAGTACTTGCTCCGAGTGGGGGCCAACCCTTCGTGCTGGCCCTCCTGCATGGGGATGTTCATCGGTATCGAAGCCTTCCGTCACGAGCGTGCTACCCGAAATGATCACATGATCATCCGCTGTTGAGGTCGTGGTCGATGCGGCGGGGCCCATCGCCCGCCAGCAGTAGGGCCATCCCTCCAGAGGCAACGGTGACGGGCGGCACCACCACCGACGCCATGGTCGTCACACCTCTACGGCCTGGTCACCATGCCCGCTGGGACTGGGACCACGCACCACATGGCTACCGGAACTGCGAAGTGGTTCAACTCAGAAAAGGGCTTCGGCTTCATCGAGCAAGACGGTGGCGGTCCCGACGTGTACGCCCATGTGACTCAGCGCTGTAGTTGGCCCCGCCGGACAACCAGAACCCTAAATCTCAGACGCCTCTGACCTGTGGAAACGCGGCGGAGGGCTGACGCGTGCGTAGTGCCCGCTACCCATGCTCCGGCCACTCGATAGAGGCCGCCCGTCTGGCCTGTCCCTGGCTGGCGGGTCAGAAGCCCGCGCAGCAGGTGCGGTCGTCGGCGAGACGCCCGGGTCGTTCAGTGAGTCCTGCGACCTGCTCAACGAAGATGAGACGCGGACAGGACTTTCGGTCGCAGAAGAACCTGCGGATCTTGAGTCTGACCACGACCTGGCTTTGATATCTGTCGTGGATTGCCCGAGGATCGCCAGGCCCCCGCTCACCTGACCAGCAGCTCCAGGGGCGGGGCGGGGCGTGATCTGGCAGTGGATGGCCAGGGGGCTGCCGGTCAGACGGCCGAAGTGTTCCGCGTTGCCTCGTGCGCCTCGGTGAGGGCTTGCTGTCGGATGTCTCCGAACAACTGGATCGTGGTGGCGGCCAGGATGTCGTCCCTGCCGACGGTCCGGGCATCCCCCTTGCGGGAGTAAAGGGCCGGGATGGATTCCTTGAGGAACGGGGGTGGGGTCGGCTCTCCGGGCAGGACGAGGGTCACCGTGCCGTACCGTTTGACCCCGCCTTCACGGACGACCATCACCGCGTCCCGGGCGAGGTCTGTCAGGAAGTTGCTTGCGAGTCCGTCCAGGTCGCGGACCAGCGCAGGGACGGCCGTCACCCCCCGGCTTCGCAGCAGTTTCTTGACCTCGGCCTCGAACCTGTGAGCTCCGACCATGGCACTCGGCTTGCGCGACTGGCTGCGCCGGGGGGCACGCACGATGACACCCTCGGCGTCGTAGGTGACACCGTTCAGGCCCTTGAACGTCGGGCTGTGCTCGTACCACTTGTCCCCCACCGTGACTTCGACGTTGCGGCCGAGCGATGAGACAAGGTCCACGGGAAGCAGCTTCGTCCGCGCCTGCTCAGCCGCCGCCCTTCTACATCCATCGACGATCTCCGTCAGCACTGTGCGCACCACCGACGCAGCCGCGCACGCGGCCGACCGGGATACGCGCATGGCGGTCACGTCCCTGAAGACCCTTTTGACGAGAGAAGGCGTGAACGGCAAGACATCCATGCCCGATACGGGCGCAGGAGTGCTCTCGGGACGTGTGGGCTGTACAGGCATCGGAAGAAGCGCTCCCCGTTGTCGGATTGGTCAGACACACACCGCAGGACAGGCGGCCGATCAGGGATATAGTCCCGGCACGGCCTGCTCCCTTCGTCAGCCCTCAGGTGCAGGCCAAAGCTTGGCATCCGCCACTGACACCCGCTCAGCCGGCTCCGGCTCCCTGGTGCTCTGAGCTGCCCCAGGAGGCCAGGCAGCGGATCGGAACGCAGCCTGTGGAATCGGTAACCGGCCTACCTGCGCCCCACCGTTCACCGCTCCTCCCATGTGAAGTCGTGGCGCGTGTCAGGTGACCGGCGGGATCCTGCAGCGCTTCCTGCCATGCGTCAGCGACCTCGGTCGAGCGGCCATGCAATTGGGTGGGCGTTTGTCTGGCTGATAGCTACGGTCCTCGTGGTCATGCGTCGTCTGGGACTTGTCCGGCCGATCATGTAGCTACTTCGTGTCCGGGGCGTTGATGTGGACATGGGGCGGGGTGACCTGAGCGATGCCGAGTGGGAACGGCTACGGCCGTTCCTGCCGGTCAGCAACAGGCGTTGTGGCAGGTAGCGGGATCATCGGCAGGTGATCGACGGGATTCTGCACCGGGTCCGGACCGGCGTTCACTGGCGTAACCTGCCCGAACGGTTCGGCCCGTGGAAGACCGTCTACGAACGGCACCGGCTGTGGTCGGGCGACGGGACGTGAGAGCGTCTGCTCCAGCTGGTCCAGGCCACTGCCGGCAGCGCGGCGTCCGGGGTCAGTGGGGCGTGCCGAAGGCGCCGGCGCCGGCAGCCGCGGCGGCGACCGCGGCGGCGCGGCGCGGCAGCGTCGGGTCGGGGGATGCTCTGAGCAGCAGTAGCTCGTGGTAGAGCGGGGCGGTCGCGGCGACGAGCAGCGCGCGGCTGTCGGTGGGACCGGGCAGCTCCCCCCGGTCGGCCGCCCGGGTGACGACCACCGCACACCGGGCGTAGCGGTCCTCCCAGAACCGCGACAGCGCCGTCGCCGCCTCCGCAGACCGGAACCCGGCTGCGATCAGGGCCGTGGTCAGGTTCGGCCCGCCGCCCGCCAGTGCCTCGAACACCTCCTGGTTGAGGGCGGTCAGGTCGTCCTCCAGCGACCCGGTGTCCGGGGGGCTCCACGGGTCGTCGGACGCGGCGTCGAGTACGTCGGCGAGCAGGCACCCGACGTCGCGCCAGCGCCGGTAGACGGTCGTGCGGTGGACGCCGGCGCGTTCCGCGACCGCGTCGACGGTCAGCCCGTCGTACCCCGCCTCCAAAAGCAGTGCGCCCACCGCTTCCAGGACCTGGCTGCGGACGCGGGCACTCCGGCCGCCCGTCCGGCGTCGCCTCGTGGCCGGTTCGTGTCGGCCGGAATCTTCGCTTGCCTGCGTACGGGAATGCATGCCAAAATCTTAACGCAACTTCTGTCGCTTTAAAGGAGAGCTCCCGTGGTCATTCACCGCGTCCCCACCCACCCCTTCACCGTCGCGACGACGATCCCCGCCCCCGAACTCCTGGAGCCGCCCTGTGACCGCACAGCTCACCGCGTCTGATCTCACCAAGTCCTACGAAGGCCGCCTGATCCTCGACTCCGTCGACTGCTCCGTCCCCGTCGGCGAACGCCTCGGCATCGTCGGCGAGAACGGCTCCGGCAAGTCCACCCTGCTCCGCCTGCTGGCGGGGGCCGAGCGGCCTGACCGCGGCGAGGTCGTCCTGCGCGCCGAAGGCGGCGTCGGCTACCTCGCGCAACAGGAAGACCTCGCCCCGCACATGACCGTCCAGCAGGTGGTCGACCGCGCCCTCGCCGAGCTGCGTGCGTCGGAACGGCTCCTGCGCCGGCTGGAGGCCCGCATGGCCGGCGGCGACGCCACTGCCGAGACCCTCACCGCGTACGCCGACACCCTCACCGCCTTCGAACTGCGCGGCGGGTACGACGCGGACGCCCGGGTGGAGCGGTCCCTGCACGGCCTCGGTCTGCTGAGCCTGCCCCGCGAGTCCGCCGTCGGCGATTTGTCCGGCGGCGAGGTCGTACGCCTGCGCCTCGCGGTACTGCTCGCCGCCGCCCCGGATGTACTGCTCCTCGACGAGCCCACCAACCACCTCGACGGCTCCGCCCTGACCTGGCTGGAGGACCACCTGCGCGCCCGACGCGGCATCACGGTCGTCGTCTCCCACGACCGGGTCTTCCTGGAACGTGTCGCCACCTCCCTCCTGGAGGTCGACGGCGACATGCACCGGACCGTGCGGTATGGCAACGGCTACGCCGGCTACCTCGCGGAGCGCGCCGCCGAGCGGCGGCGCCGCGCCGAGGCCCACGCAGCCTGGCGGGCCGAGGCAGCCCGACTGCGCGAGGCCGCCGCCGTCACCGCCCGACGGGTGGCACCCGGCCGGGCCATGAGAGACGGCAACAAGATGGCGTACGACCGCGCCGCCGGCCGGGTCCAGCAGTCCCTCGCAAGCCGGGTCCGCAACGCCGAAGAGCGGCTCGCCCGGCTGCTGGCCCGGCCAGTGCCCGCGCCCGTGGACCCCCTGCGGTTCACCGCAGTACCGCGCACCGCCACCGCCGGCGCCGCCGAACCCGGGACGCCCGCCGGGCCGGCCCGGTCCGGCGACGCGCGACGGGTGCTGCTGGCCGCAGCGGGCGTCGCGGTCGAGGGGAGGCTCGCGCCGGTGGACTTGACCGTGCCGGCGGGCGGCCGACTGCTGGTCACGGGCCCGAACGGGGCGGGCAAGAGCACCCTGCTGCAGGTTCTGGCCGGCGTCCTGGCCCCCGACCTCGGGCAGGTCGTTCGACGGCACGGCCGGGTCGGCCTGCTGGCCCAGCAGGCCGACGTGGGAGCAGGCCGCGGGACACTGCTCGCGGCCTACGCCGAGGGCCGCCCCGGAACTCCCGAGGAGCACGCCGAACGGCTCCTGTCGCTGGGCCTGTTCACCCGCGACCGGCTGTCCGCTCCGGTCGGCTCCCTGTCCGTCGGACAGCGGCAGAGGCTGGCCCTGGCCCGCCTGGTCACCGAACCGGCCGACGTCCTGCTGCTGGACGAGCCCACGAATCACCTCTCCCCCGCGCTGGCGGAGGAGCTGGAGGAGGCGCTGGCCCAATTCGCGGGCGCGGTGGTCGTCGTCAGCCACGACCGGCGGCTGTGCGCCCGCTGGCCGGGTGACCGGCTCGCACTGCACGCCCCGGTGGCCGCCGCGGCCGGCATCTGCCCGTGACGACCGACAGCCGCTCCGCCCCTCCTCCCCCTGCCGTCGAAAGGACGCCTCGCTTGACCACCTCCGTAAGCCCGCTCGGCACCCTTGCCCTCCCCACCGGCGGCTCCGGCCCGTACGCGCTGGCCGTCGGGCCGGACGGCCACCTGTGGTGCACTCTCGTCCACTGCGGCCGCATCGCCCGCCTCACCCCGTCGACGGGCTGCGTCGAGGAGTTCGCGCTGGACTCCTCCGACTGCGGCCCCACCCTGATCACCGCCGGACCGGACGGCGCGCTGTGGTTCACCCGGTACCGCGACCACCGGATCGGCCGGATCACGGTGGCCGGCGAAACCCGCTCGTACGCGCTTCCCGGCGGCGCGGGCGGACCGTACGGGATCGCGGCCGGGCCCGACGGGGCCCTGTGGTTCACCCTGACAAACACCGACCGCATCGGCCGCATCGGCACGGACGGCGAGGTCCGCGAGTTCCCGCTGCCGTGCGAGGGGGGATTCCCGTCGTTCCTCGCGGCGGGACACGACGGAGCCCTGTGGTTCACCCTCAACCAGGCGAACGCGATCGGCCGGATCACCGTCTCCGGCGAGGTCCGGCTCCACCCTTTGCCCACCCCTGGCGGCGCCCCGGTCGGGCTCGCGGCAGGCCCGGACGGGAGCCTGTGGTTCGCCGAGATCGGCGCCGGCCGGATCGGGCGGCTCACGACAGGCGAGGCAGGCGTGGAGATCACGGAGTTCCCGCTGCCCGAGTCCGACTGCCGCCCCCACGCCGTCGCGGTCGCCCCGGACGGGACCTGCTGGTTCACCGAGTGGGGCACCGGCCGGACCGGCTCCGTCGCTCCGGACGGCAAGATCACCGAGCACCCGCTCGCAGCCCCCGACCGCGAGCCCCACGGCCTGGTCTTCGGCCCGGACGGCACGCTGTACGTTGCCGAGGAACGCGGCGGCGTCTCACGGTGGGAGGTGCGCCGCACCGGGCGGTGACCCGGCAGCCTTAAGACCACGGCCCTCCACCGCCCATGCCTTGGCAGGCATGGCGGCAGGCCGCACAACCGCTGCACCAGCCCGCGCAGCCGAGGAACCGGGGTCGCCCGCGCCCCACCTCCTGTGCGTCGGCGGCCTCCACCGCCCCCGCACGCACACGAGCGCGATCAGCAGCGTCAGGACGACTGCGGCGCCGGTGTCGGCCGGGGAGCAGGGGTCAGGTTGTGGAGGTCGGGGGTCCGGTGCGGCCAGGGTCTTGAAGGTTGGTGACCAGGCGGTCGAGGAGGCCGGTCTCGTTGACCTTCAGCATGCCGTCGACCTCGACCTGCGAGAGCGCCGCCGGCAGACGGACGAAGCGAGCCTGCTGTTCTGCCGCTACGCCCAGCGCCCGTACGGCGAGGGCCGCGAAGCCTACGTCGCGATCGAGGCCCGGCCGGACCAGCCTCAGCATCACGCCTCGATCGACGCCGACGACAGCCGTGGCATCAACCACATGGTCGCCGGCATGGGGCGGACCACGGTGACATCGAGGACGTCACGGGAGCCCCACGCTGCGGTGAACCGGGCCTCCTCCCACGGGTGCCCAGGCGGGCGGGGTCAGGTGCTCCGCGACCTGGCGCGCCTGGTCGGCGCGTAGAGGCACTGGGCGGCCGACGGGGCACAAGCGGCCGGCCTGCTCGTGGCCGGCCAAGGATGAGCAACCGCGGGCGGGTGAGTGTGCCCACGATCGTTTCGGTGGTGTCGCGGCGGCGCACCTTGGTCCAGCCTCGATATGCCGGGAGACATGTGCTGGTCAGTGTCTTGATGACGAGTCCTTCGACGCCGGACACGACGGTCCAGTCCTCGAGCCACTCCCGCGCTGTTGGCGTCCGTGGTCATCGGGCGCAGCGTCCACGGCGAAGTCAGCTCCCGCGCCGCGAACAGGACCGCAAGCCTGCGCCGGCGTTCCCGGTACGGCAGGGAGAGCAGCTCGACATCGCCCTCGCTCTGGAGAACGTCGAAGGCCACGAAGTAGACGAGTAGGCGGGCCGCCAGCGCGGTGGCGGTGCGGGCGCGGGCAGCAGCCCGTGCGCTGCAACCCTTCGAACGACAGCCGGCCGGTCTCGGGATCCCCGACGAGTACCTCGCCGTCCAGGACGATGCCGACAGGGAGTTGCTCCGCGGGTGCGACGAGATCGGGGAACCGGTCCTGGACCAGGGAACCGCGCCCGGTCTGGAGCAACCAGCATCCGGTGGCTGTCGCACTCCTGCTCATATGCCACCCCGCCCGCCAGCAGATCCGCGGGCGGGATCACCTCTGCCGCCATCCCGCTCCGGCCGCCGACATCCGCGCCGCCCTGGCACCGGCCGGTCGCTGATCGTTCTCACCCTATGGATCACCGCTGCACTGACGGATACGGTTACGCACATGAGGAACGCACGTTGGATCGGGCCGAGGGGCTTCAGGTAGCCCCGCCAGGAAATGCCTGGCGGTCGCTACCGATGGAGTCCCATGGCACGCACCGCTCACCACCGCCGTTCCCGCAGCCTGGACAGGTACGACTGGTCGCCGGGGAGTCCCTGGAGTTCTGTGGTTCTGCACGATCGCAGGTACAGCGTTCGCGATGTCACCGAGGCGACCCAGGAGTCCAGGAGGCCCACCCCTAGTACGGTCCGCCGCACAGTGGACGTCTACTCGCTTCCCCGCTACCGGCAGGACCGTTCCGTCGCTCTGTCGGCCGCGACGGAGGAACGCCGGGCGCGGCAGCGACTGCGTGCCCGCATAGGACTTCTCCTGCGGCTGGTGAACTCCCCCGCCGACGCACTCGTACACGACGCCGCGGACGCGGTGGACGTGCCGCCGGCGCGTCACCGGCGTAGCGCGCTCTGGCTCGCGTAGCCGACACCCGAGGGCCGCCCCCACCGGCGCCTAGGTTTTGTCTCCTTGGTCAGCACCGGCCCTGATGTCGACCAAGGAGATGCCTGGCTTGCCGACCCCGGAAGCCGGTCCCACCCGAGAAATGATCGATGATTGGGCGCCCTGCATCGTTCCATCAGTTTGAGGCGCCATGACCGACTACTTGCGGGCAGTCATCGACATGATCGGCCCCTCGGATAACCGCTGTACCGACGCTGCCGCCTGGCTGCGGCTGGCGGGTGAGCTGGGGCGGTCGCTGCCTGCGGACTACAAAGCGATCGCCGATAGGTACGGGGCCTGCCAGATCAACCACCACCTTTACTTGGACCGCCCGACGGATGGCTGGCAGGATCTCGGCACGTGGATGCGGCGTACCTCCCAGATGTGGTCACAGGAGGAGGTGGTGAGGCAGGGAGTGGAACCTCATCTCGACCCTCGGGTCATCCGCGGCCTTCCGACCATCACCTTCGGCACAGCCCAGGGCCTCATCCCTCTTGCCGGCACCGACCAGGGACACCTCGTCTTCTTGGCACCGCAGGTCCACGAGGTCCCAGACGGGATCGCCGTCCTGAACAGGGTAGGCGAGTGGACCGGCTACGCCCTGCCCTTCGCCGAATGGCTGTACCGCTACCTGACCGGTGAGGAGATGTGCGGCGGGAACAGCGCGGTCTTCCATCCCGGCCCCGTACATCGCGAACACCTCCCCACGGGACCAGGGCAGCAGACGCGTGTCGTCCACGGTCCACCGCGAGGTATGTAGGACTTGGCCGTCGCAACACCTCAAGCCAGCGTTGAGGTCCCTCGGATCCGGACAAGGACGGAGGCAAGGCGGAGGGAGGCTTCGTAGGCGATGGCGAGCTTGTCGGTTCGTGTGGCCAGGCCGCGCCACTGCTTGAGCTGGTTGATGCACCGCTCTACGGTGTTCCGCTGCTTGTAGGCCTCGCGGTCGAAGCCGGGTGGACGGCCGCCTTGCCGGCCTCGGCGCAAGCGGTGCGCGATCTGGTCAGACGGCTGCGGGATGACCGCCCGCGGCCTCCGCAGTCGTCCACCCCACGCGCGCGATGCGGCACCTCGACGACCAGGACCGGCTGCCCCTGATCGCGGCGGCGTGCGCCGAGGATGTGGTCGTCCCGGACGACGCCGGATGCCGCGCCTTCGCGGGTGCCGGGGGATGCTGCACCCGGAGTTGCCGGAAGGCGACGGCCCGGGAGGCGGCGGAGGCGACGGCCCGGACGTTCGAGGCGTACCTCTCGGCGAACCGCATGTGCGAGCTCGGCATGCACCACGCCCCGGGCCGTTCCTACCACTCGGCGCTCCTCGAACTGGACCGCGCGTCCCGCCGATGACGCTCATGCCAGCAGGTCGAGCAGAGCCGCACCGTCATCCGTGAGGCACAGGCGGATCTCCCGGCCGTGGCGCAGGCGCCGCAGCAGGCCCGAGCGGGCGAGCCGGTCGCAATGGTAGGTGGCGGTGCTGACGGTGATGTGGGCGAGACTCGCGGCTTCCGACACGGACGGTCGCCGGCGCGCGTGGCGCAGGAGGGCGGCGCGGACCGGTCCCAGTACGAGGTCGAGGCGGTCCTGCGCGGGCGCGGGGTGCGGTTCGGTGGACCGGTGCGCGAGCCGGCCCAGCCCCGGGAGCGGGTAGCCGACCCAGATCAGGTCCGGGTCCTCCGCGCTGTACGTGCAGGCGCCGAACCCGGACACCAGCGGGACGAGGACGAACCGGCGCCGCCCCGGTCCGGTGGCGTGCTGCGGGCACGGGTGGGGCAGGTGGAGCCGGCCGTCGGCGTACCGGACGGGGGCGCCGAGGTCGTTGATGACCGTGTCGAGCGCGCCGGTGACGGAGGCGACCCCGACGCGTTCCACCTCGCGGCCCAGTAGTGCGTCCGCTTGGTGCCACAACGGGGCGAAGGCGTCCCAGACCGCGCGCGTGAGGGTCCGGTAGGTGTCGAGGAACTCCCCCGGCCGTTCGGCCACGTGCTGCCACGGCGCGGGGACGGCGCTGCCGAACCGGTGCTCCACCTCACCGAGCAGGATGTCCGGCTCGATGCGGTCCAGCTCGTCGGTGATCGAGGTCGCGGTGCCCGTTCCGCCCCCGGTGCCGACGCCTGACGTCAGGGCGAGCGAATCGGGTGCCCAAGGATGGCTGGAGGTGAGCAGTGCCTGCAGGGTCGCCGCGGCCGCGGGAGGTGCCGCGCCGCGGATGACGCGCCGCCACTCCGGTGGCATCCCGTGGGAGGCGTGGCCGAAGGTGTCGGCGATGACGGAGAAGAGCGTCGTGCCCGGGAGCCTGCTGACCGACAGTCGCAGGTCTTCCGTGCGGCCGACGGGCACGGTCGGTTCCTTGGGCATGGCCATCCCCCGATGGGTCCCCTGGGTGACCGGTCGTCCCCGGTCGGCTGGGAGCCTCGGGGAACGGCTTCTTTCCGGAAGGGCGTTGGCCGGATGGTGGGGGCGAACGACCGAAACCCCCGCCGCGCGGGCGGCGGGGGCAGGGGGGCGGGCCGGTGAGCGGTCGGGCCCGGTGAGTGGTGGGGGTGATCAGCAGGCGTTGACCCAGTCGTGCGATGAGATGTTGTCGTTCAGCGGCTCGCCGCCACCGTTTCCGTTGTACGGGAAGCGGTCGTAGCGCATGTCCATCAGGTAGCTGCCGTTGCCCAGGCAGTACCAGGCCCCGCTCTGGTCGGTGTGCCAGAAGAGCCGCACGTCTTCATAGGCGCCGGCGAAGCCGTTGTTGTGCACCGACGACGCCTGGTTGCGCATGTTCCGGTCGGCCCAGTTGTCGCTGTAGCCGGACCAGGTGGCTTGTCGCCCGCCCTTCCACGAGTGCTCCCACGCGTACAGGTACCCGTCGGCCGCCGCGGTGGTGGTGGTGGTAGTGCCCGCTGCCACCGCGGTACCGGCCGCCACCGCGGTGTCGGCCGTCGGCGCGGTCTCGGCGTGCGCCGCTGCCGGGAACAGGCCGATCGTGGCCGCGGCCAGCGCGGTGGCCATGAGGTGGGTGATGCGGTTCTTGGACATGGACTCTCCTCGTGTGATGTCGGCTGTCGGTGCAGGGGTGAGCGACCCGCGCTGGTGCGCACGGGGGCCATGGGGTGGCGGACCGCCGGTCAGCGGCCCAGTACGGCACGCGCCCGCGGCAGGGCGGCGGCCCGGAGCCGCTCCACCCGCTCCACGGCGGTGCGGTGCTCACGACGGAGTTCCCGGTCGTGGTGGTGGTCGAGGCGCTGGGCGACGGCCGCCAGGCCGCTGTCGTGTGCGCACCGCGCCTCCCGGACGGCCACGCGCACCTCACGGGCCCTGTCGGAAGCGCCCTTCCCGCCGAGGAAGGCGTCCCTGGCCTCGCGCGGGGTCCGGTACGGGAAGCCGTGCTCGCGCATGCACGCCGACCAGGCCCGTACGGCTCCGGCGAACTCCGGTTCGGCAGCGACCCGCTGGCTCCTGATGCCGCCCAGGTTGCCGACGAGGGTGTTCGCCGCGTACCAGCCGGCGACGTCTCCGTACAGGGCGCGCCAGGCCGTCACCCGGCAGCCGTTGCCGCTGTGTCCCACGACCGCGCCGCCGGGGAGTTCGGCGCGCAGCCCCTGCCCGTCGGTGGTGCCGTTGAGGGCGGTCACGGCGGCGTGGCGGCGCTCCGGGGACAGGCCGCCGAGGTGCACCCGGTTCGGGTCCTGGCGGTGGAGTGCTTCTACCCGCGGTTCGAGGACACTGCCGTAGCCGTACCGCCCGGCCCATTGCGCGTCGTCGCGACGTACGGGAAGTCGCGCGCCTCGGGCAGCGGGTTCTCGGGCTTGGCCCAGTACCGGAACCCGGCCGCCGTCATGCACCGGCGCTGGAGCTCCTGTTCCGCGTCGTGCAGCAGGCTCCGGCCAGCGGCGGTGGTGGCGGCGCCCGTCCCCGCTGGTGCCGGGGCTCCGCCCTCGCCTGCCGGTGCCCCGGCGCTTACGCAGCCGGTGACGGCGAGGAGGAGGGCCGTCCCCGCCAGCGCCGTGGTCGTCAGCCGGCGCCGGCCGATCCGGCCCGGCCGTCGGGAGAACGCTCTCCTCATCACTGATGTGCTCCTGACATACGTGGGTCACCAGGGCCCGATGCCTTCCGGCCGCGAACCGGTCGCGGCCTGCCCGGTACCGAAAAGTCTCGCGGGGCGGCCCTCCGGCCCGACAGCCTTTCGAAGGCTTTCGAAACGTGCCCGCGAACGGCACCGCCGCCGCCCACGCCCGGCCGTGGGCGCCCACTGGCCATTCGGCCAATGTTGTTCAGCGCGTCAGTCGCGAAGCGCAGACCCAGGTCCCGGGCTGCCCGGCAGCGGGCTGCCCGGACCGTCAGGGCCGGGCCGTGGTCGGGCTCCATGATCGAGCCGACCACGGCGCGCCGCAGTGAGCTGCCGGCGCAGGTCCAGTGAGCAGCGCAACCGTACGCCGGGCTGACCGGCATCCCGTGTCGACTGCTCCGCGGTGGCCGTCGCCCACCGGTCGGCGAGCCCGCCGCGAGGAACGCTTCCCCGACCTCATCGACCCCTTGCGCGAGGTCCACGTAACGCAGGCGTGGCCGGACACCGCGCCTTCCTCTCGCCGTGGAGTGCGCCGCGCAGAGCCACGGCCGCCCCACCGCCCACCTCTCGGCGGGCACCCTCCCCGTGATCGTCCACCGACTGACCCGCAGCGAATCCCTCGCCCCGCCGTGCAGCGCGCCCTGGGCCTGCTGGGGGCGCCCGCCCCGACCACCAGCCCGTCACCTGACCGCGTCGCTGCCGGTGCTTCCCCAGGTCTGGGAGACCGCCGGACGCGACCCCAAGTCCCTCCAGGTGGTCGCGTACGCCGTGGAGCCCAAGTCCCGGCAAGCTCGCCCACTACGCCGACCTGGGCATCGAGGAGGCCGTCCTCCAGCTCCCCTCCGCGCCGCGGGACGAGGTCCTGCGCACGCTGCACGACTTCGCCCAGTATCTCTGAACAGACGTCGCGGGCCCCTGCGTAGGGTGGGCGGGACGGTACACGGCGGGGCTCGGAGGAGATCGGTATGGACACGGCCCGGACAACGGGACCCTTGGGAAAGGCATCGCCATCGGGGTTCCGGCGGACCCGGAACTCGCTGTTCTGGGCCGTGCTCGTGGCGGGAGGCGGCACGCTGGGCGGCTTCGTCTCGCAGTTCCCGTGGATGCTGTACGTCGGCGTGCTCGTCGTCCTGGCCGCGGCGGGGCTCGGAGCGGCCGTCGCGGGCTCGAACTGGAACCGGGCGGGCGCCGCGGCGATCGTGGGCTTCGGGACCATGGCGCTCGGCATATTCGCCGGTTCCAACCTGAACGAGTCCTACATGAAGCTGTTCGGCGAGCGGGTCAGCGCCGTGGTGCTGGAGTTCGACGAGCGCACCAACGCCAAGGGCGACGTGCGGTACTCCTGCCGCGTCGTCGACACCACGGGCGAGCGCCATGATCTGGAAGCGGTCCAGAACTGCCGCGGCCAGGTCGCGTCCGGCGAGCAGGTCGTCCTGTTCAAGGACAGGATCGGCGCCCTGGATCCTTGGATGGAGCAGACGGGCAGCCGGGCGCTCGACCCGCTCGGGCTGGGCATCACCGGCGCTCTGTTCCTCCTCGTCGGCGGCACGATGTTCACCGCCGGCCAGCGCCGCCGCTCGGACCGCGACCTCCATGCCGAGTACGTGCGCAGGCACGGGCCGCCGTGGCGGTCCTGAGCGCCCCGGCGAGGCGGGGCGCGCGGCAACGGCACGGGGTCCGTCCGATCATGTGATCGGACGGACCCCGTGTCACTTCCCGGGTTCCTCAGGAGATGCAGTAGCCGTTCAGGTCGGCGATCACGTCGGCGGAACCGGCGCTGTTGAAGAAGGTCGCCCTTCCGTCCACCACCGGGACCGTCACCGGATTCGGCACGATCCACCCGGCCGTGAAGTTGAGGCTCGAGACGTCAGGCGCGGCCTGGCCGTTGGGGTAGACCGCCACGTGTCCGGCCTCGGTGGGGCTGACGGCGGTCACGTGCATGACGACCGCGGTCACCCCACTCGCGAGGACGCCCTTCACACCGGCCATCTGGAGCGTCACCGCCCCACCGGCCGGGCTGCTCCTGACTGGTTCGCCCTCAACCGGACCGCCGGCCAAGCGACCGCCCTATACGTGGCCTGCGAGAAAAGGACCCAGCGGCACGGAGGCGTGACGAGGGTGCTTCCGCGTCGTTATCAGCAGCGGGTAGCAGCCCCGGCTGGCCAGTGAGGCTGATGGGGGGACCTTTCTCACTCTGAGGAGCAGCGGTGTCTGCCGTCTGGGAGACACCGTGTCAGCGGGGACTCCTACGCTCCCGGCCATGTCCACCTTCGCGCCGGCATGAACGCATGATCGGGTACCGCACGGAGCTCCGTCGACCTGGTTTCGCCTGCGACCGTCCTATGTGGATCACAGGCGGAACCGGGATGCTCAGTCGCTTGCACGGCTGGGCGGGTGACGTGCTCTGCGGGCTCCAGCTGTGCGGCACCGTCGCCTTTCAAGCAGCAGTCGCCCACTCCGGGATCGGCCGCTCGGCACCCGTCGCTGCACATCGCTGTGCCGTGACCGGCACCCGACCCGGCGCTACCCCGATGCGGCGTATGTGATCATGGGCTTACTTGTTCCTTCGCCCGCGAGGTGATTTCTTGACCAAGGTGGCGCTGCGGCCTTACGCACTGTTGCCTCGGCAGTACGACGAACAGAAGGTGCTGGCCTCCACGATCGACGCGTGGGGAAGGGCCCTCTGGCTGATGTGTGACGACGCCCGATTCCAGCTCGGGCCCCATGGCTGGCGCTCCGTCGAGCCACCGCAATTGCCCTTCGACGCGCTCCTCGTCATCCGTGACGGGGACCTCGTCTGCGAGAAGACCTTGTACGGCGTGGCCTCGGCACCGTGGCAGATCGACGCGCTGACCCGGGACGAGTTCGTCCTGTACGGCTTCGGCCCGGTGGGCCGGGACCGGCACAACGGTCAGATCTTCAGCCCGCGGGGCCGTTCTCGCCGGCGCTTCTCGCTGGGCTCGGGCATCGTGCACATGGTGGCGGACGGCCGGGCGTCCCTCTGGACCGGCTACAACGACGAGGGCGTCTACGGGGACCCCATCGGGGCGGGCGCCCTGGTCCGGTGGGACACCCATGGCAACTACCAACACGGCTTCCACCCGCCGAAGCCCCACCACATCGTGGTCGAGATCGACGGGCTCAACGTTACGGACTCGGTCGTCCGGGCCGTCTACGGCCCCGGCTCGCCCCTGGCCGAGCTGCGGGCCGGGCAGCCGGTCCGGTTCCGGACGCTGCCCGTCGCCGATGCGTGGGGCCTCGCCGTCCGGGACGACCGCCTGCTGCTGCTCGGAGGCTCCGAGCGCGGCACGGCCCACACCCACCTGCGGCAGGTTCACCACTGCCGGCTGACCGACGGCGGGGCGATCATCACCGGAAGGGGCGAGCTGACCTGGCCGAACGGCGATCCCGTGCGCCGGTACACCCGCCCTGTCGGCCGCGGACCCCACCTCTACGTGCGCAACCGCCCCTCCATGCGGATGTGGTACGGGCTGAGCGTGCCCCAGGGGTAGTGCCCCCTGACGAAGCCGTCAGGCCCACCAGAAGCCCGGGCGGGTCAGCAGTGGCTCGATCAGCACCCGTGGCTCCTGTCACCAGTTGACGGATCACCCCGGGCAAGCCCTGGGTGATCCGTGCGACCCGGGCCGGGGCAAGACCGTCGCCGTGCGGATGGCCCTGTCCCCGAACACGCACACCGCGCCCCCAACCCCCTCCGCCTACCCGACCGCCTCCGCCTGCCCGACCGCCTCGGCCACCGCCCCAACCGACGACGCCCTAACAGCCTCGCGACCGCCGGCAACACCACACCCGCCGCCGCACTGCCCACCCCCGACCACGCGGCCGCGACCGCCGCCGGCGCAGACCACGGTGGCCGGCACACCACCGCCCTCGCCACACCACCCCCTCCCGCGGCCTGGATACAACGACGTCAGCCAGCGCCCGCCGCGTCTGCTCCTCCTCCCACACCCCCGGCACCACCAGGCGATCCATCAAAACCCTGCCGACCTGAAGGTCCCGGAGTACCACCCGGTACAGCGACGCCAGCGAAGGCACCTCGCCCCCGGCAGCCTTCGAATACCGGTACAGCACCGACACGCTCCTGCCCGCCCGCGCCAGCACCTCCCACGCCTGCTCGGACAACTCCAGCCACCCCGGTGCCTGCGCTCCACACGGCCCGCGGCCCGCGCCGCCTCCAGCCACCGCCACACCGTCCCCGCAGTCAGCCCACCGACCTGGGCACCCGCACGCACATGCGCCGGGGGCGGGGCAACGCCCCCACAGCATCGAGCTCCAGCAGCCGCGCCACCAACACCTGCCGCGAACACCCACCCGGCCGCGACCTCACCCCACACGCCCACCTCACCCACCTCACCCACCGAAAAGCCCTCCCCCGCGGACCCCACACCCACCACGGTGCGCCCGCGCAGGCCGGGAAGATCAGAAGTGCCGTTCCCAAGACCGCACTCTGCGGGCGGCACAGAGGTTTCAGGAGCGGCCGGTCGCAGAACGCTGCGCGCCCGCGACCGCCGAGCAGGTACGCGCCCTGCTTGCCGAGGGCGCGTCCCCGCCTGCCCCCACTGCCCGCCCGCACGCGAACGGCGGCTGAACCACCCGCGACGCACGGCCGAGCCGTTACCAGTGGCCGGAAGGGCCAACTCCATCTCATGAACGGCGCCTGTCGCCGCCCGACCGGCTGGCCGGAGTGCTCTGAAAGGCGGCGCCGGCGTGCCACTGTGGTGCCATGACCATTGAGGTACGGCCCGCTTCGGAGTTCGGGGACGTGCGTGCGGTGCTCGGCCCGAAGTCACCGACGGCCAACGTCTGCTGGTGCCTGAGCTACCGGATCCCGTCGAAGCTCAACAACGAGCTGCGCGGGCCGGAGCGGGGTGAGTACGTCGCCGGGCTGTGCCGGGCGCAGACCCCGCCCGGGGTGCTCGCCTACGACGGCGACGAGCCGGTCGGCTGGGCCGCCGTGGCACCGCGCTCGGACACCGCCTTCGCTCACAGCCGGAAGATTCCGCACGTCGACGACCTGCCGGTCTGGTCCCTGTGGTGCATCCGCGTGCGCCCGAGGCACCGCAAGCAGGGCATCTCGCACGCACTCATCGCCGGCGCGGTCGCCTTCGCCCGCGAGCACGGCGCGCCGGCGATCGAGGCGTACCCCCTCGACAGCGGCGACGCCAAGGTCGACCTGACGATGGCGTACGCCGGGATCCGGAAGAACTTCGAACGCGCCGGATTCACCCACGCCGCCGACACCACCTCGGTGCTGGCCGGCCATCCGCGGAGCCTGATGCGGCTCGACCTGCGCTGACGGCCTGCCCCGTCCGGGGTTCCGGCGGGACCGCCGGTGCCGCGTCGACCGACGGGAGGCCCTCACCCGCCCGCTGCGACTTCACATGCTCTCGATTCCCTGCCGAAGTCGACCCAAAGGAGCAGGCCCGCGAAGCCGTCGCCATATTCGTCAAGCAGTACGGCGCAGATCGGGGTTCACCGACGCGGGGTGGAGCAGCTCAGTAGCTCGCTGGGCTCACAACCCAGAGGTCGCAGGTTCACATCCTGTCCCCGCTACTGAACGTCGAAATGGGACCTTCTTCGCATTCGGCCGGAGCCAGGAAAAAGGGGCTCCCGGCCGATCCGAGCCCGAGGACCGCGTGCTTGCTAGGCCCTGGTACCACTACCTAGCTATGGTGTGCGTATGGGAAAGCAGACGAACATCCGACTGGACGACGCCGTCAAGGCCGCCGCAGAGGACCGGGCCAAGCGCCGCGGTCTGAGCCTGCAGGGGTACGTTGCCGACTTGATCAAGGCCGATGTGGACCAGACACGTGCCGCCTTCATGGCCGGCGCAACGACGTTCCTGGCCGGGTACGCGGACGCGTTCGAGGCGGAGGTCGGTGAGGACCGGTACCCCGGTCTTCCGGACGGACTGGCGCCGAGCGCGCCGAGGGACGCCGCGTGAATCTCCGTGTCGATCTCGCCTGGATCTTGTCCGTGGCGCAGCAGATCCCCGGCGATCCTCAGGTCGTCGACTACGGCGTGCCGGTGGCGGCGGAAGCGCGTCATCGCGCGGAGGTCCTGGATCATGAGGTCTATCCCGAGCCCCATCACAAGGCCGCAGCACTGTTGTGCGAGCTGGCGAGGAACCCCAGCCTGGAGGTGAGGAACCTGTTGTTCGCCGCCACGGTGGCTGCGGCCTACCTCTCGGCGTGCGGGCTCCCGGTGAGCCCCGGTCTGGACTCCGTTCTGCCCTTGGCGCGTGCGGCCCGGGACGGGCTTCCGGTGCGGGAGGTCGCCGCTCAGATCAAGACCTGGACGAGCTGATCCAACAGGCTCTTGCGACCGTGCCGTGTCAGGATCGGGTCGTCAGCGAGCGGCCGTCGGCCAGTGGGAACAGTGAGACGTTCTGCCAGGCCCAGCAAAGCCATCACGGCGGTGCAGCCCAGCAGGAGGGCCACTCCACCGTCCACGCCGGGGTGCGCACGCGGATCCCCAGGGGCGTGAGGTACAGCATGACGAGGGTCGCGCCCGGCATGAGAAACCAGTGGCCCTCATGGGCGAGCGGCGCGAGTGAGTGCTTCATCTCGGGGAGAGGCGTCGCCGTACGCCTGCGAGGGCTCCTGTGAGGAGGGCGAGCAGGAACAGGGTGAGACCGGTGAAGATCACGGGATTCACCCAAACCGGCGCCAACTCCGTGCCCACGCCACCTGACGTGACGCACTGCGCACTGACCGGCAGCGTCCACCGCGTCACGATGCGATCGCCCTGCACGCCCTGCGCTGCGCACATCTGGTCCGGGTCCAGGATGTAGAACCCCGACATCACGCCCCACGAGTAGGCGCCGAACGAGAGCGCGGCAGCCATGACGGCAACCAGAGCGCAGATGGCGAAGCTCGGCAGATGCCCGACGGTTGACCGTTGCTCACGGACCCGCCGGACGAGTGCGACGGCAGCGCCCACCCATACGCAGGGCACCAGGATCGGAGCGAAGAACACGACGAGGAACAGAAATCTCTCCATTCCTGGTCAGACATCGCCCGGACAAGATCGGTTCCGCCTCCCCTCCTGCGCCAGCTCGTCGGCGCGGCGAAGACACAGCACCACACGATCTCCGCCGACCCGGCTGACGTACGGCTTCAAGGCTGCGCACCCCTTTTGGCGAGTCCCCCCAGCTGGAGCGCTCAGTCACAGCAGGGTGGCGGGTGGGATCGCCAGCCGAGGTGACGCAGTACCTCGCCCCTGGACTCCGGCGCTTTGACGTCCGCCACTCCCATGTCGCCGATTCCGGTCCCGCCTGCCGGGTTGACCCGCAGGGCCTAGAGGTTCGCGGAGTTGGACGGCATCCGCGTTCCTCAACAGGGCCTCGGGCGTCCCCGCGACGTGTGGATCAAGCGCGGGATCCCGGCTGCGGAGATCGCCCGTGCCGCGTCCTTCCAAGGCCGGTGGGGCGGTCTCGCGCTGCCCCCCGGCCCCGTTCTACGAAAGCGGCCCGCGCATCGGGTGCGGACGTTCCCGAGAGCTCGGCTGCCGAGGGCTGGTGGATTCCGGCTGAGGACGGTCCGGTGTCCATGGCCTAGGGATTCACGGTCGGACCACGGGGCGAGTTCGGGATCCACATGCCCCGATAGGTACCGCTCATGCAAGTACGGACGGTTGGGTAGGGTCCCGGGCGCTGGCCGCCCACGCAAGTCGCTGGGCCAAGACCATCACGAGATCACCGGCAAGGCAGTCGACTGCCTGAACCTCGACGGGTACGAGCAGGTGCTTGAAGTGCACGGCCTCACTGACGCTTAGTGGCGGGAAACGACTCACATCGCCCTCTACCGCGGCGAGGCCATCGGCCTTGACGCACCTCAATGCCCTGAGACGCACGTCTGCGGCGGCCTCGACGAGTGGGGCCTTCACGGTGGCTGATGCCTCGCTGGCGCCTGCGGATCTGAGCATTCAGGTGGCCTATGAGCACGCCGGTTGGCCCGATGTGCGCGGCAGGTGGCCCATGCGCTCGAGCAGGCGCCTCGCTGGTCAGCCCTTGGGGACCGCTGAAGGGACCTGTGCACCCTGGGCAAATGATTGATCAGGGGGGACTTCCGGGTCGGTGACGTGCTGTCGGTCGCGTGCCCTTTCACGGACACCAGGGTCCAGCAGGGTGTCACGTGGGATCACGTGTCGGTGCGATGGCGTGGTGGGAAATCGACGGCGACAACGAGTTCGCGCAGTGGAACAGAATCGTGGCCCTCGGCGTGGACGGCAGCGGGCACGTCGCGCCTGAGGCGGAGGCCGAGCTGTTCCGAACGGACCCTCCGCCCGAACAGCTGAGGGCCGGAGACCTCTGCCGGGTCGGCGTGCCGCCCCCTGTGGTGCACGTAACGGCCGTTGACCACCACGATCCCCCGCTGGAGACGGCCTGGCTGCCCCACCCCACCCAGTCCGTGACCGTGCTGCGCCGAGGCCTGTCCCATCGACAGTTCCCCCATGAGAGCCATCTCGATGGCTCGGGGTACACCATCCACCCCGGCGACGGGATCCCCTTCACCTTCGAACTGCTGATGCGTCCCTACACGTCTCTCCAGGTGGGCGACGAAGTCGCCGACGTCATCGGCCGGGCATGGCGGTTCGACGGCCCCTGGGACTGGACTGCCTTCGATGGAGAGCCGGTCGGTGAGGGCCCTTCGTGGCCACTCGTCCTGCTCACCCGAGCAGGGACGCCGTGCTCCGCCGAGGACGCTGAAGCAGTGGCTGCAGGCACGACGAGCGGCTCACACCAGGAGACGGTCCGAGACTGGATGGCACTCACCGAGGCCTCGCCCACACTCTGACCTCTCGGGGGCTGAGCACGTACCTGGCCCCAAGGGCCAACTATCGTGCAGTGTCACAACGCATGGGACTGAGCACGCCAGCTGGGCATGGGTCCTCCTGGGGAGGATGCGCGGCGAGCGCCGGCCGATCTCGGATTCCTGCGCCGAGCATGCTTATGCTGCCGCCATGGGTCTTGATCTCACGCTGTTCATGGCGGACTGGAAGCACTTGAGTGCCATGCCCGTCGAGGCACGGACCAAGGCACTGCAGGATGCCGTCTGGTCATCGGAGCTTGACGGCGAAGACCACAGGGGCACGCTGGGCGGGGGCTGGACATGGCTCCCGGACCAGGAGTCCGCATGGTGCGCCGAGTACGACTTCTTCACCACCACCGGCACCTATCGCCCCCACGCCCGCGCGGGTGACGCGTGGGATGACATACGCCCCCTCGTCGACGCACTCATGCGCGAGGCGATGGACACCTTCCTCGCCGGCCTGATCTGGGATGCAGACCCTGCCGACGATCCTGCGCTGACCGGCGGCGGAGGATTCCTCCCGCCGGCAACCGACCGCTGGCACCCCCGCGTCCTGCTGGTATGCCCGCCCGAGGCCCTGCCTGGCAAGGCCCACGCCTGGACTCGGGTGGAGTCGCGCCTTGTGGAATTGCGCGAACCGTTCGCCGCCGAGTGTGAGGGCTGGGCAGGCCGCCCTGACACCTTCGAGGACTTCACCGCGCTTCTGCGCGAATGGGGCGCCGTGACCGCGGAGGCTGCGCTCCGCGGCTGGGGGCTGGTCGGCCTGCCCTAGCCGCCAGCCGCGAAGGGACATGACCTGCATTCGTTGCCCACGCCGAAGTAAGTGGCTGTTGTTGTTCCGAACTTGAGGAGTGCTGGTCGAACGGGAGTCACCTGAACTCCCGACCCGACCGGTCCTCCCTCGCCATCGTGACCTCCGCGTCCGTCACATCGAGCGGCAGCATGACCGCGCGCACCGGGTGGACGTCACGTCGCCGAGGTGCCCGGCCGCAAGGCGAGGCCAGAGCACCCACAGGCACGACGCCTGACCTACCGCCACCACCAGCGTCCTCGCAGCAGTGCGCAGCTTGTCACCCGAGCGGTGGGAGGCGAGGACATCCGCAATGGCCAGCCGGCGGCGACTATAAAACCGCTGTCCGATCACCGGAGCACGGTGATAGACATCCGGCGTGGAAAAGAATCTTGAGTTCCCTGACCTGTTGCGACTGATCGACGAACGGTCGACCGCCTTCCGCGCCGTGGTCGCCGCCGCGCCCGGTCTCGACGCGCAGGTGCCGACCTGCCCCGGGTGGACGCTGTTCGATCTGGTGAAGCACCTGGGTGGGGGAGACCGTTTCTGGGCCGCCATCGTCGGCGCGGGACCTGCCGACGCTCCCCCGGCCGAGGCCGTCGCCGCGCGCGCCGCGCTGGAAGTGCCGCAGGAGCGTGAGGCCCTGCTGGCCTGGCTGGACGCGTCGACGCAGCTTCTGCTGGGCGCCCTGCGCGCGGCGGGACCGGAGAGCGGTTGCTGGACGTGGTGGCCCGCGTCGCAGTCACCGCAGACCGCCGGCGGCACCGCCCGGCACCGGGTCCAGGAGACCGCGGTGCACACTTACGACGCCCAGCTCGCCGGGGGCTCCCCGCAGCCGCTGCCGGTCGAGCTGGCACTCGACGGTGTGGAGGAGTTCCTGTTCACCGTCTGCGCAACGCCGAGTGCCTGGCCGCACAAGCCCACGGCCTTCGACTTCCACGCCGCCGAGGGCCGCTCCTGGCGCCTCACCGTCGACGGCGACGGCGCACGCATCACTCGCATCCCCGCGCCCACCGCCGCGACCGGCGAAGACTCGGACGCAGCCGGCGCATCCGTCCACGGCACGGCCAGCGAGCTGGTCCTGTACCTGTACGACCGGATCAAGGCCGACTCCTTGCACGTTGACGGAGAAGCAGGGCTGCTCGACCTGCTCCGCGCCTGGGAGCCGGCGGAGAAGTAGGACGTAGCGGGGGCGGTTGGCCGCGCCTCGAGCTGGTAGGACACGACTCTTCGCCAGGTTCGTCAGTCGCGGCACCGGGCTCAAACCCGCGAGGCGGCCTCGGGGCGTCACCAAGCCGACCGTCTACCTGGATGGCAGTGCGAATTTGTCCGTCCTAGCGATCACACCGCGAGCAGCAGGCCAAGGGTGTCGACCACGACGTGCCGCCTGCGCCCGTTGATCAGCTTGCCGTCGTCGAAGCCTGTCAGAGCCGACGACCGCGTCCGCTTTGACCGACTGCGAGTCGATCACGCCCGCCCCCGGCTCCGAGTCCCGCCCGGCCCGCTCGCGGACCAGGCGGCGGAGCCGGTCGTGGAACTCGCGGACCAGATCGTGGTTGCGCCAGCGCCGGAAGAACGAGTAGACCCGGTCCCACGGTGGGAAGTCGGCAGGCATGGCCCGCCACTTCGTGCCGTTGTCGACCAGGTAGCGGATCGCGTCCAGCATCGCGCAGTGGCAATATGCCTCCGGTTGCCCGCCCCGGCCCCGCAGCCAGCCCGGCACCGGCAGCAGTGGCCGGACCACCGCCCAGATGGTCACCGCAGCGGATGTGGGCGACCGCGCCGCGGCCCAGGTCCTGCTCACCCAGGTCACTGCCGCGCACCACCTGCTGGCCCTGGTCTGGGCCGACGGCGGATACACCGGCAGCCTCGTCGAGTACTGCCTCGCGGCCCTCGCCCTGGTCCTCGCCATCATCAAACGCAGCGACGACATGCGCGGCTTCGTCGTGCTGCCCAAGCGTTGGATCGTCGAGCGGTTCTTCGCTCACCTGATGCGAAGTCGCCGTCTCGTGCGCGCCTTCGAGCGTTCCATCGCCAGCGCGGAGGCGATGGTCTACTGGTCGATGACGATGCTCATGAGCCGCCGCGTTGCCCGGGCACGTCCTTCGCGAGCGTGAATCGGCCAGGTGCCGGCTCGATCAGCCAGCCGCGCGCCGACAGCCGCTTGGCCTTCGATCGTAGTGCCTCCACCTTTCCCGGTACGGGGTCCAGGCCGAAGCAGGCGGCCATCTCCTGGCACGTCAAAGCTCCTTGACCGAGTCGGTTACGGTCACGGAGGGCCTGCAGGATGCGCTGGTAGTCCACCGACAGCGCCGACCAGGCCAGCCCCGCGCACCACTGTTTTCGGCTTCGCCGCCTCCGCCGGTTCGGGCCGCGCCGGCTGCACACCGGGAGCCGGCAGACCCTCGGAGGCGGAGGGGCCGACGACGGCGTCGTTGCCCGGGGCCAGTACCTCGCCAACGCGTGAGCGGGCGATGACCCACTCGTTCCACTCCCGCTCAGCCACGGCCAGCTCCGCCTGGAAGCGGTCGGCCTCCTCCCGCAGATCGTCGACACGACGGCGAGCGGTGAGCTCACGCTGTTCCAGCAGTCCCACGACCGACGGCATCCTCGACCTCCACCAAAGCAACGACACGACACCGCTGCCACGAGACCGCCGCCCCTATGCCTGACCATCGAGAACGCAGTCCTCAAGC
The DNA here is from genome assembly GCF_056430495.1 of Streptomyces sp. NPDC045967. Classification (NCBI taxonomy): domain Bacteria; kingdom Bacillati; phylum Actinomycetota; class Actinomycetes; order Kitasatosporales; family Streptomycetaceae; genus Streptomyces; species Streptomyces sp. NPDC045967. The sequence goes on along the minus strand of NZ_JBWKLE010000009.1, from coordinate 172,979 downwards.
CCGGAAAGACAACAACCTCTAAGGGCGCAACACCTGGCGCAGTGCCAGTGAACATCGCCCGCGGGCCCAACTGTCCCTGGCGTTCAGCGGCCCAGTGCGCCGCGCAGGGTGATCCCGTGGTGGCTGCGCAGGCGCCGTACTTCCCAGACCGAGAGCGCGGTCACCGACAGCGGGCCGCCGAGCATGAACGTGTACAGCACCTCCGGAGGCGCGGCGACATCAGGACCGTTGAAGAGCTGGAAGCCGAAGAGCGACCAGACCAGCAGCGGCGAGAGCAGCGCCGGAAGGAGCTGGTGCACGTCCGAAGCCCGTAGGCACGTGAAGACACAGGCGTAGGCGGAGAAGAGCGAGAAGGGGATCGAGCCGATCAGCACGGCGACGGCGGCGAGCCAGCCGACAACCAGGATCAGAAAGCCCAGCACGGCGGAGAGGACTCCGCGGCCGATGGTCGCAGCGAAGAAGTCCCCATGTCCTCGGCGCTGACCAGTTCGCCCTTGAGCGTTTTGACGGACAGCCACATGCAGACGGGGCCACTGACGAGCATGACGCCCGCCATGATCGGCCTGCGCAGACGCTCGGCAAAGTCACGGCGCCTGTCCGGAGTGCTCGCGACGAGGAAGGCCGTGATGCCGATGACGCATCCGGCCGCCAGGATGCCGCAGGAGAAGCCCAGTTCGACGAGCTTGCCGAGGACGAATTCCTGCCCGCCGTTGCTCAGCGGATAGGCCACGAGCAGCCAGACGGCGGCGACCAGGCCAAGCACCGTCCGCGCGAGCTGCATCCCGGCGATGATCTTGTCCTCCACGCGCCCGGCGATGGGCGCCGTGTCGAAATCCATTACCCAGGCCCGGAAGAACGCCCTCAGCGCGCCGCCGGGCGCCGACCGGTTCCCGTATACCGCTCTGTTCCCGCTCACTTGATGCCCCCCCCGGGTAACACGTGTGCTCTGTACGCTCCGTGGGGCACGCGTGCGCCGCCATGAGCGTCGAACACTCTATCGGTCCGCAAGCAGGCCCCTGCGCCCCTCCTGCACCACCTGCGGGACCGATTCGTCCGCCCCATGAACAAGAGACCCACCAGTGGGACCGGTTCACCCTCCGCGTGTCATCGGCGTACCAGCCGAGGGCCGAGCCGGTCAGTGACGCTGAGCGCCTCGTTCTGGAGGTTCTGGGACTGCCGCTCCCCGGGTGGTGGATCGACCACCACCTCTGTCACCGACCGCTGGGGAACCACCCACTACGGGTGACTCTCCGGACTCCTCGGCGCAGCAGCCCTCGCCCCGTTCGCCGGCGCGGTCCTAGCCGGGCCGCTCGGCGGTTACCCAGCGCTTTTCGTGCTGCTGTCCGTCCCGTCGATCATCGCCGCCGTCTCAGCCATCGGTACTCGCCCGCGTATGCGGCACGCTTCATCAGGCCCCTGGGACTTGTTCTCCGGGGGTGTGGCTCTGTCGGTCGCCTCCGGAGTCTCGGTCCGGCACTCCTCCTCGCCATGGGCGGGACGGGCCGCTCCGGCCCGCTCGGCGGCGGTTTGACCTCGCAGTCGGCCAGCGTCCCTTCCCCAGAAGGCCGCTGCCCCCATCAGTGTGGGCCGCCTTCCTGCGCGAGGGTGTTCTCCCGCAGGTTCGGTTCCTCGCGGAGTGTCCTGGTGAACCATGCGCCGTAGCGGTCGCCCAGGGTCGGAGCTGATGCTCCGTGGAGGATGATGCTCAGACCCACGGTCACGGCGATGACCTCGCTCAGCAGAGTTCCCCCTGGCAGATGTTCCTCAAGGGCGAGCAGGCCGAACACAAGGGAGGCGAGCCCTCGCGGACCGAACCAGCCGATGTACGCGATGGTGGCAAGCCGCAGGCCTGTGCCGGCCAGGGCGAGTGCGACGGGCAGCATCCGGATGACGGTCAGGCTCAACAGTGCGTAGAGGACCATGCGCCAGTTCAGGTGCTGCAGTGTCGGTCCTAGGATGACGGCGCCAAAGACGAGGAAGCTCAGTGAGGCGAGGAGGAGGCCGAGGCGTTCGGTGAACTCGGTGCTCTGCGCGGGGTCCGAGTTCTGGGGAGGGATGCCCAGGTCGGCAGGGGTGCGGCGCAGCTGGATACCGAAGACCAGGCCGGCGACCCAGGCGCCGATGAAGCCGCTGCCCTCGACCATTGCGCACAGGACGTACGCGATGACTGGGACTGCGAGTACCAGGAACTGCCGCCAGTCGGAGCTGCTCCACCTCCGGGCGAGCGACGAGCGCAACAGGCTTGCCCCGGTCCAGCCGGCCGTGATTCCGATCGCGCTGCTCAGCAGCAGCGCGCGCAGAAACGTCTCGGCCACGCTCGGATGGTCGTGGCCCTCCCCCGCCGCCGCGAGTGCCAGGACAAAGAACGGAAGGGCCAGGCCGTCGTTCAGACCGGATTCGATGGTCAGGCCGCCGCGGACCAGCGACGGCACCCGCTTGTTGGAGAAGGCCTGCTGCCCGAGCGCGGCGTCCGTCGGCGCGAGGATGACGGCGGCCAGGGCCAGTTCCCACACGCTCAGGCCGGGCAGCAGCGGCCAGGCCACGAGCAGGCCCAGAGCCATCGTGACCGGTAGGCCGACCACGAGCAGCCGCAGCGGCAGGAACTCCTCCCGGCGCAGGTCCCGGGCCCTGATCCCCGCCGCGTCCGCGAACAGAAGGAGCACCAGCGCGCTCTCCAAGAGCGTTCGGGTGACCTCGGGATCCGTCGTCCGGTCCAGCAGATCCAGTCCCGGCGGGCCGATCGCCAGACCGACGAACATGAAGACCAGCGGTCCCGAGAGCACCGTGGTCGACAAACGGCGTGAGAGCGCCCCGTAGCCGACGACCGCACCCCCGGCGATCAGGACGGCCCAGCCGTTCATCCGCACTCCTTTCAGCCCGCCTCGCGCAGAGAGGCGACGTCCGACCCTAGGGCGGCGCCGGTCAGATTTGCGGGAAGCATGCTCCGAACACCCCTGGCCCGGCCCGGTCGGACCAACGCGCCCGCACGGAAAGGAACGAGGCACCTCGATCCCGTGAACAGGGCCGGAGCATGATAAGCACCCAGCGGCCCTACGGCCGATGTCCAGTCCATCCGCAGGCCTTACACCGGCCGACCAGCGGGACCGGAAACCGGGCCGAGGGGCCGGCCGGCCGGTAGGGAGACCGACCGCGGGGTCGCCGCAGGCGACCTCTGCCTCTTTCAGCGCTGGCTTGCCGGCCGGTGGGGGGTGTGCGGCGGGCGGTGAGGGAGGAGCACGGCGGCGGTGAGGCCGATGAGTCCGACGGCTGCGAGGGTGATCATCGCGGCGGCGTAGGCGTGGCTGGTGAGGCCGGCGACGAGGATGGTGCCGGCGATCGCGGTGCCGAGGGAGGAACCGAGGTTGGAGACGCTGCGGGAGAGGCCGGAGATCTCGCCCTGCTGGTCCTCGGCGAAGCTCGATTGGACGATGTTGACCGAGGGGGTGAGCATCACGCCGAGTCCGAGGCCGATGAGGAGGAGTCCGGGCGCGAAGGCCCAGGGGCTGGGGGAACCGCCGACCACGACGATCAGGACGATGATGCCGGCGATGGTGGTGGCGAATCCCGTGAGGATGAGGGTGCGCTGGGCGTGGCGCTGGGCGAGGTGTTCGGCTGCGAGGGAGGACACGAGGATACCGAGGGTGGCCGCGGTGAAGATCACGCCGGTCTGGATCGCGTCGTAGCCGCGGACGACCTGGAGGTAGGAGGCCACGGTGAAGGACACTCCCATCAGGAGCAGCCACTGGGCGTTCTGGGTGACGAGTCCGAGGTTGGAGGTGCGGATGTGGAACAGGCTGGTGGAGAGCAGCGGTTCCTTGCCCGCGCGTTCCCTGGCTCGGACCCAGCGGAAGAAGGCGAACAGGAAGAGCGCGCCGAGGGCGAGGAGGGCGAGCATCAGCCAGCCGTTGTCGTCGGCGGCGAGGATGCCGGTGACGACCAGGACGAGGCCGACGGCGGACAGGATGGTGCCGACGGTGTCGAACGGTCGGGTCGGGTCCGGCGGGAGGGGGTCCTCCAGGCGGCGGCTGAGGACGATGATCACGACGATCACCAGGGCCTGGAAGGCGAAAGCGGCGCGCCAGCTGAGTGCCGAGGTGATGAGTCCGCCGATCAGCGGGCCGGCTGCGGCGCCGATGCCTCCGAGCGCCATGATCGTCCCGAATGCGCGGGCGCGTGAGGTCATCTCGGTGAAGAGCAGCGTGGTGAGGATGTAGACGGGCGGGATGAGCAGGGCCGTGCCGACGCCTTCGAGGATGGAGTTGCCCAGGATGAGGACGCCCAGGTTCGGTGCGGCGGCGCTGAGCAGTGCACCGACGCCGTAGATGACGAGCCCGGTGAGCATGCAGCGTTTGCGGCCGTAGCGGTCGGTCAGTTTGCCGCCGGGGATCATCAGGGCGGCCATCACCAGAAGGAAGATCGTGATGGCGACCTGGACGCCCTGCACGGTGGTGTCGAGGTCCTCGCTGATGTCGTTGATCATCACGTTCATGTTGGAGCCGGCGAAGCTGCAGATGAACTGGGCGAGGGCGAGGGGGGCGATGACCCGCCGCAGGGCGGCTGGTGTGGCCGGAGAGGGGTCAGCCACCGGTGCCGCCGCGTTCCGCCTTGTCGAGCTGCTCGTCGAGCGCCATGGCCGCGGCCACCAGGGCGAGGTGTGTGAACGCCTGGGGGAAGTTGCCGATCTGTTCGCCGGACGGGCCGATCTCCTCGGCGAACAGGCCGACGTGGTTGGCGTAGGTCAGCATCTTGTCGAAGGCGTAGCGGGCCTGGTGGAGGCGGCCCGAGCGGGCCAGCGCCTCGACGTAGAGGAAGCTGCAGAGGTTGAAGGTGCCTTCGGAGCCGCGCAGTCCGTCCGGAGACGCCTCGGGGTTGTACCGGTAGACGAGGCTGTCGCTGACGAGCTCCTGTTCCATGGCGTCCAGGGTGCTGAGCCAGGCCGGGTCGGTGGGAGAGAGGAATCCGACGCGGGGCATCAGCAGCAGGGAGGCGTCCAAGACGTCCGTGGCGTAGTGCTGGACGAACGCCTGGCGCTGCTCGTTCCAACCGCGTTCGACGATCTGCCGGAACACGGCGTCACGTGCCTGCGCCCAGCGGGCGGTGTCGGCGGGCCGGGAGTGAAGGGTCGCGAGTTTGATGCCGCGGTCGAAAGCGACCCAGGTCATGAGGCGGCTGTAGGTGAATTCCTGCTGCCCGCCGCGGGTCTCCCAGATGCCCTCGTCGGGCCGGTCCCAGTGGTCGGCGAGCCAGTCCAGCACGTCGGCGAACGCCTTCCAGCCGCGGATTCCTCCCATCTCGCCGGCCTGGGCCAGGGCGTCGGCGGCCTCGCCGTAGATGTCGAGCTGGACCTGGTCGGCGGCCGCGTTGCCCGCCCGTACGGGGGCCGAGCCCTCGTAGCCCTCCAGGTGGTCCAGGACCTCCTCGGTCAGGTGGGGGTTCCCGTCGATGCGGTACATGATCTGAAGCGGCTCCCCCGAGGCGCTGCCGCCTGCCTCCAGGCGCTCGCGCAGCCAGCCGCGGAAGGCCGCGGCCTCCTTGGTGAACCCGAGGTCGGCCAGCGCTCCGACGGCCAGGGAGGAGTCACGGACCCACGTGTAGCGGTAGTCCCAGTTGCGTTCGCCGCCGATCTGCTCGGGCAGCCCCATCGTGGCGGCGGCGATCGGAGCGCCGCTGGGGGCGTAGGTCAGCAGCTTGAGAGTGATCGCCGAGCGGTTGACCATGTCGCGCCACCGGCCGCGGTAGGTGCAAGAGCGCAACCATCCGTGCCAGAACGTCCGGCACGCCTCCAGTTCCGCCCGGAGGTCCTCGGAGACCAGCTCCGCCGGGGCGGCGGCGCCGCTCGCGTCAGAGGTCAGGATCACGGCGGCGGTCTGCCCGGAGGTGAGGGTGCAGCGGGCGGTGAGGTCGTCGTCATCGGGGTGGAGCACGAAGGGGCCGGTGACCTGCAGGTGCAGGTCGGTGCCGGGGCCGTGGAAGACCGCGGCCGCCTCGCCGGTCCGCTCCAGGGTGTGCGGGGCACGGCCGTAGTCGAACCGCGGACGGCAGGTCAGGCGGAAGTCCATGCTGCCTCTCACCACCCTGACCACTCTGACCAGGCGGTGCCGATCCGTCGGGGTCCCGGCGGTCAGGGGGGTCATGAAGTCGGCGACCTCACCGACGCCGCCCGGCGCCATGAACCGCGTGACCAGGACAGCGGTATCGGAAAGGTAGAGCTGGCGAACCACCGGCTCCTGCCCGTCCGGAAGGTGCGCGGCCAGCCGGCAGTAACCGCCGCGTTCGCTGTCGAGCAGCGAGGCGAACACGCTGGGGGAATCGAATCGGGGCGTGCACCACCAGTCGACCGTCCCGTCGGAGGACACCAACGCGGCCGTCTGGAGGTCACCGACCATCCCGTGGTCGGCAATCGCCGGGTAGGCGCTCACAGAAATCTCCCGTCGTCGTTGCGGCCGTCACGGCGTCCGACGCCCGGACGGGGAACATCAGGGTGCGCCCTCGGGGAACGTCCGGCCCGAGAGACCCGGACCCGCGACCCGACACGGGCCCTGCCTGTTCGGCCGGCCGATGACACAGACCAACGAGATGCGACTCCGCCAGCGCCTACACCAAGGCCCTCAGGCGCATTCTGCCGTCAGATTTCCGCCACATTCGGACGACGCGCGGAGACCGAGACGGCACGGGGTGACTCTGCCGGCGCCTGGGTCAGTGTCCGCGTGGGGCTTACATGATCACGGCCATCCCCGCGAGGCACGCATCGAGGTACCGGGGAAGTGGGGGCGTCGACGCCGCAGATGCCGCGGCGTTTCTGCTGGACTCCGGCCCGGGACGCCACCTGCTCGAGCAGGTGCCCCCGCCCGCTCAGGCCGAGGCGCGCCAGGCGCTGACGGACGCCCCTCAGCGCCACGAGACGGGCGGCGCGGTGTGGCTGGGGAGCAGTTCCTGGCTGGTCACCGCTGTACGCGGCGCGGCCGCATGGAACCGACCCCTGCGGCCGCTCTGCCGTATCTCAGGAGCGGACCGTACGGGCGACCGCGCAGGGGCGTTGCACTTCGGCCGGACGGCCCAGCGGTTACACGTCTCGCAGGCGCGTGCCAGCCAATCGGTCAGGCAACAGGAACGCCGTCTGGGTGGTGCTCTGTTCGACCGCACTACCCGTACCGTCGCGCTGACGCTGCTGGGTCAGCGCCTACGAGATTAGATGGTGCTCGGCCCCGGCGGGACCGTTCCCCGGGAGCCGCGCGTCCGCTGGTGGACAGCGCCGGTGGTGTCGTGGACGTGCAGGCTGCCTCCATCGCCTATGCCGGGTCGCCGGAAGACGCGCCCCGGGACTCGTAGTCAGCAGGAGCGCTCTGTCCTCCTTGCGGCTTCTCCGTCTCCGGCCTCATCGACGCGGGGACCAGGCAGCCCGTCGTGACCTCTTCGGACCAGCCTGTAACGCATGGCCCGGAATGGTGCTCGCTTGCGCTGCCGTCGTTCGGCTCGGGCTTGCATCCCCGCCTTCTGAGCCTGCTGGACCAATTCGGCGAACTGCTGGTCGCGTTGTCTGTGCCGGTAGGCGACCGAGGGTGAGGATCCGGCTCGCGCAGCAGCTTGCTTGAGGGTCTCACCGTTCCGCAGAGCCTCGAGGAACGCCTCGATCTGGGCGGCGGTCATGGGCGACCGTGGCCGGCCCGCCTGGGCATCGGCCATGGTGCGCACCGCGTCGAGCGCGGCGCGAAAGAGCTGGTCTTCCGCCTTCCACGTATGCACTGCGCCTACGGATAAGCCTGCTACCCGCGCGGCGTCGGTGAGGGTCATGCCTGTCGCCACACCTCGCAGGACGTCGGCACGCTGCTGGATGGCCGCCTGCGCTCGGGTACGAGGACCGGAGTGAGGTGTGGTCATGTCAGGCGGCCCAACCGGTCGTGAACGCTGGTCCCGCCGCCTGCGCCGGTGAGCGGCCACCGGGCGGCGCCGGCACCATGGCCGGGTGGTGGCGGGGCAGAGAGTCCCGGCTCCGGTGGTGTGCAGAGGGCGGCTGCAAGCGGTGCCGAGCGGATGATCGCTGCCAGGTGGTCGTACGCCGACTGCTCGACGCTCGGTGGTGGTGTGTGATGCGGTGTCATGACCCAGAGACCACCCGTCGCCGGTTGGGGCATGCGCGGGCGGCGGCGAGGAGTTGCTGGATCTGCTCTCCCGCCTGCGCGGGCTCCCGCACTCGCGACGGGAAGACCATGCGGACGTCGCGCTGGCCGCGTGCGTACTCATAGCGCAGTGTGATGCCGTACTGGTCAAGGGCAAGGGGGTGAACCCGGATGACGCCGTGCAGCAGCCGCGGGTCGGCCAGCGTGGTCAGCCGTGTCACCACATCGTCGTGCGCGCCGGCCAGGTGGGCGAGCGTGGGGGATTCTGCAGCGGCCAGGGGATCCGCTTCGGCAAGGATGAGTTCATCGAGGCCGACAACGACAGTGCCCGCCGTTGTCACAAGGGTGGCGCGGGCGGTGTCGAGCCGGAATTCCAGGGCGTTCGTCTTCTGCTCGGAACCCCAGGGCGTGAGCCACCCGGAGAGGGTCACTCGGGCTCGTACCCGGTCACGGACAGCGGTCGGGGCGATGTCGGTGAACTCCAGCAGGGCGGCCAGGATGCCGCGTGGGGCACATGCGGCCTGTGCCGCCAGTGGACTGTCCGCCGGCAGCCTCAGCCTCAGCCGGCCTCTCCCGTCGAGGGTGTGCAGGCCGACGAGGGCGTAGCTGCTTCCGTCCGTGGTGAGGGTCAGCGAATCAGCCCGGCTCAGCACGGAAAGGATCTGCTCCGCGTTCGTCGGCCCGGCCGCAGGGGCGTCGGCAGCGTTCATCACACCTCCACAAAGTTAGGCTTGCCTAAGTTAGACGAATCCCGGGGTCCGGCGCCAGCGCGCGGCGAGCCTTGGCGTGAAGTCGGCAAGGTCTGTCGAGCCCGTTTCACGTGCCTGCGGCTGCCCGCACTCGGCGGAACGATAGGGTGCCGAATCGCGCACCTAGCTCGAAGTTCCATGCCCGGCAAGGGGGTTGCGAGTGCGCCGGAGGGGCGCGTGGTGGTGCGTGAGGTCTCGACATGGTCACAAGGTGGACGTTCGGTGCTAGATCTATAAGGTGTGCCTTACCTAAGTCATATGGTGGCGCCGACAGTTCGATGGCGGGGAAGGAACGTGATGTCCATGGGTGACGTCCGCCTGGTGGCGAAGGATCTGGACGTCGGGCACGCGGGCCGCCCGGTGTTGAAGCAGGTGGAGCTGTCGCTGCGGGCCGGTGAGATCAGCGTTCTCGTTGGCCCCAACGGCTGTGGGAAATCCACACTGTTGCGTACGGTGGCCGGCCTTCTGCCCCCGATCGGTGGTGAGGTACGCATCGATGGCGCGCCACTTGGTTCGTTCGGTCGCCGCGCGCTGTCGCAGCGCCTGGCGTTCCTTCCCCAGACGTCGCAGGCGCCGGCCGGGGTCACCGTTCGTGAGCTGGTACGGCACGGTCGGTACGCCCATCGGGGCGCCCTCGCACGGCACACCGCCGAGGACACGGAGGCGATCGACTGGGCGCTTGACGTCACGGACGCCGCTCCCCTGGTTGAGCGCCGTCTCGATGAGCTGTCGGGAGGAGAGCGGCAACGGGCCTGGCTCGCCATGGTGCTGGCGCAGCGGGCGGGAGTGCTCCTGCTCGACGAGCCCACGACGTACCTCGACATGCGTCATCAGTTCGACGTGCTCGATGTCGTGCGGCGGCTGGCCCGCGAGCACGAGATCGCCTGTGGCGTGGTGCTGCACGACCTGATGCAGGCAGCCGCCTACGCCGACGAGGTCGTGGTGGTCGCCGACGGCGGGATTGCGGCTTCCGGCACCCCGGACGACGTGCTCAACCCCGATGTCATCGACCGGGCCTTCGGCCTGCGCGTCAACGTCGTTCGTGATCCGGCGACCGGATACCTCGCCTGCTTCCCCCAGCGGTCCGGGGCCCCTGCCACGACCTGATCCACGGCTTACCCCTCACGACGGTTCGCCGCATCACCAGTACACAAGGAGAGATTTGCCATGCAGAAAATGCTGCGCGCCCTGGCGACGGGCGGTTCCGTTGTGGCACTCGCGCTGACCGCTGTCGGCTGCGGGTCCGGGACGGTCGGTGAGACCGCGGACAAGAAGTCGGGCGGGGACAAGGCGGCGAGCGGCAAGATCACCGTCGACACCGCTCAGGGCAAGGTCACCCTGGACAAGCCCGCCACGAAGGTGGTGACGCTGGAGTGGACGTATGCCGAGGAATTGGTGGCCCTCGGTGTCACTCCGGCGGGCAACGCCGACAACAAGGGCTACGGCACCTGGATCACCGCGAAGGGGGCGGCGCTGCCGGACCAGGTCACCGATGTGGGCACTCGTAACGAGCCGAGCCTGGAGAAGATCAAGGCCCTGCAGCCGGACCTCATCGTCATCGACAACGACCGGTCCAAGGCGAATCTCAAGCAGCTCCAGGACATCGCGCCCGTCGTGTCCTTCACGTACACCACCAAGCCCCAGCTGGACACGATGAAGAAGAACTTCACCGAGCTGGCGAAGGCGGTCGGCAAGGAGGACAAGGCCGCCGAGGTGAACAAGCAGATCGACGCCAAGGCCGCCGACCTCAAGGGCCGGCTGGACACGGCGGGCAAGGGCGGCATGAAGTACGCCCTCGCCCAGGGCTTCACCGCCAACGGCGCGGCCTCGATCCGCATGCTCACCGACGACGCCATCGCCCCCCAGCTGCTGAACCTCGCCGGGTTGAAGAACGGCTGGAAGGGCCAGCCCGACGCGTGGGGCATGACCACGGTCGGCGTCGAGGGCCTCACCCAGGTCGAGACGGACGCGACGTTCCTGTACGTCGCCGCGGAGAAGGACAACCCGTTCACCGGTGACCTCGCGGGCAACGCGGTGTGGAAGGGGCTGGACTTCGTCAAGAACGACAAGGCGCTGCCGCTCGACCCGGGCACCTGGCTCTTCGGTGGTCCGCTGTCGGCGATGCACATCCTGGACGAGACCGGCAAGGCCCTGAAGGTCTGATGGTCTCGGAAGAATTGACGGCCGCTCCGGTCCGTCCGCTCGGCCGCCGCCCACGAACTGTGCTCGTGGGCGGTGGCCTGTCCCTCGTCCTGTGCCTGGTCGGCGTGGTCCACCTCGGTCTCGGCGCGTCCGGGGTCGGGATCGGCGACATCGTCGACCTGCTCATGGGCCACGGCGAGGCCCGCACCGAGGACGTCCTGCTCGGCAGCCGGCTGCCTCGCACCCTGACCGGGCTGGTCGTCGGCATCGCACTCGGCGTCTCCGGGGTGCTCGTCCAGGGAGCGACCCGCAATCCCCTGGCCGCCCCCGACACCCTCGGGGTGAACGCCGGAGCGTACTTCGCCGTGGTGCTCGTGGCCTTCACCGGTGTGAGCCTGGGCCCGGTTCCCGCCGGCGGCGCCGCCTTCCTCGGCGGGATCCTCGCGGTCGGTCTGGTCTACCTGCTCACCAGCGGTGGTGTCCTGACGCCCGGACGGGTGCTGCTCGCCGGGGCGACGGTCGCCCTGGCCGCCACCTCGGCGGCAGAGTTCCTGCAGATGCTCGACGTGCAGGCCACCCGCGGGCTGTTCTTCTGGGGCAACGGAACCCTGATGCAGTCCGGTCTGGAACGGCCGCTCACCCTCGGCGCGGTCGTCGTCGCCGGTGCGCTGATCGCCCCGTTCCTGGCGCGCCCGCTGGACCTGCTCGCGCTCGGCGACGAGACGGCCCAGGCCATGGGTGTACGGGTCGAACGCGTCCGCCCCGCCGCCTTCCTGGTCGCGGTCCTGCTGTCCGCCGCGGCCGTCTCGCTCGCCGGGCCGATCGGGTTCGTCGGACTGATCGGCCCGGTCATCGTCCGGCAGTTGGGCATGCGCAGGCACGTGCTGCTCATCCCCATGGCGGCGCTGCTGTCCTGCGCGCTCGTGCTCGGCGCCGACGCGGCCGCCCAGTTGATCGTGACGCCGTCCGCCACGCAGCCTGCGGAGATCCCGGTGGGTGTGGTCACGGCGCTGATCGGCGGTCCGGTCTTCATGGCGCTGGCCCGCCGGGTGAGCACCGGCGACGCCGACACCGGTGCGGCGGTCGTGGTCTCCGACCAGCGCCGCGCACCCACGTACGCCGTCGCGATCGGCGGCGGGCTGATCGCCCTGGCCCTCGCGATGGCCGTCTCGCTTCGCGTCGGCGACGTCCACGTCAGCTGGAGCCAGATCGGCGCGGCGGTGTTCGGTTCCGCGGAGCAGATCACCGAAGCGGTGGTGTCCTTCCGGCTGCCGCGCATCTTGGTGGCGGCCCTGGCCGGGGCCTGCCTGGCGGTCGCCGGGGCCACGGTGCAGGCGGTCGTACGCAACCCGCTGGCCGAACCGGGGCTCGTCGGTGTGACCGGCGGAGCCTCGCTGGGCGCGATCACCGTCATCCTGCTCGTCCCCTCGGCGCCGCTGGCAGCCCTGCCGGCCGCGGCGGGCATCGGCGGCGTGCTGATGCTGGTGCTGGTGGTGCTCGTGGCCAGAGGCACCCGGAACGGCGGCCGGACCGCGCTCGATCCGACCCGGGTGGTCCTGGTCGGCCTCGGCGCGGCCGCCACCTCGATGGCCCTGGTCAACATCATGGTGGTCGGCGCTCAGATGAACATCTCGGCCGCGCTCGGTTGGCTCGCCGGCAGCACCTACGGCCGTGACTTCTCCGCGCTGGGCTGGCTCGCCCTGCCCGCCCTGGTCGCCGTGCTGCTCGTGGTCGCCGCCCGGCCGGTGAACCTGCTCGCCCTCGGCGAGGAACTGCCCCGCGCGCTCGGGCTCGAACTGGGCCGCGCCCGGCTGCTCGTCCTCGGCGCGGGCGCCGTCCTGGCGGCCGGTACGGCCGCGGCCGTCGGCGCGGTCGGCTTCGTCGGCCTGGTCGCCCCGCACCTGGCCCGCCGCATCGTCGGCAACAGCACCGCCCGCATGATGCCGATGGCCGCGGTGCTGGGGGCGGTACTGGTCGTCTCCTCGGACGCCCTCGGCCGCTCGCTGCTCGCCCCGACCGAGATCCCGGTGGGAATCGTCACCGCCCTGGTGGGCGCGCCCTACCTGGTGTGGTTGCTGCGCCGCACCCGGGAGGTTTGATCCGGCAGTTGCGCGTCAGGAGGTCTGGGCAACGCGGGACCGGGGGCGCTTCGCGGCGCCGGCTACGTGCTCAGGCTCGGCCCTGAGCGTGCGTGCGGCCAGCACGCCGACCAGGCAGACGAGAGCGGAGGCCAGGCACACGGCGCTGAAGGCACCGGAGAACGCCGACCGGGCGAGCGGCTGGAGCGTGGCGTCCAGGAGCTCGAACCGCCCCGTCTCGACGGCCTCCCGCAGCGGCGCGGCGGCAGTGGGGCCATCCCCGAGGCCGCCGTCCAAGCGGGCGGAGAACAGAGCTCCGAACGCGGCGACTCCGGTCGCGGTGCCGAGCGGGTAGCAGGCATTGGTCAACCCTGAGGCCATCCCGGCCCGGTCGGCGGGCACGGCGCTCACCGCCACGCCCATCAACGGCGGGAAGATGACGGCCCCTCCAGCGCCGAGCAGGACCAGTCCGGTGACGGTGGCCGCCTGGCCACCGTAGCCCCCGCCGGCGGCGGCCAGGCCGGCCAGCCCCAGCCCCTGAGCCGCGAAGCCGCCGGCCACCAGCACCTCGGGCGGGAACACCCGTTGCAGCCGGGCGACGAACAACCCGACCAGCAGCAGACTGCCCGTCAGAGGCAACAGGCGGACTCCGACTTCCAGTGGCGAATACGCGTGTGTGCTCTGCAACCACAGGGTGGTGAAGGCGAGCACGCCCAGGCTGGACAGCCGGGCGAGGAACCCCAGCACCGCGGCGCCCGAGAACGCCCGGATCCGCAGCAGTGACATGTCGATCAGGCCGTCGCCGCGGCGCTGGCCGACCACCAGGGCCACGGAAAGTACGACGCCCACGGCCGCCGAGACCAGCACCTCCGGCGCCGCCCACCCGACTTCCGGGCCGGTGACCAGTGGATAGTGCAGCGCCAGGAGCGCGCCAATGCCCAGCACCGCACCCAGCGGATCGATACGCCGCCGGGTCTCCGGCGACGCCGCCGATTCGGGCATACGGGCCAGTGCACCGGCCACGACCAGGATCCCGATGGGCACGTTGACCAGGAAGATCCACCGCCACCCGAGCAGCTGGACGAACAGTCCTCCGACGATGGGGCCGAGCGCGCCGGCCGCGGAGGCGATCGCGGCGAAGCCGGCTATCGCGGCCTGGCGGCGGGCGCCTTCGTAGGCGGCGGCGATCAGGGCGAGCGTCGGCGCGAACACCATGGCCCCGCCCAGGCCCTGGGCAGCGCGGGCGCCGATGAGAGTGCCGGCGTCGGGCGCCAGACCACATGCGGCTGAAGCGAGGGTGAACAGGGCCATTCCGGCCATGAATACGGTCCGGCGGCCCATTCGGTCGGAGAGCGCGCCCGCTGTGAGCAGTAGCGCCCCGAACGCGAGGGAGTACGCCGAAACGGTCCACTGCACCCGGCCCAGCCCGGCCTCCAAGTCCCGTGCGATGTCGGACAGGGCGACGTTCACGACGGTCACGTCCAGGGTCATCATCACGCCACCGGCGCTGACCAGGGCGAACGTCCATCGGGGGTTGTTACGGGGGGAAGGCATCGCTGATCACCTCCATTCAAGTCCAGGGTCGGGGCCAGCTCCGTGCCTCATAGGGCAGTCATCAGGAGCAACTCGGGCCAGCTGGCCGAAAGTTGACCTTGATCATTAGGTAAGCCTAACCTAATCTAACGTCCGCTCGGGCGTCCAGGCGTCCGAGCGCACTGATCCGGACAGACATCGGAGCTGCCTGATGCTCAACCTCGCCGACCATCCCGTGCCCGCACTGCCCGACGTGGCTCCTGCGGCCTGGCGCGAAGCCAACCGACGCCTTCTCGCCAAAGCGATAGGCGAGTGGTGTTTCGAGGACATGCTCAAGGTGGTCGAAGCCGGAGACGGCGGCTACCGCCTCGACCTCGACAGCGGTACGACCTACGCGTTCAGCGCCATGCCCGGCGCGTTCGGCTGGCTGCGCGTCGACCCGGACTCGATCACCCGCACCGCCACCAGCATGCTCGGCAACTCCATTGCCCAGCCGGCCTGGGATGCCCAGCAGTTCCTCATGGAAGCGGCCTCGACGATCGGCAGCGACCCGTCGACCATCGCCACGTACTTCACCGAACTCTCCGCCACCCTTGCCGTTGACGCCGCCCGCATCACCCACGGAGGCGAGACCGTGGCCGAGATGCGCGCCCTGGGCCACACGGAGCTGGAGTGCCGCATGACCGGGCACAACCTGCTCGTCGCCAACAAGGGCCGGATCGGCTTCTCGGCCACCGACGTGAGCCGGTACGCCCCCGAGTCGGAGCAGGCGCTGAAGCTCCAGTGGGTTGCCGTGCACCGGGGCCTCGCCGAGTTCCGCGGCACCTCGGAACTGTCCGAACAGAACATCCTGGCAGCCGAATTGGACGAGGTGACCAGGGCCCGCTTCACCGCGGTCCTCCAGGACGCCGGGGTCGACCCGCAGGGCTACGTGTGGATGCCGGTGCACCCCTGGCAGTGGGACCACGCCGTCCAGATCCTGCACGCCGCCGATGTGGCGCAGCGCCGCATCATCCCGCTGGGCGAAAGCCCGGACGCGTACCTGCCCGGACAGTCCATCCGTACGATGGCCAACATCACGAGCCCCGAGCGGTACGACGTCAAACTCCCGCTGAAGATCCTCAACACCCTGGTCTGGCGCGGCATACCCCCGCATTGCACCATGGGAGCGCCCGTCGTCACCCAGTGGCTGCGCGGTCTGGTCGAGCGCGATGCGTTCCTGACCGAGGAATGCCGGACGGTCTTCCTCGGCGAGGTCGCCTCGGTCACCGTCCACCACCCCTACCTCTCCCAGCTCGACGGCGCCCCGTACCAGCACCTGGAGACCCTGGGCTGCATCTGGCGCGACTCGGTGTCGGCGCGCAAGGACCCGGACGAGCGGGTCCGTACGTTCGCCTCTCTCCTGCACGTCGACAACGCCGGTGACGCCTTCGTCGCCGAGCTCGTCCGCGCCTCCGGCCTGGACCCGCAGGAGTGGCTGCGGCGTCTCTTCGACACCCTCCTCGTGCCGATCATGCACGTGCTGTACCGGTACGGAGTCACCTTCAACCCGCACGGCCAGAACACGCTCATCGGCTACGACGAGAACGACGTGCCGACGCGCCTGTACCTGAAGGACTTCGTCGACGACGTCTGCGTCTCCTTCACCGACGTCCCCGAGCGCGGCCCGGAACCGGACGGACACGACCACGTCCTGCCCCGCAAGCACCCCTCGATCATCAAGCAGCACGTCGTCGACCAGGTCTTCGTCGGCCACTTCCGCTACCTGGCACCGCTGTGCGCCGACCAGCTCGGCGTACCGGAGAAGACCTTCTGGCGGCTGGTGCGGCAGACGATCCTCGACTTCCAGAAGAAGTTCCCCGAGCTCGCCGAGCGGTTCACCGAGTACGACCTGCTCACGCCCGAGATCCCCCGGTACGGCCTCAACCGCGACCGGATCGTGGTGACCCGCTACGGCGACCGCGCCCTGCGCCACGCGCTCTACCCGAACGGCACGCACCCCAACCCGCTCGCCGAAGGCTGAGGAGGACCGGCCGTGACACCGCTGACCCGAACACGTCCCCCCCAGCCCGAGTTCTCCCCCTCCCTGCTCGCCGGCTCCCACGACGGCCTCGCCGAGGTCCTCGCCACCCTCGCCGAGGCGGTCGACGCCGCGTCGACCGCACCCCGCCCGAACGGGCCCCTCCCGGCGGGAACCCCGGCCGAGGTGCTCGCCGCCTCCTCCCGCGCGCTGGGACCGGCCGAGCTCCCCGCTGAGGGGCTCGGCACCAAGGCCGCTCTCCACCTGCTGGCCACCGTCCTGGTCGAGCACGGCATCGACCTCTCCCACCCCCGGGCCGCCGCCCATCTGCAACCGCCGTCGCTGGCGGTCGCGGTCGCCGCGGACGCCCTCGCGAGCGCCGGCAATGCCTCGCTGGACACGTATGACTCCGGCGCCTCGGCTCTCGCCGTCGAGCGCTGGCTCATCGGCGCACTGACCTCCCTGGCCGGACTCGGGGAACGCGCCGACGGCGTCCTCACCCCCGGCGGCTCCCTGTCGAACCTGATGGGCCTGCTGCTCGCCCGGGACGCCGCCGCCCTCCGGCGGGGCATCAACGCCCGCGAGCACGGCGTGGCGGCGCTGCCGGGACCGGTGGTGTTCTGCTCCGAACTCGCCCACTTCTCCACCCACCGCGCCTGCGCCGCCCTCGGGCTGGGCGAGTCGGCCGTCCATCCGGTGCCGGTGGACGAGCACCGGCGCATGCGGCCGGAGGCGCTGGCCGCCGCCCTGGACTCCCTCGGTCCCGACCGGACGCCGATCGCGGTGGTCGCCACCGCCGGCACCACGGACTTCGGCTCCATCGACCCGCTCCCGCAGATCGCCGAGATCGCCGCCGGACACGGCCTTTGGATGCACGTCGACGCCGCCTACGGTTTCGGCGCGCTGTTCTCCCGGCGGCTCGCGGACCGGCTCGCGGGCCTGGAACTCGCCGACTCCATCACCCTCGACCTGCACAAGATCGGCTGGCAGCCCGCGGCCACCAGCGTGCTCCTGGTCTCGGACACCACCGCCTTCACCGCCCTCGACCGTGAAGTGGCCTACCTCAACCCGGCCGACGACTCCGAAGCCGGATACGACGGCCTGCTCGGCCGAAGCCTGCAGACCACCCGCCGCCCCGACGCCGTCAAGGCCGTCGCCACCCTGCTCTCATACGGCCGCAGCGGCATGGGGCGCATGGTCGACGCCTGCCACGACCTCGCCCGGCACGCCGAGCGCCGCATCCTCGACGAGCCGGAGCTGGAGCTGGTCGCGCCGGCCGAGCTGACCACGGTGCTGTTCCGCTACCGCGGCGCCGACCCGTCGGTCTGCGACGAACTCAACGGCGCCCTGCGCCGACGGCTGCTGGAATCCGGCAGCGCGCTCATCGGGCGTACCGAGGTCCGCACCGCCGGACCGGGCTCGCCCAAGCGCGTGTGCCTGAAGTTCACCCTGCTCAACCCCACCGCCACCACCGACGACATCGACGGCCTCGTGGACCTGGTCCTCGACGCGGGCCGCACCTGCGAACGACTGATCGAGGAGGGCGCCGCATGAGCATCACCACCGCGGCCACGACCCCCGCACGTACCGCTGCCGACCCGCTGCACGAACTGGATGCCCGGGGCGCCGCCGAACACGCCCACATCGAGGCGCTGCTGCGCTGCTGGCTGCTCGAAACCGGCACACCGGTCACCCCCGGCCCGCTCCGCGTCGAGCTGCCCACCGCCGGACTCGCCCTGGTCACCGAGGTGACGCACTGCTCGCCCACCGGCTGGCACCGGTTCGCCCCCGTCCGTCTGGAGGGGCCCGGAGGCCCGCTCGGCGAGAGGGCCGATCCCGTCACCGCCGTCGCCCTCCTGTCCACCGAGGCAGCCATACGCGGCGGTGGCCGCCCCGGCGGCGTCCCCGCCGGGGAAGTCGCCGACCTGGTGGAGCGCACCGCCGAGTCCGTACGCCGGGTCGCCACGTTCATCTCCGACCGCCGTGCGCGCCCGAAGCCGCCGTCCGAGGTCGACGGCTTCCTCGACGCGGAACAGGCTCTGCTGCTCGGCCACTTGAACCACCCGGCGCCCAAGAGTCGCGACGGCATCTCGGACAACGACGCGGCCGCGTTCTCGCCCGAGCTGCGCGGCTCCTTCCGGCTGCACTGGTTCGCCGCCGACGAGTCGCTCGTCTCGCACGATGCGGTGGCCGGAGCACCGTCCCTGGCGGGCCGGGACACGGTGGCGCTCCTCGCCGACCTGGCCGAACGCCGCCTGGACGACGGCCGGGTGCTGGTCCCCGCCCACCCCTGGCAGGCCCGCGACCTGCTGCACCGCCCCCGTATCAAGGCCCTGATCGCCTCCGGCGCACTGAAGCCGCTCGGCGAGCTGGGGCCCGAGTGGTGGCCGACCTCCAGCGTGCGCACCGTGTACCGGCCGGACGCCGACGTGATGCTGAAACTCTCCCTCGGCCTCAGGCTGACCAACTCCCGCCGCGAGTCCACCCGCACCGAGCTGCGCCGCGGCCTGGAGATCAACCGGCTCCTCGACGCCGGGTACGCCGACAGCACCTTCCAGGCCCACCCGGGCTTTGCCGTCACCCGGGATCCCGCCTGGCTCGCCGTGGACGAGCCGGGGCGTCCCGAAGGCCCGGACGTGACCGGGCTCGATGTCGCCGTGCGCGAAGTGCCCGACGGTATCGCCGACCTGCGCTGCCTGGTCGGCCTGGTGGCACCACGGCCCGGTCTCGGCCGCAGCGTGCTCGGCGAACTGGTCACCGGCCTCGGTACCGGAGCCGCCGAGCAGTGGACGGCCGACTACACCGACAAGGTGCTGGTGCCCATGCTGCACCTGTACGCCACCACCGGCATCGGCCTGGAGGCCCACCAACAGAACACCCTCGTGCGGCTGGACGCGCAGGGCCAGGTCACCGGCAGCGCGTTCCGCGACAACCAGGGCTACTACCTCGCCACCTCGCACCTGCCCGGACTGCTCAAGCGGCTCGGCGCGGACTCCTCCACGCTCGCCGTCGTCGACGACGACCTCGTCGACGACCGGCTCTCGTACTACCTGCTGCGCAACCAGGCCCTCTCGGTCATCGGCTGCCTGGCCGTCGACGGCCTCGCGGACGAGCGCGACCTCCTCGGCGTACTCGCCGCCCGGCTGCGGGCAGCCCTCCCGGCTCTCGCCGAGGCCGGCCCCGACGGCGACCGGCTGGCCCGCCGCTGGCTGGAGGCCGACACCCTGCCCTGCAAGGGGAACCTGCTGACTCGTCTGCACGGCATCGACGAGGTCCTCGCGCCGCTCGACGCCCAGTCCGTCTACCTCGACGCTTCCAATCCCCTCCAGGAGGCCACCGCATGACCTCGGTACATCAGGAGCCGACCGCCACGATCCCGGGGCCGCCGCTTCCGCTTCTGACCGCCCCCTGGTCGGCGCGGGTGGCCCAGGCCGAGGGCGCAGACCTGGACCTCGTACACGGCTGGATGCAGTCACCGCACATCGACGCCTTCTGGCACCAGGCATGGCCGCGCGAACGCTGGTACGAGGAGATCGCCGGGCACCTCGCCGGGGACGCCATCCTGCCCGTCCTGATCGACCTCGACGGCCGGCCGCTGGCGTACATCGAGGTGTACCGGGTGATGCGTGACCGCCTCGCCGGGCACTACCCGGATCTCCCCCACGACCTGGGCGTCCACATCGCCATCGGTGAGGCCGGTCGGACCGGAAAGGGCCTGGGCCGCGCCCTGCTGCGCGCCCTGGCCGAGGGCCTGCTCGCGGCCGACCCGGCCTGCACCAGGGTGGTCGCCGAACCGGACGTGACCAACGCGCCCTCGCTCCGGGCCTTCGAAGCCGCGGGCTTCCGACCCGCCGGGAAGGTGGTCTTCCCCGACAAGACCGGCGCCCTGCTCATCCACCCGCGCACGGAGGAGGACATGCCGCGATGAGCGACGCCGTCATCAGCGATCACGACGTGGTGGCCATCGGCTGCGGTCCCTTCAACCTGGGCCTGGCCGCCCTGGCCTCCACCGTGGACGACCTCGACCTGATCGTTCTGGAAGAACAGCCCGAGCTCACCTGGCACCGCGGCATGATGTTCGGCGACGCCTCGATGCAGGTCAACTTCCTCGCCGACCTCGTCACCCTCGTCTCGCCCCGCCACCCCCTGTCGTTCCTGGAGTACCTCCACGACATGGACCGGCTCTACACCTTCACCGTCCGGGAGAACTTCTTCCCCTCCCGCCGCGAGTACGAGGACTACCTGCGCTGGGCGGCGGCCAGACTCCCGTCCGTCCGCTTCTCGCACCGCGCCGAGGAGGTGCAGTGGGACCCTACGGCCGAACGTTTCACCGTGGACGCGGTAGGCGGCGACGGCACCCGGCTGCGGCTGCGCGCCCGCAACCTGGTCCTGGGCATCGGCACCGCGCCGCACGTCCCGGACGCCCTCGCGGCCCTGCCGGCCGAGAAGCTGCTGCACACGAGCGACTACCTGTACCGGGCCTCCGATGTGGCGGCCGCGGGCAAGGTCACGGTGGTCGGCTCCGGGCAGTCGGGTGCCGAGGTGGCGGTGGACCTGCTCGGCCGCAACATCGAGGGCGGGCCCGCCGTGGGCTGGCTGACCCGTACCTCGTCGTTCGCGCCGCTCGACTACACCAAGATGAACCTGGAACTGACCACTCCGGCATACATGCAGTACTTCCACTCCCTTCCGGAGGACGTGCGCGACCGGCTCGTCGGCGAGCAGTGGCAGTTCTACAAGGGCATCTCCACCGACACCCTTGAAGCCGTCCACGAACTCCTCTACCGGCGCCAGCTGGAGCACGGACTGGCCGACGTGGAACTCCGCTTCGGCATCACTGTGGAGTCGGCGACCGTCGACCCGGCCGGGCAGGCGGTACTGACGTGCCGGCACCGCGACACGGAGGAGAGCTTCGAGCACACCACCGACCTCGTCGTGGCGGCCACCGGCTACCGCAACCGCACGCCCGCGTTCCTGAAACCGATCGAGGAGATGCTGCTGCGTGACGGCCAGGGCCGTCCCCGGGTGCGCCTGGACCATTCCGTCGAACTCGCCGAAGGGATCACCGGCAGGGTCTTCGTGGCCAACGCCGAGGTCCACTCCCACGGCGTCTCGTCACCGAACCTGGACATCGGAGCCGTACGCAACGCCACGATCCTGAACGCGATCACCGGCCGGGAGACCTACCGCCTGCCGAAGCGGAGCGCGTTCACCAGCTTCGACGTGCCACGACGGGTTTCGTAAGCGACGGCCGTCCGGCGGAGGTGGTCCGCCGGACGGCCCTCGCTCTCGCGTTCCGAGCCGTGGCCGTGTGCACCTGCGGCCCCTCTCCGTGTCGTCCCGGAGGGGCGGCCTGGCCCTGGGCCTGGCCCTCTTCCTGGGCAGAGGCCGCAGACCGTGGCGCGGGGGTCATCCTGGGGTGGGGGTTGGTGACCGCTGTCCGGCCGGGTTGTGTTCCGTCCGTCCGGCATGGGCGGCCCGGTGGTATTGCGACACCGGGCCTCACCCGCGCACGCCCGCCGGCTGGAACAGACCCTGGTAGGGCCCCCGACGGACGTGCAGGTACCAGGACTGGGAACCGCCCGCGGGGCTCGGGGGCGCCATCCCCCGGGCGGTGTGCACCCGGTCCTTCAACGACCCGACGGCACCATCGGTGCGCAGAGCGTACGCGCGCAGGCAGCGCCCTGGAGGCATTTCCGGGAGCGGCACCGGCTCAGTCGTTCGCCACGGGCATGTCGTCGAGGATCCGCGCGACGTGGCCGAAGTCGAGCAGTCCGCTCTGCGCCCCCGCCCGTTCCGCCGCCGCCGGCCGCAGTTGCCGTGCGGCGCGTCGCATGACCTCCCGGTCGCCGACCGCCGTGGCCGCCCTGGCGGTGAGAGCCCACATGGCTTCGAACATCAGGTCGCGCGGCGGTGAGGCGATGCCCTCCAGACAGGCGCTCGCAGCCCCGGTGTCCCCCTCGGCTGCCAGCAGCAAGGGGCGCACCCACGTCTCGTAGGGCCCCCAGTCGTCCTCGGTGTTCGTCAGCGGTGGAAGCCCGTGGCGTAGGCGCAGACTCAGCTGGGCCAGCGGGAGCAGTCCGCGTTGGAGCCCCGGCATCCCCGCACCGTCCAGGGTGTCGCCGGCTCGCCGGTAGGCCGTCTCCGCCTCGGCCAGGGGTTGCGTCACGGCTGTGCGCAGGGCCCGGTACCAGGTGGTGAAGACGTTCACCAGAGGGAGGTCGTGGCGTTCGGCGAGCTTGTCGGCGGCGCTCGCGTGCCGGTCGGCGCCCGCGAAGTCGGATACGGCGCAGCGGGACTGGAGGCGGATGAGGTGGCCGAGGATCTCGTAGGTGACCAGGTCACGCTGCTGGGAGATCGCGATCATCTCGGCGCCGATGGCATCCCGGCGTGCCGAGAGACCGGCACGTTGGAAGGTCTGCATGAAGACCCCGTTGAGGGCGAAGGCCAGGAGTGGAGTGCTGTCCAGTCGGCGCGCGAGTTGCTCGGCCTGTCCTGCTGCCTGGAAGGCGCGGGCCCGCTCCTCGGTGGCCGCCCGGTCGGGCGGCAGGGTTCCCCGGGACTCCACGGCGATGGTGGCCAGGAGTCGGCAGCGGGCCGCGTCGTGGCCGTCCGGCGGCAGGGTCCGCAGCGTTCGCTCGGCCGCGGCCACCAGCCAGTCGGCTTGTTCGGGGTCGTCGGAGCGGGTCCACACGGCGGGGACGTCGTAGATGCCGATGACTCGGGCGGTGATCTCCGGGTCACCGAGCTGTTCGGCCGCGGCCACGGCTGCCACCCGGTGGCGCCGGGCCGCTTCGAGTCCTGTCCCACCGGTCACGGCCAGGTCGCGCATCAGTCCCGCGGTGGATTCCAGTCTCGCGGGCGCCGATGCGGGCACCGCCCGCTCGTAATCGGCCGCGGCCTGCGCCCAGACCTGGGCGGCTGGGCCGCCCGGACCCGGGTCGAGATGGTCCGCCTGCCGCAGGAGGTCGGTCTCCAGACGGCGCAGCCTGGGCCCGGGTTCGATGCCCATACGGTCGCTCAGCGTGCTGCGGGCGCGCCGCACGACGGACAGCGCGTCGGCTTGGCGGCCCGACCGGTACAGGGCCAGGGCGAGCAGGTGCCAGCCTTCTCGCGCCAGGGGTGCTCTCTGATGTACGTGTCCAGCTCGGGAACGGCCCGGGCCGCACCGCCCAGGGCCAGCCGGGCCTCGGCCCGTATCTCGACGGCCCGGCATTCCAGGTCGGTCAGCCGGGAGCGCTCGGCGCGTGCCCAGGGTGCGTCCGCCACATCGGCGTAGGCGGGGCCGCGCCACCAACCCAGCGCCTCGGTGAGCCGGCGCACGGTCTCGGTCGGTGGCAGGTCCGCGGCCGAGTGGACCGCGTGCTCGAAACGCCAGGCGTCCACGTCCTCGTCCGCGGCCTTCAGGGCGTAACCCGGGCCCTCGGTGACCAGCAGCCGGGGGCGGGCGCGCGGGGGGCGGTCGGGTTCCAGTGCGCGGCGCAGCGCGGCCACGAAGGTGCGCAGGGTGCTGACGGCTTCGGTCGGCGGCTCGTCCCACAGGTCCTCGACCAGGCGGCCGACCGGCACGACGCGGCGGCGGGCGACCAGCAATCGCGCCAGGACCGCCCGGTGCATCGGGCCTTTGAGACGGACGGGCTCACCCTCCGGGTCCCAGGCCGCGACCGGCCCCAGGACTCCCAGGTCCACATGCATGTTCGTCGTCCGCTCCACCGAGATCCAGAGCCCAACGTACAGCGTGCTCATCGGTTGCTCATCCACCGCGCCGAGAGTGGAGACATCAAGGGCGGCCGCCCGGTGGCGCCGCTTCCTCTTCGAACGGAACGAGTCCTGCCATGTCACCCACCATCCCGGGTTTCACCTACCAGCGTGTGCGGGTCGCCGACGGCGTCGCCCTGAACGTCGCGGTCGGCGGTTCGGGCACCCCCGTCGTGCTCCTCCACGGCTTTCCGCAGACCCACCTCATGTGGCGGGGTGTGGCCCCCGAACTGGCCCGGGACCACACGGTGATCTGCCCCGACCTGCGCGGCTACGGCGACAGCGAGAAGCCGGCCGAGGACGGCCCGGACACCTATTCCAAGCGGACCATGGCGCAGGACATCGTCACGCTCGCCAAGGAGCTGGGGCACGACCGCTTCGCTCTGGCGGGTCACGACCGCGGCGCTCTGGTGGCCTTCCGGGCCGGGCTGGACCACCCAGAGGCCGTCAGCCACCTGGCCTGCCTGGACGTCCTGCCCACCCTCGACATGTGGGAGGCGCTCCACGGCCTCACCGCGGCCGTCGGCTTCCACCTCTACCTCATGGCACAGCCGCCCGGCCTGCCGGAGAAGATGATCCGGGCCAGTGCAGACGAGTTCTTCGGCTACTTCCTCGACGTGTGGGCCAACCGGCCCGAGGCCATTCCCGCCGACATCCGCGGCGCCTACCTCGCGGCCTGCCGCAACGCCGTCCCGTCGATCGTCGCGGACTACCGGGCCTCCGCAGGCATCGACGTGGAGCACGACCGGGCCGACCGGGCCGCCGGCCGTCAGCTGAGGATGCCCCTGACCGTGCTCCAGCAGGACTGGGGCGCCGCGCTCGGCTACGAGGCGGCCGCGCTGTGGGGTGCTTGGTCCGGTGACCTGAAGCACCTCACGGTTTCCTCCGGCCACTTCATGGCCGAGGAAGCCCCGGCGGACATCGTGGAGGCGTTCGGGGAACTGCTGACGCGTTGACCGGTGAAGGGGGGCGGTGCCGTGCCTGGCCTGCGGGTCCGGCACCGCCCTGGGCGCCCCGCACGGGCCAGCGGGGGCGTCGAGCCTCGGACGGTCCGGGCGGTGCGAGGGCCCCGGCTGGTGGGGCGCGGGCGGTCGGTGCAGATCCCGACCGCGGGTGACCCACCCCGCCCGGCCGACCCTAGCGGGTCAGACGAGTCGGCCCTCCCCTGCTGATTCGGCAACCCATGCGTCACCAGGAGCGAAGATCCACGGCGGACCTCAACTCTTGACCGCCTCCGCGATCCGCAGGGCGGTCTGGGCGGGCGTGAGGTGCGTGGTGTCGACGACCTCGGCCTCATCGTGCAGCCATGTGCGGGCCGCCTCGGCGTAGGGCTCGAGGTATGCGAGACGAAAGGGGGAAGGACCGAGGTCCGGGTCCCCCTCGATGCGCCCGCGGAGGGTGTCCTGGTCAGCATGCAGACAGAAGTGCCGTACCGGAATCGCATGCCGGGCGAGGCCCGAGCTGATCTCGCGCCAGTACTGCTCGACCAGGACGGTCATGGGCATCACCAGAGTGCCACCGGTGTAGTCGAGCACGCGGCGGGCGGTCTCGACCACGAGCGGCCGCCACGGCGACCAGTCCTGGAAGTTGCCCGTCCAGGGCAGCCCCGGCTTGATGTCCATGAGCGTCTCGCCGACCTTTTCGGCATCGAACACCCGTGAATCCGGGATCAGCCGCTGCACGAGTGCACTGGTCGTCGTCTTGCCAGCGCCGTGGGTACCGTTGAGCCATACGATCATGGAACCAACGCTAGCGCCGTGCCCGGACCTGGTGGGCCGGTGGCGTCTTCGTGCTTGCCGGACGGGGCGCTCAGCGACCGCCGCCGCCGAGTTCGAAGACATGAGCGACCCACTGGTTCATCCGGGTTTCGAAGTCCGCTGGTGAGGCGATGCCCGTGGCCGGGAGGGAACCCGCGTGGGCGAGGCCGGCGATGAAGTCCACGTCGGCCCAACCACCCCGGAACAGCACAACGGACAGCTCGGCCTCTCCCGGACCCGAGATGCCGAGATGACCCGCGGTCGTTCTCCGAACCCACCGACAACCGTTCTTGCTTCGACCTGAGCACCCAGGCCCGGGCAGTTCACGCCGTACACCGCGCTCCCTCGCCCGTGTACTGGTGCCCCTGCCCGGCATGCCGTGATCACACCAGCCACACCAAAGTCATCGCGGTGGCCGCCCTGGCACGCCCCGCCGTGGCTGATCACACCCAGGAAACGAGTACGCGGCTGCGCAGCGTCAACCGATCATGTATGCATGACCAATCAGCTGATGATCAGCACCTTGACTTTGCGGCATGGGATCCCGGACAACTGGGCGGCGGACCCCTGGGCCGAGGTGCGGCCTTTGATCGACGGCGTAGACGTTCTGAGGGAAGTCCACCCGGAAGGGGTGGCACTCAGTTGCCGACACTGGACAGGCCCGGCCGAGAGCTGGCCGCTGGCGGTCACGGAGGAACCGCGCAGGGTCATGATCACAGAGCCACCCTGCACCGCCGGCTGCTGCGGCGCCCTTCACGTCACCATGCGCCGCGAGGGCGACCGGGTGATCTGGGACGCCTGGGAAAACACCAGCGATAGCACTGCCTTGCCTGCGGACATTCACTTCGATGCTGCCCAGTACGAAGCCGAACTCGTGCGGGCCGCAGCGGACCGCAGCTGGGAAGAGCCGGTGGACACCGTTGCCCGGTTGCTCGAGCAGACCCTTGCGGGCAGCGGCTGGTTCGAGCAGTGGGGCTGCGTTCTCACGGGTGTCTGGCCACGACGCGAGGAGCCCGGCGTCCCCGAGGAGCTCACCAGCCTCCAGGGCGTCGATGTCGAGTTCCACCAGGTCCAGGCGCCGGGGACACGTACATGTTCCTACGGGTACGAGTTCTTCGTCACCCACGATCAATCCGTGGAGCAGCAGGTACGGCAGCTCGCGGCCCGCGTTCTTGCGGACGATCCGCGGAAGACTGCTGAGCTTCGAGAACGCTGAGGACCAGACGCAGGAACGCGTTGGTGGAGAGTGACCGCGCTGCCCTTGACGAGGCCTGCTCTTTGCCCACCGCTGCTCCCAGCAGCTGCAGGCGCGCAGGGCGAACCGTAAAAAGCCCGGGCAATGGGGAGCGACATCCACCCGTTGGACCGTGGCAAGCCCCGTAACAGGGGCCGACGGTGCGAGTAGGAGGGATCGATTACCTGCACCATCCAGTCGCAGATCCCCGCCTACGACAAGGGCCCCTCACCGAGCCGCTGGCCCCTCGGCAAAGCCCACTGCGACAGGGCGATGACGATGCCCAGGCCTCCGAAGCCGGCACGTTGCCCGCGTTGGGCCTCTTCTTCGGCTGCTCCAGGCGACTCGCTCATCGATGCTCCGGCCTGGCAGCCACAGGGTCAGGCGGTCGTCCCGCCCGCGTTGCGGATCAGTTGCCGGAGCACCTTGAGCGTGGTGACGTAGTCCGCGTCGTCGATGCCTTCGTGGAGGACGGCGCGGATTGCGGGGGCATCGCGTCCGAGGTCGACGCGGGCCTGTTCGCCCTCCTCGGTGAGCCACAACCGGTCTTCGGGGTCGCGGGTCAGCCAGCCGCGTTCCAGGAGCACCTCGGCCTCGGCGGCCAGATCGTCCTCGGGACGGATGTAGGAGGTCATGGCCTCGTACAGCTCTGGGAGCGTCATCCCCTTGCCGTCGGGTGAGATGTCGTTCTGGGAAAGGTTGCGCAGCAGCCAGAACTGCGGTTGGGTATAGCCCTTTTGGGCCTGCTGGGCTCGGGTGTACGCAATGAGCGCCTCGTAGGCGAGACCGGTCCAGTATGCGGCGGGCTGTCCGGCGAGTTGGGCGTCAGAGATCTTCTGGGTCGTCATGGACGGTTCCTCCTCCTGCTGCGCAGGTGAAGCCTGCGACTGCAAGCCGTGTGTTGTCAGTCGACCGCGACGGTGTTCTGGGCGGCGCCGATGCGCCAAGTGCCGTCCTCTTTGACCAGGATGTAGAACGGGCGGCCCTCGGGACGGTCGGTGAGCCGAGTGCCGTCATGGCGGACCGGCTGCTGGCGGACGTTCACCGCGGCGATGTCGGGTCGCAGGAACAGCACGCGCTCGACGTCGTAGACGGCGGTGGACTCGGCCGTCGCACCGGGCAGCACCGTGCGGGTGAAGGTCGCGATCTCCTCGAAGCCCGACAGTCGCTTGCCGTGGCCGGTGGTCCACACCGGGTTCTCCTGGCGGAAGACGCTCAGGAAGCGGTCGACCAGCTCGTTCTGCTGGGCATGCTCCACCTCCGCCACCAGTCGGCGGATCGCGGCCACCTCGGCGTCGGTGTCCGGTCCGTCGGGGGCGCCGAACACCTCGACCGGCCGGTACGAGCCCGTCACCAGCTCCGCCACCGCGCCCGGGCGGTCCGGCCGCCAGCCGAGTGCGGTACGGGCGGCGGCGCCGCTGACGCTTTGGTCGAGGGCGAGCGCGTCCGCGAAGAGCGGGCCGAAGGTCTCGGCGGCCTGCTCCAGCGGCACCGCGTGCGGGGCGGCGAGCACTCCGGCAGCGCGGCCGGCGGCCCGGGCGAGGTCACGGACCGGAGTGGCCGCATCCGCGACGCCGTGCCACATGGTGCCGGCCTCCGCCCGCTCCACGGCGGCCACGAACAGCTCGGCGAGGTCGTCCACGTGGACGGTCGGCCAGCGCACGCCCTCCTTGCCGTAGTACTCGGGCACCCCCTGCAGGCGGGCCCGGTCGACCAAGATGGCGGGAATGCCGCCGCCTCTGCCGTACACGATGCCGGGCCGGACGACGACCGCACGCACGCCCTCGGCGGCCTCGGCCAGCACCCGCTGCTCGATCCGCGGCCGGTAGCCGACGATGTCGATCGGGTTGGTCGGAGCCTCCTCGCCCACCTCTTGGGCATCGCCGGTGGCACCGAGAACCCAGACGCCGCTGGTGTAGACGAAGGGACGGCCGGTGCCGCGCAGCGGAGTGGCGAGCGCCTCGATGACCTCGGTGTCGATGTCGGCATCACCGCTCGGTGGAGCCAGGTGGATCACGGCCTCGATCTCCGGGGTCACCGCACCGGCCAGCGAGGCCGGGTCGGCGGTATCACCGACCAACTGGGCGTGCCAGGCGCGGCCGGGCTGCGGCTCGGCGCCACGGGTGAGCGCTACCACCTGGTGGCCGGCGGCGACGAGGTGGTCGGTGACGGTGGAACCGATGTAGCCGGTGGCACCGGTGAGCAGAACCTTCACGATGTCCCTCCCATGTCGAACATTTCGATGTCGAAACTATAAAGGGCCACTCAGGTGGTGTCAAATATTTCCACGTCAAAATGTTAGGCTCGGGCCATGACGGAACAACAGGCTGAACGCGACGGCGTCGACCGCATCACTGCACAGTGGCGCGCGGTCCGCCCCGACCTGGACACCTCCCCCATGGCCGTGATCGGCCGCCTCTCCCGCGCCTCGCGCCTGCTGGAGCGCGGGATCAAGGAGAACCTGGGCAGCCACGGCGTCGAACCCTGGGAGTTCGACGTCCTGGCCACCCTGCTGCGTTCGGGCCCGCCTCACGTCCTGACCGCCGGCCAGCTCAGCTCCGCCGCGATGGTCAGCTCCGCGGCGCTCACCAACCGCATCGACCACCTCGTGAAGAAGGGTTTGGTCGAACGGGCCGTCGACCCCGCCCACCGCCGCCGGGTGCTGATCTCCTTGACCGACAAGGGCCGGGAGCTGACCAACCGCCTCGTCGAACACCACCTCGCCGGCGAGGAGCGCCAGCTCGCCGGGCTCACCGCCGCCGAACGCGACCAACTCACCAGCCTGCTACGCCGCTTCCTGCTCACCCTCGGCGACCACGCCGACGAACCCGCCCCCCGATAACCACCCGGTACGGAACGGTTCGGCATCGGCGGCCGTTCGGGAGAGCACGGGTGCGGCCGGTGCTGAAGGCGGCGTCTTCAAGGAGCGAGCCGCCTCCACCCGACGCCCCACTTGTCGTGGAGGACGGACCGCCCTTCCACGTGCTGTTCTCGCCCGGCTGGGGTCAGGCGCGCGGCGAGGAGACCGGTGCCCCCGTGGTCGCGGGTCTGGTCCGCGCGGTGGCCAGCAGAGGCCTCTGGCGGGGGCCGACCAGAAGACCGCCTGCGTCACCGGCAGGACGCCCTTGGCGACTGAAACGATCGCGGAGTACGCGAGCCAGACCCCAGGTCGTCCATCCCTGCACGTCCCTCCGCCCTCACCGGGTGAGCCGGAGGTCTTGCACAGCCGGCATTTCCACGTGGAACCCGGGCCAGGATCCACTCTCAAGACCCCACACCTGCCCTCCTGATGGCGCCGCCCGCCCAAGGGACTTCGTGGTCGGGGGCTCGACCCGGCGAGTGGCTGGTCTGCTGGGTGTGTCCTCAGTTGAGGTGCAGCGGAGGGTGACGCGCAAGGCCGGAGGTCGAAGGCGGCCAGCGCCCGCCATGAGCAGACGATCGAGAAGTCGCAGCTCTCCTTCCCGGAGGACCTGCTGCGGTGCGTCTACGCCTCGCAGCCTACGCGCGCCGCCCGGTGCTCGAGCACCCCAACGGCCGGGACGAGCGGAGGCCTCCGGTCCCGCCCCGAACGGAGCGGATCCTGCGACGCGGCGGAACGCGGAGGGCCCCGCACCGGTCACGGTGCGGGGCCCTCGGCTCACCGGCTCCGGCAGATCAGGTCCGCCGGCGCGGGATCACCAGGTGCCGGGCAGGGTCTGCCAGCTCAGGAAGCCGTTCTCGAAGCCTCCGTCGGCGCGGCCCTTGAAGGTGAACGCCCCCGTGGCGCCGTTGTAGTAGTTGTACATGGACAAGATGTCGTCACGGCCGTCCCCGTCGGAGTCGCCCGAGACCGGATAACCCGCGTTGCCGGCGTACCAGTTCCCCTCCTGGGTGTCCCAGCTGAGGAGCGCGCTGTCGACCGTGCCGTCCGGTTTGCCGAGCAGCGTGGACAGCGAGCCGCGGCCGTTGCCGTGGTCGTACATCAGGGCGGCGTCGGCGCGGCCGTCCCCGTTGTAGTCACCCGTGGTGAACTTGGTGCTCGCGTACGTCCACTGCTCCTTGGTCCGCGTCCAGGACTTGACCGGAGCGGCGAAGCCGCCGGCCGCCTGCGCCTGGAAGGTGAACATCGCCACGCCGCCGGCCGTATAGCCGTACAGCGCGAGGATGTCGTCGCGGCCGTCGCCGTTGGTGTCACCCACGCGGAAGGTGGCGTGGAAGATCCACCAGTTGCCGGCAGCCACCTTCCAGCTGGGGGCGGCCGGATTGAACGTCCCGTCGGCCTTGGCCGTCCAGGTGTGCAGTCCCGCCGAGCCGCTGCCGTAGTCGTAGACCATGGCGATGTCGGAGCGCTTGTCACCGTTGAAGTCGCCGGCGAGGAAGATGCCCAGCGACCAGTCGAAGGTCTTCGCGGGCACCGTCACGCCCTTGGCCGCGGTGAAGGTCCCGGTCGTGTTGGACGTGAAGGTCCACAGCGTGATGCTGCCGTCGCTGTAGCCGTAGGCGGCGGCTATGTCGGTGCGGCCGTCTCCGTTGAAGTCGCCGGTGACCCACTTGGAGCGTGCGTAGCCGAAGCCGCCCTTGGTGCTGGTCCAGCGGACCGTCGGCTCCTCGAAGCCCCCGTCGGGGCGGGCCTCGAGCACCCACAGCGCGGTGGTGTTGTCGCCGTAGTCGTAGGCGGTGGCGAGGTCGGTGCGACCGTCTCCGTTGAAGTCGCCGGAGAGGTCCGTGCGCAGGTGGGCGGTGCGGTCGCCGGGCTGGTGCTCGACGGTGGCGCCGGTGACGCTGTTGTGGCGGATGTAGCCCTTCTCGAAGTCCGCGCGGGGACCGCCCGCGACGTCGTACTCATCGGACGTCGGGTAGCCGAGGGTGCCCCTCTCGGCCTCCAGAGCCAGCCACTTGGTGCGGATCGAGCCGTGGACCGACCAGGCACCGGTGTTCTTGTGCCAGAAGATGGAGCCCGTCTCGCCCGTCTGGGA
This sequence comes from Streptomyces sp. NPDC045967, assembly GCF_056430495.1. Classification (NCBI taxonomy): domain Bacteria; kingdom Bacillati; phylum Actinomycetota; class Actinomycetes; order Kitasatosporales; family Streptomycetaceae; genus Streptomyces; species Streptomyces sp. NPDC045967. The sequence continues at coordinate 140,636 of NZ_JBWKLE010000009.1, read as the reverse complement.
GCGCTGGCGGAAGTGGTTGTAACGGCCCGCCTTGTCGGCCGCTGTCTTCTCGTCCGTCACCGGGTAGCCGAGGTGGCTGGCCGGGCCGCCGAGGGAGACGTACTTGGCGTAGACGGAGCCGTGTACCGACCATGAGCCGGTGTCCTTCGAGTAGAAGATGCCGCCCTTGCCCCCGGAGGCGGAGTAGAAGGTGCTGAACCGGCCGTCGTCGAAGGTCTTCGTCTCGTCCGAGGTCGGGTAGCCGAGGATGCCCTTCTCCGCGCCCATGGCGATCCACTTCGCACGGATGGAGCCCCACAGAACCCAGGCGCCCGTGCTCGGGTGCCAGTAGATGGAGCCGTTGTCGGTGGTCTGGCCGATGCCGCGGATGTTGATGTAGCGGCCCACTCCGTCCGGGGCAACCAGGACGTCGGTGGACGGGTGGCCGAGCCCGGTGGTGCCGCCCTTGGCGAGGAACTTCGCCAGGATCGGACCGCACAGGGAGCGCGTGCCGGTGGCCGTGGAGCTGAACTGCTGGCACTCCGACCAGGAGGTGCCGCCCACGACCAGCTGCCGGCCGGCGCCGAAGGCGGAGCCGCCGGTCACGGCCCGGCCCGGGAACTCGGTGATCCGGCCGTCGCCGTCACGCGACCACAGGTCGGCGAAGCCGTCGCTCTCGAAGTCACCGTTGGACGCGAGGTGGGCGTACGCGGCGCCGGTGAAACCGCTGCCGATGGAGGAGGCGCGCACCGCCGGATCGGCGTAGACGGTCAGGTCCGTCACCGTGGGCGACGTCGGATCGGTGGTCTTCCGGCTTGTGTACTGGTGGATCTTGCCGGACACGGTGTCGCGGGCCCAGATCTCGGGAAGCGTGTCGGCGTTGAGGTCTCCCGGAGCCAGCAGGGTCATGTTCTTCCAGTCGGCGCCGCCGAGCAGGATGGGCTCGCTGACCGCGTCCAGGAAGCCGACTTGGGAGCCGAGGTACAGCCACAGCTGGTCACCGGCACGCACCAGCAGGTCCGCCTGGTCGGCCTCGGTTACCTTGCCGTCGCCGTCGTCGTCGTTGACGCTGCCAATGGAGAGGACCTGGTCGGCCTGCGACCAGTGGTCGTCCTGCTCGGGGTTGCCCACCTGCAGCTCCAGCCGGTCGCTGTCGGCATCCTCAAGGTCCCCGTCGGACCGGTTGGGGTAGACGTACAGGTTCTTGCGGGAGTTGTCCGGGCTCGGACGCAGGGCGATGAGGTCCTCGTAGTAGTCCGAGTTCCAGCTTCCGCGGTGGGTCAGCGAGGTGACGTCGGCGAAGGAGCCGCGTTCCAGTTGCTTGGACAGCGCGAACGAACCGTCGCCCTTGCCCGGGTGCATCCACAGCTGGCCGGAGCCGGGGTCGACGCTGTACATGTCGACACTGCCGTCACCGTTGAGGTCGCCCGGCTTGTCACGCGTCGGCAGGCGCTTGGCGTAGAACAGGTACTCCTTGAGGTCCGAGGGATTGTTCGAGGCGTCGACGCTCCGTACGAACAGGCGCTGCGGACCTGTCGTGCTCGGCGTGTACGGGATTTCGACGGAGGCGCCGGCTGTGGCCGCCCGCTTCTCGTTGACCTTGGGGTCGGAATCGGTCCACCAGCGGTAGGCGACGACGTCCTTCACTCCGTTGGCGCCCAACGTGAACGTGCCGGGGACCCGTACGAAGGGCACCTTGTCGAAGTCGTCGACGTTCTCGGGGAACTGGGCCGAAGTCACACTCGGGCGCCGGTCGGGACGGGTGCGGTCCAGGGTGAACTGGCACTGGGCGGCAAAGGGACCGGGCACCCCGACGTTGTCGAGGGTGCGGACCTTCCAGCGGTAGACGCCATCGAGGTTGGCGGCCGGGATCGCCAGCTGCGCGATGTTGCCGTTGGTGACCTTGATCTTGGTCACAACCGGGGCGGCGCCGTCCTTCCAGTAGTGGAACTCGGCGTAGAGGGTGTTGTCCTCCTTGTCCGTTGCCCGGGCGCGCAGGACGACGCGGTCGGTGATTCCGATGACGCCTCCGGCGCAGGGGACGGAGGGGTCCGTGGAGAGCTCGCGCGGCGCCGGGGGCTGGGTGTTGAACTTGATCGAGATGCGGGCGCTGTTCGGGTCCAGCTTGCGCCAGGAGACGTCGACGGTGTCCTTGGCGGCCTTCAGGCCGAAGGTCCAGGTCGGCCAGTGCCTCTTGGCGGCGGCCTCCACGGCCGACTTGACGTTCAGCTCGACGAGGTCCCCGTCCCCGGGGCAGTTGCGTCCGCCGTAGGACTGGCCCGTGGCGTCCACGAGCCGGGACCAGTCGGGCTGGTTGTTCCAGGTGGTGGCCTTGGAGATGGTGCCGGTGTCCCACACCTGGATGTCACCGGACTTGCAGCTCCAGGAGCCGGCCGACTTCTGCTTGATGCGCAGCGTGGACTCCAGAATCTGCTTGTCCCAGTAGTCCTTCATGCCGACCTGGAAGAAGGTCTTGGCGCAGATGACGGCGTTTCCGTTGGCGGCGTCCTTGGCGCAGCCGACGCGGGCGTCCTTGCTGAGGGTGCCGCCGTTCCAGTAGTTCGTGCCCGCCGAGGACGGGAAGGCGTTGTGCTTGTACGCGACTGTCCATGCCTGCTTCCAGGCGTCCCACGTCGGGTCGATGACCACCGGGTAGGCGGTGCCGGGCGCGGTCAGCAGCTTGCGGTCCGGCGTCAGTGTCAGCTTCTCGCCGTCGAGCCTGACACCCAGGTCCGCCTGCTTGCTGCCGTTGGTGATGCCGTCGACGGGGTCCGCGGGCGCGCCGCTGGAGGAGGCGGAGCGGGCGGAGCGCAGGAACTGCGTGCCGGGGGCGGCGGGGGCCGCCGCCGGGTTCTCGCCGCCGGCGTCCCACATCTGCGGCTTGGCTGCCCCGAAGACGGTCTGCCCGGCGGGGTCCACGGCGCGCAACTGGCCGTCGGACTCGGCGCGTACGGTGAGGCCCTCGGCCTTTATCCCGAAGTCGAGGGAGGCGAGCGCCGGGTTGGCCGCCGCCTCGCGGGTCTTGACGACCAGGGCGTGCGCGAAGCTGTCGACGTGCGCGGTGACGCGCAGGTCGACGCCTGGGAGCACCTCGGGGTAGACGGCGCTGTTCCCCGCGATCACGGGCTCGGGGAGCGGCTTCGGCCAGGAAAGAGAAACGTTTCTTCCGTTTTTGGTCATCACAGCGAGAGGCGCGTCACCACCGCCCGAGAAGGCCAGGCCGATATTGGTCGCCTTCGGCGTCAGCGTGCCGTTCTTCCCGCGCTGCAAGGTGGCGTCGGCGTTAACCAGCTTTCCGGCCTGCCGTACACGTACGGGCACCAGTGCGCGTTCCGCCGTCATCGTTCCGTCGGGATTCGCCCAGACCTCGTCGGTCTCGGTGCGCTGTCCGACGATCTCGACCGGCTTCCCGGTGCGCTTGGCGGCGTCGGCCGCCTTCATCGCCTCGTTCGCGGTCGCCGGCGTTTCCGATCCGGCGGTTTTCCCGCTGTCCCCCGCCGCGGCCGCGACCGGGGCGACCCCGATCAGACCCACGGCCAGGGCCAGCGTCGTGACCAGCGCCGACGCCTTGTGGCGGGGTGGCGGATCGGTGGCGCGCAGGCGCGCCAGAGGTGTTCTCACGAATGTTCCTTGGAGGTCGATCCGTGCGTCCGGGGAACGACTCCGCCGCACGCGCTTTTTCGGTCGCCAGAGTTTCTCACGAGAAAGGCGGAGCCGTGGAATATCTGGAATTCAGCATTCCGTTTCAGTGTACACTTATGCCCGATTTTCGACCTTTTTCATACGGCCGAATAAGGAAGACTCCAACTGTGCCAGCGTCGCGAAAACCGAAACTGTTACTTTCAGGGGAGTTGCTCGAAAGCGTGTATATTGAGGCACGCACGATCTGTCGCGGGATACAATTTGCGAAATATCCATCGATCCGCTAGGGCTGCGCGTCGCAGACGCGCATGGCGCTGGCCGATACCCCTTCTCGGCATCACCCTTCTGGCCACCGGTCTGTCCTCACCGCCCGCCTCCGCGGCACAGACGGCGAAGCCCGGCCTTCAGCGGCTCACCAAGGTCGGGGGCAAGCCGGTCACCGGCAAGCCCGCGCCCGCACCAGGTGAATCCCAGCGCAACAAGTGGACCGCCCCGCCCGAGGTGGCCTGGCCCGCGGCCGGTTCGGCCGAGGTCGAGATACCCGCGGCGCCCCCGGCCCCGGCGGGCCGGATGTTCGCCGCGCTCCCGGACGGCCCGTTCGCCCCGACGATCGCCAAGGCGCGCGCCGGCTCACTGCCGGTACGCGTCGCCTCCGGCGACGGCGCCGGGCCGCAGGCCGGAGCGCAGCGCCGCTCGGCACTGAGCGCGCCCTCGGCGGACGCGCCGCAGGCTCCGGCGGCCGGCTCCGGAGACAGGGTCAAGGTCAAGGTCGACCTGCACGGACGCGCCGCGGCGAGCAAGGCCGGCGTCCCCGGCGGCCTGCTGCTGTCGGTCAAGCGCACCGACCCCGGCCCGGCCGGCGCCCCGGTCTCCGTCGAGCTGGACTACAACGCCTTCAAAAACGCCTACGGCGGCAGCTGGGGTTCCCGGCTGCGTTTCACCGCGCTGCCCGCCTGCGCCCTGACCACGCCCGACCGGCCGGAGTGCCGCACCGGCACCCCCGTCACCGCCGCCAACGACCCCCGTACGGGCACGCTGACGGCGACGTTCGAGGCACCGGCGGCCGCCCCGGCGCAGCAGACCCGCTCCGGCGCGGCGGCCATGGCCGCGCCCGCCGCCGGACCCACCGGGTCCGCTACGGTGCTGGCGGCCGCGCCGAGCGCGGATGGCGCCAACGGCACCTTCAAGGCGACGTCGCTCAGCCCGACCGGTTCCTGGCAGGCCGGCGGCTCCGCCGGCGACTTCTCCTGGTCGTACCCGCTGGACATCCCGGCCTCCCTCGGCGGTCCGAGCCCCTCGCTGGCGCTCGGCTACTCCAGCGCCGCCGTCGACGGCCGGACCTCCGCCTCCGCACAGCAGACCTCCTGGGTCGGTGACGGATGGGACCTGGCCTCCAACTACATCGAGCGCTCCTACACGCCCTGCAGCCAGGACAAGAAGGCAGGCTCGGGGTTCAACAACCCCAAGGACGACACCGGCGACCTCTGCCACGGCGTCTCCACGGTCACCATGTCCCTCAACGGCGGCTCCACGCTGCTCGTGCGCAACGACAAGGACGGGGTCTGGCGCCCGGCGGAGGACGACGGCTCCCGCGTGGAACTGCGGACCGGCGCCGACAACGGTGACAAGAAGGGCGAGCACTGGATCGTCACCACCCCCCAGGGCGTCCAGTTCCACTTCGGCCTGAACAAGGTGCCCGGCTGGGCGGCGGGCAAGCCGCTGACCAACTCCGCCCTGCTAGTGCCGGTGTACGGCAACCAGCCCGGCGAGGACTGCTTCAAGGCCGGGGACTTCGCGAACTCCGTCTGCGATCAGGCCTACCGGTGGAACCTCGACTACGTCGTGGACCCGCGCGGCAACGCGATGACCTACTGGTACAACAAGGAGGTCAACCACTACGGCTCCAACTACAAGATCGCCGGTGGTTCCACCAACCGCGCCTACGACCGCGCCGGCTGGCTCGACCACATCTCCTACGGCCTGCGCAAGGACGACCTCTTCGCCGAGGCCCCGGCCCGGGTCGACTTCACCGTCGCCGAGCGCTGCCTGAAGACCAAGGACTTCGACTGCGCCGAGGGCAAGTTGAAGCCGGAGGTGGACTGGAACATCGCCAAGATGTGGCCGGACACCCCGGGCGACCAGCTGTGCGCCGCCAAAGAGGAGTGCAAGGCCCGGTTCACGCCTACCTTCTTCTCCCGCAAGCGGCTGACCGAGGTCACCACCTCCGTGTGGGACGGCACCGGACACAAGCCGGTCGACACCTGGAAGCTGACCCAGGACTTCCCGCAGACCGGTGACGGCACCGACTACCCGCTGTGGCTCGCGGCGATCCAGCACACCGGCCGCAACGACAAGACCGGCAAGGAGATCACGCTTCCGCCGGTCACCTTCCGTGGCAAGCAGCTGCCCAACCGTGTCGACGGCATGGGTGACGGCAAGCCGCCGTTCTACCGCTACCGCATCGAGGCGATCGACACCGAGACCGGTTCGACCGTGAACGTGCACTACCGCGACACGGAATGCAAGGCCAAGGATCCGAAGGTCCTGCCCAACGCCCCCGAGTCCAACACGCTGCGCTGCTTCCCGGTGATCTCCGAACTGCCGGACCCTGCCGACCCCAAGCGCGAGAAGAAGATCTACGTCACGGACTGGTTCCACAAGCACGTCGTGGACCAGGTGCAGGAGGAGGACCGCAACGGCAACTCGCCGCCGCGGGTCACCGAGTACCAGTACCTGGGCAAGCCGGCGTGGGCGTACGACGACGAGACCGAACTGATGCGGCCGGGCACCCGCACCTGGTCGCAGTGGCGCGGATACGAGCGGGTCCGCACGCTCATCGGCGCGGCCCCCGACAAGCGCTCCCAGACGGAGACGCTCTTCTTCCGTGGGCTCGACGGCGACCGCGCGACGCCCGCAGGCGGCAAGCGGACGGTCACGGTCAAGGACTCCGAGGGCAAGGAGCTGACCGACCGCCGGCTCTTCGCCGGCCAGACGCGTGAGGTCCTCGTCTACAACGGCGAAGGCGGCCCGCTGGAGGCAGCCACCACCTACACGCCGTGGCTGCACGGCCCGACCGCGACCCGCGCGCGGCCGGGGATCGAACCGCTGGAGGCGCACGTCCGGGGTACGACGAACGTCTCCTCCCGGATCCTGCTGTCGGACGGCCGCGGCTGGCGCCGCACCTCGCAGGAGACCGTCCTCGACGCCCGCGGCATGCCGCAGACGGTGTCCGACCGCGGCGACATCGCCGATCCCAAGGACGACAGCTGCACACGGTACGAGTACGAGTCGGACGAATCGCTGTGGATCATCGGTCGCGAGAAGCGGATCGAGACGGTCGGCAAGGCGTGTGACGCCAAGGACGTGAAGCGTCCGGAAGACGTCATGGCAGACGCCCGGCTCTTCTACGACGCCCTCGGCAACGTGACGCGTTCCGAGTCACTGTCGGGCTACACGAACGGGCAGCCGGTCTACACCGTCGACGGCTCGCTCACCTTCGACGCCTACGGACGCCCCAAGACGACCACCGACGTGTTCGGCAAGGTCAACAAGATCGACTACTCGCCGGCCTCGGGCCGGATCGTCACCAAGGTCGTCACCACCAACCCCCTCGGTCACACCGACACCACGGAGACCGACCTCGGCCGCGGTTCGATCCTGGCCAAGGAGGACACCAACGGCCGCCGCAGCGTCATGCAGTACGACGCCCTGGGCCGGCTGACCAAGGCATGGTCGCCCGACCGCGATCCCGCCACCAAGTCGCCGAACGCCGAGTTCGGTTACGACGTCCGCACCGACGGGCCGGTCGTCGTCTGGACGAAGAGCCTGCTCGACGACGGCACGTACCGCGGCAGCTACGAGATCTTCGACAGCAGTCTGCGGATCCGCCAGACGCAGATGGAGGCGCTCGGCGGCGGCCGGATCGTCTCCGACACCTTCTACAACAGCCTCGGCCAGGTGTGGAAGTCCAACGGCGGCTACTACACCGGCGGAACCGCCTCGGGCGCCCAGTGGGCCCCCAAGGACAACGAGGTCCCCGCCTCTACCCTGACCGAGTACGACGGCTCCGGCCGTCCGACCGCGCAGATCTCCCGCAAGTTCGGTCAGGAGACCTCGCGCACGACGACCCGCTACGGCGGCGACTCCATCACCGTCGATCCGCCGACGGGCGAGACCCCGACCGAGGCCTTCCTCGACGGCCAGGGCCGCAAGACCGAGCTGCGCCACTTCCGCTCCGACTCGCCGACCGGCGCGTACGACGCGACCCGCTACGCCTACGACCGGCGTGGCCAGCTGGAGAGCGTGGTCAACGCGGCTGGGGACACCTGGTCCTTCGGGTACGACATCCGCGGCCGCCAGACCACGGTCTCGGACCCCGAGAAGGGCACGACCACCAAGGTCTTCGGCAAGGGCGACCGGCTGGAGTCGGTCAAGGACGCGCGCGGCAAGGGCGTCGCGTTCGCGTACGACGAGCTGGGCCGCGTCACCTCCACGCACGAGGGCTCCCTTGCAGGCGCCAAGCTCAGCGAGGTCGTGTACGACACCCTGCCCGGAGCCGTCGGCCTGCCCGTGTCCTCGACGCGCTACGACAAGGGCAACGCCTACACCCACGCGGTGACCGGCTACGACCAGGGCTACCGGCCCACCGGTTCGAAGGTGACCATCCCCAAGTCCGAGGGGGCGCTGGCCGGTACGTACGAGTTCTCCACCGGCTACCGGCCCAACACCGGGCTGACCGCATGGACCCAGCAGCCCGCGGTGGGCGGTCTGCCCGCCGAGCGCGTGACCATGGCCTACAACCACTTCGAGCTCCCCACCGTTATGGGTGTGGCGGGCAAGACGTTCGTGGGCAAGGTCGACTACTCACCGATGGGCGATGTGCTGCGGACGGAGACCGGCGCCGCCGGCTCCCAGCTGTACACCACCAACTTCTTCGACGAGCAGACCCGGCGTCTGGTCCGTACGGTCAACGACCGGGAGAAGGCACCGGGGCGGATCAACGACACCTCGTACGAGTACGACCAGGCCGGCAACATCCTCAAGATCAAGGACAAGGAGGGTCCGGAGGCCTCGGCGGTCACCGACACCCAGTGCTTCGCCTACGACTACATGCGCCGCATGAGCGACGCCTGGACGTCGACGGACGACTGCGCAGCCAAACCGGACGCCGCGGGCCCCGGCTCCGCGCCGAAGGTCGGCGGTCCGGTTCCGTACTGGACCTCCTACGGCTACGACGTGGCCGGCAACCGCACGAGGGAGGTGCAGCACTCGGCCACGGGTGACCTCACCAAGGACGTCATCCGCACCTACGCCTACGGCACCCCGGGCAAGCCCGGCGCGAACCGACTCCAGAGGGTGGACACCGCGGGACCGGGCGGCAGCCGCAGCGACTCCTTCACGTACGACGAGGTCGGCAACACCCGGACCCGGACCGTCCAGGGCAGCACTCAGCAGCTGGAGTGGGACACCGAAGGCCACCTGGCCAAGGTGACCGAGGGCTCGAAGACCACCGAGTTCGTCTACGACGTCAACGGCAACCGGCTGATCAAGCGCGACCCGTCGGGTACGACGCTCTACCTGCCCGGCACCGAGGTCAAGGAGAAGGCCTCCGGGGCAGTGGAGGCCACCCGCTACTACGCTCACACCAGCGGGCCGACGATGGTGCGCACCGCCAAAGACGGTGCGGTCTCGACGTCCTACCTGATGGCCGACAACAACGGCACGGCGACCACCGCCGTGGACGCAGCCACCCAGGCGGTGACCCGCCGCAAGTTCACTCCCTTCGGTGAGGCGCGCGGCGCGGCCCCGGCGGTGTGGCCCGGCAAGAAGGGTTACGTCGGCGGGGAGACGGACGAGTCCACCGGCCTCGTGCACCTGGGGGCCCGGGAATACGACCCGGCCAACGGGCGGTTCCTGTCGGTCGACCCGATCGTCGACTACAGCGAGGCGAAGCAGCAGAACCCGTACGCCTACGCCAACAACTCGCCGGTCACCTTCTCGGACCCCTCCGGCATGGCCATCGCGCCGCCGGTGATGCCGATCAAGGACTTCACCGACGCCGAGCTGGCCTGGGCGAACTGGGCGAAGGGCCGCAGCGCGCTCGACGTCGCGCTGGACGTCGCCGTGGGCATTCTGAAGGACGCCTCCGGATACAACGACATCAAGGCCTGCCTCGGCGGGGACTGGGGTGCCTGCGCCGGTCTCGCCTTCGAAGCGGCACTGCCTTTCGCCGGAAAGGCCAAGCGCATCCTCAGCGCCCTCAACCGGGCATGGGACGCCTTCAACAGCTGGATGAGCAAGCTGTCCCTGGCGAGGGACATCATCGCGCGGGCCGAGCGCTACCAGCGGGCGATGGCGAAGTACGCCGAGGATCTGGCCGAATGGAAGCGCCAGATCGAGGAGGCGGCCGAACGGGCCCGAAAACTGGAGGAGGAGGCGGCCGCGGCCCGCAGAGCGGCACAGGAGCGGGCCGCCGCGGCCAGAAAGGCGGAGGAGGCCAAGGCGACCGCCGCTCGGCAGGCGAAGGAAGCCGCGTCCCGCGCGAAGAAGGCGGACAAGCACGGCAAGGCATCCAAGGCCGCGGCGCCGAAGAAGGCGGCCAAGAAGGAGACCAGCGGCGGCGCGGGCTCCTGCAAGGTCCGCAACAGCTTCACGCCCGGCACCGAGGTCGTGATGGCCGACGGCTCCACCAAGCCGATCGAGGACGTCGAGATCGGTGAGGAGGTCCTCGCGACCGACCCCCAGACCGGGGTCACCGAGGCCGAGCCGGTCTCGGCCCGGATCACCGGCGACGGCGAGAAGAACCTGGTCCGGATCACCGTCGACACCGACGGGGACCGGGGCGAGGCGTCGGAGGTCATCACCGCCACCGACCTGCACCCGTTCTGGGTGCCGGACGCGGGCCGGTGGGTCAACGCCGGCGATCTCAAGGCCGGCCAGTGGCTCCACACGGCCGCGGGCACCTGGGTCCAGGTCACCGCCGTCAAGGCGTGGACGCAGCAGCAGCGGGTCCACAACCTGACCGTGACCGACACGCACACCTACTACGTGCGCGCGGGCGCCGCCTCGGTGCTCGTGCACAACTGCGGTGGGCTGAAGGACTACAACGACGACGATCTGCGGGCCGCGGCGCTCAAGGAGATCCCGCCGAAGAACGGCAAGCCCTTCCAGTACGACTATCACATGACCGAAGCGGGACGAGCGCTGCAGAAGCACACCGATCCGGTGAAGCGCACCGCCGACCACATCAAGAAGTACGTGCCTTTCCTCAAGGGAGCCAACCGCCTCACCGACAAGCGCGCCCTCAACGACGGAGGCGAGGTCCTGCTGGAGGAAATCCTGGGAAGCCCTACGGCCACCAGGACCTACGAGCCGTCCACCGCCCACTACGGTGGGGAAGTTCTCGACATCGTCGAGAAGTCCACCGGACGCGGCGGGCGCTGGAGCATGCAGGGCGGCAGACTCAAGTTCGAGGGATGGCTATGAGAGGTTTCACCGTCGGAGGACGGGAGTACGCTGCGCTCATCGTGCTGGGCAGCGACGAGTTCGACGCCATGGAAGTGGTGGAGCTGGCCGACGGCAGGCGCGCCGGACTTCTGCTGGAGTTCCGGATGGACGACAGCTCAGCCCGGCTGAGCTACGCCGCTCCGGAGGTCCCCATCCCGCTCCTGCGGGCCGCCGTGGAGATCTTCCGGGAGGAGTTCCTGGAGCCCAGAAGAGCAGCGGGCCTGCCGCTGCCGCCCTGGTAGGAGCCGAGGCAGGCTGATACGAACAGGAGCCCTGCCGGACACCGTCCGGCAGGGCTCCTGCATCGAGCGCCGGCCCGCTGCGAGGGCACCGCTGAGACAGCGGCGCCCTCGACGACGTGACGAGAGGATCAGACGCGCACCGTGTACCAAGCGCCGAGACCATTGCATCCGCGTGCGTCATAGGTGGTGCTGCGGTAGCCGGCCGGGATGGGCGAGTAGGGGCAGGTCCAGATGCCGTGGCGGACGAGCTGGTGGAACCAGGCACCGATGCCGCTGCAGCCGGTTCGGTCGTAGCCGGTGGTCACGTACCCCGCGACGACCGGCGAGCCCGCGCAGGTCCAGATTCCGTCACGCGCGAGTCGGTGGAACCACGCCCCGATGCCGCTGCAGCCGGTTCGGTCGTAGCTGGTGATGACGTACCCGGTCACGATCGGCGAGCCCGCGCAGGTCCAAATTCCGTCGCGGACGGGGACCTGGAGCCAGGAGCCCGCGCCGTTACAGCCGCTGCGGTCGAAGGCGCTGATGACGTAGCCGTCCGGAACGGGTGTTCCGGGGCAGGTCCAGCCGCCTGCTGCGGCCTGCGACTCGCTGGCCGCGGCGCTTGCCGTACCGGCGACGGTCCCGGCGAGGACGACGGTCACAACGAGCGCGACCGCTCCTGCAATTGCGGTGACCCTGTTTCGGAATGCCTTCAAGGCCGTCATCGTCGCGGAGTTCCACGAACTGTGCACGCGGTGAAATACCCGGTTCAATTCACACCATCCTTATGGGCGCCACATTGATTTATCTCGCGGCCAAGAGGACCTGGCAACGGGACGAGGGTCACACTAGTTGTTCGCCGCGTGAAGAAAAGGTGCAAATACTGAAAAGATAAAACTTGACCTGAAACACACAGGGCGGCACGCCAGTACGTTGGGAAAAACTCGCGTGCCGCAGACCTGGCCCGCTCGGTGTGAGCGTGTGAGCTGGGAGAACGCACACTGAGGGGTCTGCGTCGAGGTGTAAGGCTCGACGGCGACTTTCAGACGAGTACACCGTCAGGCCCTGTCCTGCGCACGGCGCCACTCCCCCTGGCTGGGCCGGGGTCTTCGCAACAAGTCGTCGCACGAATCGGGTTGATCAACGCGTTCCGGGCCGGTCGGCCCCGGGACCGGCACGTGCAGCGGCGGCGCACGGGAAATGCCGGTTCACGTGACCACAGCAGCCGGCCTTCCGGTCTTCCGACCGTCCGGTTCTCCGGCCTTCCGGTCTTCCGTGAATGCCGCCGGCTCGCCTCCTCGCCGAATTCCAGGGCAGCACGGCAGCACGGCGCCCGCATCGACGATGCCCGGGAACAGGTTCCGCGGGAAGCGGGGAAGGGCAGCGGGAAAGGACAGGCCGGTCAATTCTCTTCTCCGGCGGCTGCGCTCGCCGTCACATCGGGCCCAGTCGGTGGAAGCCGGGGCAACGGGTGCACGCAATAGGGCGAGCGGTACGACGTCCGAGACCCTGCGGCGGCGCACCTGCTGTCGCTCGAGCGGATGACAGGGTGCCTGCGGATCCGGGGCCGGGAGCTACGCGATGACGATGACGTCTCCCCCGGTCCCTTCTCCCGCCGATCTACGGGGTCCAGCCGCCCAGCCAGTCCGAGACCTCCTGGGATGCGGCTTGGGTGTCCGTCAGGTGGGGCCGGTCGGTGCTCTTCGGGCCGGCGCCCGGGCCGGTGTTCATGTACTCGGCGAAACGGTCGGCCTTCCAGGAGAAGCCGCCCATGTCGGTCCAGGGCGTGCGCTTGATCGCGGCGCTGAGGTCGGAATTGCGGACGGTGGCCTGGGGATCGGCCGTCTTGTCGCCACCGGGATGCCAGTTCCGGCCGAGGTGGAAGGAGGACGCGGCCACATCGCCGTTGATCGTGGAGCGGTTGATGAGGATGCCGTTGCGGCCGGCCGCGGTGCTCGGGGCGGTGATGTAGCCGGCCGAGGTACCGTTCCAGCGCTTCTTGAGGGTGATGACCGACTGGTCGATCACGGCGGTGGCACGGCCGAAGATGAAGTCGACGTTGCCGACGACGTAGGAGTTGGTGACGTAGACGCGTCCGGGCTTGTCCGGCGCCGCCGTTTCCATCTCCAGGGTGTCCTGGTCGCCGGTCACGATGACGCCGTCCAGCACGATCTTGTCCGCGGCCGTGAGCAGGGCGACTGCCTGGTGGCCGTTCAGGGACTGGTTCGCGGCCTCGTCGAAGTCGTTGGAGACGCTGAGGTTGCGGAGCTGGGAGTCGTCCGAGCGGACGGCGACGGTGGCGCTGCCCGGTGTGCCGTACGTGCCCGAACCGTCCGGCTTGCGCATGCCGGCCGCGTTGCCGTACACGATCACCGTGTCCTTGCGGCTGGCGCCCGAGCCCTGGATGGTGATGTGCGGCTTGCTCGCCGGAATGTCCACCGTCTCGCGATACGTGCCCGGCTTGACCGAGATGACCACCCGGGAGGGATTCCCGACGGGTACGGCGTCCACCGCGGCCTGGACCGTCTTGTACGTGCCGGATCCGTCCTTGGCCACGGTGAGGGTGGTCGCGGCGGCGGAGGAGGTCGTCGCCCTGCCGATGGCGGGGCGCGGGCCGGCGCCGGACTTCACCTTCGAGGGGACGTCGGCGGCCGCGTCGAGGGTGTAGCGGTAGTAGGCCGTGGGGTCGAAGGCCGTGCCACCGCTCTCGTTGCGGCCGGTGGTGTCCGCGAAGACGTTGCCGCGCTGCACGAGGGCGGCCGTGTCGTCCTTGATGACCGGGTTGTTCATCCCCTCGAAGTAGCTGTTCTCCAGCACCATTTTCGTCCCGCCGCGCGCGTAGTTGCCGTAGGAGGAGGTGATGGCCGAGTCAGGGTCGTCCTGCAGGAAGTTGTTGTAGAGGTGTGCGTGCGCCACGTTGTCCGTCGACGGGTTGCGCTGTTCGGTCTCGTGGAACCAGTTGTGGTGGATCGTGATGTCGGCGGTGACATGGTCCGTCCAGCCGATGCCGAAGGCCTTGTTCTCGTTCTTCAACTGGTTCCAGGACACCGTCAGGTAGGTGGTGTCCTTGCGGCTGTCGATCAGTCCGTCGGCCATGTTGCGCAGGTTGTTGTGGTCGATCCACACGTGGTGGGCACCGTCCATCTGGATGGCGTCCCAGTCGTGGTCCTTGTCGTTCCACGTGCCGGCGTACGAGTCACGGATCGTCAGGTTTCTGATGATCACGTTGTGGACGCCCTGGCCCAGGAAGAACCCTCCGCCGACGATGTGTCCCGAGGTGCCTGCGCCCACGATGGTCTTGTCCGAGGCGACCATGATCTCCTTGCCCTTGGGGTTCATGGTGATCGTGCCCGCCACGACGATGACGTACGGCTGCGGGGCGGTCGCGTACTTCTCCAGGTCGGCCAGGGTCTTCACGCTGACAATCGCGCCGTCCCGCCCGCCGTAGGTGCCGTTCTGTCCCAGCGCGTTGACCGAGGCGAAGCCGTCCGCGACCTCACGGGCCCAGGCCGGGCCCGTGGTGGCGGCCGCGGCCTTCGGCCGGGCGGCCTCGCCGAACATTCCGAAGGCTCCGCCGTACGACATGCCCACTGCGGTGACCGTGGCCAACGGGATGCCGGTTATCAGGCCGAGTCTGCGCCTGCGGTGCCGTGCCTTGGGCTGCGTGGTTTCCATTGTTCACTGTCCTTGGGGGGGGATGGATGTGCGGTGTACACCAACCAGTTGCCACCGCAGGTGGAAAGGTTGCCGCGTGTCCGGAGCCCGACGCCTGCTACCGCCCGCACGGCGCCGGCCGCCCGCACGGATCTGTCCCGGCCCCTACCCCGTGGGGCTGGCCAAGACCGCACCCGACTCCGCTGCGCCCACCGATCTGGGCCGTATGGATGTGGTGCTGCTGTCGCACGACGAGCATGACGACGCCCCCCGACGCCCTCGACGCCCTCGACGCCTCGGGCAGCCCCCTGCTCGCCGATGTCCCCCTTCTGACCCTGACCACGCCCCGTGGCGCGGGCAGGCCGGGCGGTGCCGCACGCCCGCTGAAGGACCGGGAGACCAGCGGCTTGGACCGTCCCGGTGGCGGCACGATCACCGTCACCGGTCTCCCCGCCCTGCACGGCCCGGGGGGCACGCGAGGACCTCGACCGGTACGGCGTTGCCGCACGCGCCGGCGTCTCCCTCTCCACCTGGCGCCGTCTGCACCACGCCGGCACTTGCGAGGCCTGCGCTGTCACCCTCCAGGCTTCCTGGCAAGAGCGTAGGCCACCCGTATGTCGTCCGCGCCGGCTCCTCTCAAAACGTTCACTCGTCCTTCCGGTCACACGGTTCGGGAGAGCGGGGGGCGACGTGGTGCCAGCCGGCGACCCATCAGGCGGTGAGCAGGATGGCCACTCCAGCGGTGGCCATGGCGGTACCGGTTCCGGCCGCCGTTGCGATCGTGCCGAGGCAGACGGCCCCCACGCCCTGCAAAGTCATGCTGCCGGAGTGGAGCAGGCCGAACGCCTGGCCCTGGGTCTGTTCGGGCAGCGAGTCCAGGAAGGCCCTTTGCAGACCCAGGCCATGGGCGAATCCGATGCCCGCAACCAGCAGCAGGACTGCGCTCGCCGGTGCCCCGGGCGCGGTGGCGAAGGCCACCAGGGGCAGGCCCATCACCGCGATCAGCGGTGCCACGAGCCGTTCCCGGATCGGTGGTTGAAGCAACCGGCCGCCGGCCAGGTCGCCCAGCAGCATGCCGATGGGCAAGCAGGCCATGAGCAGGGCGTAGGCACCGGGAGCAAAGTGGCGTTGGCCGGCATAGGTGATGAGCAGCCCCTCGACGCCCGCCGTGAGCGCCACCGGCAGCCACTGCGCCAGAAGGAGCCGCCGCCGACCGCGGGCGCGCAGCAGTCTGCCGACCCCCTGGTACTGGCCGCGCCGGATGCCGTCGAGCGCATCGCTGCCACGCTGGACCGCGCCTGGCACGAGCTGCTGGCCTCCGACTGGCCGCAGCTGCGCGCCATCTGCGAAAGGGACGTCATCCACCGCGTCGGCGTGATCGGCGAACGCGGCTGGGAGGCAGCGATCGCAGAACTGCACCCCAGCGTTGACTGGCGTGACGGCGCGATCGAGCTCAGCGCCACCAGCGGCGGTGCCGTAGGGCTGGCCGGAGAAGGTCTGCTGCTCATCCCCTCGGTCTTCGTCTGGCCGAACGTGGCCGCACACACCGATGCCCCCTGGCCCAAGACGCTGATCTACCCCGCCCGGGGCACCGCCGCACTGTGGGAAACAGCAGAAGCCCCTGACGAGGGCGCCGCCCTTGGCGCACTGCTCGGCCGCACCCGCGCCCGACTGCTCGTCGCCCTGCACACTCCCGCCAGCACCAGCCAGCTGGCACGCGAACTCGGCCTGGCAACCGGCGCGGTCGGCGACCACCTCGCCGTGCTGCACAAAGCGGGCCTGCTCAGCCGTGCCCGATCAGGACGGTCAGTGCTGTACCGCCGCACCCCCTTGGGGGACCTGCTCACCAGCACCGAGACAGCCGCCACGCCGGTTGACCGATGACACGTGGCGCCACTGACCGCCCTACACCGGCGCCGCCGCGGCAGCGCCTGGAGCTGCCATAGCTCGGCAGCGAACACCACCACCGCCGCATCGAGACCCCGGCAGCCCCTTGGGCGCGGGGACACGGAATGTCGTGGCGGCCCGGTGGTACTGCGGCACCGGGCCTCACCCGCGCACGCCATATCGGCGCGGGCTGCAACAGACCCGCCCACCCCTCCCTGGCCCCCACCCGGGCCCCCGCAGGTTCGTTCCGTGCAGTGCGCGCCAACCACGTAGGACGATGCGGTTTCGCGGTGGATGCCTGCTGCGCGTGGTCGACCCGGTCGACGCCACCTACCGGCGGAAGGTGAACCGGCAGCTCACCGTCCAGGAGTCCCGCCACAAGCTCGCCCTGGAAACCTGATACGGCGAGCGCGGGCGGATCCTGCGGGCGTATCGGACGGGGCAGGAGGACCAGCTCGGCGCATCGGCCTGTCCTCAACGCCGCCGCGCTCTGGACGACCCGCTATCTCGACGCCACAACCCGGAGCGGTCGGGGTGGGTGGACGAAGAACACGGCGCCGAGGAGTGGGCCGGGCCGTCGAGCCGGCTGGTCAGCCGTTCACCGCAGGGCTGAGCCCGGAACCGGGGGCGTGCATCGGAAGCATCAGCGCCGAGTCGGCGTGGATCGTGATGCGCACCGGTGTGAAGGTGGTGGCGTCCACCGGCGACTCCCCGTTGCCGGGATTGCGGGCATAGCGCGGATGGGCGCCTCCGCTGATCTGCCAGCGTATCCGGTGGCCGACGGCAAATCTGTGGGCGCTCGAGCTCATCGGCACGGTGATCTGCGACGGCTCCTGCCCGTCCGTCCGCAGTCGGCCCAGCCCGTCACAGATGTTGACGGAGCGGCCTTGTGGGTCCACGTCGCACAGGCGGGTGAAGACGTCGGCATGACCGGTGTCCGTGGAGATACTCAACCGTGCCGAGACCGGCCCGAGGATGTTCACGGGCTCGGTCAGCGGGGGGCCGGTGAACGTCAGGACGTCTTCCCGGGCCTCCAGGCTGCTGTTGTCGCGAGGACCGGCGGTACGGGAGAGCAGAGGACCGCCGAGGGACGGGGTGGGCTCTCCCGGGTCGTAGCGGAACGACGCCAGTGGTGCGGAGTCCGTGGGAGCCTGCCGGGTGAGATGCCCCTGCTTGGTGGGGAACCAGGGGCCGACGGCAGTGGTCGGCGGCCAGTCGTCGAGGTCCCGCCAGGTGTTTTCGCCGCCGATGTGCACGCGCACCCTTGTGGGACGCATGCTGGAGCGGTCGGCGTACAGGTGGGCGCGCAGCCAGGCGAGGCTCTCGGTAAAGACCTCCGGCCATCCCTGTTGCAGGGCGGATGTGTGGGTCCAGGGGCCGACGAGCAGGGCGGTGTCGCATCCGGCCTGACGCAACCGGTCGTACTGCTCGAAGGTCTGGTCGGCCAGCACGTCGTGCCATCCGGTGATCAGGCTCGTGGGCACGCTGAGCCGCTCCGCCGCCCGCGCCAGGGACGCGCCGTGCCAGTACGCGTCCGTGGCATCCGGGTGTGTCATCACGTCGTCCAGCCAGGGGACTTCGCCCCCGAGAGCCGAGGCGTACGCCCCGCGCAGCGGCTGCGCGGTGGTGACATCACGAAGGCGGCGTCGCAGGCGCAGAGTCGCCCTCAGGAACGGTGCCGTGCCCTGGTGCTGGTGGGTCATGCCTACGCCGACGGCGAGGGCGGTCTCCAGGTGTAGTGCACCATGCGCGTGGAACAGGGCGTGGGGATCGTGCAGGCCCACCTGCACCACCATTGCCTTCAGTTCCGACGGCGGGTCCACGGCGAGGGCCCATTGCACGTACCCCAGATAGCTCGGGCCGAGGGTGCCCAGTGTGCCGTTGAACCAGGGCTGCTCGCGCAGCCAGGACACCGTGGCCTGGCCGTCGGCGGCCTCGTTGCGCCACAGGTCGAACGCACCCCCGGAACCGCCGGTGCCGCGGCAGCTCTGCACGACGACGTGAAAGCCCTGCTCGGCGAAGAGCAGGCCGTACATGGGGGACCACGGCAGGCCCCTTCCGTACGGCGAGCGCACCAGGAGGGTGGGGAAGTCGCCCTCGGCGCGCGGAAAGTAGTGGTCCGTGATCAGCGGGCTGCCGTCGCCGGCCGGCACCGGCAGCCCCGGCTCCCACCCGACATCGTGCTGTTTGGCCGGGAGGCCGCGCCAGGTCGCCCTCATGAGCCGTGCGGCCAGTGGCGGTTTACCGGAAGGCCGTGCCCAGGTCGGCCTCGATGCAGAACCGTGCGTGCGTGACGTCATCGTCCCCTCCTCTATTTCCGTACGATGTACCAGAATAGAGGATGCTTGACTGAGATCCGCAAGGGCAACCGATCAAGGAAAGGAGCATGACCATGCCGCGTGACAGAGAGGCCGGCGCCCCAGGTGTCGACCCTCAACGGCTCTGGCTGACCACTGACCAGCCGCGGAGGGGTCGCAAGCCTGCCTACAGCCGGGAGGCGATCACCGCGGCGGCCGTCGCGCTGGCGGACGCCGAGGGACTCGAAGCGGTCACCATGCGGAGAGTCGCCGCACAGGTCGGAGCCGGCGTCATGTCGCTCTACAGCTACGCCCCCGACAAAGAGACGCTGCTCAACCTGATGGTCGACCACGTCAGCGGCGAACTGCCGACCACGAACACTCCCACCGGCGACTGGCGCGCCGACATGAAGGCCATCGCCCACCTCCAGCGCACGCACATGCTGCGACACCCCTGGCTGCCCGCCGCCTTGTCTGCTCGACGCATCCCCGGACCCAACACCCTGGCCTTCCTGGAACACGCGCTCGCCGCCCTGCGGCCTACTGGACTGGACGGTACGGCGAAGCTGGAGATCTTCGCCCAACTCACAGCATTCGTGGCCGGGCACGTCGCCCACGAAATCACGCAGGCCGCGGCCGCGCAGTGCCCCGACCGAGCCGCAGCCGAAGCCCGTTACCTCGCCACTCTCGCCTCGGACGGCCGCCACCCGGAACTCGCCGAAGCCCTCGCCGCCCCCGGGCGCCCCCTCACACCCGAAGCCACCTTCACCCGGTTCCTCAACCGCCTGATCGACGGCCTCGACACCGACCACTGAGGTTCGCCCGGATCCACCCCTGCGGGCAGGACGCGCAGCCGCGGGCCCGGGCGGGGGCGGGGGCTTGTCGTCGGCCTCAGTTGGGGATGGTGCAGTTGGGGTCGGGGGCGCGGCCCGCGGGCCAGGCGATGCCGTCGAAGACGGCGGACTTGGTCGTCGCGTCGAGGTGGACGATGGAGACGGGCTTGTTGTACGGGTTGCCGTACTGGTCGAGGCAGATCCAGCCGCTGGCGCCCTCGACCCGGTTGTTGCCGTGCAGCCGCAGCCAGCTGTCGGCGACCTCGGAGAGGGACGGCATTTTCACGTCGCCCACGGCGTCGTTGCGGATGCCCGCGATGGCGGTGGAGACCGCGTCGTAGGTGATGATGACGCGGCCGTCGGAGAGGTCGGCGGGGCCGATCGAGTCGGGCTCCTTGGTGCCGAGCTTCTGGACCAGTTCGGTCAGCTCCTTCATGGCCGCCTTGGAGCCGCCGGTCAGCGTCGTGCTTCGTTCTCCCCAGGCTTCGGGATGGGCCAGACCCGGGTAGCGCAGGGTGATGCCGGCGCCATTGGTGAGGGCGCCCCAGTGGTCGGCGAACTTCTCGTCGACCGTCAGGGTGGAGGCGTGCGAGCCACTGATGACGGTGTAGGGCTTGTTGCAGTTGCGCTTGCTCAACTCCACAAGGAAAAGGCGCAGCTGCACCGGACGACCGGCGAAGTAGATGGTCTTCGCGTCGGAGGAGCAGATGTCCGGAACCATCTGGTGGAAGTCGTTGGCGAGGTTGCCCTCGTCGTTGAAGTCGGGTGGCGAGCGGAAGGTCTCCGGGGCGTTGGGCGCGCCCTTGGCCAGTTCCTCGAAGGTTCGGCGCAGGCTGGCCAGGTAGTTGTCGCCCTGGCGGATGTCCTCGACCACCAGCGCCTCTGAGGGCTTTGTGTCCGACCCGTACGAGGCCAGGGCGTCGGCCTGGTCGGTGTTGCCGGGGGCTATCCGGGCCAGGCCCGGGTAGCGGTGCGGGTCGGCTGCGGTGTTCTTGATGTCGTCCGCCGTCATGGGGCCCGCGACGACCGGGATCCCCTTGTCCTTCGTGAGGTAGCGGACGGCCTCTTCGGTCTCGGTGATGCTGATGTTGATGCCGGCGACGGCGCGCAGGTTCTGCTTCGTGTCGGCCGCGGCCCGCGCGAGCTGGTCGGCGACGGTACGCCACTCCTTGTAATTCCGGCCGGGGTTGGCGAGCACCAACCGGATGGGCGGCTGCTTGCCGTTGGCCTGGTGGTTGGCGCGGTATTGCGCCAGATAGGCACCCTGCACCTGCTCGGCGTACTCCCGCTGCTCCGCTTGATTGTCGGAGATCATGGGGATCATCAGGGCGATCGTGGCGGGCGACTTCCCGGCGACGCTGTCGTTCTCCGCCTTGATGCGGTCGGTGACCTGCTTCAGCGACGGGGTGAACACGTAGCCGCCGTCGGTGACGCCGACGCACTCGTGCCGGGGGCCTCGCTTCGCCACGCCGGGGGCGCAGGCCTGGTCCTCGGCCAGCCACCGGTCGTAGGAAACGTAGCCGCCGGTTCCCAGGACGACGGCGACGGCGGCGATCAGCAGGGCGCGGTTCAGCGGTCCGGCGGGCCAGAGTGTCATGGGCGGGGTTCTCCGTAGGTCGGCAGATCGGGTGCCTGGATCCAGCGGTTCAGCAGGTGGGGCCACTCCTCGTATGCCTGGTAGAAGACCTCCTGGGGGCCGACGTTGCTGTTCTGGGCCAGGGTGAGCAGCTGCAGCCGGACCGTGTTGACCTTCCTCGGGTCGGGCTGCGCGAGGGGGTGCGACTGCCGCCACAGGTTGAGGACGAGGAGCTGTACGGCCTGGCGCACCGGGTCGTTGTCGGCCGTTACCCGGTCTTCCCTGCGGTCCCCCGCCGGGACGGCCGGGTGCTGCGGCGGATGCGGTGCGGCGCAGACCAGGTTGAGGGTGGCGAGCCACCCCGGCGCGTCCTGCTCGGCCAGGCCGTGGTGCAGGGCGCGCACGACGACACCGGTGTCGCCGATCGCAAGCGAGTGGTGCAGGTAGCAGGCATTGCGCGGGTCGGCGGCGCCCGGCGCGTACAGGAGGCGCAGCCGCCGGTGGCTGTCCCGCCAGTTCCCGCCCCCGGGCGCCGCGCCGGTGCGGGTGCGGAGGTCGTGCACGAGCAAGGCCCGCAGGGTGGGATCACCGACGAAGGGCCCACCGGTGCCCGGCCAGGGGTGATGCCTCCAGCACTCCCTCCGCAACAGGCGCTTGGTCTCCGCCACCGGCACTCTGGCGGTCGCCCCCACGGGCTGTCCGTCGGCGTCGTGCGGCACGTGGTAGGCGTCGAGCGCGTGGGCAGCCGCGTCGTCGAGCGCCGGGGTGTAGGAGGCGAGGCGGGCTCTGGCCTCCCCGTCGGGGACCAGGAGCCGGAGCAGCCGTTCGTAGACGGGTAGCGTCGGCCCGTCGTCGAGCGGGAGCTCGAGCGGCAGGTCGAGCAGCGCGTCGTGGTCGAAGGGTTGATGGAGGCCGAGCTTCTGCCGGACGGACAGCACCAGGGCGTGGGTTATCCCGGCGCGCCCGGCGCCGAGCCGGTGGATCACGTGGGCGGTGCCGGGCTCCGGCCGGTCGTCACCGAACATCTCCTTGACCTCGTCGAGGTCGAGCTGTGCCATCGGCAGTTTCAGCACCCAGCCGGCCGCCGTCTGCGGCCGGTCCTGCCGCCAGTACGGTCCCCCGGCACTCCTCGTCGACGGGGCGGTGCCCTCGGGGTCGAGCACGGCGGGCTCCTGGGCGAGGGCCGCCGCGACGACGCCGGGGTGCGTCCGCGTGGGCTCGTCGTGCCATGCGCGGGTCAGGGCGTCCAGGACCGTCACGCCCAGCGGAGTGTGGACGTTGTCCAGGAGCAGCAGCGGGCGCGGCACCCGGTTCTTCAGGCGCATCCAGGTGTAGTGGTCGGCCATGTCCTCCAGGAGGGCGGCCACCAAGTGGTGCTCCGCCCGCCGCCGGTCACCCCCGTCACCGCGGAAACACATGGCGAGATCGGTCAACTGGGCGTGTCCGTCCCCCTGGGGGCCCACCCGACGGCCGGCCCACCAGCCCAGGCCCTGCCTGTTGGCGCGCGGGCCGAGCAGTTCGGTGGTGACGATGTCGGTGAGCGGCCCGACGAGTTCGCTCACCCCGGGGCCGAGCCCCGCTGCGGCGGTGACGCCCTGGGTGGCCTGGCGGATCCAACCCGACACCCGCTGGTTGCGCGCCTGGAGGTCGGGCTGGCTCTCCCGTAACAGCCCCGCGAGGCGGCGACGGGCGGCCTGCAACTCGGCGGGCTGGACGTCCTCGGACTGCCAGCTGGTGACCGCGAGCAGCCCCTGGGTGAGCCGGGGGAAGGACAACTTCCCGGCGAACCCGTTCGGCTTCCGGCTCAACCCGTCCATCAGGTAGAAGAGCAGATCCGAGGTGCGCGAGGCGTTCGCCGTGGTCTCGTCGGCCAGGGAGGCGAGCCCCGGCTGGCCGAAGTCAGCCGCCCCGAGGTCGGCGTACGCCTGCGGTATGCGCTGCGCGTACCGGTTCGAGAGCTCCTTCAGCAGCGCCGTCTTGCCGGTGAGCCGCCCGCCGCCGCACTCGATCAGCAGTGGACGCCCGCTCGGTATGCGCAGCCGGGCGGCCCCCTGCGACTCGAGCCCCACCAATGAAGGCACGACGGCATCGAGCACCGCCGCCCGTCCGTACAGCGTCACCGTGACCCCCCAGTCATGCGGCTCAATGGTGCACCGCCGCCACATGGAAAGGAGCGTAAGGGGACGGCTACACGTCGCCACCGACATTCCACGAAGCCGCACCTCTCGGTTACGGTTTCGTGACCCCCAGTCGGCGGAACACGCCTTTGGTCCCTTGTGTCGCCTCTGCGAGCCCTGGGGGACCCCCGTACAGAGCCGGAGACCCAGGCACGGGCCATCTGGCGACAGGTGTGGCGGGCGCAGGGACAGCGGTGCAGCGCAGCGGTCCGGGCCTTTCAGCGTCGGATTGACGAAGCCGAAGCGCATCTCGACGAGCTCTAGGCAGGCACAGCACACCGGCACCACCAAGGCGCCCTCGGTACGTGGCACGGCCTGGACATCGGAGCCGCACACGACAGTGTGCGAGCCGAGGTCACCGCAATCATCGCGCCGGTCCAGCACGTTGCCCCGCTCCGGAAGTGAACCGGTGTCATGTCGTGCGCTGCAGTGTCAGCGGGCCCGACTGGTAGGGCCACAGGCCGTAGTAGCCGCCGACCTAGGTGTTGCGTCGCTGGGAGGGGACCGCAAGTTGCAAGGATCGAGGATGAACGCCTGATCGGAGCTGGTCGGAGCTGCCCTCCGGCCCCCAGGGGGCCCGACGCCGAAGCTGAACCAGGTTGAGCCAGGTCTCCGGATTCGGCTCCACGGACGCGGCACGAACCGAATACCGCCCTGGCTCCAGTTCCACCCGCAGATGGTTCTCTGGCTCCACCTCGGCACCAGGCCAAGCCGAGTCGAACAAGACCGCTGGCCCCGGCACGTCCCAAAGTTGCTCAGGCTCCCAGGCGGCATCAGCGAGCGCGGCAGCAACGCTGCCGAGAAGTTCCTCCTCCGATTCGGCGGCGCACCACCGCACGAAGAGGCCGTGCTCCGGAAGGAAAGACGTCGAGGCGGGGTCATCACCGAGGATCAGGGCCTGCGACTGCCCGACCGTCAAGAGGCCGGCATACCCGCCGACGCCGCAGGCTCTGTCGTAGTCCGTTTCAGACTCGTCGCTGTCTGCGCCGGACCACGAAGACAGGACCACTTCGGGCACGACGATCAACGGCCCACCACCGGACTCCACCCACTCGACCGCACCTGGATCTGCATACCTCGCCATGCGAGGAAGCTACAGGCCGTCGGTGACAACGGTCATGGCCCGGCGACACCTGCGTGTCCCGGCACACGCACGGGCCTGATCGTTTGACATCCAACCCAGTCACTCCCAGGTCAGGACACCGCAACGGACCAACGTGACCAGCAAGGGACAGCCAGACCGGCAGTGCCTCTCGAACTGCTTCCGAGCCCTACGCCGTTCCTGGGATCGCGACTTCACCGATCCCCGGCTCGCCGCACCGCCGGCCCCAGGCCGACCGTCGCCCGACGGGTCCGGACATGGGGCGACGGACGCCACGTGGGTCAGGCGTCGAGCGTGAGCTCGGTGCGGATGGCCGCCGTCAGCTGCTGGGCCATGGCCTGCGGGTTTTCGAGTGGCGCCGAGTGCGCGCCCTCGATGCTCCGGGTCACGAACGTGCCCCTGGTCAGTGCGGACCAGCCGTCCATCGTGCCCTCGGGCAGCACCGGGTCGGCCGTGGCCGACACCGCCGTGATCGGGATGTCCAGCGGAGCCCTGCGGTCGGCGTCCAGCATCAGCTGGTACCGGGTCCACATCGCGGAATCGTTCCGCAGGTTCTCCAGGTAGTCGGCGAAGACCTCGTCCTGGGCGAGGATCTCGTCGGGCAGCACACCCCGGAACATCTCGACCAGGCTGTGCGGCGCCGCGGTATCCCACAGAGTCGACACCTCCTGGAACCGCTTGAGCGCTTCCGGCGCCTCGCTGAACGGCGGCAGCGCACAGGCGACGACGAGGGACAGTTCCGGTCCCCCCGCCCTGCTGCCCAGCCGGTGGGCGATCTCCCATGCTCCGCATGCGCCCTGGCTGTGCCCGTACAGGACGGTCGGCACGTCGAGACGGTCCGACATCTCCGCCACGACCCGGTCGACGAGGACGTTCACATCGCCCACCGGTGCCTCCCCGCCGCGTCCCTCACGGCCGGGAACCCGGATGGCGAGCAGTTCCACGTCCTCGGGAAGGTGCGCGATGAGCGGGACGTGGGCGGTGGTCGTGCCCCCCATCCCCGCCATGCACAGGATCCGTGCCCTGGGCTGTCGCGCCGGCTTGAGCACCCGTACCCACTGGTCCTGCACGGCCTCGGTGACGGGCCGGCGCCCGGTGAGTTCGTCGACCAGGTGTTCCGCGATGCCCGCACAACTGCCGTGCCGGAACAGCACGTCCGTGCCGAGCGGCAGGGCGCTTCGCCTGGCGAGCCTGGCACGCAGGCCCACCGCCATCAGCGAGTCCATCCCGAGCTGCTGGAGCGGCTGTTCGGCGGGGACCTGCGCCACCCCGAGAGCAGCCGCGGCCTCGACGCGGACCAGTTCGAGCACCGTACGGAGCTGTTCGTCCCGGCCCATGCCCGCCAGCGACTCCCCCAGTCCGCTCTCCCGGCGCTCACCGGTCATCGCGGCGCGCGCCTCCGGGACGCCCAGCAGCAGCGGACGCCGCCGGGCCACGCAGAACGCGGGGGCGAAGCGGGACCAGTCGATGTCGGCAACTCCCAGCGCCACCCGGTCCGTTCCGAGCACCAGGTCCAGTGCGCTCAGTGCACGGTCGGGGGCCATCATGCGCAGACCCCGCAGCCGCAGCTGCTCCTCGACCTCCTCCGTCACCATGCCTCCGTCGGCCCAGCCACCCCAGTGCACCACGGTGGCCGTGCGGCCGCCCGCCACCCGGTGCCGGGCGAGGGCGTCCAGCGCGGCGTTGCCGGCCGCGTAGGTCGTCCCGCCGCCCGCCCCCCACAGACCGGCACCACTGCCGTAGAGGAGGAACGCGTCCAAGGGCCGGTCGCCGAGCAGTTCGTCCAGGTGCCAGGCGCCGGACACCTTCGCGGAGAGTTCCGCGGCGGCCCGGGCCCCGTCGAGCTCTGCCAGGAGCGTCATCCCGGCGACCCCCGCGAGATGCGCGACGACCGTCAGCGGCGGACCGTCGGCGTCGATCCGGTCGATCAGTTCGGCGACCTGCCTCCTGTCACCGACGTCGCAGGCGGCGGTCACGACCTCCGCCCCGGTCGCCTCGAGTTCCTCGCGGTACGGCGGGGGCACCTCACCGGAGCGGGAGGCGAGCACGACGCGTCGCGTCCCGCGTTCCACCAGCCAGCGGGCGAGTCGTCGGCCGAGGGCTCCCGTGCCGCCGGTGATCAGGGCGGTGCCGCTGGTCGTCCACGGCGACCGCGGTGCGGGCGCGGTGCGACGCAGCCTCCGCACGTACCGGCCGGCGGCGCGGAGCGCGATCTGGTCCTCGTCGTCACCGGCGAGAACGGCCCGGACGAGCTGCCCGGCCCAGTCCGGGTGCGGCTGTTCGGGCAGGTCCGCGGTACCGCCCCAGCCTTCGGGGCGTTCCAGTGCCGCGACCCGGCCCAGTCCGCTGATCAGCGCCTGCTCGGGACGGGTGACCGGATCGGCTTCGTGAACGCCGACGGCGCCCCTGGTGACCAGCCACACCGGGGTCCTCGGGTGGCTTGTTCCGAGTCCCTGCAGCAGTCGTACGGTTCGGAGGAAGCCCTGCCGCGTGCCGTCCTCGTCCAGGGGCGCCAGGACGATCACGCCCTGCAGCGCCGCCGGCAGGGAGGCCAGGTCGCCCGGATCGATGCCGGCCCGGTGCCTGCCGGCCCCTGCCTCGCGCAGGGCCGTCACCAGCTCCGTGGCGGGTGACGAGGCGTTCGCGTCCCCGAGGACGGCCCAGACTCCGGCTGCCGGTGCCGGGTGGGGCTCGGCGAGCTGCCAGACCTCCTCGTACAGCCAGTCGGCGATCTCGGCGTGGTCGTCGCGGCCCTCGTGCCAGCGCCGAAGCAACGGAAGCAGGCCCGCGACGCTGTCCTTGTCCTGCTCGGACGCGCCGAGCAGCTCGGCGAGCCGGTCCACCTCGCCCGCACCCACGGCATCCCAGAACCGCTGATCGGTGGTCTTGCGGCGAGCGGGTTCCTTCCAGTACCGCTGCCGCTGGAACGCGTAGCCGGGCAGGTCCGCCATGCGCCCGTCGGGAACGGCCGCCGACCAGTCGATGCCGACGCCGTGCGCGTGCAGGGCGCCCAGTGCGCGCTGGAGCCGGTCCAGGCCGCCCTGGTCGCGTTCCATGGTCGCCAGGACCACCGCGTCCTGATCGGCGCCGCCGTCGGTCAGCGGCATGGCCAGCACGGGGTGCGGGCTGACCTCGACGAACACCGTGTATCCGTCGGCGAGCAGCTCTTGCTGGGCGAGGTCGAGCCGTACGGGTTCGCGCAGGTTCCGGCACCAGTAGGCGGCGTCGAGTTCCTCGCCTGTGGCCCGCCGGCCCAGCACCGTGGAGTACAGCGGAATCCGGGCGGGGCGGGGACGCAGTGAGGCGAGCTGGTCCCGTAGTCCGGACAGCAGCTCGTCCATGTGCGAACTGTGCGATGCGCAGGCGGTGTTCAGCTTGCCGCACCACACGTCCTGGTCGTCCCACGCGTAGAGCAGCTCTTCCACGATCGCGCGGTCTCCCGAGATGACCGTGGATCGCGGTGTGTTCACCACGGCGACGGAGACGGCGTCCCCGTAGGGAGCCAGTGCCGCCTCGACTTCGGACACCGGGAGTTCCACCGTCGCCATCTCCCCGTCCGCGGACAGCGCGGCGAGGGCCGTGCTGCGTTCGGCCACGATCCTGGCGCCCTCCTCCAGGGTCAGGGCGCCGGCGACCACGGCTGCGGGGATCTCGCCCTGGCTGTGTCCGACCACGGCCTGTGCTTCCAGGCCCAGATCCCGCAGGGCCGCCGCCAGGCCGAGATACATGGTGAACAGCACCGGCTGGGCGACGTCCAGGCGGTCCCACGCGATGCGGTCCTCGTCCTGGAGCAGGTCGAGGACCGACCAGCCGGTCCAGGGGCGCAGTGCCTCGTCGCAGCGGGTGACCGTGTCGGCGAAGGCCGGGCTTTCGGTGAGCAGCCGCTGGGCCATGCCCGGCCACTGCGAACCCTGGCCGGGGAAGACGAACACGACCTTGCCCGGCCGTGCGGTGGCCAGGGTGACCGACGCGTCCGGCTGGTCACGGGCAATGGCGGTCAGGCCCTCGATGACCGAGGACAGATCGGGTCCGGCCACCGATGCGCGCTCGGCGAAGTGCTCGCGGCGCCGGGTGGTGGTCCAGGCCAGGTCGGTGAGGGTGGTGTCGGGGTGTTCGGTGAGCCAGTGGGCCCAATGCCGGGCCTGGTCCCTGAGCGCCTGCGGGGTGCGTCCGGAGAGGACCACCGGCGCCGCGGCCTGTGCCGGGGCGGGCTGTGCCGGGACGGGCTGCGGCGGTTGTTCCAGTACCAGGTGGGCGTTGGTGCCGCCGATGCCGAACGAGGACACTCCGGCGCGTCGGGTGCCCGGCCATTCCCGTGTGTCGTCGCTGATGCGCAGGACCGCCGGGTCCAGTCCCAGTTCGGGGTTGACGCGCTGGAAGTTGACGGTGGGTACGAGTTCGCCGTGGTAGACGCAGAGTGCCGCCTTGACCAGTCCGGCCAGGCCCGCGGCCACGTCGGTGTGGCCGATGTTGGACTTCACCGATCCGACCGCGCAGGGCTCCTCGCGGTCGGGGGTGAAGACCTCCTGGAGGGCCTGGATCTCGATGGGGTCGCCCATGGCGGTGGCCGTGCCGTGGGCTTCGACGTAGCCGATGTCGGCGGAGGAGAGCCCGGCGTCGGCGAGGGCGTCGGTGATGACGGCGGCCTGGCCGTTCACGCTGGGCGCGGTGAATCCGACCTTGTCCGACCCGTCGTTGTTGATCGCGCTGCCCCGGATGACGGCGTAGATCCGGTCCCCGGCCTCGACCGCGTCCGACAGCCGCCTTAGCACCACCGCCACCACACCGTTGGCGAGGACCGTGCCCGCGCCCTCGGCATCGAAGGGCCGGCAGTGTCCGTCCGGGGAGGCCACGAAACCTTCCTGGTACTGGTAGCCCTGTTCCAGGGGGAAGGTGAATGCGGAGGCGCCGACGAGTGCCACGTCGGATTCCCCGCGCAGTAGGCTCTGCCGGGCCAGGTGCGCGGCCACCAGCCCTGTGGAACACGCCGTCTGCACCGTCAGCGCGGGACCGCGCAGATTCAGCTTGTGCGCCAGGCGGGTCGCGAGGAAGTCGTTCTTGTTGCCGATCGCCGATCGGAACACCTCCGAGGCGTCCTCGGGATCACCCTGGTCATAGCCGCCGAAGCCGACTCCGCCGAAGACTCCGATGCGGCCGGGGTCGGCGCCGGGCAGGATGCCGGCGTTCTCCAGGCCCTGCCAGGCCGTTTCCAGGAAGAGCCGGTGCTGCGGGTCCATGTTCTCCGCTTCGGACGGAGTGCATCGGAAGAACTCGGCGTCGAAGAGGTCGGCGTCTTCCACGTATCCCTTGGCCGGGACGAACCCGGGATCGTCCAGGACGTTCCTGGGCACCCCGGCGTCCAGCAGTTCCCGGTCGGTGAAGCGTCGGATCGACTCCACACCGCCCCGCAGGTTCGCCCAGAACTGCTCCGCGTCGGCCGCACCCGGCAGGCGCAGGGCCACGCCCACGATCGCCACCGCGTCCTCGTCCGCACGCTCACGGGGCGCCGCCGCAGTCACCGTACGCGTGGCGTCACCGCGCAGGAATGCGCTGAGCCGGCGCACCGTGGGGTAGCGGAACAGCGTCGAGAGCGGAAACTCGCGGTCCAGGCCGCCGCAGACCAGCTCGTGGACCCGCAGCGCCGCCATCGACGTCCCGCCCAGATCGAAGAACCCCCGGTCCGGGTCCACCTGGGCCAGACCCAGTACCCGCGACCAGGCCGAGACCACCGTCTCCCACACCCGGTCACTCTCGCCGGCCGGTCCCGCGGGCTCCGGCTGCGCCTGCGGTGCGGGCAGTGCGGCCAGGGCCAGCCGGTCGATCTTGCGGTTCGGTGTGAGCGGCAGTGCCTCCTGCCGTACCCACCGCGCGGGCAGCATCGACACCGGCAGCCGCGCCGCGGCGTGCTCGGCCAGGGCCTGCTGGTCGGCGTCCCCGGAGTAGTACATCCACAAGGCAGCCGAGCCGGCGTCCTCACGCACCACCGCGGCAGCCTCCCGGACGCCGGTGCACCCGGCGACCACGGACTCGATCTCGCCGAGCTCGATGCGGTGTCCGGCCAGCTTCACCTGGTCGTCCACGCGGCCGCAGTACTCCAGTGAGCCGTCCTCGCGGTAGCGGACCACATCCCCGGTGCGGTACATCCGCCCCGCACCCGCGAACGGGTCCACCACGAACCGCTCGTCCGTCAGCGCGGGCCGGTTCCAGTAGCCCCGCGCGACACCACGCCCACCGATCCACAACTCACCGCGGCAACCGCGCGGTACCGGCTGCCGATGCCGGTCGAGAACGGCCAACCGGGTGTCGAGCACCGGCGATCCCAGCGAGACCGGCCCGGGCTCGACCCACCAGGTCGTCGACCAGACCGTGGTCTCCGTGGGCCCGTACATGTTGAGCACGTCGCCGCCACAGGTCCGCAGCAACCGGTCGGCCAGGGCGCGGTCGAGCGCTTCGCCACCGACCAGGAGCAGCCGCAGCCCACCGAGCAGCTCACGGCCTTCCGCGTCCGCCAGGAGCATCCTGGCCAGGGACGGCGTGCACTGCAGGTGCGTCGGCCCGTACTGCCGGTATCCGGCCCAGCCGCCGAGTTCTCCGCCGGCGATCACCACGCGGTAACCCCTGGTCAAGGTCCACAGCAGTTCGAGGCCGGAGATGTCGAAGGACACGCTGGTCACGGCGAGCCAGGTGCCGTCGGCGCCACCGCCGACGCGGTCGTCCATGGCCCTGCAGAAGCCGGCGAACTGCGCGTGCTCGACCACCACGCCCTTCGGGGTGCCCGTCGAGCCCGAGGTGTAGATGACGTAGGCCGGGTCGGACGGATCCGGCTGGACCGGCACGGCGCCGTCCGGTTCCCCGTGCTCGTCGGCGTCGGCGAACTCCCCCACCGACAGCACCCGCAGGCCGTCCGGCAGGACGTCCGCGAGGGAACCGTCCGAGATCACCACCTCCAGCCCGCTGTCGGACACCACATGGTCCAGACGCGCCTTCGGGTACTCCGGGTCCAGCGGAACGTAGGCGGCCCCGGCCATCCAGGTGGCGAGCATCGCCACCGGCAGATCGACCGTGCGGGGCAGGCAGAGACCGACCAGATCACCACGGGTCACGCCCAGTCCGGCCAGCTGCCGGGCGATGGCCCGGGCCTTCGCGGACACCTCCTGGTAGGTCAGCTCGCGTCCGTCCGACACCAGGGCCACCGCGTCGGGCATCCGCGCCGCCCGTTCCCGTATCAGCTCGTACGCGCTCTCCCCGCCGGGATCGGCCGCGACGTCGCCGCCGTGCTCGGCGAGCCACCGGCGTTCCGCACCGCAGAGGAGTTCGGTCTCCCGGACCGGACGGGCGGGCTGGGCGGCGAGCGATGCCAACAGGGTCTCGAAGTTGGCGACCATGCGGCGGGCCGAGTCCTGGTCCAGCACGTGGGACTGGAACTCCAGCTCGCCGCGCAGCACATCACCGTCGGCGGTCAGCGTGAGGCCCAGCTCGAACTTCGACGCGCCCCGGACGTTGCCGGACACGCTTCCCGTCGTGGGAAGCCGCCAGGCCGCCTCGCCCGTCCCGATCGTGGGGAACGCTGCGCCGCCGTAGTTGAACACCGCCCGGAACAGCGGGTTCTCCTCACCGGTCCGGTCACCGCCGGCGATGCGCACGACCTCGGTCAGCGGGACGCTCTGGTGCTCGAACACGCCCCGCACCCGGGTGTGCGTGCGGGCCAGGACGTCCTCGAAGGTCTCCGCCCCGGTCAGGTCGCAGCGCAGCGGCAGGGTGTTCGCCAGGAACCCGAAGGTCTCCGCGACCTGCGGCAACTCCCTCGCCGACCAGATCGTGCCGATGCTGAAGTCGTACTGGTCGGTGTACCGGGCGAGCAGCACCGCGAAGGCGCTGACGTACACGGTGTACCCGGTGACGGAGTTGCGTGCGGCCAGCTCGTCCAGTCGTGCCCGGAGCTCCGCGGGCACGGTGAAGTGCACGGCGTCGCCCTGGTCGTCCCGGTCGTCCTCGGCGACGTCCCGGGCGGGGAGTTCCAGGCGCTGCGAACCCTCGAGCTCGGAGGCGAAGTACTCGAGCGAACGCGCGAAGGCGCCCTGCTCGACGGATTCCTTCTCCCATCGTGCGTAGTCGCCGAGGTGGTAGCGGACTTCCGGGAGCTGGAGGGTGTCCTGCCCGGCAAGGGCCCGGTACGTCTCGTGCAGCTCGTTCAGCAGCAGGGACAGCGACCAGCCGTCGGTGATGGCGTGGTGCAGGGTGAAGCACAGGGTCCACACCTCGCCGGAATCCACCAGCAGGCAGCGGAACAAAGCCTCGGCGTTCAGCTCGAACGGTATCCGTTCCTCCGCACGCAGCATCCGGTCCAGCTCATCGGCGTCGGACACCCGCTCGTGCCGGAGCGGAACGGTGTACTGCGCGTGCACCACCTGGACCAGCTCGCCGTCGCGCAGTTCCAGTCCGGTGCGCAACGCCTCGTGCCGGTCCATCACCGTACGCAGCGCCCGCTCGAACGTCTCCGGGTCCAGGGGACGGTGCACCTCGAGCCGGAGAACGGCGTTGTACTGCGCGGAATCCGGGTGCATCCGCTCCAGGAACCACAGCCTGCGCTGGCCCTCGGTCGCCGGATGGACGTCGCGCCGCTCGGCACGTTCCATCGTCGGACCGGGAGGCGGCAGCTCGGAGAAGGCGTTGGCCAGCAGATACTCCACGACCGCTCGGGGCGTGGGGTGTTCGAAGGCGAGCGTGGACGGCAGCGGCGTACCGGTCACCTCGCTGAGCCGGTTGCGCAGCTGCAGGGCCATCATCGAGTCCAGTGCGCGCTCCTGGAACCGCTCGTCGACGGGCATGGGTTCGCTGAGTCCGAGAACGCCGCGGACCACCTCCTGCACGGCCTCCAGCACGGTGCGGGCACGTGCCGACTCGGGCAGTGCCGTCAGCCGGGCCGCCAGGTCCGCGGGGGGTGCCGGCCGTTCCTGCCGGGTACGGGCTCCGCCGTCGATCCAGTAGCTCTGCCGCTGGAAGGCGTAGCCGGGCAGGTCGACCGGGCGGCCGGGCGCGTCGAGGACCCGTGTCCAGTCCACCGCATGGCCGTGGGCGTGCAGTTCGCCGAGGCCGCGCACGATCTGCGCGAGGCCGCCGTGGTCCCGGCGCAGGCTGCCCACGACCACTCCGCCGCTGTCGGCGGTGAAAGCGGTCAGCGGGATGGCCAGCAGCGGATGCGGGCTGACCTCGGTGAACACGCCGAAGCCATCGGCACCCAGTGCGTCGAGCGCCAGGTCCATGCGTACCGGCTCACGCAGGTTGCGGCACCAGTAGCGGGCGTCCAGGGCCTCCCCGCCGATCGGCGCACCGGTGACCGTGGAGTACATCGGCAGCGTCGTCGCGCGGGGGCGCAGTCCGCCCAGCGCCGCTTCCACCTCGGGCAGCATGGGGTCGACCAGGCTGCAGTGTCCGGCCCGGTCCGCCTTGAGCCGGCGGGAGAACACGTCACGGTCCGCGAGCTTCGCGAGCAGGTCGTCCACCGCGTCCGCCGCGCCGGCCACCACCACCGAGCCCGGGGCGTTCACCACGGCCACCGACAGCGATCCGTCGTACTCGGCGAGCAGTTCCTCGACCTCGGTCAGCGGCAGTCCCAACAGGGCCATGCCGCCCGAGCCGCTCTCGATGCGCCGGAACGCCTGGCTGCGGACGGCGACCACCTTGGCGCCCTCCTCCAGGGTCAGCGCTCCGGCGAACACGGCGGCGGGCACCTCGCCCTGGCTGTGCCCGGCCACGGCCTGCGGTTCCAAGCCGAGGGACCGCCACACCTCCGCCAGGCCGAGTGCGACCGTGAACAGCGCGGGCTGGGTCACCTCGACGTCGTCCAGGCTCAGCCCGCTCGCCTCGGGGTCCCGGAGCAGTTCGAGGACCGACCAGCCGGTCCACGGGCGCAGTGCCTCGTCGCAGCGGGCGACCGTGTCGGCGAAGGCCGGGCTTTCGGCGAGCAGGCGCTGGGCCATGCCCGGCCACTGCGAACCGTGGCCGGCGAAGACGAACACGACCTTGCCGCGTTCTTCGGCCACCCCGGTGCACACCGCGTCGTCGCCCTGTCCCTCACCGAGCGCGGTCAGACCGCGCACCACCTCGTCCAGGTCATGGGCGAGGACGGCGGCCCGGTGCTCGAAGTGCCGGCGGCGCCGGGTGGTGGTCCAGGCCAGGTCGGTGAGGGTGGTGTCGGGGTGTTCGGTGAGCCAGTGGGCCCAGTGCCGGGCCTGGTCCCTCAGTGCCTGGGGGGTCCGTCCGGAGAGGACCACCGGCGCCGCGATCTGTGCCGGGGCGGGCTGGGCGGCCGGCTGCGGCGGCTGTTCCAGCACCAGGTGGGCGTTGGTGCCGCCGATGCCGAACGAGGACACTCCGGCGCGTCGGATGCCGGACCAGGCGCGTGTGTCGTCGCTGATCCGCAGGACCGCCGGATCCAGACCCAGTTCCGGGTCGACGCGCTCGAAGTTGACCGTGGGTACGAGTTCGCCGTGGTAGACGCAGAGCGCTGCCTTGACCAGCCCCGCCAGGCCCGCGGCCACGTCGACGTGGCCGATGTTGGACTTCACCGATCCCACCGCGCAGGGCTCCTCGCGGTCGGCGGAGAAGACCTCCTGGAGGGCCTGGACCTCGATCAGGTCGCCCATGGCGGTGGCCGTGCCGTGGGCTTCGACGTAGCCGATGTCGGCGGAGGAGAGCCCGGCGTCGGCGAGGGCGTCGGTGATGACGGCGGCCTGGCCGCTCACGCTGGGCGCGGTGAACCCGACCTTGTCCGACCCGTCGTTGTTGATCGCGCTCCCCCGGATGACGGCGTAGATCCGGTCCCCGGCCTCGACCGCGTCCGACAGCCGCCGCAGCACCACCGCCACCACACCGTTGCCCACCACGGTGCCCTGGCGGTCGGCGTCGAACGCGCGACAGGAGCCGTCCGGGGAGAAGACGAAGCCTTCCTGGTGGTAGTAGCCGTACTCCAGGGGGAAGGTGAGGGCGGAGGCGCCGACGAGTGCCACGTCGGATTCCCCGCGCAGCAGGCTCTGCCGGGCCAGATGCGCGACCACCAGCCCCGTGGAACACGCCGTCTGCACCGTCAGCGCGGGACCGCGCAGATTCAGCTTGTGCGCCACCCTGGTGGACACGAAGTCGGACTTGTTCCCGAGGAGATTGCGGTAGAACTCGTGGAGTTCGGTGATCTCGTCGCCGCGCACGCTTCCGCTGTTGTAGCCGCCGAATCCGGCGCCGGCGAAGACTCCGATGCGGCCGGGGTGGGAACCGGGCAGGATGCCGGCGTTCTCCAGGCCCTGCCAGGCCGTTTCCAGGAAGAGCCGGTGCTGCGGATCCATGTTCTCCGCTTCGGACCGCGAGTAACCGAAGAACTCGGCGTCGAAGAGGTCGGCGTCCTGCACGTATCCCTTGGCCGGGACGAACCCGGGATCGTCCAGGACGTTCCTGGGCACCCCGGCGTCCAGCAGTTCCCGGTCGGTGAAGCGGCGGATCGACTCCACACCGCCCCGCAGGTTCGCCCAGAACTGCTCCGCGTCGGCCGCACCCGGCAGGCGCAGGGCCACGCCCACGATCGCCACCGCGTCCTCGTCCGCACGCTCCCCGGCCGGCGCGGCCGCCGGCGACGGCGCAGTCGCAGTCGCAGTCGCCGCACGCGTGGCGTCACCGCGCAGGAACGTGGTCAGCTGGCGCACCGTGGAGTGGCGGAACAGCGTCGCGAGCGGAAACTCGCGGTCCAGACCGTCACGGATCAGCTCGTGGACCCGCACCGCTGTCAACGACGTGCCGCCCAGATCGAAGAAGCCGCTGTCCGGGTCCACTTCGGCCGGCTCCAGCTCCAGTACCTGCGACCAGGCCGAGAGCACCGTCTCCCACACCCGGTCACCCTCGGCGACCGGTTCCGCGGACCGCGGCTGCGGCTGCGGCTCCGGCTGCGTCGCGGGCAGCGCGGCCGGTTCCGACGTCACGTCGTCGCCGTGCCGCCGGAACCAGCCCACTTCCTCGGCGTGGCGCAAGGGCAACCGGCTGACCGGCAGAGCACCGTCCCGGACGAAGGAGTCCAGCAGGGTCTCGAAGTTCGCGACCATGCGCTGTGCGGATTGCCGATCCAGTACGTGCGACTGGAACTCCAGCTCCCCGCGCAGTCCCTCCGCGGCGGGTGCCAGGCTCATGGTCAGCTCGAACTTGGCGGTCCCCGCGACGTTGCCGGTGAAGAACCCGGCGTACGGCTGCCACGTGCCGTCGTCCGGCTCGGCACCCAGGCCGTAGTTGAACACCGCCCGGAACAGCGGGTTCTCCTCGCCGTTGCGCTCGGCGTCGACGACCTTGACCACTTCGGACAGCGGCACGTTCTGGTGTTCCATCACCCCGAGCACGCGGGACTTCATCGCCGACAGCAGATCAAACACGTTCGGGTCAGCGGAGAGATCACAGCGCAACGGCAGTGTGTTGGCGAGGAAACCGACGATCTCCGCCGCCCCGGACAGGTCGCGCCCGGACCACACCGTGCCGATGCTGAAGTCCCGCTGGTCGCTGTACCGGGAGAGCAGCACCGCGAAGGCGCCGGCCAGCACCGTGTACAGGGTGA
Source organism: Streptomyces sp. NPDC045967 (assembly GCF_056430495.1). NCBI lineage: Bacteria > Bacillati > Actinomycetota > Actinomycetes > Kitasatosporales > Streptomycetaceae > Streptomyces > Streptomyces sp. NPDC045967. Next base: position 103,176 of record NZ_JBWKLE010000009.1, on the reverse strand, counting down.
CCCCCGCATCGGAGGCGAGCTCCTCCAGCTCGCCCCGAAGGGCGTCGGACACGGCGAATCCGACCTTGCCCGCGCCGGAGTCCAGGTCGCTGCGGGGCAGTTCCAGACGCGGGGCCCCGGCCAGTTCGTTCCGGAAGAACCCGAGTCCCGCCTCGAAGCCTCCCTGTTCGAGGGAGTCCCGCTCCCAGCCGGCGTAGTCGCCGAGGTGCACGAGCGCTTCGCTCCCGCTGTCGGGAACGCGGCCCGCGCAGAACTCGCCGTACGCGGCGAACAGCTCGTGCAGCATCATGACCAGCGACCAGGCGTCGATGATCGCGTGGTGCAGGGTGAAGCAGACCACCTGTTCGTCCGCGGCGGTCAGCACGAGGCAGCGCAGCAGGACGGGGCCGGACAGGTCGAAGGGCGTCTCGGCCTCGCCCCGGATCCGGTCGGCCAGCTCCTCGGAACCGGCCACCTCCTCGAAGCGCAGCGGGGCGGCGAACTCCTCGTACACCACCTGGACCAGCTCACCGTCGCGGCTCTCCAGGCCCGTGCGCAGTGCCTCGTGCCGCCGCACCACGAACTCGACGGCGGAGGCGAACGCTGCGCGGTCCAACGGTTCGGCGACCCGGACCGGCATCGTCACGTTGTACTCGGCCGTGCCGGGACGCATCTGCTCCAGGAACCACAGCCTGCGCTGCCCCTCGGTCGCCGGATGGACACCGCGCCGCTCCCCGCGTTCCACGCGCTTCACGCGCTTCACGCGCGCCCGGCCCGTGTCGTCCCCCGGGTCTCGTAGGCAGCCGCCCAGGTACTCCGCCAGGCGGGCGGGCGTCGGGTGATCGAACACGGCCGTCGCGGGCAGGGACAGTCCGGTCTCGGCCGACAGCCGCCGGCGCAGTTCCACGGCCATCAGGGAGTCCAGCCCGAGTCCGGTGAACTCCGCCTCGGGGTGGATCTCGTCGGAGCGGCCCAAGGCCACGGCCGCTTCACGCCGTACGAGATCAACCAGTGCGCGGATGCGTTGTGCCTCCGGCAGGGCGGACCAACCGGTGTCGACGCCGGCCGTCCGGGTGTCCGCCAGCCTCCGCATCCGGGTCCGGCGCCGCAGCAGCGGCGAGCGGGCGTCCTCGGCCCCGGACAGATCGACCCGGAGGGGGACGAGATGCGCCCGCCGGCTGGTCAGCGCGGTATCGAGGGCCCCCAGTGCCTGCGCACCGGTCAGCGCGGCCACTCCCTGCCTGCGCATCCGTGCCAGTTCCGCCTGACCCAGGTGCGCGGTCAACCCCGTACCGGCCTGCTCCCACAGTCCCCAGGACAGGCTCAGGCCGGGAAGTCCCTGCCGGCGCCGCTCGAGCACGAGCGCGTCCGCGAACGCGTTGGCCGCCGCGTAGACACTCTGCCCAGGGCTTCCGAGGACACCCGCGGCGGACGAGAACACCACGAACCAGGTCAGTGGACGGTCCGCGGTCAGCTCGTGCAGCCACCATGCCGCGCGTGCCTTCGGCGCCCAGACCCGTTCCAGACGCTCCGGGGTCTGGTCCGCGAGCAGTCCGTCGTCGAGTACGCCGGCCAGATGCCACACGCCGCTGAGATCCGTGACGGACTCCACGAGTCCGGCCAGCTGGTCGCGGCTGGTGACGTCGCAGGCCACCACGCGCACGCTCTCGGCCCCGGCGGCGGTCAGCTCGGCGACCAGCTCGTCGGAACCGTCCGCTGCGTCACCCCGGCGGGAAGCCAGTACCAGCGTGCGCACTCCCCATGCGCTCACCAGGTGCAGGGCGACCTGCCGCCCCAGTTCACCGGTACCGCCGGTGATCAGCACCGTGCCCCGGGCTCGCTCCGCATCAGGCGTGTCGGCGGCAGGCGCCGTGCCGCCGTCCGCGGATGCCGTGTCGCGCGGGGAGAACCGGACCAGCCGGGGAACCCGTACCGTACCGCCGCGGACCACCAACTCCGGCTCGGGGACGGTCAGCGACGCCAGCACCCTGTCCGGATCGGCGTCACCGTCCACGTCCACCAGCCGCACCGGATGTCCCTCGGCGCGCGCCGCACGCAGCAGACCCCACAGGGGCGCCGATGTCAGGTCGACGGTGTCGCCCTCGTCGACGGACACGGCCCGACGGGTCACCCAGACCAGTTCGGTCCCGGCCGGCCGTGGATCGGCCAGCAGCTCCCCCGCTTGGATCAGTGCCGCCGCGGTGCATTCCTCCGGGGTACCGGTGGGTTGCGTGGCATCCACCACGATGCGGGAAGGAACCGGTCCGCTCCCTGCGTCCAGCGTGGGCAGTCCGAGCGCGGCCGCGAGGGGACCAGCGGTGATCACGGTGTCCGCCGGCTCGGCAGCGGGCGCCGGGCATTCCTGGAACTCCAGCCGGTACAGGTGCTGCTGCGCCGCCGTCCGCAGGCCTTCCGCGCTCGCCTCCCGGAGGCGAAGGCTCGCCGTGACGACCAGGTCCCCGTTCTCGTCCGTCACGCACAGCTCGGCCTGCGAGCGCGTGCTGTCGAGGCGTACGCGCACCCGCGCGACCGAGGCCCCGGTCGCGTACAGCCGCGCGTCGTTCCACTCGAACGGCAGCAGGACCCGCTTCCCTCGCCGCGCGTCGTCGGCTTCCTCAGCGGTGAGGATCGTGTGGAGCGCGGCATCCAGGAGGGCGGGGTGGATCCCGAACCCTTCGGGTCGCAGGCTCTCCGGAAGGCGAAGGACGGCGTAGAGCTCGTTGCCCTGTCGCCACAGGGCGCTGAGGCCCTGGAATGCGGGGCCGTAATCGAGTCCGCGCTCGCTGAAGCGCTCGTAGAACCCGTCCAGGGACACGTGGTGCGCGGACTCGAGGGCCGCCGCCCAGTCGACGGATTCGGGTTCGCGCGTGGGCGTGACGTGGGTGAGCTGGGCGATGGCGTGCGTCGTCCAGGGGGTGTCGGGGTGGGTTTCGGGGTCGGGATGGGTGTGGACGGTGGCCTGGCGGTGCCCGTTGCCGTCGATGTCGGTGACGGCGATCTGCAGGCGCAGCGGCCCGGACTCGGGCAGGACCAGGGGGGTGGTGAGGGTCAGGGTGTCCACGGCGGTCGCGCCCACCCGTTCGGCGGCGGCGAGGACCATGTCCAGGATCCCGGTGCCGGGCAGCAGTACCGTGCCGAACACGCGGTGGTCGCGCAGCCAGCGCTGGCCGCCGTCGGCGGCGTCGATCGTGCCGGTGAGGACCAGGCCGTCGCCGGAGGCCAGCGGTGTCGCCAGCGTGAGCCACGGGTGGCCCGTCCCGTCCGCGCCCCGACCCGAGGCGTCCGCCGCAGTGGTGCGGGGGGCGGGGAGCCAGTAACGCTGACGGTCGAAGGCGTAGGTGGGCAACTCACTCGCCGGGGAGGCCCGGTGGATGAGCCGGTGCCACGGCCAGGCGTCTGCGTGGGCGAGTCCGGCGCGGACCCACGAGGAGAGGACGTCGGTGGTGTCGGCCTGGTCCCGGTGGGCGGTGGCGACGGCCACTCCCCCGTGGTGCCGGGTGATCTCGTCGAGGGCCATGGCCATGACGGGGTGGGGGCTGACTTCGATCCAGGTGTGGTGGCCGTCGGCGGTGGCGGCCTGGCTGGCCTGGTCGAACCGGACCGGCCGGCGCAGGTTGGCGCACCAGTAGCCGGCGTCCATCTCGGTGCCGTGGATCAGGCGGCCGTGGACGGTGGAGTAGAGCGGGATCCGCCCGGCTGTCGGCTGGAGGCCGGCCAGTTCCTCGGCCAGGGCGGGCAGGAGGGCGTCCATGTGCGCGCTGTGGGAGGCGTAGTCCACCTGCACCCGGCGGGCGAACACGTCCTCGGCCTGCAGTCGGGCGAGGAGGGTGTCGAGGGCGTCGCTGTCTCCGGAGATCACGGTGGATCCCGGGGTGTTGACCGCGGCCACGGACAGTTCGGTGCCGGTGAGGCGCTCGGTGATCCAGTCCACGCCGCGTTCGACGACGGCCATGCCGCCCTGCCCGCTGCAGGTGGCCACGGCCCGGGAGCGGGCGGCGACGATCTTCGCGCCCTGTTCGACGGTGAGGACTCCCGCGACGACCGCGGCGGCCACTTCGCCCTGCGAATGCCCGATCACGGCCTGCGGGGTGACGCCCATGGACTCCCACCACGCGGCCAGGCCCAGGCTCATCGCGAACAGCGCCGGCTGTACTTCCTCCACCCCGGACAGGGGGCGCCGCCCGGTGAGGACCTCGGTGACCGACCATCCCGTCCAGGGCAGCAGGGCCGCGTCGCAAGCCGCCACGGTCTCGGCGAACACCGGCGCCTGCTCGTACAGGGCCCGGCCCATGCCCTCCCACTGCGACCCCTGGCCCGGGAAGACCCACACACCGCCGGAACCGGCCCCGTGGAGGACCCCTGCGCCCGGTCCCTCGGCAGGGGTGATCACGCCGGGCGCGTCGGTCCCCTCGGCGAGCGCTTCGAGGCGGCTGATGGCCTCGTCGCGGGTGGTGGCCAGTACCGCGCCCCGGTGGTCGAACCAGCTGCGGTGCCACAGGGCCGTGGACGCCACCTTCGGCAAGGACACGTCCGGGTTCTCGCGCCACCATTCGGCCCACCGCCGGGCCTGCGCCCGCACGACACCGGCGTCCCGGCCCGACAGCACCACCGGGAACACGCCCTCCGCCGCGGCCTGCTCGGTGACGGCCTGCTCGGTGACGGCATCTACGGCAGGGGCCTCCTCGAGAACGAGATGGGCGTTGGTCCCGCTCAGTCCGAACGACGACACGCCCGCGCGCCGCACCCGGGACTCCTCCCGCGGCCAGGAGCGCGCCTCGCCCAGCAGCTCAAGACCGCTGCCCTCCCATGGGACGTGCGGGCTCGGCTCCTGCGCGTGCAGCGTCGCGGGCAGCTGTTCGTGCTGCAGCGCGAGCACCATCTTCATCACGCCGATCACGCCCGCGGCGGCCTGGGCATGACCGATGTTCGACTTCGACGAGCCCAGGTACAGCGGCCGCTGCGCGGACCGCCCCGGCCCGAAGACCTCGGCGAGAGCGCCCGCCTCGATGGGGTCACCGAGTGGGGTGCCGGTGCCGTGCGCCTCGATCGCGTCCACGTCCGCGGGGGAAAGCCCCGCGCGCGACAGGGCCTGCTGGATCACTCGCTGCTGCGAGGGCCCGTTCGGAGCGGTCAGCCCCTGGGAGCGGCCGTCCTGGTTCACCGCGGAGCCGCGGATGACCGCCAGCACCCGGTCCCCGGCCGCCCGGGCGGCCGACAGCCGCTTCAGGACGAGCACGCCGCAGCCCTCGGACCAGCCGGCCCCGTCCGCATCGGCGGAGAAGCTCTTGCACCGCCCGTCGGCGGCCATGCCCCGCAGCCAGGAGAACTCCACGAACAGCGAAGGCGTCGACATCACGGTCACGCCACCGGCCAGTGCGACGTCGCACTCGCGCTGCCGCAGTGCCGTCACCGCCAGGTGCAGGGCCACCAGCGACGACGAACACGCCGTGTCCACCGTGACCGCCGGGCCCTGCAACCCCAGCGCGTACGACACCCGACCCGACAGCACACTGCCGGCACTGCCCATGGAGCCGTATGCGTCGAGCGCACTCAGGTCATGCTTGTGGAAGCGGTCGTAGTCCGACCCCATCGCACCGAGGTACACGCCGGTGTTGCTGCCCTCCAGGGTTTCGGGGCGCAGTCCGGCGCGCTCGAGAGCCTCCCACGAGGCTTCCAGCACGAGCCGTTGCTGCGGGTCCATCGCCTGCGCCTCACGCGGCGGGATCCCGAAGAACCCGGCGTCGAATTCCTCGACGTCCCGCAGGAATCCGCCCGTACGCGCATAGCTCTTGCCCACGGCCTCCGGATCGGGGTCGTACACGTCCCAACCGTCCCACCGCGACGGGAACCCCTCGATCGCGTCCCCACCCGAGGACAGCAACTGCCAGAACTCCTCCGGAGTGCCCACCCCGCCCGGCAGCCGGCACGCCATCGACACGATCGCCACCGGATCGTCGTCCTCGCCCGCATCGCGGACGACAGCCTCGGAGGGCCGCATCGCCTGTGACAGGTCCATCCGTTCCAGGAGGAACTCCGCCATGGCGGCCGGGGTCGGGTAGTCGAACGCCAGCGTCGCCGGCAGGGCGACCTCGGTTTCCTGCGAGACCCGGCGCCGCAGTTCCACGGCCATCAGCGAGTCGAGGCCGAGCTCCCTGAGCACCTGCTGCGCCGACACCGCATCCTCGTCCGGAAGGCCGAGCACGCCCGCCGCCGCCGACCGCACCAGCAGCGTCACCGACTCCCGCCGCTGGTCGCCGGTCATCGCCGCGAGCCTGCCGCGCAGGTCCGAGGGCGCCTCGCCGGCGTTCACCCGCCGCAGGCGCGGCCGGACCATGCCGCGCAGCAGCGCGGGCACCTCGTCCTGACCGCGGCGCAACGAGGCCAGCCCGAGGCGGACGGGAACCAGATGTCCCTGCGCATCCGTCGCGAGCGCCGCGTCCAGGGTCCGCAGCCCCTCATCCACGGACAACGGCTCGACGCCCATGCGCCGGATCCGGGTCAACTCGGCCCGGCCGAGGCGCGCGGTCAGACCGACACCCGCCTGTTCCCACAGTCCCCAGGACAGGCTCCTGGCAGGCAGACCCGCGTGCACGCGCCATACGGCGAAGGCATCGAGGAACGCGTTCGCCGCGGCGTACGTGCTCTGGCCGGCGCTTCCGAGCACTCCGGCGAGTGAGGAGAACAGTACGAACTCGGAGAGCGAGTGCTCCCGGGTGAGTTCGTGCAGATGCAGCACGGCGTCCAGCTTCGGAGCCAGTACGCGGTCCAGCCGCTCGGTGGTCTGGTCCGGCAGCAATCCGTCGTCCAGCACACCGGCCAGGTGCCATACCGAGTCCAGATCGTCGATGGAGCCGATCAGAGCGGCGAGGGCTTGCCCGTCGGCGACGTCACAGGCAGCGATCCGTACGCTGCCGGCCCCGGCCCCGGTGAGTTCGGCGGCGAGGTCGGCGGCCCCCGGGACCCGCTCGCCCTGACGCGAGGTCAGCACGAGACGCCGGACCCCACGGGTGCGCACCAGATGCCGGGCGAGCTCCCTGCCCAGCTCACCGGTTCCTCCGGTGATCAGTGCCGTTCCCCCGGACAACGGAGTTCCGGGGGTGGCATCCTGCGGCTCCGGGTCGACGGCGACCAGCCGCGCGACCCGGATCTCTCCTCCCCGTACCGCGATCTCGGGCTCGTCCGTGACGGACACGGCCCTGGGGAGCGCGGTGATGTCCTCTGCTCCGGGACCGGCGTCCACCAGGCGCAGCGATCGCCGCGGGTGCTCGGCGCGCGCGGCACGGACCAGACCCCACAGCGGGGCGTGCACCAGGCCGTCGACGCCCTTGCCCGGCTCGGCCGGTACGGCCTGACGGGTCACCCAGACCAGTTCGGTCCCGTCCAGCCGGGACTCGGCCAGCAGAGCCTGCACCACGTGCAGTGCGGTGGCGGTGGCCGCGTGCACCGCGTCCGCCAGATCACCCGGGTCCTGCGTGGTGCTGTCGACGACGAGGCGGGCCGGGGGCTCCTCGCCGGCGTCGAGCCGGGCGCGCAGCTCGTCCACGCCGATGACCGGCCGTCCGCCGATCACGTCGGCGAGATCACCGGCGCCGCCGAGGACCCAGGTCCGGGCAGGTGCCTCGCGCAGCGTGCGGGGAAGCCGGAAGTCGAGCCGGTAGAGGTGGCCGGCCGTGCGCTGCCGCAGCTGCTGTGCGGTCGCCGGACGCAGAGCGAGCCCGTCCACGTAGGCGACGGGCCGGCCGTGGGCATCCGCCATCCACAGCCGGGCCTCGGATGATGCGGGATCCCGCTCGATCCGGACGTGGAGTTCGCTCGCCCCGGTTGCGTACAGCTCCGCCCCGGTCCACTCGAAGGGGAGCGGCACCCGTCCGGTGTCGGCGTCCAGCACCGAGATCGCGTGCAGCGCCGCGTCCAGCAGCGCCGGATGCACCGCGAAGCCGCCTGCCGCCGCGCTCTCGGCTTCGGCCTCGGGCAGGCGGACCACGGCGTAAGCGGTGTCGCCGCTGCGGGAAAGCTCCACCAGACCCCGGAAGGCGGGTCCGTAGTCGATTCCGCGCTCGCGCAGCCGGTCGTAGAACCCGTCCAGATCCACTGGCGTGGTGCCCGCCACCGGCCGGCTCCGGAGTTCGCCGAACTCGTGGCCGTCGGTGTCGCCGACGGCCAGGTGGGTGAGTCGGCCGGTGGCGTGGGTGGTCCAGGGCGTGTCGGGGTGGGTGTCGGGGCCGGGGTGGGTGTGGACGGTGACCTGGCGGTGCCCCTGGGCGTCGGTGCCGGTGACGGCGACCTGGACGCGCAGCGCGCCGGTTTCGGGGAGGGCGAGGGGGGTGGTCAGGGTGAGGGTGTCGATCCCGGTGGCGCCCACGCGTGCGGCGGCGGTGAGGACCATGTCGAGGATCCCGGTGCCGGGCAGGAGCACGGTGTCGAACACCTTGTGGTCGCTGAGCCAGCGCTGTCCGGGTGCGGTGGCGTCGATCCTGCCGGTGAGGATGAGGCCGTCGTCGCCGGCCAGGGGGGTGGAGAGCGTGAGCCAGGGGTGGTCGAGCCCGTCCGCGCCCCAGGCCGAGGGGTCGGCCGGGGTGCCGCCGGGGGTGGGGAGCCAGTACCGTCGGCGGTCGAAGGCGTAGGTGGGGAGGGCGGTTTCCACCGGCGTCCGCGGCACCGCGCGCTCCCACGGCCACCCGTTGCCCCGGGCGAGTCCGGCGCGGACCCAAGCGGACAGCACGTCGGTGGTGTCGGCCTGGTCCCGGTGGGCGGTGGCGACGGTGGTTCCACCGTGCTGCCGGGTGATCTCGTCGAGGGCCATGGCCATGACGGGGTGGGGGCTGACTTCGACCCAGGTGTGGTGGCCGTCGGCGGTGGCGGCCTGGCTGGCCTGGTCGAACCGGACCGGCCGGCGCAGGTTGGCGCACCAGTAGCCGGCGTCCATCTCGGTGCCGTGGATCAGGCGGCCGTGGACGGTGGAGTAGAGCGGGATCCGCCCGGCTGTCGGCTGGAGGCCGGCCAGTTCCTCGGCCAGGGCGGGCAGGAGGGGGTCCATGTGCGCGCTGTGGGAGGCGTAGTCCACCTGCACCCGGCGGGCGAACACGTCCTCGGCCTGCAGTCGGGCGAGGAGGGTGTCGAGGGCGTCGCTGTCTCCGGAGATCACGGTGGATCCCGGGGTGTTGACTGCGGCCACGGACAGTTCGGTGCCGGTGAGGCGCTCGGTGATCCAGTCCACGCCGCGTTCGACGACGGCCATGCCGCCCTGCCCGCTGCAGGTGGCCACGGCCCGGGAGCGGGCGGCGACGATCTTCGCGCCCTGTTCGACGGTGAGGACTCCCGCCACCACCGCGGCGGCCACTTCGCCCTGCGAATGCCCGATCACGGCCTGCGGGGTGACGCCCATGGACTCCCACCACGCGGCCAGGCCCAGGCTCATCGCGAACAGCGCCGGCTGTACTTCCTCCACCCCGGACAGGAGGCGCCGCCCGGTCAGGACCTCGGTGACCGACCACCCCGTCCAGGGCAGCAGGGCCGCGTCGCAAGCCGCCACGGTCTCGGCGAACACCGGCGCCTGCTCGTACAGGACCCGGCCCATGCCCTCCCACTGCGACCCCTGGCCGGGGAACACCCATACGCCCCCGGGGCCTGCCTCCTGGAGGGCCTCGTCACCCGGCGTCTCGAGGGGAGCGATCACTCCGGTGGCATCAATGCCGTCGGCGAGGGCTTCCAGCCGGGCGATGGCCTCTTCGCGGGTGGAGGCGAGGACGGCGCCGCGGGAGTCGAACCAGCTGCGGTGCCACAGGGCCGTGGAGGCGACCCGGTCCAGGGACGCCTCGGAGTGCTCGCGCCACCACTGGGCCCAGCGCCGGGCCTGCGCCCGCACGACACCGGCGTCCCGGCCCGACACCACCACCGGGAACACCCCGCCGCCGGCGGCGCCGGCCTCGGGCCCGGAGACCTCCTCGGGCTCCTCCGGGGATCCCGTGCGCGCCGGTGCCTCCTCGAGGATCAGATGGGCGTTGGTCCCGGACAGGCCGAACGACGACACGCCCGCGCGCCGAGGCCGGGACTCCTCCCGCGGCCAGGAGCGCGCCCCGCCCAGCAGCTCGAGGCCGCTGCCCTCCCATGCGATGTGCTCGCTGGGGCGCTCGGCGTGCAGACTCGGGGGCAGCTGTTCGTGCTGCAGCGCGAGCACCATCTTGATCACGCCGGCCACGCCCGCGGCGGCCTGGGCGTGACCGATGTTCGACTTCGACGACCCCAGGTACACCGGCCGCTGCGCGGACCGCCCCGGCCCGAAGACCGCCGCCAGCGCCCCGGCTTCGACCGGGTCGCCCAGGGGGGTGCCGGTGCCGTGTGCCTCGATCGCGTCCACGTCCGCGGGGGAAAGCCCCGCGCGCGACAGTGCTTCCTGGATCACCCGCTGCTGCGAGGGCCCGTTCGGAGCGGTCAGTCCCTGGGAGCGGCCGTCCTGGTTGACGGCCGATCCGCGGATCACGGCCAGCACGCGGTCCCCGGCCGCCTGCGCGGCCGACAGCCGCTTCAGGACGAGCACGCCGCAGCCCTCGGACCAGCCGGCCCCGTCCGCATCGGCGGAGAAGCTCTTGCACCGCCCGTCGGCGGCCATGCCCCGCAGCCGGGAGAACTCCACGAACACCGAGGGCGTCGACATCACGGTCACGCCACCGGCCAGTGCGACGTCGCACTCCCGCTGCCGCAGTGCCGTCACCGCCAGGTGCAGGGCCACCAGCGACGACGAACACGCCGTGTCCACCGTCACGGCCGGGCCCCGCAGCCCCAGCGCGTACGACACCCGCCCCGACAGCACACTGCTCGCCCTGCCGGTGTTGACGTATCCGTCCTGGTCCCCGAGACCGTGCCCCACGCTGCCGTAGTCGCCGTTCATCGTGCCGAGGTACACACCGGTGTTGCTGTTCTCGAGGGCTTCGGAGGGGTATCCGGCCCGTTCGAGGGCTTCCCAGGAGGTTTCCAGGACGACCCGCTGCTGCGGGTCCATCGCCTGCGCCTCACGCGGCGGGATCCCGAAGAACCCGGCGTCGAACTCCTCGACGTCCCGCAGGAATCCGCCCGTACGCGCATAGCTCTTGCCCACGGCCTCCGGATCGGGGTCGTACACGTCCCAGCCGTCCCACCGCGACGGGAACCCCTCGATCGCGTCCCCACCCGAGGACAGCAACCGCCAGAACTCCTCCGGAGTGCCCACCCCGCCCGGCAGCCGGCACGCCATCGACACGATCGCGACCGGCTCCGTCAGTTGTGCCTCCAGATCGGTGGCCCGCCGCTTGAGCTCCCGGATCGCGGGCAGGGCGAGTTCCAGCCGATTCTGTTCAGACATCAGGGATTCCTTCCGGGAAGTGCGGGGTGTGGAAGCTTCTAGAGTTCGAGGAGGGCGTCGAGCTCGGCGCCGATCTCGGCGACCGACCGGGCCGGCGCCGGCCCGGCCGGGTCCGATGACGACTCCGGTTCCGGTGCCGTCCCGGACTCCGCACGAGCGATCCCCATGAGCCGCATCAGCAGTTCCGCGATGTCCGCCGGGGTCGGGTGGTCGAAGGCGAGACTCGCGGGCAGCGGGACCTCGGTGGCGCTCGCGAGCCTGCGCCGCAGCTCCATGGCCATCAGCGAATCGAGGCCGAGGTCCTTCAGTACGGCCTTGCTCCTGAGCGCTCCGGGGCCGGGCAGCCCCAGGACGACGGCGACTTCCCCCAGCACCAGCCTGGTGACCGAGGCGGCCTGCTCGGCGGGCGTCCGGCCCTGCAGGTCCTTGCGTAGCCCGCCGCCCGCAGGCTCCTCGCCGGCCCGGCGCAGGGAGGGCCGGACCAGTCCCCGCAGCAGGGCCGGGGGTTCGCCTTCCAACGCGGCGAGGTCCAGCCTGACGGGGACGAGGTTGCCGTCCGGCGAGCGCAGCGCGCGGTCCAGCAGCCGCAGGGCCTTGGCGACGGGCAGCGGCGCGATGCCCTGCCTGCGCAGGCGCCCCAGCTCCGCCTCCGCGAGGTGCGCGGTCATTCCCGAGCCCGCCTGCTCCCACAGACCCCAGGCCAGGCTGGTCCCACCGCTGCGGGCTGCGAGGGCGTCCAGATAGGCGTTGGCCGCCGCGTACGCGCCCTGCCCGGCCGAACCGAGGGTTCCCGAGACCGAGGAGAACAGCACGAACGCCGAGAGGCCCAGATGCCCGGTGAGTTCCGCCAGGTGCGCGGCCCCGTCGAGCTTGGGGGCCAGTACCGTACGCAGGCGCCGAGGGTCGTAGTCGAGCAGCAGGCCGTCGTCGATCACGCCGGCGAGATGCAGCACCGCCGACCAGTCGTCCACCGAGGACAGTACGTCGGCCACCTGGGCCCGGTCGGCGACGTCGCAGGCCAGCACCCGGACGGATCGTGCACCGGCTCCGGTCAGTTCCGCGATCAGGCTCCCGGCTTCCGGGTTGCCGGGACCGCTGCGCGAGGTCAGCACCAGGTCGCGGACCCCGTGCTCGGTCACCAGGTGCCGGGCGACCGCCCTGCCGAGTTCGCCGGTGCCTCCGGTGATCAGCACCGTTCCGTCGGCCACGGCGGCGGTGGGCGCCCCGGCGGCGCCCGCCGCGGTCAGCCGGGGCGCGAGGACCTCCCCGTCCCTGACGGCGAGCTCCGGCTCGCCGGTCACGGACAGCGCCGACAGCAGGGTCGCGGCGTCGATCCGGTCGCAGTCGACGATCCGCAGGGCCGCCTCCGGGTGCTCGCGCCGTGCCGCCCGCAGCAGGCCCCACAGGGGTGCCCGCGCGAGTCCGCGCACGCGGTCGCCGGGGCGCGCGGCGACGCTGTCCCTGGTGATCCACACGAGCTCGACGCCCGTGAGCGGGACCAGTCGGCGCAGCAGGTCCAGCGCGTACGCGGTCGACTCGTGGGCGGCGGCGACACCCTCGGGGTTCCCGGTGGCGTCGATCAGGATCCGGCGCGGGCCGTCTCCCGTGACCGTCTCGGCCGGCGTCACCCCGAGGGCCTCGGACACCGGGCCGCGGCCCAGGACCCGTACGGGCTCCGGAACCGAGGGCGCCTTCGGCACGGGCCGGAACACCACGCGGTAGAGGTCGGGAACGGAGAGGGCCGCCCGCAGCAGATCGGCACTGACCGGACGCAGCCGCAGCGCCCCGATGTACGCCACCGGCGCCCCGGCGGGGTCGGTGATCACGGCCCGGATCCCGTCGTCCCGGACGTCGACCCGGACCCGGAGCTCGGTGGCTCCCGTCGCGTACAGGCGGACGTCGGTGAACTGGAAGGGAAGCTGTGCCTCCGCCGTGGCCGGGACCACCGCGCGCATCACCTGCAAGGCCGCGTCCAGCAGGGCCGGGTGAACACCGAATCCGCCCGCCTCGCCGACCGGTAGCCGGACCACACCACAGGCGGTCCGGCCCTGCCCGCGCAGTTCGGCCACGCCGTGGAAAGCGGCGCCGTAGTCGACGCCCTGGGCGGCGAAGCCCTCGTAGAAGCCGGAGAGGTCCACGGCGGGCAGCTCGGGCATCGACCAGTCGGTGGGCTCCGGACCGAACGCGTCCACCAGCACGCCCTCGGCATGGGTGCTCCAGGCACCCGAGCCGTCCACCTTGCTGTGCAGGGTCACCGGTCGCCGTCCGTCTTCGGCGGGGCCGATCCTGACCTGTACGTGTGCCGCGTCCTCCAGGACCATCGGCCGCGACAGGGTCAGCTCGCCGACGCCGGCCGCTCCGGCCTGGCCGGCCGCGGCCAGGACCAGGTCCAGCAGTGCGGTGCCGGGTACGACGACGGTGTCGAAGACCACGTGATCGGCCAGCCACCGCTGGGACGAGGCCGACACCCGGCCCGACAGCACCCAGCCGCCGTCGGCCAGTTCGGTGACCTCGGTCAGCCAGGGGTGCCCGGCGCCGGAGGCGTCCAGCCAGAACCGCTTGCGCTGGAAGGGGTAGGTGGGAAGGTCGACGCGGCGCCGCCGCCCGCCGAGGAGCGAGGGCCAGTCGGGCCCGGCACCCGCCGTGTGTGCTCTGGCGACCGCCAGGGTCAGTGCCTCGGGTCCGGACCGGTCCGGACGCTGGGTCGCGACCACGACGGCCTCGCGGTCCAGGCAGTCCTCGATCATGGCGGCAGGTGTTCCGTCGGGGCCGATGTCGAGGAACCTGGTGACGCCTTCGCCCAGCGCGGTGCGGATTCCGTCGGCGAACCGGACCGGCTGCCTGACCTGGCGCACCCAGTGGCCCGCATCGCAGGCGGTGACGATCCGCCCGGTCAGGTTCGTCACCAGCGCAATGCGCGGCGGGTGGAAGGTGACCGCCTCCGCCACGCTCCGGAATTCGTCGAGCATGCCGTCCATGTGCGCGCAGTGGAAGGCGTGGGACACGTTGAGCCGCTTGGTGCGGCGTCCGGTGAACCGCCCGGCGACCTCGGCCACGGCATCGGCGTCACCGGCGATCACCACGGACTGCGGTCCGTTGACGGCGGCGAGACTGACCCGATCGGACAGCAGCGGGGCGATCTCCGGCTCGCCGGCCTGAAGGGCCAGCATCACGCCGGTGTCCGGCTGGGCCTGCATCAACCGGCCCCGGGCTGCGACCAGCGCGCACGCGTCCTGCAGGGAGAGCACCCCCGCGACGTGCGCGGCGGCGATTTCGCCGACGGAGTGTCCGAGCACCAGATCGGGTGTGATTCCCCAGCTCTCCAGGAGCCGGAACAGCGCCACTTCGAAGGCGAACAGCGCGGGCTGGGTGTATTCGGTGCGGCGCAGTGCGTCCGGGTCGTCGATGACCTCGGAGAGGGGCCTGGTGAGGTGCCGGTCGAGTTCGGCACGGATGTCCTCCCACGCGGCGGCGAACACCGGGTACGCCGCGCGCAGATCGGCTCCCATGCCCGCACGCTGCGTACCCTGCCCGGCGAAGACGAAAGCCGTCCTGCCGTCGTCCGTCGACCCTTGCACGACCGACGCCGCGGACTCCCCCGTGGTGATCGCACGCAGCCCGGTGAGCAGGTCGGTGGTGTCCCGGCCGATGACGACGGCACGCTCCTGGAAGGACGTGCGGGCGGTGGCCAGGGAGAACGCCAGATCGGCCGGGTCCGGCTCGGGGGGTGTGCCGATCCGGACGGCCAGCCGGGACGCCTGCTCGCGCAGGGCTTCCGGGGTCCGCGCGGACAGCACCCACGGCAGCAGTGCGGGAGGCGGGGCCGCCACCGGTTCCTCGGCCTCGGCGGCCTGTTCGAGGATCAGGTGGGCGTTGGTGCCGCTGATGCCGAAGGAGGAGACGCCCGCTCGCCGCGGACCGTCGCCGTCCCAGTCGACGGCGGCGGTGGCCAGCCGCAGGGAACCCGCCGACCAGTCGACGTGGCTCGAGGGGGTGTCGGCGTGCAGGGTGGGGGGCACCACCCCGTTGTTGATGGCCAGCACCATCTTGATCACACCGGCCACGCCCGCCGCCGCCTGGGTGTGCCCGATGTTGGATTTCACCGAGCCCAGCCACACCGGCCTGCCGGAGGCCCCGTAGGTCGCCTGCAGTGCGCGGGCCTCGATGGGATCGCCCAGCGTCGTGCCGGTGCCGTGTGCCTCCACGACGTCCACGTCGGATGCCTGGAGGCCCGCCGCGGCGAGGGCCTTGCGGATGACCTGCTGCTGGGCCCGGCCGTTGGGCGCGGTGAGCCCGTTGGACGTGCCGTCCTGGTTGACGGCCGAACCCCGGATCACGGCCAGGACCGGATGCCCGTTGCGCCGCGCGTCGGACAGCTTCTCCAGCAGCAGCAGTCCGCTGCCCTCGGCCAGTGCCGTGCCGGAGGCGCCGTCCGAGAAGGCGCGGCACCGCCCACCGGGGTCGAGGCCGCGCTGCCGACTGAATCCGACGAACAGGCGCGGCGTGGCCATGACGGTGGCGCCACCGGCGACGGCCATTGTGCACTCGCCCCTCGCGAGGGCCTGCGCGGCGAGGTGAACGGCTACCAGTGAGGCCGAGCACGCGGTGTCCACCGTGACCGACGGCCCCTCCAGGCCGAGCGCGTAGGAGATCCGGCCGGAGACCACACTGGCGGCGCTTCCGGTGAGCCCGAATCCCTCGGAGCCGTGGGGAGTGCCCAGCGACGCGTAGTCCTGGCCGTTGGTGCCGAGGTAGATCCCGGTGTCGCTGCCCCTCAGCGTGTGCGGCGCGATTCCGGCCCTCTCCAGCAGCTCCCAGGATCCCTCCAGCAGGATGCGCTGCTGCGGATCCATGGTCAGCGCCTCGCGGGGGCTGATTGCGAAGAACTCCGGGTCGAATTCGGCGGCGGTGACGAAACCGCCTTCGCGTACGTAGCTGGTTCCGGGGTGGTCCGGGTCCGGGTGGTACAGCGCGGAGAGGTCCCAGCCCCGGTCCTCGGGGAACGAGGTGATGGCGTCACCGCCGTCGGCGAGCAGCCGCCAGAACCCTTCCGGATCGCGGACTCCACCGGGGAAGCGGCAGCTCATGGCGACGATGGCGATGGGCTCCGCAGAACTCTCCGGGGCGGACACCGGAGTGCCGACGGTGGCGTCGTCCGGGGCGAGTTCGGTGAGCAGGTGTTCGGCGAGCTGCGCGGGCGTGGGGTGTTCGAAGATCAGTGTGGCGGGCAGCCGCAGCCCGGTCACCGCGCCCAGCCTGTTGCGCAGTTCGACCCCGAGGACCGAGTCGAAGGCGAGTTCCCTGAAGGTGCGCCCGACGTCCACCGCATCGGGGGCCGCGTGCCCGAGGACGAGGGCGGTCTGCGCCCTGACCTCGTCCAGTACGGCGCGCGCCCGGCCGTCCCGGGGTAGTTCTTCCAGGCGCCGGCGGAGCGCGGGCGCCTGGACGATCGCGGCGTCCCGCCCGTCGGGCAGGTCGCTGAGCAGGGCGCTCGGGCGGGTGGCCGTGAACGCCGTACGGAACCGGTCCCAGTGCACGTCCGCCACGGTGACGCAGGGTTCCGGGCTCGCCAGGGCCCTGCCCAGGGCCGGCAGGGCCAGATCCGGGGCCATCGCGGGTACGCCGTGGCGGTCGAGGACCTCCTTCACCGGCCCGCGCGCCATTCCCTCCCCGGCCCACGGGCCCCAGGCCACCGAGGTCGCGGGGAGCCCCTCCGCGCGGCGGAGCGCGGCGAGGCCGTCCAGGTACGCGTTGCCGGGCGCGTAGTTGCCCTGGCCCGGGACGCCGACGGTCGCGCCCCACGACGAGAAGAGCACGAACGCGTCCAGGTCGGAGGTGAGTTCGTGCAGGTTCCACGCGCCGCGCGCCTTCACCCGCAACGCCGCGTCGACCTGGTCGAGGGCGAGGTCTTGGACGAGTCCGTCGTGCAGGGCTCCGGCGGCGTGCACCACCGCGCGGGGCCGGGTCCGCTCGATGAGTTCCCGGAGCGCTTCCCGGTCGGCGACGTCGCAGGCGACGATCTCGGCCTCCGTGCCGAGCCGGCGGAGTTCGGTGGTGAGGGCGGCCGCCCGAGGGGCGTCCGGCCCGCTCCGGCTGACCAGCACCAGGCGCTCGGCGCCCTGGCCGGCCAGCCAGCGCGCGACCTCGGCGCCGAGCGCTCCCGTACCGCCGGTGATCAGGACCGTTCCCCTGGGACTCCACTCGCCGGCCGGCTGCCCGGCGGTGGCGCGGACCAGGCGTCGGCCGTGCGCGAGGGAACCCCGGATCGCCACTTGGTCCTCACCGTGACCACCGGTGAGGATCCCGGCCAGTACGGCGCTCTCGTACGGGGAGGACATGTCGATCAGACCGCCCCAGCGCGCGGAGTGTTCCAGGGCGACGACCTTGCCCAGCCCCCACACCAGACTCCCGTCCGGGTCGACCGCTTCGTCCGCGACCGCGACGGCGTTCCGCGTCACGCACCACAGTGGGGCGGTGACGTCCGCGTCTCCCAGCGCCTGCACGGCGGTCAGGGTCGCGGCGTAGCCGGCCGGAACCCCCGGATGCCCGGGGTGCGGTCCGTCCTGCGCGGCCAGCAGGCACAGCACGCCGTCGCAGGCAGTGCCGCGCAGGCGGGCGGCCAGCGCGCGCCGGTCGAGGCAGGGTTCGGCCTCCACGAGGGTGACGTGCAGTCCCTGTCCGGTCAGGGCCTCGGTCACCGAGTGGGCCCATGCGCTGCCGGTGGGCGCGAGGACCAGCCAGTCACCCCGGCGGACCGAGGCGGGTGCGGGGATCTGCTTCCAGCCGGCCCGGTACTCCCAGTGGTCCACGACGGACTGCGAGGTGCGCCGTCTGCGCCAGGAGGCCAGGGCGGGCAGGACGGGAGCGAGGGATTCCCGGTCGATGCGCAGGGTCCGGGCCATCTCGTCGAGATCCTCGCGGCCCACCGCGTCCCAGAACGGGGCGTCCTGCGTCCCCCCGCGGCCCGTCGCCTCGGCGTCGATCCAGTACCTCTGGTGCTGGAAGGGGTACGTGGGCAGGTCCACGACGCCTCCCCGCTCGAAGGCCCGGCTCCAGTCGACGTCCACCCCGCTGGTGTAAGCCTCGGCCAGAGCCGTCAGGAACCGGTCGCCCTCCTGCCTGCGCAGTGTTCCCACGGTGTGTACGTCGGCGATCCCCTCCACACCCATCGTCAGCACGGGGTGCGGTGTGCATTCGATGAACACCCGGTGGCCCTCGGCGGCCAGCTCGCGCACCGACGCCTCGAGTTCGACCGTGGAGCGCAGGTTGCGGTACCAGTACCCGGCGTCCAGGGTCGCGGTGTCGATCCGGCCGACGTCGACGGTGGAGAAGAAGCCGGCCACCCCGGGACGCGGCCGGATCCCGGCCAGGTCCGCGAGGATGTCCTCGCGGATCGCCTCCACCTGCGCCGAGTGCGAGGCGTAGTCCACCGGTATGCGCCTGGCCCGGATCCCCTCGGACTCGCAGTCCGCGATCAGCTCCGCGAGCGCCTCGGGGTCGCCGGAGACCACGGTGCTCCTGGGCCCGTTCAGGGCGGCCATCGACAGCCGGTCCGGCCACCGCGCGATCAGCCGCCGCGCATCGGGCCGCGAGCACACCAGCGACACCATGCCGCCGCGGCCCGCCAGACCGCGGCGGATGGCCTGGGCACGCAGCGCCACCACGGCCGCGGCGTCCACGAGCGAGAGCGCTCCGGACACGCACGCCGAGGCGATCTCCCCCTGCGAGTGCCCGAGCACGACCTCCGGCTCGACGCCGAAGTGCTTCCACAGCCGTGCCAGACAGACCATCACCGCCCACAGGGCGGGCTGTACGACGTCCACCCGTTCCAGGGCGTCCGCATCGCCGACCACCTCGGTGAGCTTCCAGTCCACGAAGCCGTCCAGCGCCGCCTCGCACTCGGCGAACGCCGCGCTGAAGACCTCGGAGGACCGAAGCAACTCGGTGGCCATTCCGTCCCATTGGGCCCCCTGTCCGGCGAACATCAGCACCGGACGGTGCCCGCGGCCGGATCCGACGACCAGGTTCGGCGCCTGGGCTCCCGACGCGAGCGCTTCCAGCCCGCGGACGAGGTCCGCGGGCTCCCGGCCCAGCAGGACGGCCCGGTGGTCGTGGTCGGCGCGGGTGGTGGCCAGGGAGTAGCCCACATCCTGGGCCGAGAGGCCGGGATGCGCGGCCAGGTGGGCACGCAGCCGGCGGGCCTGTTCCCGCAGGGCCGGTTCGGAGCGCGCCGAGAGCACCCAGGGAACCGGCATCCGCTCGGCGGGTTCCCGGGCGTCGGTGGTCTCCGGCGGCGGCCCGGCCAGTGCGAGGTGGGCGTTGGTGCCGCCGTAGCCGAAGCTGCTCACTCCGGCCAGGCGCGGTCCCTCCGGCCACGGCTGGCGGTCGGTGACCACGGCCAGGTTCGCCGCGTCGAAGTCGATGTCGGGATTCGGGCGCCGGAAGTGCAGGCTGGCGGGTAGCTCGCCGTGGAAGAGCGCCAGAGAGGTCTTGAGCAGACCGAGCACTCCGGCGGCCGGTTCGAGGTGGCCGAAGTTGGTCTTGGCGGACCCTATGCGCAGCGGGTCCTTCCTGTCGGCGCCGAACACCTCTCCCAAGGCCGCCGCTTCGATCGGATCGCCCCGGCGCGTTCCCGTGCCGTGGGCCTCCACGTAGGACACCAGGCTCGGGGAGACGCCGGCCTCCTGCCAGGCCGAGCGCAGTACCTCGGCCTGCGTCTCGAAACCCGGGGTGGCCAGGCCGTCGGTGGTGCCGTCGTTGTTCACGGCGCTGCCGCGGATCACCGCGTAGATCCGGTCGCCGTGCCGCCGGGCGTCCGCGAGCCTGCGCAGGACGACCACGCCGCACCCTTCGCCCCGGACGTATCCATTGGCGTCCGCGTCGAAGGCGCGGCACTGCCCGTCGGGGTTCTGCGTGCCGAACTTGGACATCGCCACGGTGGTGTGGGGGTGGAGGATCAGACTGACGCCGCCCGCCAGGGCGAGGTCCGACTCGCCGGACCGCAGGCTCCGCACCGCCTGGTGGACGGCGACCAGGGAGGAACTGCATCCGGTTCCGATGGACATCACGGGGCCGCGCAGTCCGAGGGCGTAGGCGATGCGGGCCGGAATGATCGAGGTGTCCGTACCGATGGCCGTGTGCGTGCGGATCTCACTCGGGGAGGCCCCGGTGGCGAGGTGGTACTCCTGCCACATGGTTCCGAAGAACACGGAGGTGGCCGATGCGGCGAGCCGGTCGGCCCGGATCCTGGCGTCCTCCACGGCGGCCCAGGCGACCTCGAGGGCCAGCCGCTGCTGCGGATCCATCTGGGCGGCCTCGGTGGGTGAGATGCCGAAGAACGCGGCGTCGAATCCCGCGACGTCGTCCAGGAACCCACCCCAGCGGGTCGTCATCTTTCCGGGTGCGGAGGGGTCGACGTCATGCCAGTCATCGGCTCTCCACCGCTGCGGGGGGACCTCGGCGATGGCGTCGATGCCGTCCAGAAGGCCCTGCCAGAGCGCCTCTGGGGAATCGATTCCGCCGGGGAGGCGGCAGCCGAGTCCGATGATGGCAATGTCGTCGGCGTTCATCACGCATCCTCACTTCGGGCAGGTGAAAGGCGCGGTGGTCCGCGCGGGCGGAGCCGGCCGCAGGACCGGGCCCGAGGGAAGGTTCGCTGGCGCGCAACGCCAGGATCGGGAATCTCGGTCCTAGGTGTTGTCGTCGAGGCTGATCGCCTGGGAAGGGCACACCCGTGCGCATTCCTCGACGCTGTCCCACAGTTCCTCGGGCGGATGCGGACGGAGCAGCACGACGGTCCCGTCGTCGCAGCTCTGGTCGAACACCAGGGGCTCGGTCAGGGCGCACATGCCGGCCCCGCAGCACCTGTCCCGGTCGACGTCGACCCTCATCGCCGTCACCAGCCGACGGGAAGGCGCCGCACGCCGTACATCGACGACAGGTGGGCCGTCTCGATCTCATCGGGAGCGGCAGCCAGGTGCAGGTCGGGGAACTCGCGGATCAACCGGCTGAACGCCACGCGCATTTCGACGCGGGCCAGCTGCTGGCCCACGCACTGGTGCACGCCGTAGCCGAAGCCGAGGTGCCGCCCGGCGTTGCGGGTCAGGTCGAGGACGTCCGGGTCCTGGAAGGCGGCGGCATCGCGGTTGGCCGCGGACAGGGCCACGGTCACGACCTCGCCCGCGCGGATCCGCCGGCCCTCCAGCTCGACGTCCTGCGTGGCTCCGCGGATGATCCCGAACTGGACGATGCTCAGGTAGCGCAGCATCTCCTCCACCGCGCCGTTGATCAGCGCCGGGTCCTTGCGCAGCAGCGCCAGTTGCTCCGGCCGGGAGAGCAGCAGATAAGTGCCGAGCCCCAGCATCTTCGCGGTGGTCTCGTGGCCCGCCGTGAGGACGAGCATGGCCGAACCCGCGGCCTCTTCGTCCGTGAGGTCCGATGCGGCCACCCTGCTCAGCAGGTCGTCCTGCGGCCTGTCGCGTTTGTGGCGGATCAGCCGGGTCAAGAACTCCGCCATCAGGTGGAAGGCCTCCACGACCTCTTCCATCGAGCAGTCGTAGTCGAGCATGGTTTCCGAATGACGCTGGAAGAAGGCGTGGTCCTCGTACGGAACGCCCAACAGCTCGCAGATCACCAGCGAGGGAATCGGCAGGGCGAATTCGCGCACCAGGTCTAGCGGAGGTCCCATCTCCCGCATCGCCGCGATCCGGTCCGCGGTGATCTGCTCCACCTTCGGTTCCAGGTTCCTGGTCCGCCGTACCGTGAATTCGCCGGTGAACAGCTTGCGAAACCGGGTGTGCTCGGGGGCGTCCATGAAAATGAAGACGCCCGGCCTCGTCGGCCCCGGGGCGCCCTCTCCGACCGCCATCCGGCGGTGCTCTCCGCGTGAACTGAACCGGGGGTCGTTCAGCACGGCACGCGCGGCGGCGTACCCGGTGACCAGCCATCCAGTGGTGCCGTCCGGATAGGCCAGCCTGCTCACCGGGTGCTCGTCCCGTAGCTCGGTCAGCTTGGGGGGAGGGCTGAAGGGGCACGTGCGCTCAGTGGGAAATGCCACCGGATTCAGATCGATGCTCGTCACGTCGACTCCGTGGTTGTGAGGGCCTGTTCGTCCGGCCAGGCGGAACCCCTGCTCGGAGGACATCCGGGTCACGCCCGCCCGCGGAAACGAATTCCCATACGACTTCGGGAATGGTCCCGCGGATTGGCGTGACTCGATGATGCCAGACAACGCGAATATCGATCCGTGCATTCATGCCGAGTGCAGCTCTCTTGCGATTGCGGCACAATCGGTTCTCGAGCGTTCTGTCAGCGGTCCCCGAGTCCGGGGTTGCTGGTCGCACCGACCAGCACGGCCGAGTTGCCTGGCGCCTGCACGCCTTCGAGCAGGTCCTGGTGGGCGCGGCCGATTTCCTCGAAGGCGTACGTGTGTCCCAGGTGCGGGTCCAGGAGGCCCATGTCGACGAGGCGGGTCACCGCGTGGCACTCGCGCGGATTCGCGAAATGAGATCCCTGAAGCCGCTTCTGCCGCATCCACAGATATCGGAGGTCGACGTCCACGGTGAAGCCGGACGTGGCCCCGCAGATCACGATCATTCCGC
The DNA here is from genome assembly GCF_056430495.1 of Streptomyces sp. NPDC045967. Classification (NCBI taxonomy): domain Bacteria; kingdom Bacillati; phylum Actinomycetota; class Actinomycetes; order Kitasatosporales; family Streptomycetaceae; genus Streptomyces; species Streptomyces sp. NPDC045967. The sequence continues at coordinate 80,259 of NZ_JBWKLE010000009.1, read as the reverse complement.
CCGTGCCGCACACGTAGACGGAGGTGGGGATGGTATCGCTGCCAGGGTGCTCGAAAACTATCTTGGGCGATACCTTTTCGCCGAGGATGTCCCAGATCTCCCGCCCGAAGGCGCGGAGGTCGGCAGTCCACCGCTTGTGCTCTTCGGTTCCGGCCGGAGGTACGCGTCCCCAGTGCTTGAATCTGGTCCTGTCGATGACGCCTGCGGCGCCCAGGTCGAGGCAGTACTTGGCCTTCTCCGGCGAAGACACCACGGCGATGGGCCTGCCCCCCATCTGCCGGGTCAGGGATATGGCCATGGAGCCGAGGCCGCCCGAGCCGCCCCAGATGAGGACTCCGTCCCCGGGTTGAACCGTGTGGGGTGCCCAGCCGTTGAGCTGCCGGTACGCGGTCGCACCGGTCAGCAGGAATCCTGCGGATTCCGCCCAGCTCAGCCTGGCGGGCCGGGGCAGGCACTGGAAATCGGCCACCAGGGCGAACTGCGCGAAGGAGCCCCAGTTCGATTCGTAGCCCCACGCTTGCAGTGACGAAGCGAGCATGGGATCGACGCCGAGCCGAACGTCGGGATCGTCCTCGTCCCACAGACCGGCCGAGACGATGACCTCCTGGCCCACCTCGACTTGCCGTACACCGGCTCCCACTTTCCAGACGATGCCCGAGGCATCCGATCCGCCGACGTGGAAGGGCTCCGCACTGCCCTGGCGCTGTCGTGCCGCCACGACGTCGACGGGATGCCCCTTGGCCGCCCAGACGTTGTTGTAGTTGATGCCGGCGGCCATGACCGCGACGAGGACGAACCCGGGCGGAACCTCGGGCACGTCGACGACCTCCGTCCGGAAGGCAGTCGCCGGAGCCCCGTACCGTTCCGGTCGAATGACCGATGCGTACATGGAGCGGGGGACGGTCCCGAGCGGGGGCAGGTCTCCCACCTCGTAAAGCGTGCTGGTCGTCGAGGAGTCCAAGGTAATCTCCGGTGTCGAGTGGTCGGTTGGTGCCTGGGCTCTGGCATGTGCCGCACGACGTCGGACGAGTACGTGATCGCGCGGGGTCCTGGTGCCGCGGCGGCGCACCTTCGGATCAGTGCCGGGTCAGATGGCGGAGGCGTTCGCCACCGGGACGACCTCGGCTTGGACCGCGTTCTCCAGCATGTAGCCCCGTCCCCACACGGTCCGGATGGACAGTTCGATCGGCTGGAGCCGGCGGCGGAGCCGCATGATGTGCAGATCGAGCGCGTTCCTGTTCAGCGTCAGCGCCCGCAGGGCGAAGCACCGCACGAACTCGTCGCGGTGCACGACGTCGCCGAAGCGGTCTACGAGCAGCCGCATCAGCTCGGTCTGCGTGGCGGAGACGGTGATGGAGTGATGGCCGAAGCCGAGGGTTCCGGTCGAGTCGATCGTCGGTACCCGATTGCTGTCGAAGCGGTTCTGCAGGACGGCGACCCGGGCCTCCAGGTCATCGCGCGACACCGGGGGGCGGACCCAGTCCTCGACGGGATCGCTGCTGATCGGCGGCTGCGCGCCCGCCTCCACGACGAGTAGCCGCGGCATCCCCTCCTTCCGGCAGCGGGTCCTCAGATCCGCCTGCGCCGGCCATCGGACGAAGACGACGTCGGAATTTCGACCGCCCACAGCGCGCCCTCCCTGTGCACCCCACGTACATCCCGGTCCGTTTCACGAAAGCCCACGGACCTTTCGGCACGGACGAGCCCCGGTCGAGTACGCAGGCCCCGGCGGGTACGGGCCGCCTCAGGACGCCGGCGTCGCCTCGCGCAGGCTCCGGGGCCGCATGTCGGTCCAGTTCTCCTCGACGTACGCGATGCACTCCGCCCGCCCCGCCGGTCCGGACACGATCCGCCAGCCGCCGGGCACCTCGGCGAACGTGGGCCACAGCGAGTGCTGCTCCTCGTCGTTGACCACCACGTGGAACTCGCCGTTCTCGTCGTCGAACGGGTTCACTGCCATGTCTCCTCCATTGCGTTCATTCCGGTTCGGGGAGCGCGGCGCGGTCGACCTCGCCGCTGGCCGTCAGGGGCATGCGGGCGATGACCACGACCTCGTCCGGCACCAAGTGGCCGGGCAGTTCGGCCGCCAGATCCCGCTGCAGCACTCCCGGCAGCCGCGACGCCCGGCGGGAGACCACGGGCGCGTTGGCGAGCGGCCTGGCCCGGGTGTCCAGGGGCCGGTACACGCCGCCGTGGCAGTGCGTACCGTCCGCGGGCACGATCACTGCCTCGAACCAGCCCGGCGCCTCGGCCGACCAGGTGCACAGGACGGACAGGCCGTGCTCCTCGCCCCAGCTCTCCAGCGCGTGCGGGTCAAGCGGCGTCCCCGCCTCCGTGACGGGAACCCCGCACTCGGCCGCCTCGCTCAGCAGCCTGACGTTCGGGATCCGGGTCAGCCGCAGACGGCCGCCGTGCCGGGCCAGCTCAGCCGCCAGACCGGAGACCTGGTGCACGTCCGGGCCCCAGGTGACGGTGGGGACGTCCGCCAGGTCCGTGGGCCTGCTCGCCTGCTTGTGCACGACGACTTCGTAGCGGTGCCGGGTGAGTTCGTTCCCGTCCGCTCCGGGCTTCAGCCGGACGTCCACGGCCGCGACATCGCGGTGCGCGTCGGCCCACTCGGTGAAGTAGCCGGGATCGAGGGCGAGTTCCGTCTCGGTGACCATGGCGCGTGCGACCGCCGTCCGGACGGCGGACGGTTCGTCACCGGGGCGCTGGGCGTGGTGGACGGCCGTCAGGAACTCCCGCAGGGTGCCGTGGTTCCGGACGTCGCCCACGACGATCCGGCCGCCCGGGGCGAGCCGCCGGAGCGCGAGGTCCAGGACCGCCGAGAGGTAGGCGGCGTCGGGGAAGTACTGCGCGACCGAGTTGAGCAGGACCGTGTCGAAGTACTCCGCCGGCAGGCCGTCGGTGGAGTCGGCGGGCTGGCAGCGCAGTGTCACCTTGTCCTTCAGCCGCGGATCCGTGCCGATCTGGGCGCCGAGGCGCTCGATGACGGACTCCGAGAAGTCGGTGCCCCAGTAGACCTCGGCCCCCGGGGCCAGCGGCCCGAGCAGCAGGCCGGAGCCGACCCCGATCTCCAGCACCCGGCGCGCCCCCAGAGCGCGCACCCGCTCCACCGCGGAGTCGCGCCATTGGCGCATCTGCGCCAAGGGGATGGGTTCGCGCGTGTAGGAGCTGTTCCATCCGGTGAAGTCGTCGCCGATCCCGGTGGCGTCCTGCGCGGTCTCCTCGTACATGTCGTCGTAGATCGCGCGCCACTTCTCGACGTGCTTGGTCACGTCCGCGTCCGGCACTTCGGGCACCACGTACGCCACCAGGCGCCGCTGCCCGAGCCGGTCCTCGCGGGAGACCACGGCCGCCTGCGCCACGCCGTCCCGCTTCCGGAGCGCGGCCTCGACCTCCTCGAAGCGGTCGGTGGACGGCACGCGCCGCTGCGCGTGTGTGAGGGGCGTCGCCATGCTCCTGTTGCCTTTCGGTCATGCTGCGCGGGGTGTTCCGGACGGTGGCCGATGGCCCGCCCCACCCTAGGAAGGGTTGCTTCAGTCATCCGGCCGCCTGACAGATTGCTGCCAGACCCGACCGGCGCCGCCGCGCCGGTTCTCAGGCGAGGTCCGCCACGGCCTCGCGGATGGCCTCCGCCAGGTCCGCCGGACGGGTGCTCGGCAGGTCGTGACTGCCCGGCAGCGACACGACGCGGAACGGCCCGGTGGTGAGCGCCGACCAGGCGTCGACCTGGGCGCGGTCGAGGGTGTGGTCCTCGCGGCCGTACACGGCCACCGTCGGAACCGGGACGGGCTCGACGGCACCGCGCTCGTACAGCTCCAGCTCGTGGGTCTCGATGAGTTCGTAGTCGGCGCGCAGGGCGGGCTCGACGATGTCGAGCAGTTCATCGTTGGTGAGCAGCTGCGACGGGAGGTATCCGTCCGTCACGACCTGCTGGAGGAAGTCCGCCCGCGGCAGCGCCCATGTGGGCTCGCGGCGGACGCTCCCGGGAGCCGGGTGCGAGGAGACGACCAGAGCCCGCACCCGGTCGGGGCCCAGGCGCCGTGCCACCTCGTAGGCGAGCGTGGAGCCGGCGCAGTGCCCGTACAGCACCACCGGCCGTCCCTGTGCGTGGTGGAGCAGTTCGTCGGCGAGCTTGTCGGCGAGCTCCGGCATGACCGTCTCCACCGGCTCCTCGATCCGCGACTCCCGTCCCGGGAGGCGTACAGCGAAGGCGTCGAAGGCGTCGGAGAGCTCGACGCACAGCTGACGCACCGTGGTCACGCCGGCCCCCGCGTGCGGGAAGGCGTACAGCGCGCACTCCTTGGGTCCGTCGTGAGGGACACCGACGAACCAGCGACTTCTCGTGTTTGTTCCCATGCACGTGAGGATGACCAGTCACCGTGGCCCCCCGCCGCCCATCCTGACTGACCTCTGAAAGATCCTCGGACAACGGCCGGTCGTCGCCGCAAGACTGGCACCCGGAGAGCCAGTTCAAGACGCAGAACACCGGAAGAGAACGCGGGAGACAGCGGTGGACGACTTCGGATCGGCCGGGGTGGCGAGCCCGGACCACGCCGGCCACGATGGACCGGACCTCGAGCTGCTGCGCGCCCAGGTGCGGGTCCAGTGGGCCGACGCACTGGAGCATGACGGCTTCGGCGACGACGAGGACTTCTTCGAGGCCGGCGGGAACTCCCTGCTGGTCGCCGAGATCATGGCCACGCTCGGGGCGCAGCTCGGCGCACGACTGCCTCTTCGGCTCTTCTTCAGCCACCCGACGGTGAACGAGCTGACCGACGCGCTGGCGGCGCACGAGGCCCTTCGGGCGCCGGCCCCGTGAGCGTCCGGCCGGTGTCCGTCACGGACGCCCCCTGGAGCCGGTGGAACGAGACCGCGCGGCCGTTTCGCGACGACGCCACGATCCCCGGGCTGATCGCCGAGACCGCCCGGCGGTACCCGGATCACCCGGCGATCGTGACCTGCGACAAGCAGGTCCTCACCCACGGCGAACTGGACCGCCGATCCAACCGGCTGGCACGGCTGCTGGGCGAGCTGGGACTGGGGCGGGGCTCCGCCGTGGGCGTCTACGGCGAGCGCAACGCCTCGGCCCTCGTCGGCATGCTCGCGGCGCTCAAAGCCGGCGCCTCCTACGTCCCCCTCGACCCGGCGTGGCCCGCCCCCCGGGTGGTCGGGCTGCTCGACCAGCTCGACGTGGCGGCCGTGCTGACCGACCGCGCCTCCCTGCCCTCCGTACAGGAGTTCCGGTGGGAGGTGCCTTCGCTTCGCCACGTGTTGTGCCCCGACATCCCCGAGGAGTTCTCCTGGGAGGCCACCTTCCGGCGCGAGCGGGTCGCGGACCTCTTCGACTACGTGTCCGGCTCCCCGGACCCGCTCGAAGCCGCCGGCTTCAACACCCGCCGCTCGCAACGGCCCTTCACCGTTGACGACGTCCGCGGCTACCAGGACCACGTGGCGCGCTTCGTACGCGCCGCGACGTCCGCCGACCGGCCCTCGGTCCTGGAGATCGGGTGCGGATCCGGCCTGATCGTCGAGGCCCTGGCACCGGGCGCGTCCCGCTACGTCGCCGTCGACCCCTCACCGGTGTCCGTGGCCCGCAGCGAGGAGGCCGGGGTCCGCGCCGGGGGCGAGGTCGAGGGTGTGGTGTGCTTCGCCCATGAGGCCGCCGAGCGGGTACGCGGCCCCTTCGACGTCATCGTGCTGGCCAGTACGGTTCAGTTCCTGCCGGACCTCGACCACCTGACCGGCGTCCTCGACTCGCTCCTCGGGCTGCTCGCCGACGACGGCGTCATCGTCCTCGCCGACCTCATCGACCCCGGGCTCAGCACCTACCCCGGCCTCCGCGTCCCGCCACGCTTCGTCGAGCGCCTCCCCGAACTGCTGCCCGGCGTGGCCCGCGCGAGCGTCCACCGCCGCCGGGCCGAGGAGTTCCCGGGCGAACTGGTCGAGCGGTACGACGCCGTCATCCGCGTCGGGCCATCCCGCGACCGTGCGGCGCCGTCCCGTGAGCCGCTGTGGACCGGCCACCACGTCGACCTCCGGGAGGCCGCCCCCCTCGACACGGGTCCGACGGCCGACGACATCTGCTACACCATCTTCACGTCCGGCTCCACCGGTGCGCCCAAGGGAGTCGTCGTCACCCACCGTTCGGCGGTGAACCTCATCGACTGGGTGAACCGCACCTTCGAGGTCGGGCCCGCCGACAAGCTCCTGTTCGTCACGTCCTTCTGCTTCGACCTCTCGGTCTACGACGTGTTCGGCGTGCTCGCCGCCGGCGCGACCGTACGGCTGGCGTCGGCGGCGGAACTCGCCGAGCCCGACACCCTGGTGGACCTGCTCGAACGGGAGGCCATCACGATCTGGGACTCGGCGCCCGCCGCCCTGGCCATGGTCATGCCCTTCGTCCAGGCCCGCGAGCCCGCCGGGCGCGCCACGCTCCGCCTGGCCCTCCTCAGCGGTGACTGGATCCCGGTGCCGCTCCCGGACCAGATTCGCGCCGCGTTCCCGAACGCCGAGGTGGTGTCGTTCGGCGGCGCCACGGAGTGCACCGTCTGGTCCAACGACTACCGTGTGCGCGACGTCGACCCCGCGTGGCCGAGCATCCCCTACGGCAAACCGATGCAGAACGCCCGCTACTACGTCCTCGACGGCAACCTGCGGCCCTGCCCCCTCGGCGCGGAGGGCGATCTGTACATCGCCGGCACCTGCGTGGCCCTGGGGTACTCCGCGGCTGCCCCTCTCACCGCCGCCAAGTTCCTGCCCGACCCGGGAGCCGTGCGCCCCGGCGAGCGGATGTACCGCACCGGCGACCGCGCCCGCTGGCTGCCGAGCGGCGACCTGGAGTTCCTGGGCCGCCTCGACGACCAGGTCAAGGTCCGCGGCTACCGGATCGAACTGGGCGAGGTGCAGAGCGCCCTCCTCCAGTGCCCGGGCGTCCGGGCCGCGTCCGTGGTGGCGCCCACGGGCCCGGGCGGACGGACGCTGGCCGCCTTCTACGTCCCCGAGGCCGAGCCCCTTCGCAAGGCCGAACTCCTCCGCGCCCTGCGCACCATCCTGCCGTCGTACATGATCCCCACGCGCATCATCCCGCTCGACGAGCTGCCCCTGACCAGCACGGGCAAAATCGACCGGGCAGCCCTCCACCGCCGCCTGTAACCCCCGGCCGACCGCGCCGCCCACAACGGAGCAGCCCCAGGCCGCCGACCTGGGGCTTTGCCATGGATCGATACCGGCAGCCCGGCCGTGGCGCGGTCGGGCCACCGCCTCCCCGCCCGTGCGCCGTTCCGGGTCTCCTGTCGTGCGGCCCGCCGCCGGGACGGCATGCCCACGGTCGGGTCGGCGACGCTCCGGGCCGCGCCCTTGCAAATCAGCTCCTCGTAGCGGGCGGCCAGGCGGCCGGTCATGGCGCGGTCGACCGCCCGGTCGTCAGCGGTGACGAATGGGATGAGGCCCTTCCGACTGTGCCAAGAAGCCGACCAGCGGTTCCCCTGCCAGGCACTGCGCGAGGTCGACGACGTGCGCCCCGAGGTCTCCCAGTGCGCCGGAGCCGGCGTGCCGACACCGGCGCCGCCGCAGCCCTCACCATCTGGCTCCTAACATGATCGACCGGACGACTTCTGGCCCGTTCGGACGACCCGGCGGCGAGCCGGGCCGGGTGCCGGCAGGGGGAGGGGCAGGCTCGGGGGTCGTACGCGAACCCCGGACGGATGCCCCGATGAGTGCGATGGATGCGGCGACGGCGCCCCGCGAGCGGGAGCGCCGACACGCCGCCTGGCTGGAGCTGTTCTTCGACCTCGTCTTCGTGGCCTTCGCCGCGCAGCTGTCCCACGGGCTGCACGGGGACCCGGGCCCCCAGGACTTCGCGGTCTTCCTCGGGCTGTTCTTCCCGCCCTGGTGGATGTGGATCAACCTGACCGTATCGGCGAACCTCTTCGAGGACGACAGTGCCCGCCGACGGCTGCTGATGCTGCTCGCGATGCTCTGCCTGGCGGCCATGGCCGCGGCGGTGCCCGAGGCCGACAGCAGCCGCGGAGCGGTGTACGCCCTCGGGTACGCCGGAACCAGGCTGGTCCTGCTCGGACTGTGGTGGCCCGCCACCCGCTTCCCCGCCCCGCACCGGGTCCCGCGCTGGCGGCCGCTGACCTACTGCCTGCTGTCCGGACTGCTGTGGGCGGCCTCGGCGGCCGTCCCCTCTCCCTGGCGGTACGCCCTCTGGGCACTGCTGATCGCCGCCGAGATGGTCCTTCTGCTCACCGCCCGCGGCCGCGGCATGCCCGGCCGGCTGAACACCGGGCACCTCGTGGAGCGCGTCGGGCTGTTCGTCATCATCGTGCTCGGCGAGTCCGTATTGGCCCTCGTCACCTCCATGGACCACGTGTGGACACCCGCGGCCGGCGCCGTCGCCACGCTCGGCTTCGTGCTGCTGGCAGCGCTGTGGTGGTCCTACTTCGACTTCGGCGCGACAGCGGCGGAGCTGGTGATCGGCTCGGCCGAAGGGGTGCGGGCCTACCTGCTGGCCCGCGACGTCGGCGGGTTCCTGCATTACTTCGTCACCGCCGGGATCCTGTGCATGGCGGCCGGACTGGCCACCGCCGTGGAGGAGGCGGACCACGCCCACCTGGCCCGCGGCGCGGTCTGGGCGCTGGCCGGCGGGCTGGCCCTCTACCACGCGGCGCACGCCCTGATCGCCCTGCGCTTCGGCCGTAAGCCCGCCGCCGTGGCGGTGTGGGCTCTCCCGGGCATCGCCGTCCCGGCCCTGGTGGCCCTGGCCGCCGACGCCCTCGCGCCATGGCTGGTGGTCCTCCTGCTCGCCGCCGAGGCCGTCGGCCATCTGCTGTACGCCCGCACCGTGGCCTCACGCCGCCGGGCGGCGGCCCGGAGCTAGCTCGGTCTCACACGTAGGCGGTCATGCTCACCTTTCGAGTGAGGCGGGCCTGAGGCGTGGGCGGTGGAATCAGGCCGCGTGCGCGCGGGGCGCATACCGCGAATGTCCCCGGCCCGACCGCCGCGCACGCCGTCCTCCGGATGATGCCGAACGGCCGGCCCGCTTGCCCGCGTGCAGGACCGCGCACGCACTCGACGGCGTCTAGGGCCCGGTCCGTCATGAATCCGTCCACCACCTGCGGGCCGCGCCGCGTGCACGGCCGCGGAGGGGTAACCGGGAGCCATGGAGGCACTGTCACAGGAAGTGGTCGAGTTGGTCCGTGAGGACGTGGAGCGGGTGAAGGAGGAGCTGGCCGTCGCGGCGGCCGAGGGCCGTCGGGGATCGACGGCCCTGGCGGCGGGCGGGGTGCTCAGGGTGCTGGCCCTGCTCGCGGCGCAGGAGTCGGCGGTGCGGGCGCTGGAGCGCGTGTGGCCGGCGCACCGGGTGACGGGGGCGCTGGCGGCCGCGTACGGAATCACACCGGCGGCGTCGCAGGGCAAGAACACTCGTGAACACCCCTGTCAGAACCGCCTGGCAAGATCACACGTATGACCAGCAACACCGGAACTTCCGTCCCGCTCCCAGCCAATCACCGCATCTCCGAGACGTACGCCGACTGGGCACGTACTCAAGGGCCGGGCGTCGAAACCGACGCCCGCGACACGATGGAACGGGCGGGCAGCGGCCGGCACCGTGCCTGGGAGAAGCCCGGCCGGTTCGTGGACGACGCGGAGCGCCTGGCCCGGGGCCTGCCGGCCGCCCACCTGCCCTGGTTCTGGGACACCATCGGCCATTGGATGCTGGAGACGCACCGCCGCTCGGCGGCGCGCGCCTACGCGCAGGCGCGCGCCGCCGAGCGCACCCACGCTCTGCCGGTCGATCCCGACTGGCGGCGGGCGAACCAGCTGCTGTTCGCCCGGTTCGGCGCCCTGCCCGCCAGTGAGCTCAGCGGTGCGGCGGCCTGGTTGGCCGGTGTCCTCGAACCGGTCGACGCGCACCACGAGTTCGTCCGCCTGCTGAACGCCTGGGCGGCGTCCCCCGGCGAGCTTCCCGCCGATCTGGCCCGCCGGGTCCGGGACTCGGCCCGCGCGGCCGGGCTCGGCAGCGAGGAGGAGGCCCGGGTGCTGGGCGGGGTGCTGGCCGAGTCCCGCGGCAAAGCCATACCCGACCGGCTGCTCGACGCGGCCGCCGGCCCGCTCGGCGACCACCCGCCCGCCGACGAGCAGGCCACCGCCCTCCTCGACCTGTTTCCCGAGTCGAAGAACGACGCGGCTGCCTGGCTGCGCCTGCTCATCGCGTGCGGCGCCGCCGACGCGGCCGCGACCGGGCGGATCACCCCGGAGGGCGGCCTCGGCGACTGGCTGCGCCGGTACGCCGCCGGATACTCCCACCGCACCGTCGCCGGCGGTGGGGTGACCCGCCAGCCCATGCCCGCGGAACTCTTCGACCTGGTGAGCCGGTTCGCCCCGCTGCTGCGCGCGAATGGCACCCCGGTCCGGCTGCACGAGGACCGCTACCGCTGGCCGCATCTGGACGCCGACCTGCTCGACCTCTGCCTCGCCGAGGGCATCCCCGTCCACGACCCCGGTGCTGCGATCAGCCTTGAGTTCTGGGGTGAGCACTCCCAGCGCGACCTCAAGGCACTCGCCACCGACCCGGTGTTCGGCCCCCGGCTGGAAGGCACCGTGCACGCCGGGCTCCGCACCCGTGGCGGCACCGCGATCAGCGGCACTGCCATCAGCCGGCTCCCGCACAACCCGGGCATCACGGCCGAGGTGCACGCCCGCGTCGAGAAGCTGCTCGACGCCCTGCGCGGCGGGGGACTCGCCGCCGCCGACGAGGCCGTCGACGAGCTGCGCGGCCTCCTCGACCGGCCCACCGCCATCGCCCTGGACGGCATCGAAGAGGCCCTCGACGCACTCGACCTCACCGGCCCGCTGGCCCGCGCCCTGCGGGCCGGCCTCCCCGAGGAGTTGGGCTGGCCCGCACTGGACCAGGCCCTCGCCGCGTTCCGGCCCGACGAAACCGTGCACGTCACCTGCACCTGGCCGGTGCTCACCGTGTACGGCGAGACCCGCGCCCTCGCCGTCGACCACTCCGGGCTGCGGGCAGAGCACACCCTGGAACTGCCCGACGGCGCACTCGGCCACACCGTGCACTGGGTCGGCGGCCAGTTCCTCGTCGCCTGGAACGAGCAGCACCAGGAGAACCCCGGTACCACCGCCTACTGGTCCGACCACCCCGGCGAGACGTTCGAACCGGAGGAGACGTACGGGCTGCGCCCCTACGGCGGCAGCATCCAGGGCGGCCTCGGCTACCAGTTCGAAACGCCGGACGGGGGCGGCCGGTTCGACGGTGAACGCGTGCTGCGGGCCGGGGGCCGTGAGGGCATCGGCGCCCGCGACTACCAGATGAACGACGGCCACGCCTTCTGGAGCGCCACGGTGTTCAGCGAGGGGCGCGGCGGCTGGGCCCGCATCGACCGTGCCACCGGTGTTCCCACCGCCGACCGCACTCTGCCCGCCTTCCACGACCCCGCCAAGTCCCCGCCCGGCACGAAGCCGTTCCCCGATCACCGGATCCTCGCCGCACTGCCGCCCGGCGCCCCGCCCTCCCCGCTCGGCCAGGACGGCACACTCACCGGCTGCCGGGTCGACTACCGCACTCCGTACGCGGGTCCCTCGCCCCGCGAGTTCGTGCTGGAGTCCATCGACGGCCGCACCGCCTCCTACCGCAGCAACACCTTTGGCCGTCGCCCGTGGGGAATCCTTGCCCTGCCGCTCGGCGGTGAGGACGCCGTCCTGGCCGGAGGGACCACCATCCGCTGCCATGCCGCCGGCGACAACTCGCTGCTCTGGCAGGTCCAGGGCTTCCCCGGCAGCCGCCACAGGAGCCGGAGCCGGGCCACCCTGGGGGAACTGGCCGGCCCGGTTCCGCCACCGGCCTTCTGGCACTTCCTCACCCCGCGCGACGAGCCCTCGTCCCGTGTCCTGCGGACGGTCACCGACAGTGCGGTGCGCGAGCTGCTGCACCAGGGCATCGGGCGCGCCCTGCCCGGCGTGACCGACCCTCGGGTCCAGGAGGGCGTCGACCGCGCCGTCCGGCTCGCCGCCGACGTACTGCGCCGCCGCCGGGAGCTGTCCCACCGGGTCGCCGTCATGCGGGCCGGGCCGGTCGTCGACCTGCCCGACCCTGCGCCGGACAACCGGCTCGTCCCGGCCCTCCACGGCCTGCTGCCCCAGCTGCGCGGCTACGAGGAACGGCAGCCGCAGCCACAGCCCGCCCTCCTCACCTCCGTCGCCGCCGACGGCCGGTACCTGCGCGGCGAGATCGACGACGAGGTACGGGTGCTCGCCCTGCCCGCGCCGCCCTCCGAGTGGGCGGTGCTGACCGGCCGGATCGATGCCGTGGCCTGGCGGACCGTCGTCGCGGCCACCCCCGACGAGCAGCGACAGGCACTCGCGGCCCTGCTCGGTGTATGGAGCCGGCAGCCGTTCGCGGAGGCCGGGAGCTCCTGGCGGACCGGCCGGGCCCCGGAGCAGCGGATCGCCGCACTGCGCGCGGACGGTTTCGCCGTGGCCTCCGGCCCGGAGCGCAGCCGCCTCGCCCCCTTCCTCCAGCGAGCAGCCGATCCGGTGCCCGCCGATGCCGAGGAGTGCGCCACGCACACCATCGCCGCCGATGACTCCACCCGGCTCCCCCGCCTGCTGGCCCTGCTCGCCGGACAGGGCCCGCTGCCGGTGCCCGAGGAGGCCGTGGACCTGTTCCGCTGGCGCACCGGGGTAGCGCGCCCGATCGCCGCCCTGGTCCTCGACGGATTCGCCGGCAGCGACGACGACGGTGCGGACCGCAAGCTGGTCCGCGCCAAGCCCTACAAGGCGGACCAGAACACCCTCTACGCGTACGACGAGTTCCGGCGGCGGCTCGGTCCGGACGGCCGACGCGCCGTGCTCGCCGCCGCTCTGCCCGGCGACCCGGCGGAGCTCTGGGCCACCGGCGGGATGACCGCGGCCGCGGACCGCATGGCCGCGGCCTGGGCCCAGCTGCTCGGCAGTGCCCCGTACACCGATGACGGCAGCCATGCCGCTGCCCTCGCCGCGGATCACGGACTCCCGGAGATCTGGGCCACGGCCCTGCTCACCGGCCGCCTCGAGACACGTCTGGAGGCCGACGGCATGCGGGCCGCCGCCACCGCCGTCGCCTGGGCTCTCGCCGAGCGCCCGGTCGAAGACCCTGCGGCGCAGGGTGCCCGCGTCCTGCTCGGCGGGCTCACGGACCTGCCCGCCGATCTGCACACCGCTCTGCGCAAGCTGGCGGACCGGTCCGCCACCACCCCCGTTCCGCCGGGCCAGTACGAGAGCAACCCGCTGTTCAGCGTCCCTGACCTGGTGGACGAGGTGGCGGCGGCTCTCGGTGTCAGCCGTGACGCGGCCGCCCTCCAGCTCCAGTTGCACGCTTTCGACCGCCCGGCCGACCGCACGGTCCGCCGCTGGAACTCCTGGTCCATCGATCACCACCGCACCGTCCGCAAGGAGCTGACCGCCGCGAAGGCCCCGCGCCCCAAACCCGCCGCCCCGGCTGAATCCCCCGCTGCGGTCCCGGCACCCGCGCACGAGCGGTTCACCCGAGCTTGGGCGGACGGTGCGGCACGGCCGAAAGCGAAGGGGTGATGATGCTGCACGCCTGGAAGGTCATGCATGCTGAGCCGCTTCTCGCCAGGTCAGCGATGCGTCTTCACTGTGCCTGCCGCCGTCCCAGGGGGTGAAGCGGCGGCATGTACGGCCCGGTGGACCGCCCGGGCCAGGCGTGCGCCCCACAGCGAGCGGGGCCCGGCGAAGGCGTGGACCTCGTGGCCGGGCCGGGGGGACCGGGCTGCGACGCACACGGCGTCGGTGGGGGTGCCGGAGCAGTCGTATCCGGCGTCGAGCAGGGCCTGGACTTTGGCTTCGGTGGCGGTGGCCACCGCGTTGACCAGCGCTGCGTCGCTCAACGCCACCGGGAGGGCGACCACGATGTTGATCGTGCCCGGAGGAAGCGGAACGCCTGTGCCCTCGGCCGGGGAAGCGGCCCAGTGTCGTACTCCGAGCCCTGCGGTGGCGACCGCCTCCACGCCCTCGTCGTCTGCTTGTCCGTACGTTCGGACGTCGGCGGCCGTCATCAGCCCGACCCCCGGCCCGCGGGCGTCGGCCTCGCGGGCCAGGTCGGCGAGGTGACGGTCCGGGTCGGTGCGGCAGTAGCCATGGCCGACCTGAGCGTTGAGAACCCAGGCGCGCTCCCCGATGCCTCCGCCGAGCACAGCGCTGCTGATCATCCGCCAGCCCGCCCCTGCCCTCCAGAGCAAGCTGTGCAGCGGCTCGCCGTTCTCGACGCGGGCGAGATGCTGCACCGGCAGCAGACTGCCTGCGGTGCGGGGCGGCGGGATGACGGCGGTCATCGGACGGGTACTCCTCGGGGAACGGGAACCGCTTGATCGTACGGTGCGCGGTCTCGCCGCGCCGACCGCCGACCGCCGACCGCCGGCCGCCGGCCGCCGCGACCCGGCCGCGGTAGCGGTCGCACCCGACCGAGCCCGTTCAGCGGGAAGGGCGTCGGGCCGACCATCACGCGGGTCCGGCGGCCGCGTACTGGGACCGATCGCAGCAGCCCTGGACCACAGGACCGCTGCCGCGGCTCGAGCCGAACCCGACATGACAGTGCTTCTGCGGGATCAGTCCAGGGAGATCTGGAAGTAGGCCGTTTCGCGGAACGAGGCCGTCGGCGGGTCCACTTCCACCGTGATCGTGGTCCCCTTGCCGTTCGGCCTCACACGCACCGGGACGGTGCGCTCGCGGTCCGGATCCAGGGGCGGCACGAGGGCTGCGGCGGCCTCCTCCGAGTTCAGCCAGTGCACGGTGGCCCCGGAGGAGTGGTCGTCGAGGGACCGGCCCGCGCGGACGACCAGGGGTGCGGAACTGTAGGCGGAGACGCCCACGTCGGGCGACTCGCCGATGGGGCGGATCGTTTCGTCCGTGCCGTTGTCGTAGGTCACGGTGAGGCCGTAGGTGCCGTCGGGCTCCGGGCGCGGGCGGCTGACGGTCACCTTCAGGCCGTCCTCGTACCGGGCGGTCGCGCCGGGGCCGAGAGGGTCCGCGACCGATCCGGCGGGGCCGCTCTGTTCCAGCTGGCCGTAGCCGTCGAGGCCCTTCTCGAACTCTGCCAGGCCCCAGGCCCCGAGACCGATCAGAACGAGTAGAGCGAGGGCGGCGATCGAGCAGCCCCTGAACCATCGGGGCGTGTCCGCGGTTGGCGTGTCGGTGGGGGCCTCTTCCGTGTCCATGCTGGTCACGATAGGCAGCGGTGCCCTCGCGGGTCATGAGCGGGAGTACTCAGGGCCCGTCTGAGTAGTCGGCGCCGTCCAGGGGGCCGCGTCCAGCGCCCCGCGGGGCGGAGAGGCCACCGAGCCGCCTGGGAGCCTGCGGTTGCGGCCCCGGCTTCGCTTGTCCTGGCCCCTGACGAAAACACTCATCTCGCCCCCGACCCGCGAGGAGCGGGCATAGGGTCCAGGTCCATGAACATAAACGGAGACCCTGGGCCCCCTGAGACCAAAGACGCGTACGAGATCGGACCGCTGACGTACCGCCTGGGATACGTCAAGGTATGGAAGGAGGAGCACGGACAGAGGGACGATGCTCTGATGCACGACCGCGCGATTGTCGGCGTCTATACCGGCACCCCGGAGCAACGGACTGAAAGTGCCCAACTGTTCCGGGCATGGGTGGACGCCCACGAGCTTCCCTCGGTCCTGGCTCACTGGGCCAACGTCCTGCGCTGAGGGGCGAACCCCGCCATCCGCAACACTGCCCGTGCAGTGGAGCAGCCCCGTACGGTTCGGCGGGTACTGCCCGGCCGGAGGGGCCTCCGGCCGGGCGAGGGCCGGCCGGACACAGCCGTGGGCGTGCCGGCACGAGCGGGTACAGGCAGGGTGGAGGAATCAGCCCTGACCTGGCTTCCTTTTGACCCTCCAGCGTCCGGCATCGGGTACAGCGGACGGGCGAGATCGATCTTCGCGACACAGCGGGACTCCGTACCAGACGCAACCCGCTGGTTGCGGTGCTCATTGCCGCTAGATGGATGAGTCCAAGGGGTGTCGTTGCGGTCAGTGACCGTAGGCAGTGAGTGACCGCTTGATGGGCTGTCCAGTCTGGTCGTTGTGCCAGAGCGCCGCTGTGAGTGCGAGGATCCGGCACAGCACCTGGGGTGACACCCCTGCCGGGCTCTTGCCGCCGTGTCGTTCCAGGTTGAGCTGCGCCTTGAAGGTCATTGATCGACTCGATGTCCCCGATGATCGTCTGCCCGGGGTGAGCGGCGAGGACGTCCGGCGCGGTATCGAGCATGTCGCGCAGCGTTTCGCGCTCGTCCGCCTTGGCCCCGGTGAGTGCGAACAGGACCGGCAGTCCGCCGAGTGTGCACACCAGGTGCAGACGCAGTCCCGTCGTCGATCCGGGCATCGAGTGCCGTTGCAAGGGTGTCCAGGTCGTCGTTGGTCACACATCGACGGTGGACGCTCTCGTCTCATGCCCGCAGGCGATCCCTTGGACTCATTCAGGGATCCGGGGCGGCGCCCAAGCGGCGACTACGCGTCACGCTCATTTCGCAGGGCCTGGATGAGCCAGGGGTACACCGGGATCAGGTTCGGTACTACCTGCCAGCCGTTGACGATCCACACCAGCCGCCAGTATCGGTCCACCCGGGGATCGTGCTCCTCTTCCAACTGCTGGGCCATCCATTGCCGGAATTCCGTGTCAGGGGCGCGCGCGAACACTTCGGCGAAGCGGTGCACGAGGTCGTCGATGACGGTTGCGCCCCTGTCGCTGAGCGGGTCGATGCCCCCCTCCATGGCCTCGGCCACCTTCTGACGGGTGAACTCCGTCAGTTCCTCGCCTGCCTCGCTCTCGATGCCGAATGTGTGCCCGGCGGCTTGGTGTCCGGCCGTCCGGTGCATCCGGGCCCGGAAGTCCTCGTCGCCGACCAGTTCTGCGAGTTCCACCCACGCGGCGACCTGCTCGCTGGACGGATCATCCGGGAGGTCGGGCGTGGCAGCGCGAACCATGGCCACCGCGGCCGAGTCGTCCGCCACTGTGCCGAAGGTGCCCTCGATGAAATCGTCGATCAAACGTCGGCGTTCCTCGCCGGACAACTGCGTGAGCCTGTGCATGAGCTTGGTCTCCTCGGGACTGGAACCGCGTCCGGCCATGACTCGCAGAACGCTCCGACGCAGTTGCAGCACCCGGATCTGGACGTCCATGGCGTCGGCGTGCGCCGCGGCGACTTCCGCCACCGAGAGCTCGCGGTCCAGTACCCGTTGAATCGTGGCCAGGTCCATGCCCAGCTCACGCAGTGTGCGGAGGAGCTCCAGACGGAGCAGTGCGTCGAGGTCGTAGAGCCGATAGCCGGCGGGACTACGGGTGGTCGGCGCTACCACCCCCGAATCGGAGTAGAAGCGGATGGTCCTCACGGACAAGCCGGTCCGCCGGGAAAGCTCCCCGATTGAGTAGAGGGTCGTAACGTCCATGTCCCCCACTCTGTTGTCTCCAGTCACTGGAGACTCAAGGCTATTGTCCAGCGGAGCCCCCAACTGAAACGTTCTCCGAGTTGCTGGAGAATGCGTCGCGGGCTCTCCGCTCGCCGCCAGGACGACGGGCACGCGATGCACGCGCCCTGGGCAAGCGGTGACAGCTGCATGCGTCACCGCTCGCTGGCGGTCTATGGCTACGAGCCGTTGGACTCAATCATCCAGGGCTGGTTGGTGGCCTTGATGGTCACCATGTCCCCGTGGGAGCGGGGAAGCTCGAGCTCCATCGTGGTTTGTCCCTTGACGTTGGTGAGCGGGTGGATTCGGACATCGCCAGCGAAATCGTCCTTGCCCACGTGATCGTGAGCCCCCATGGCGATGCGTAGCCAGCTGTCAGCGGCTTGCGGGCTGAAGGTGTGGATTTCGTTCGCGATCAGTAATGAGAGCCGCGGTGCAGGCGGCCAACGGAAGGGGTGGCGGCCCGCACTGCTGCCCCAGGTCAGCTGCTCCGGCAGCAGCGTCCCGGCACCGGTGCGACGAGACCCCCGGTCTCAGCGGACCAGTACAGCTCTCCCCCGGTCCCATGTGCCATCTGATGTCACCCGGAACGTGGGCATGATCTCTGGACCGCTCGCGGGCGGACGCGGTCGTGGACGGTCGACGTACGCGTCAGCTGGTCCGAAGACCCACTGCCAGCGTCAGTTCAAGGACCCGCTGTGGCGATGCGAGATCCGGAAACAGCTCTCGCAACTGTGACATCCGGTATCGGACCGTTTGGGGATGGACGAACAACGCCGCCGCCACCTCGTCCCGCTTGCCCTGGTGCAGCAGCCACGCTCGCAGCGTCTCCTCCAGCCGCCGTGCCGTCGCGACGGGGACCGTGCGCAACGGTGCGAGGGCTCGGGCACGCAGGTCTGCGAACGCGTCCATGTCGGCGCTCAGCACCAGCTCGGGCAGGTGGTCCTCGGTGTCGCGGATGTCGGAGGAGAGGGAGCGCGCGCGTACGGCTCGTGCGTACGAGGCGGACGCACGAGTCCAGGGCCGGGCCGGGCCGACCACGGCGGTGCGGTCGGTCAGCTGCCTCAAGAGGTGTGATCGGTCCGCATCGGGGACGAGCAGCACACCGGTGGCGTCCGGCAGATCGTCGAGGACGAGGGTGCTCGGGTCGAGCGCGCGGTAGGCGGGCCGGGCCTGGGCGGCGGGCAGCAGGACCGCGGTCAGCGAGACCGGAGGCTGCCACCCGGCCCGTTGAACAGAGGCCAGCAGCACGTCCGGGCTCGCGCCGGCGAGGAGTTCGCGGGCCAGGTGTTCCAGGTGGCGCTCGTGGGCCCTGCCCCGGGCGGCCAGCTCGTCGGCGTGGCCCGCGGCGCTCGCGGCGGAGAGCTCGTCGATGTAGGCGAAGGTCAGCTCGGCGAACTTGGCGACCTCGGCGGCGGGCAGACCCGCGGGGACGGCACCCGCGGCCAGGCCTCGCCAGGCCACGCGGGCGCCGACCCGGTAGGCGCTGAGCAGGGCGTCCATCGAACGGCCGGAGCGCACCTCGCCGCGGCCCAGCTCGTAGGCTGCGTCGCCGGCGTCGCCGGCTGTGGCGTTCCCGCTCGCGAGGTCCAGGTAGAGGCCGAGGGCGGTGCGGACGGCTCGGCGGATCGTGGCGCCCATGCGGCCCGAAAGGGCGTTGGCGTAGGGAGGGACTTCGTCGATGATCGCCCGTACGACCTCGTCGGCGGTGGTCTTCAGCGCGGCCCGAAGCGCAGTGACCGTCGTCTCATCGAGGGCCAGTTCACTGGCCCTCCGGATTGCATGGCTCACGATTTTGTTCCCTGCGAACAATTTGATTGATCAGATTCACGTCCTGCGGACAGGACTTTACCCCTGGCAGCGCAGCAAGCTGGGGTCATGACGAGTGCAGCCCTTCGCAGTGGGGCGTGGAAACTGCTGGAGATGGTCACGACGCCGCTGCTGCCGTCGGACTATCTCGACCTGGTCAGTCCGCTGCGTGCGGGTGCTGACCTGCGTGGGCGCATCGAGGCCGTGCAGCCCGAGACGGGTGACGCCGCGACTGTCGTGATCAGGCCGGGACGGGGGTGGCGCGGCCACACAGCCGGTCAGTACGTGCGGATCGGGGTCGACGTCGACGGGGTGCGCCTGTGGCGTGCCTACTCCCTCACCTCGCCGACGAACCGCCAGGACGGCCGGGTCACGATCACCGTGAAGGCGATCCCGGACGGCAAGGTCAGCAATCACCTGGTCCGCAGGGCGAAACCGGGCACGCTGATCCAGCTCGACCAGCCGACCGGTGACTTCGTGCTGCCGCAGGCCAAGCCCGCCAAGGTGCTCTACCTGACGGCAGGCAGCGGCATCACGCCCGTCATGGGCATGCTGCGCGACACTGAGATCGACGACGCCGTCATGGTCCACTGCGCGCCACAGCCGCACGACGTGATCTTCCGCGACGAACTGCACGACCTGGTCGCGGACGAGAAGCTGCGGCTCACCGAGGTGCACACCGACACGGACGGCATGCTCGACATCGCCCGTCTCGGCGAACTCGTGCCCGACTGGGCCGAGCGCGAGACCTGGGCCTGCGGGCCCGCGGGGCTGCTCGACGCCGCCGAAGAGCATTGGACCGAGCACGGCGTACGAGAGCGCCTGCACACCGAACGCTTCCGCCCCGGCATCGTCGTCCCCGGCGACGGCGGCGGCGGCGAGGTCACCTTCAGCGCCACGGGCAGGACCGTCGCCGCGGACGGTGCCACGCCGTTGCTGGACATCGGCGAGGAGGCCGGCGTGCTCATGCCCTCCGGGTGCCGCATGGGCATCTGCTTCGGCTGCGTCACACCGCTCAAGGCGGGCGCCGTCCGCGACCTGCGCACCGGTGAGATCACCGAGGCCGAGCCGGGCGTCCTCATCCAGACCTGCGTGTCCGCCGCCGCGGGCCCCTGCGACATCGAACGGTAGGAGCACCTTGACCGCCATCGACCCCACCGCCCACCTGACCGCGGAGCAGATCGAGGAGCTCGGCCGCGAGCTGGACGCGATCCGCGACGAGGTGATCGCCGGCCGCGGCGCGGAAGACGCCGCCTACATCCGTAAGGTCATCTCGGCGCAGCGCAAGCTCGAGCTGGTCAGCCGGGGCGTGCTGCTGTTCTCGATCTTCCCGCCCGCGTGGCTGCTCGGCACCGCCGGGCTGTCCGTGGCGAAGATCATGGACAACATGGAGATCGGCCACAACATCCTGCACGGCCAGTGGGACTGGATGCGGGACCCGAAGATCCACTCCACTACCTGGGAATGGGATCACGTCTCGCCGGCCGACCAGTGGAAGCACTCGCACAACGAGCTGCACCACACGTACACCAATGTGATCGGCAAGGACAACGACCTCGGCTACGGCATCATGCGCGTCGACGAGGACCAGAAGTGGCACCCGTTCCACCTCGGCCAGCCGCTGTGGAACTTCATCAACGCCTGCTTCTTCGAGTACGGCATCGCAGCCTACGACCTGGAGCTCGGCAAGAACCTGAACAAGCGCCGCCGCAAGAACCCGGAGTTCCGCGCGCGGGCCAAGGCCGTGGCCCGCAAGATCCGCAAGCAGGTGCTCAAGGACTACGTGATCCACCCGCTGCTGTCGGGCCCGTCGTTCCTCCCCACGCTCGCCGCCACGTTCACCGCGAACCTGGTCCGCAACATCTGGACCCACTCGGTGATCATGTGCGGGCACTTCCCCGAGGGCGTACAGGTCTTCGAGCGCCGGTCGATCAAGGGCGAGACGCGCGGCCAGTGGTACCTGCGCCAGATGATGGGCTCGGCGAACATCAGCGGCAGCAAGGCCATGCACTTCATGACCGGCAACCTGTCGCACCAGATCGAGCACCACCTGTTCCCGGACCTGCCGAGCAACCGCTACGCCGAGGTCGCGGTGAAGGTGCGCGCGCTGTTCGAGAAGTACGAGCTGGAGTACGTCACCGGGCCGCTGCCCAAGCAGGTGTTCTCCGCGTGGCGCAAGGTCTTCCGGCTTTCGCTGCCGAACAAGAAGCCCAAGGTCAAAACGCCGGACCGCGAGCGGGAGCTCGTCGCGGCCTGATGTCCCGGCCTGCCTGGCGCCCCTGCCGCTCGACCCCGCGCCGGGCGCCGCGGGGCCCCGTATCCCGACCGTCACCGGGAGACCCGCAACGGGGTGACGGGTATGCGTTGCGCGATCTCACGCTCGGCATCCGGCCAGGAGCAGCACAGGCATCCGTCCGGCGCCCACGCGACCACCACCGCGAGGGGCACTGATCGATCAGCATCACGCGTCAGCTGACCGAGAACCCGAGGTACCGGGGACCTGCCGGCAGGCACGGATGAAGCGCTTCCGGGCCAACCAGGACCAAAACGAGTGTCCCCGGCAGGTACGCGAGGATGTTGGTGGGGCTTGCGATGTCTCCGCCGACCAAGGAGGCCCTCGTGTCCGACCGGAGGACGCACGTGACCGACGTCCGCGACATCGGCGCCTTCCTTGGCCTGCATCACGCCACCCCTGTCCTGCCCGCCGGGATGATTCCGGTGCAGTGGTTCGGGACACCGCTGGCCACGGCTTCACCGAGAACCTGCCGCGGCGGCGCGGGCCAGATGACGGGCGGCGGGACGGGTGCAGGCGCGTGCGCCGCTGCCGACCTGCTGCTCCCGTCCGACGCGGGGCGGCCGGGCAGCGAAACGGTGCCCCTTCCGCCGCCGTTCAGTACTGTACGAAGCGGCGGTTCCGTACCGAGCGGAAAACCGGAAGGGGACTCGCGATGGCCGGTCTGAGGTTGGGCCCGCTCCTGCGACACGTGGACTGGGAGTCGGGCACGAGCGCGACGGTGTGGGTCGAAACCGACCGGGCGTGCACGGCGGAGGTCCGCTGCCCGGGCGGCGCCGGTGGTTCGGCTCCCACGTTCCGCGTCGCGGGTCACCACTACGCGCTCGTGGTCGTGACCGGACTCGCCCCCGGGTCCGCCACACCGTACGAGGTGCTGCTCGACGGCGAGCGGGTGTGGCCCCTCGCGGACTCGTCCCAGCCGCCCAGCACCATCCACACGCCGCCGGTCCCGGCGACGGGCGCGGTGGTCGCCTTCGGCTCGTGCCGGTGGGCGGCGCCTGCCGCGGGTGAGTCCGATCCGGTGGGCCCCGATGTCCTCGACACCCTCTCCGCCCGGCTCGCCGGCGACCCGGAGGCCGAGCGTCCGGACGTTCTGCTCCTCCTCGGCGACCAGGTGTACGCGGACGAGACGTCCGCCGACACCCGCGCCTGGATCGCCCGGCATCGGCGGGCCGCGGGCACCGGCTCCGCCGCCCCGCCGGACCAGGTCGCCGACTACGAGGAGTACACCCGCCTCTACGACGAGTCCTGGGGCGACCCCGAACTGCGCTGGCTGCTCTCGACCGTACCCAGTTGCATGATCTTCGACGACCACGACGTCATCGACGACTGGAACACCAGCGCCGCCTGGGTAGCCGAAATGCGGGCAACGCCCTGGTGGCGCGAGCGGATCACCAGCGGCCTCATGTCGTACTGGGTCTACCAGCACCTGGGGAACCTCTCCCCCGCCGAGCTCGCCGAAGACGAGTTGTACGCGGCGGTGCGGGCGGCCGACGACGGCACAGAGGTGCTGCGCGCGTTCGCCGAACGCGCCGACGCCGATCCTGCGTCGGTGCGCTGGAGTTACCGCAGGGACTTCGGCCGCACCCGGGTGCTGATGGTCGACACTCGGGCCGCGCGGGTGCTGGAGGAGCAGCACCGGACGATGCTGGACACCGAGGAGGCGGCCTGGCTGCGGACGCAGGCGTTCGACGACCCCGGCGGCGTCGACCACCTGCTGGTCGGGACCTCGCTCCCGTGGCTGCTGCCCCCGATGGTCCACTTCGCGGAGGGCTGGCACGCGGCGCTCTGCCGGGGCGAGCGCGGGCCGCGCTGGGCGCGCTTCGGTGAGTGGCTTCGCCGGCGGGCGGACCTGGAGCATTGGGCGGCGTTCACCACGTCGTTCGAAAGGCTGACGGAGACGGTCGCCGAAGTGGGGAGGACCGATACCGCCCCGGCGACGGTGTGCGTGCTCTCCGGGGACGTACACCACGCATATGTGGCGGAGCCCGCCTGGGCCACCGGACAGCAGCCGCGCTCCCGTGTCTTCCAGCTCACCTGCTCACCGCTGCACAACTCGGTGCCCGCAGCCATGCGGGCCGGATTCCGTTTCGGCTGGAGCCGGTTCGCCAACGGGATCGGACACCTCCTGGCCCGCCACGGACGGGTCGCGAGACCGGCGATCCGGTGGGAACGCACCGGGGGTCCGTGGTTCGGCAACCAGTTCATGACGCTGACCCTGCGCGGACGTACGGCGCGGCTGCGGCTGGAGATGGCCTCCGCCGGTGCCAAGCGGGGGCGCCGCGGGACCGACCGCGCGGGAGCGCGGCTCGTCGGCGTCCTCGATCGCAGTCTGACGGATGGAAGTGGCCGCCGCTGATCGCGCCCCTCGAAGGATGGCGCACGGTCTGCCCGTCCGTTCGGGGCGATTGCCGCACGAGACGTCGGCCGTGTCGGCCCCGGTGGTGTGCGTTCTTGACCGTGCTCGCATGGGTGCCGGTGGCCCCGCGCAATGTATCCCCGGGCGTCGTCGCCGCGAGCTGGTGCAGCGCCGCGGCCGGGGCCCGGACGCGTGGCTCTGAGCGGTGGCGCAACCGCAACGACGTCACCCAACCGATCCCACTGTTCCGGCTGTCCCACCCATCCGCGTGCGTGGAAGGAGCGATCGCGCTGCTGCACTGGTCGGGCCGCCGGCGACAGGTCACCCAGGCGCTGCCCGTGCGGGCCCTGCGCTCCTCACGGCGACCACCTCCTGGGTATCACGCCGCCCGACTGGCTGCCCCGCCTCAGCGACCACCTCACTCACACCCTGACGGGCGCACCGGCATGAATCGCTTCACCGGCGGCACCAGCGGCATGGGGCTGGCGACCGCACACCGCCCCATCGCCGAAGGCGCCCACGTCATCGTCACCGGCCGCACCCGCATACGAGTGGACGACACCGTCGAGGAGCTCGGCCCCCCACGCCTCGGGGATCGTGGCCGACGCCGCCGACCTCGGCGCGGCGCGGTGGACGCATTGGTCGAGGCTGTCAAGCACTGCCGCTGCTGGCGGACGGAGGCTCCATCGTCATCAACGCCTCCTGGGCCCTCCACCGGGGCAACAGCGTCCTGACCCGCTACTCGGCGACAAAGGCCACCGTGGACAACCTGGCCCGAACCCTCGCCGCCTCACTCGCCCCGTGCGGCATCCGCGTCAACTCCGTCAGCCCCGGCTACATCGACACCCCGATGTACCCCGCAGACTCGCTGACAAAAACGGAGGCAACGGCGATCTCCGGGCAGATCGCCGCCGGCCGCTTCGGGCGCCCAGAAGAGGTCGCCGCGGCCGTGGCATTTCCCGCCTCGGCCGACGCGAACTACGTCAACGGCCAGGATCTCGCCATTGACGGCGGCTTGATCGGTGCCGTACCTGTCTGATGGTCTGGCCGAGCAGGCTCGGGGTCTGTTCGGTCTTCTCGCAACGGCACCGACCGCACCCGCTCCGTCCGCCACCCTCGACGACGCGAACGCGTCCGCCAAGGCGCCCGCGCTCGAGTAGCGCCCGTTCGAACTCGACGCTGCCGGAGCGGCCAACCGGGACCCAACCCGTGGCCTCGATCAGCGGGGCTGTGGTGCCTCGCCGGCTGGCCGGTCACGACGGTTCGCTGCTGGTCCATGTGCAGCCGGTCGGACACCTCGCGGACGCGGACGCCGGGGCGGCTCCCACGCGCGGTGAGATGGAGGGCATGCGCGCCCAGCCGGCCGCGGACACGACAGCGGCACTGCCGGTGCTGCTCACGGCCGCGGCCGTGCCGGTGTTCAAGCCGGTACGGCCGCGGCCGTACCGGTGTTCAAGCCGCGCGAGGTGACCCGCTACGGGCGCCACCGGCAGCGCCGGCAGATCCCGCGGCCCAACTCGCCCCGGGCCCGCCAGCCGAGGGCGCCAAGGAGTTCGTTGCAGGCTTGCTGGCAGGAGCGGCAGGCTTCGGCGCAGATGCGGCAGTGCTCATGCATGTCGGCGCGGCCCTCGAGAACGGATCCGAGACGGCACATCCCAGCACCACGTCGGCCTCAGCATCACCTCCCCCGCAGGTCAAGGTCAGGTATGCACCACGCCGTTAAGGCCGTCGTGGCTATCAGGTCGTTCGTCATCGAACCAGTGGCCTTCTGCCGCAAGGTAGCGGAAGGAATGGACGCTGTTGGGGGGCAAGGTGACGGTGACCGCGCGCATGCCATCGTCGCGAGGGAAGAGAGTGTCGAAGCAAGGCTGCCAGTTGTTGAAGTCACCGACGACGCTGACCGGGCCGGGCGGTTCGACGGCGTCCAGGACGAAGGTGACCTCCGTACGGTCCTTGAACTTCCTGAGTTCGAGCATGCGGGCTCCCTGAAGTCGAAGGTCGTCCTACCATCTGACAGAGCCAGCGAGATGTGAGGGACATGGCCGCGGGCACACCCAGACTTCACCCACTCGGTGGGGATGACTACGCCGCCGCACCGGAGCCCGGCTGTCGGCAGCACGGCCACTGCGGCACAGAACGGAAGACCCGTCCCGGCTGTTCCACCACCCCCGTCCCCGCCCGCGCCTCCTTTCGACGGTCGGCACCGGATGGCCACTGACAACGCGTTCCGCAGCGATGGGCCTGGAGGGCGCATCCGACCCCCGGGTACCGGCTCGCCGTCGGTCGTTGCGGCGGTGACCGGTGGCCGCGGTACGGCGTTGTCGTCAGCATGGACATGGATGACGAAGACTTCCTCGGCGTGCTCCTGGACGCCGTCACCGACACCCGGCTGAAGCTTCTCACCGGCGACGAAGCCAGGGCGGTCATGATGCTGCTCGGCGCCCTCGAAGAAGAGACCCGCAACGAAGAGGTACGTACGGCCGCGGGTGAGATGCGCTTGCGCCTCGGCCTACGCCTCGCCCAGCCCATCACCACGGCCGGGCCGCTCCCGACGGCCTGAAGCTCGGGATCGGGGTCGTGCGCCTGTTCTCCGGATGCCGGACGCATGGGCGGTGAACGAACGTCGCGCCTTGGGCACCGGCCCGCGCCCTGCTGCACCTGCGACTGCCCGCCTCGCCGCCGAACCGGCCCCGGTCCCAGCACCGCGTCCGAACGGCCTGCGCTACCCCCGCTCCGCTGACCATTGCTCAGTCCGGAGCTTCGCAGGACAGCATGAAGGCCACCGTGCAAGCGGCGGTCTCGGGTTGCTGGTGCAGCCTCGGACACACGGTCACAAAGCCGTCCGACCGCGGCGGCCTGCCTGGTCGTGCCGAGGGTTTCAGGGCCGGCGGGCAGGTCAGCCCGCAACGTCGTAGGTCCCTTCCGAGTGCCGGACGACCCGCCTCGCCGCCGCGCCGGCCCCCAGTGCCCGCCCAGCACCCGAGGGACCCGAGGTACACCGCTCCCCCGCCGCCCCTTGGCCTCGGGGCGAACGCGACGGGCTGACCGGGGGTCACCCGGCCGCGGCAGCGGGGCCCTGACGGTCTCACCTGGCGTTGACGCCCCGGCTCGGGCTCCCGAGACGTTGCTTCGCCTGCCCGCGCGTGGCCTCCCCTCCACCCCCACTTCACTACGCCGCGTTCAGCAGCCAGAAACGGATGATGCACAGACTGCCGGGGGTTTTGTATTTCTTCCTCGGTGTCCGGATTGCCGGGGTTTTACGGTACACGGATATGTCCAGAATGGATTGCCGGGGTTTTTGGGTGATATCAACCGCCCTTTCTTGTCTGGCGTGCTTGGACGGTGCAGCAGCCTGCCAATTCCGGGCTCATCGGGTAACGGTTCGTGAAGCGGTGCAACCGCCGACGGCAAGGCGCTTGCTCAAGGCCGCCTTCGCTGTCTCCTCCGGACCCCGCGCGCCTCGCCACCCCGGATGCGCGCTGCTTGCGGAGCCCCATGGGTGTTCTGGGAACCGCGCAACGCCATCATCGCGGGAGGCGGAGCGGGGCCGGCGAGGCGTCTGAAGCGCCCCGGGGCTCACAACGACTCCGCACCTGAACGAGGAGAGACGCTGACGAGCTCCTCCCCGGTCAGTGCGGGCGCCGAGGCCGGCGGACGGGACAGGCGGACGGCGTCCACGTGGCAGGACAGGACGTACGTGAAGCGTCGGCGGCGCCTCAGTTCGAGGGCGTCCACAGGCCACAGCCGGCCGGTCCCGGACGACGCCAGTGCGGTGCAACTTGTGCCTACCGCGGCAGAAATGAGCACGATCCACAGGAGGATGCCTCCCACAGCTGGTCCTTTCGAAGGCCGAGGGTCAAGGGTGCGCAGGGTCGGGACCCTGGCAACTCCCGGCATAACGCAAAGGCATATGCAGAGTTGCGCTCTCCCCTTCGATTCAGCCATGCGCAGCAATGCCCAATTCGGCATCTCGATCTATTGACCGATGATCAGTCAGTAGCTGAGCAGAGCGAAGCCGGCGGAGTCGGCGATGGTCTCTGCGCTGCGGGGTGCGCAGGGGATGACAGCCGGCGGCAAGAGGTGGCGGCATGGTCGAGCTCCGGCTCCGCGGATGTACGGCACGCCGCAGGGTGGTCACATCGGAGCATGTGGGTGGCCGCTCGGCCGGGGCGGGGTGGAGGCGGGGTCAGGTGTGCGACGCGCTGATCGTCTTTGGCCGCAGCCATCAACTTCGGCATCGCGGCGTGTAGGAGAAATGGCGCGGCTATTGATCTTTGGTTGGTTCGGCAACCGATAGCTCGGCGTCAACGCTCAGTCGTCGACCACCATCACCCGGATGGCACACATCCAGAACCGCATGGAGAGCGTTTATGGAATATGACAACAGCAAAGCGCCCCGTCTCCGTCCGCAGGACCGCGGAGGGAGACGGACAGAGAGGGAACATTCACTCCGGGGCCACCCGGATCGGGAAGTGGATGTTCACTCCGCCCTCCACCGGCTGGGGTGAGAACGGGACCGCAACACTGGGGCAGGAAGATCTCGAAGTCGATCTTCTGTACTCCTCTACGATTTTTGAGGACTTCCTCCATGCGATGAGCTTGATCCAAATGGAGTTCGCTGAGCGGTCGGAGAGCACGGCAGCGTCTGCCACGGCCATCAGCGGGTGCCCGGGTGGCAGCTCCCATGTATGAGCCGTACGGGTACCCGGACGTCCACGGTATCCACCCCCTGCCGGAGACTTCCGCGTTCCGGAGCGTTCCAGAGTCAGTGCAGCGCCCCTCCTCCGGGCAACCAATCGGCGGGCCCGGCGGAGCCCATCCGTCGTGGGATCCGGTGGAGGAACTCGCCGTCCTTCTCCAGGAAAGCGCTGCGACCGGGCAGCCGGAGCCCTTCGCCCGAGTCGGCGCCGACGGCGTCGGTGAGACGGCGGCCACCAGCGGGTGGGTCACGGGGCTGAACCACGTCCCTGCCGGATGTCCGCCGAGTCCGTCCTCCGGCGGGCACCGCCGGATCAAGTCGAGGTCCCAGGTGATGACCCTGTTGCAGACGGGCAGTCTGCTCACCGCGGTGCTGGTCGGCGCCATCGCGGCCGTGGTGAGCATCCTCAGTGGGGTGGCCATCTGCGACGCCCTGCGCAACAGTGCCGCACCCCACACGGCACGTGATGTAGTCGCCTGGTGGCCCCTGCTGATCTACGGCCCCTGGATGGTCGCCTCCCTGTCCATCCTCAGATCGGCCTTGCACCAGCGCCGCGCGCTTCACTCCTGGTCGATCGTCCTGTTGTTCTCCAGCCTGGCCACCCTTCTGTGCGTAGCCCAGGCACCCAGAACGATCGCCGCCGGGGCGGTTTCCGCTCTCCCGGCCGTCGCGGCGCTGGCCTGCTTCCAACAGCTGGTGCGTCAAATCACCCTCACGCGACCGCCTCGCCAAGCAGCTCCGCGACACCGGAACCCGACGTCCTCTCCGCTCGGGCAGCCGACCGCAGCCAGACGCAGCGCGAGCAGTGTCCCTGCCGGCTACCCCGCGGAAGACACCAACGTGGAGTTCCGCCCTCCGTCCCGTGGTCAGAGATTCGGGTGAGGCACATAACGGTCGTACGCCTGAGGCAGTGCCAGTCGATGTCACGGTCGCCGACTCGGACCATGGGCTCCTGCAACCAGGGGACGCGTGGGGCACGGTCCCATGGGAACGACGAGCGATGTCACGCAAGCGAGGCGGTGTTCTCCGGCTACCCGATCGGCAAGGTCCGGTGAGTTTCCGCAGGGGAACAGGGCACAACTGCGTACCGCGGGTACGGTCTGGCCGGTTGGCAGTGATGCCACCGGCGAGCGCTCCGGTGGTGGGAGCGCGAGTACCAGCTGAGGGGCGCGGCGGAGACGGCACTGCCGGTCGGCGGCAGAAGAGGCTCGGACCTCCCGTGGGCTGCTACCGCGAAGAGCAGAGGCGGTAGCAGCAGCTAACTCCCTGGTCATTCCGGTCCTTCCCGCACGTCAAAAGGGTGTTCGCCTGCACCTTTGAAACGAAGATCGCTACCGATGGTCACGGGCCGTGCGCAGACTCAGCCTGACGGTCTACCGGCCCTGTCGGCGCTGGCCAAGCCCGGGCGCGCCCCCAGGCGGGCCGGACCGCACCTGAGCATCACCGCACGCCCTGGCCCTGATCGCTGGAGCATGTGCGAGCAACGCCATGGGCCGTGGTCATGCCTTGCCCTGTAGCCGGGGGCCGTGGGCTCTGGCTACTGCGGCTGAGGTGATCAGCGTCGCGGCGGCCACGAGCCTCGTACGCGAATGGCTGGCGCACCCAGCACATGGGCATGACTCGCTGAACCGAATGCACAACGCGCTCCGGCGCCTCACATCCGCGTCAACCACGAAAGATCAGCAACATGGTGTACGAGATGACCCACGCCGAACGAATGCAGTACAAGCGGCACCAGGACGCCGCCTACCAAGCCGGCGAAGATGCCGTCGCCAACCTTCAAGCGGCGCTCGCACGCGCAGGCCTGTGCCTTCCCTCCCTGAGCAACGACGGGCCGGTGGCCGGCCACGGTTTCGTCCGCCTCGGAGGATGCAACGCGGCCTTGGCCAACCGGCTCGCCAAGGTCATCGCCGCGGGTGCCGATACCCTGCAGCACCAACGGTGCGATGCCCGGAAGGTGGAGCAGCCGCAGAAGGCGTCGTAGCACGCCCTTGAGCCGCCG
This sequence comes from Streptomyces sp. NPDC045967, assembly GCF_056430495.1. NCBI lineage: Bacteria > Bacillati > Actinomycetota > Actinomycetes > Kitasatosporales > Streptomycetaceae > Streptomyces > Streptomyces sp. NPDC045967. The sequence continues at coordinate 49,602 of NZ_JBWKLE010000009.1, read as the reverse complement.
CGGGGTTTCAAAAAAGACGAGGCCGCGTCTCTCCCCGCGGGGCAAGTCATGGCGCCCGCGGAGTTCCTGGAGCAGGCCGGCCATCGGCTCGGTCGGGGGGCTGCTCCGGCTTCGCGCGGCGCCCGCGATGTCGTGCACGAGGGTCCACTGGCCCGTGCCAAGCCCTGGCCACCGGCCCAGTGAGCCCGCCCTGACCGCACCACGCGCTCGACTTGCCCCGTCCCACCTGGAGCGCATTGGCCGGCCAGGATCCGTAAGCCTCCCCGCGCCGTCGTCGGACGATCCCCCCGCCCGGCCCGTTGCCGAAAGCACGCTGCTACGGCGCGCCGCTCGCCGCACGCGCCTGGCGGCTGCAGTCACACGGGGGCACGCTGCTTCACGCCCCTGCGCACGCCCTTCCCGCCGGTGGCGAGCGGGCGGACAGTGTCGACTTCCGGATCCGAGCAGAGCTGAATGGAGAAAGCGTGTCGCCCTGCGGTGTCGTGAAGTGGTTCGACCCTCACCGGGGTATCGGCCTCATCAGCCAGGGGGCAGGACCTGACGTTCAAGCGGAAGCCTCGGCCATCCACGGGAGGAAGCGCAGTCTGCTTCCTGGCGAGGAGATCATCTTCGACATCACCCTGGATGCTGCGGGATTACGCGCCGACAACATCCACCGTGCGGCCCGCAGCGAAGCCCAGCATGCGAACCGGCCGAGGACGGTGACCCTGCACGCGGGGATGTTCTATCCCTTGCCGGCGATGTCACCCCTGCCAGAGGTTCTCCACCGCTGAGGCACGTTTGAGACGTTGCTGGCGTGCTGGGTGGGCCGTCTGAGAAAGCTGCGGGCGGCCATCCAGATGGTGAGGTCGCGGGCGATCCGGTTGATGACGGTCTCGGTGACGACGTCGTGTTCACGGCGGCTGGTGTCGCGGCGGACCACCTCGTAGCCGCCTTCGTCCAGCACCGCGACGGGCGTGAACCAGGCCGGGTCGACTTCATCGGGCTGGATGACGACGAAGGCGTTGTCCGAGTCGTTGAGGTCCTCCCTCAACCGCTGGCTTGATCGCGGCCAGAATGGCATGCGGACCTGCACTTCCGGCAGGTCACAGCCATTCGTTGATCGCGGCGATGAGCACAGTCGCGTCGTAGCGGACCGCGAGCTTGTCGAACCGGGTGGCCATCGCCCGCTTCCGCTTCAGCCGGTTGATGCCGCACTCGACCGCACGCCGGGCCTTGCAGTCCTCACGGTCGAAGACCGGAGGCCGCCCGCCGGACATCCCCCGGCGCTCGCGGAAGCGCACGGTGGCCGTCGAACTCCTGGTGTGCGCTCTTGGACAGTCCGCGTCTGCGGCCCTCGCGGCTACACGTCCGTGGCGCGCCGTGCCGCCGCCGGATCGAGGGAGTCGATGTCCTCCATGAAGCTCAGCATCCGGGCGTTGACCAGGTCGGGGTGGTCGATCTGGGGTCCGTGGCCGGTCGCGGCGATGATCTCGGCGCGAGCACCGGCGATCAGGCGCGGTACGCGTTCCAGCTGCCGCTTGGGGTGTACGAGCAGGCTGCGCTTGCCCATGATCAGGTAGAACGGCGTACGGATGGAGCCCAGTTCCGCGTCCGACAGCGGCAGCGGCGCGGGGCGGCGGATCCTGAAGGCCTTGACGCCGGCCTGGATCCACGTACGCAGCTCGGGAACGATGATCACCGGCTGTTCCAGCCATGCGGCGAGGCGGGGGCGCCACGCCTTGGGGGCATAGGTGGCGAAGAGGCTGGCGAAGATCCATACGAAGAAGCGCAGGCCGACCTTCTCCAGGCCGCCCGGGTCGAGGGCGGTGACCGAGGCGAGCCGCCCGGGGCGGCGGTGGACCTGGTTGATGACGAGCCAGCCGCCGTACGAGGAGCCGACGAGGTGGACCTTGTCGAGGCCCAGCGCGTCGAGGGCCTCGTCCATCCACTGCGCCGCGCGATCGGGCTGCCACATGGGCTCGCGCTGGACGCTGCGGCCGGGGTCACCGGGAGTGTCGAGGGCGTAGACGGGGCGTTCGGCGCTCAGCGCGCGGGTGTTGGGGTACCACTGCGCGGAGCAGCCGCCCGAACCGTGTATCAGGACCACGGGCGTGCGTGACTCGGCTGCCGGGTCGGCGGGGCCGTAGCGGTAGACGTGGGTGGTGCCGAAGCTCGTCTCGACGTCCGTCTCGGAACGGACGGGCGCTCCCTTCGCGTAGAGGACGTCGCAGGTGGCGAAGTAGCGGTCGCGCAGCTCGTCGCTCACGTAGCGGCCGATGTCGCGGCGTACTCGGGTCGTGTTCTCGGGCACGGGGCACCTCCGGGAAGATCCGTTCTTCGTGATACGACCGTACCATGGTGTTGATACGGCGGTACCATGAAGATGTTCGAGGCGAGCCGGACGGTGAGCCCTGAACCACCCACCCCACCCACGGCCGGAGACAGCACCGATGCCAAAGCGCGTGGACCACGAGGAACGGCGCACCCAGATCGCCGAAGCGCTCATCCAAGTCGCAGGGCGGCGAGGGCTGCATGCCGTCGGCATGCGCGACGTGGCCGCCGAGGCCGGCGTATCCCTCCGGCTCGTGCAGTACTACTTCGAGACCAAGGAGAAGCTGCTCTTCCACGGACTCCAGCACCTGACCGACCGCTTCACCGCCCGCGTGGGCGCCCGCCTGGCCGCCGCCGGTCCCGGTCCGGGCCCACGCGCGAGGATCGAGGCGCTGCTGCTGGCATCCTTGCCGACCGACCAGGAGAGCCGGACCTTCCACCTCCTGTACAGCTCCTACTCGATCCTGTCCGTGACCGACGAGGCGCTCGCCTCCCAGCCCTTCATCGACAACCCCGACGCCGCGGAAAACGCCGTGACCCGACTCCTCGAAGAGGCGCAGGAAGCCGGCTCAGCCGATCCCGGAGCCGACGCACGCACCGAGGCCATCAGCCTGCTCGCCATGACCGCGACCATGGGCACCAGCATCCTCGTCGGCCAACGGACACCCGGGGCAGCCATCGCCGTACTCCACCACCACCTCGACCGCATCTTCACCACCACCGACTCCGGGCAGCACGCAGACACCGTGACCTGTCCACTTCCATGCCCATGTGGCCCATGACGACGATGGAGCCGAGCCTCCGCCCCCGGTTCGGGCGGGGTGGGAACGAGCATGCGGTGGCCGTCGTACGTCTGCGTGCTGAGCGAGGACCCGTCCGGCGAGGAGGGCTTCGTCATCGGGGGCGGCGAGAACATCCCGAGCAGGCTGGGCAGCGCAACGGTGCCTCCTGGGGTGGTCAGGTGGGTGGGGTGAGGTCGCTGGGGCTGAGGGTGTAGGTCAGTACGGGGTAGGTGAAGCTTGTCTCCTGGTTTTCGCGGCGGCGCAGGGCGTAGAACTCGCGCCTTTGGTCATCGTCGGCCAGGGAGAGGCGCGGGCCCTGGGGGAGGTACGCGTGGCCGTCGTGGAAGCGGAGAAGGGTCTTCGAAGTTCGGAAGGTCACGCCCAGCCATGTGTTGTCCGCCGCCGGGACGGGTGTTTCCGCCACGATCTTGTGCCGGAACCGCCGGTTCGCGTCGACGGAGAACGCGACGACGCTGTGGTGGGTCAGGAGGATCTCGAACTGCCCCGCGTCTGACTCCTTCGATTCGACGACCAGCTTCCTGAGCGGGCCCGCCTCGGGGAACTCGTAGCAGGAGAAGACGGCGATGAACGTCCCGTCGGCCAGGTCGAGGGCCTGGTCGCAGTGGCTGCCCATGGTCCTGTAGGCGTTCGTGTAGCGCTCGATGAGCGCGTTGTTGAAACCGACCGGCAGCCCCGCATCTTCCTGGACCTGCTGGGCCAGCCGTTCGTGCACCGGCCCGAAAGGCTGAGCCGGGCTGCCGTATGGAGTGGTCGTGCGGACGAGGGGGACGCCGGAGTCGGCGGCCCCCTCGATTCGGGTGAGTACGGCGCCCTGTCGGCCCTTGCCCACGTCTTCCCAACGCGTCGACGCCGACAGCTCCGCAAAGAGGTCGCCCCCGGCCGGGACCGCGCGCGAGATGATCTCATCCGAGATCCGGGACCCGAGGGGCACGGTAGTCTCCTTCGTTCATGCTGAAGTGGAACGCGTCGCGGTAGTCGATGAAGGACGAGGTCCGGTTCTCCTCCGCGTACAGCCTGCGCAGCTCCGTCATACCCGCCGGTGTGGGCGGTTGCAGCGGCATCAGTTCCCCGGCCGCCTTGAGGAAGGTACGGCCGTTCCGGTGGACGGCCTCGGTGTCCGAGCAGCGCACCACGTACCCCAGGCGGGTCGGCAGCAGCTCGGCATCCAGGGGCGAGGGTCGGATCTCGTGCGTGTACAGCCGGTTCGTGGACAGCGGCATGAAGAACACGGAGCCGGGGTGGAGCGTGACCGTGAACTGTGCGGGACGTCGCGCCCCTTCGGCCGGGTCCTTGAGGCGGAAGCGGAGTCGGGTCAGCCCGCTGACGCCCTTCACCCCGCGGTCGAAGGGGTCCTCGGGCAGGGGCTGCAGCCTGTCGAGCCCGTCGTAGAAGGTGCAGAAGGCCATGATGCCGTTGACAGGCATGTCCTTCGTCTTGTCGGCGTGCGCCGAGATCTTCGCCTTGGACTGCTTGCGCCCCGGCGACGCACGGGCGTTGTGGTAGATCTGCGCGAGGACGTGGTTGAGCGGAGCCTGGTCGCGGAAGACGGCGCCGGCCTCCCGGTTCAGGGCCTCGACGATGTGCGTGTCGGTCGGGCCGAAACCCTCCGTCGGTCCCGAGAGGTTCGTCGAGCACCGGAGCAGGCGGAAGTGCAGGTCGTCGTCCCCGCTTCGGGTGACGGGCGTCAGGTAGATCCCGCTGCGATGCGCCGTTCCCGGCTTGGTGGACTCCGTCAACGACTGGAACACGTGCTCCGCGCGGATCCGACCGAAGTGATCCTCACCGGGATCGAAGAAGCGGCGGTAGTACACGCCGACGCCATGGACGAGCAGGGGAACGCGGCCGATTCCCACGGAGGCCCACGGCCCGCCGCCGTACCCGTGCGACAGCTCCCGGACGACGAAGACCCTTGCCGCGGACCCCATTTGACGACCGCTGATCCCGGAAACATCACCGCACAGGTACACGGTCTTCCCCGCCAGGCCGGCCGCACCGGAAGCCAGCTCCTCCGGCGTGATCACGGTCCCGAAGAACTCCCTGACCAGCTCCTCGCCGGACAACCCCGAAGGCGCGACCAGGACGTTGCCCCCACTCACGATGCGGGCCTCGGCGGCCGGAGCGGTGGTCGCGCGGGGCGTCGGCCACCCGTGCGGCGTTGAGGCGTCATCCATGGCGCGACCCTTCGAGGAGGGAACAACTGGTCGACGCCATTGTGCAGGCCCGTGCCGCACGCCATGAATGACCGCCCCACCGAAGAGGCGGCGACTCAGGCGACCCGCCTCGCGCAGACGGGCGTCGATCTGCGGATCTGCGTCCTCGGCAACGGCTGCACCCCCGACATCGCTCCCACCAACGCCCAGACGCACAGGTAGAGGTTGAGCTCCGGGACGGGAGGGCGTTTCAGGTCCTCACCCCAGATCTCCTTGATGTTCCATGCGCCGTTGAGACGCCGGTATGCGCTGCGCGACGGGTACTGTAGGCATAATTGAATGCGGAATAACCCCGTGCTGGATGTGGCTGGTGAGTTCATCGCGAATCGCATTCACGGTGGAAATCTTTGCTGCAGTGTGCGAGGTTGGGACGCCGCGCATTCACGGGCCGGACTCATGCGGTAGGTGCTGCCGGCTGCTGCCCGAGAGAGGGAAGAGCGGAAGTGGCCGTTCCCCGGGGAGTGCTCTCCCATGGCAATGCGATCCGACAAAGGCCCTGGGTCATTCGCTCTACTGCGGCGTTGAAGGAAGGCCCGGGCTGGACACAGCGCGCCGCCCAGTACAACGACCCCCGCCCAGCCGTTGCCGCTGGTCACGGGGGCCGATGAGAACGACGGGTTCATGGACGACGCTTCCGCACACGCGGTCATGCGCATCGACACAGTCCTTGCGCACGTCTCCGTCGACGAAAACAGAGTCCACGACCCGAACGCCCTGCTCATTCTCCTGCCCGCCCTGGCGACAGCGATCTGCCGACCGGGGCGGCCGACGCGTTTCGCGACGCGCTCACGTGGGCGGGGAGCACCAGAGATGCAAACCCACCGAGTAGCCGAAGCCCTGCTCCACGACAGCGCGGAATTCTCTACTGCGACGAACTCGGGAGCCCCCTTCTCGAACGGCTGACCTCTGTGTGATCATCTGTATTCACACACCTCGGCGGTCGAGCCGTACACGTCCACCGCAGCGGCCCCGCGGCCACATCAGGAACCATGGCCGAGCGCCAGGAGGACAACGATGACGATGCCCCCGTGGTGGCACGACCTCCTGACGGTCAGCGATGAGCTGGTCATCGTCGATGACGATCTCCCACCCACTTTTCTGCTGGCCGCGTTCGGCGGGGTATTCGCTGCCCGCGCAGCCAAGCTGACGCACAATCAGCGCAAGCAGGTGCTGGATCTTCTCGAGCAGGTGCTGACGGACGGCGCCGAGGCAGACGGGGCATGGGTCGCCACCGGTTTTCTCGAGGCCCTCCTCAACGCCTGGGACGAGGGGTTCGATCTGCGCGGGGTCTGGGATGACCTCGGTCCACAGTCCCAAGCACACTGCCTGGCCTGGAACAAGTTCACAGGCGTCGACTCACCGGATTGGATGTGCCTGCGTTGATCCGCCCGGTCTCGCCCCGGACGTGCATGATCCGTCCCGCAATCTGTTCCAGCGGCCCCCAGTCGATGGCGGTGTCCCGCTGACTTTCGTGACCAGGTCGGCGAGCCGGCCGGCGGCGTCCGGTTTCAAAGGTGCGGAGCCGTCGGCATAGACGGCGCCCAGGACCGGGCACTGCAGCTCTTACCCGTCGCGCGCAGGATGAAGGCGGCCTTCGGAGCTCGGCTACAAGGTTGAGGCCGAGTCCGACCGCGTCCGTCGGCCGCCACCATCGACCCGGCCAGGCTCAGCCTCACCGCGCTGCGCCGGTTCAGCACCAGCGACCCGGCCGAGCCCTCGGGACCCGATCTATGCGGCAGCTGGCCGCGCTTCAGGCCAAGCTCGTACGACCCCAGGCCGGCGTGCAGCCGCCCCCACAGGGCACGGGGCTGTCACGCGGGGGCGTGGGCGGCTGCGCCACCCCTTCTTCGGTCCACTGCAGCATCCGCTGGATCGCGCGCTCGTGCGCCGCCTCGATCACCCGCCGGGTCCTTCGTCCCCCAGGCGCTCGCTGCAGGTGAGTACGCGTACTCATGCACCGATGTCCAGCCGGGCACGAGGATGGGCCCCGGAACCGATGGAACGGGGCGGGGATGCGACGGGCGAGGGGAACCAGCAGGCGCCTGGCGGGCGTCATGGCAGCACTGAGTGCCGCCGCCCTGACGGGCGGCTGCTCAGCGCTCCCCGATGACGGGGAGCTGCGCGCCATGGCCACCACCGCCGATGCGCAGCAGAAACGGAGGGCCGAGGAGTTGAGGCTCCGGACGCTGCTGGACCGCTTCGACGGGATCGAGGGACTGCGCCCGGGCTTCACAACGATCTCTGACGTGTGCACCGGACCGAGTGACGGGGGCTTCAAGAAGGAGGCCACCGTCCACCTGATGTCCTGTTCGATGAGCGCAGATGCCGTGTACGGGGTCGAGGGCGACATCACCGAGGTCCTGCGCCGCATCGGCGCCTCGGACATCACCACCTGGTCGAAGAACATCAACGGGCCCGGGAGCGCCTCAGGAGGATCCCTGGACTACGCGCTGATGTACCACCGGCAGCAAGGTGTTTTCCCCCAGGAGATGGGCGGGCTCCTGATGCCGGCGCCGGACCTGAGTTCGGAGACGGGGGATCTGTCCGTCGGTTGGGACTATCCGCCTCTGCCCGGCGGTCCGCCGCAGGCGCCACGGGCCGTGGACGATCGCTCATGCCCTGCCGACACCATCCCGTACTCCCGCTGCGCCACCGACCCGGTCCGTCCGCCGTCCATCGCGGACCTCCGCGCCCGGTACGGAACCGTCCTCAGGGTATCGACGGGCTCCGGTACTCACAGGCCCTATCTCACCGTGCCCCGCCCCCGGAACAAGACGTGAGCCTCGAGCGGGAAGAGCCCTCCTCTTGGGCGGAACGCAAGAGCCGGGAGGACCAACGAGGCAAGCTGCGCGGCCCGGTGGGACGGTGGCGGTGCGCAGTCTGACGCGGTACGTCTGCCATCGGCCTCGCCGAGCACACGGCATCCGACAGGCGCCGCCGCGGCTCCGGAACCGCCGCCACCGGCCGGTAACGACTCCTCATCGGCAGGGCCGCCGCGGCCGTCCGGGTGTGGGCGCCGGCTCCGTCATGCCTGCGCGTACGGGCCCTCGGTCGCCATGGTGTTCTGCATCGCCGTCAGCCTGCGGACGAAGAGGACGGCCAGTACGCCGGCGATCACGGTGACCAGGTCGGCGGCGATCCCGAGCAATCCCGCCGACAGCAGCTCGTCCACGGTGTCGGCCGCCATGTAGATCTTGCTGAAGACGCGGCCCACGATCGCCGCGAGGACCCAGACCACCCACCAGGACGTCAGCAGGGCGGTGGGCGCCGTGCGGTCGGAACCGTCGGGGCCGCGCTGGGTGCTGGCCCGCCAGGTCTGCCGCGCGATCCGGTGGGGCAGGAACAGGTTCGCCACAGGGACGAACCAGGCGCCTATGGCCCAGCCGCGGCCCAGGGTGAAGCCGTCAGGGCGGAAGACGCCGCCGTTGCTCCGCACACGGTGGAACCACACGATGAAGACGACGACCGTAGGCAGCACGATGAGGAACTGGAGCACTCCGGCCAGGATCGTGAGCGCGGGAGACAGGCCGAGTTCGAGGTCGTCGAAGTGGGTGTCCCCCGCGAACCCCTGCAACCACGACTGCTCGTAGGCACCGGCGCCGGCGGAGAACAGGTGCACCGCGGCTGCGGCGCCGAGCAGCCAGCTCAGGGCCGTCGCAAGGCCCTTCGGGGAGCGCAGCACAGCCTGCGGCACCGGCGGAGCCGCGTAGACGGGCCCGCCGGGATAGGGGTACCCGTGCTGGGGAGCCTCGTAGGGGGCTGGGCCCGGCTGCGGAGGCGGCTGTGAGCTGGGCGCGCTGAAGGACATGACGGTGGACCCCCCACGGGAATGGATGACATACGGACGGCCCTCGCCCGGCGGGTGGGGGCCCCGGAGAAGATATGCCGGTCCCATGCCCGCCGTCCAGACGATTTCCGCTGGTCAGAAGGTGTGGATGCCGGCGGGCCGGACGCCCCCGCCCAGAGCGGGACCAGAGTCACCTCGGCGGCCCTCGAACCGGCCCGCACCTGGTGACCGCAGAGCCCACGTCATGGGTTCACGCGCCTGCTTGGGCCGCAGCCGGCTGCACCTGCGGGGCAGTCGGGCCCTGGTCAGATCGTGACCGGGCCGTGGGCGGTGGCGAACTCGACCGAGACCAGGCCCGGTTCCTCATCCTCGACCCAGGTGACGTCGATCTGGTCGAGGGGGTGGTCGGCCGGTTCGCCGAGGAATTCGGCGATGGAGGCGGCGTCGCCGGCGATGGAGACCCCGCGGATGCTGGTGGAGGTGCGCGGGTCAGCGCTCGGGCGCTCCTCGACGGGGACCAACCACTGCAGGAAGTAGGGCAGTTGCGGGTCCTCCAGCAGTTCCAGCAGACCGATCTGCTTCCACCTCAGGTCAAACCCGTCGGGGCGGACACGGTGCCCCTCGGCCGAGGTGCGGCCGAGGCGGGCCTCGACCGGGGCGATGTCGTCGACGGAGACCACCCAACCGAGCCAGCCGCCGCCCTCGGCGGCGCGGCGCGCGACCGCCTGGCCGAAGGGTGCGCGGTCGGCGGCGGGGTGGTCGAGTGTGGTGACGACCTCGACGAAGGTGCCGCCGCTCAGCGGGAGAATGAAATTGCGGGTGCCGAAGCGCGGGTGCACGCCCCCGTCGACGAACCCGGCGCCGAGGGCCGATCCGATCCTCTGGACGGTAGAAACGAAGCTGTCGCGGGCCACCGCATAGGACACGTGATCAAGTCGCACGGCGCCATCATCACCCGACAACCCGCACAAACCCCGACGCCACGCCCGCCGCCCCGGTCGCGTCCGCCGGGGCATTGAACCGTGGATCGATCCATCATCGCCATCCCGGCGTGGAAGGCCCGGCCGAAGCCGGGCAGCAGCGCCGCCGCCTCGGCGAGGCCCGCGCTTCGCTCGATCGCCGCCCTCGCCCGCGACCACGGGGTCAGCCGCGGCGCCATCCGCACGGCCGTCGCTGAGCTTCTGCCCCGACCTCACCGCCATCGAGGGTTCGGGTTCGCCGACCGGAAGCCGCTGGAGATTCCATGGCGGACACCGGGAGGGGGCGTATCCCGGTTCTGTACGGCCCTCCCTGCGGTGTCAGAGCCAGTCGCGTCGCTTGAAGATCACGTACAGGGTGAGGCACACGAGGGCCATCAGAGCGACGGCGAAGGGGTAGCCAAGGACCCAGCCGAGTTCTGGCATGGTCTCGAAGTTCATGCCGTAGATGGTGCCGACCAGCGTCGGGGCGAAGAGGATGGCGGCCCACGAGGAGATCTTCTTGATCTCCTCGTTCTGCGCGTGGCCGGCCTGGGCCAGTTGCTTCATCTCCTCGTTCTGCTGCTGGCTGACCAGGGTGGCGTTGACAGCGAGGATGTCTTGGAGCGCGAGGCGGAAGCCGTCGACGCGTTCGGTCACGTGGGTGGCGTGGTCGGCGACGTCGCGCAGGTAGCGGCGGAGCTCCTCGTCGATGCCGTACTTCTCGAATCCGGCCGAGAGTCCTTCGAGGATCCGGGTCAGGGGCCGGGTCGCGCGGGCGAATTCGACCACTTCGCGGGAGAGTTCGTAGATGCGGCGGGAGACCTTCGGGTCTCCGCTGAAGACCTCCGTTTCGATCTCGTCGACATCGTTCTCCACGCCGGCCACGACGGGGGCGTAGCCGTCGACGACTGCGTCGAGGATCGCGTACAGGACGGCCTCGGGTCCGCGCTTGAGGAGATCAGGGCTGCCTTCCATCCGGCGCCGGACAGCTGCCAGGTCGGGGGCGGCGCCGTGGCGGACGGTGATGACGAAGTCGGATCCGACGAAGACGTGGAGCTCGCCGAAGTCGACCTCTTCGGCGGCGTCGAGGTAGCGGGCGGCACGCAGGACGACGAAGAGGGTGTCGCCGTAACGTTCCAGCTTGGGCCGCTGATGGGCCTCCAAGGCGTCCTCGACGGCGAGGGGGTGCAGGTCGAACTCCTCGGCGACGGACAGCAGCTCTGCCTCGGTCGGCCGGTGCAGGCCGATCCACGCCATGCCCCCTTCCGACTCGCGGAGCTTGCCGAAGGTCGCGGCCAGGGAGTCATGGGTGCTGGTACGAACGCCGTCGTGGTAGATCGCGGCGGTGACCACACTGTTCCCGTTGGGTGGCTGCTGCCCGGCCGAGGCGGCCTGCGCGGGCTGCCCAGAGTCGGGGCGGGGCTCGGCGGGGCGCTTGGCGGGCTTGGTGAACGCGCGCAGAGCACGCAGACGACGCTCGGACACGGCAGGGTCCTTCCGCGGACAGGAAGCAGCAGGTGTGAGGGATGCGCACAGCACGCCGCAGACGCCGCCTGCAGGTCCGGTCAGAGGCCGGTCATGGCAGCGTCCCGCGGCGCACGACTGGGAGGTTCGCCACACATCGGGGAACTCACCTGCCTTTCGGTACACGCGGGACATAGGCCATCGGGCAGGATATACCCGCATTCAGGACGCCGGGGACCTCTCCGCGCAGCGCTCACCGGCAGGGAGGTGCAGGGGCCGGCACTCCACTGGCGCCGGCTGCGATCAGCGGCGCGGGTGATCACCTGCTCGTCGCGGGTAGGTTGCAACCCTACGTATCGGACGAAGGACACGAGGCAGCACATGGCGGCGGAGCGGGGTGGCGAACGTGGTGCGGGTCTGCCATCGGCGGTGGTGGACTGCGCGCTCTACGAGGACGGGCACCGCATCCCCGGCCAGGTGACCCTGGACACGGTCATGAAGCGCATAGACCCGCAGGAGGGCCGGTTCGCGTGGATCGGCCTGTACGAGCCCACCCAGGAGCAGCTCCAGGAAGTCGCCGCGGCCTTCGGCCTGCACCCCCTCGCCGTAGAGGACGCCGTCCACGCCCACCAGCGGCCCAAGCTGGAACGCTATGACGACATGCTGTTCCTCGTGCTGAAGACGATCGTCTACGTCGACCACGACAAGCTCACCGCGACCAGCGAGATCGTCGACACCGGCGAGATCATGGTCTTCGCCGGCCCCGGCTACGCGATCACCGTCCGCCACGGCAGCGCCCCGCCGCTGGACGACGTGCGCCGGCGGCTCCAGGACGATCCGCAGCAACTGGGCTGCGGACCCGCGGCCGTCCTGCACGCCGTGGCGGACATGGTCGTCGACCGCTACATCGAGGTCGCGGACGCCTTCGCCGGCGACGTCGACTCCCTGGAGAGCGAGGTCTTCTCCCCCGACCGTCCCGTGGACGCCGGGCGGATCTACCAGCTCAAGCGCGAGCTCCTCGAATTCAAGCGCGCCGTGATGCCGCTCGCCGGCGCCCTGCAGCGCCTCAGCGAGGGCGCGGTCCCCGGGATCCCGTCGAAGGTCGCCACGTACTTCAGGGACGTGGCCGACCATCACCAGCGGGTCAGCGAACAGATCCTGTCCTTCGACGAGCTGATCACCGGCATGCTCAGCGCCAGCATCGCCCAACTCGGCGTCCAGCAGAACGCCGACATGCGCCGCATCAGCGCCTGGGCCGCCCTCATCGCTGTCCCCACCATGATCGTCGGCGTCTACGGCATGAACTTCGAGTACATGCCCGAGCTGAAGTCCCCGTACGGCTACCCGGCCGTCTGGGTGCTCATCGTGACCGCCTGCACGGTCGTCTACCGGGCCCTGCGCCGCAACAAATGGCTCTAGCAGCCCGGCCCGCTCCTCGCGCAACGCCCTGCCCCGTCCGGCCTGCCGCTGCGACGTGTTCCGGCGGCGCGGAGCTCCAGGCCGCATTCCTGTGAGAAGGCCGCGGTGATCGCGAGACCTGCGGGTGAGTGTGTGGTCAGTGGAACGCTGGCGTCGGGCCTGGTGTGAGGGCGGCATGCAGGCTCCGCGCTCGGCGGGGCCCGCGAACTCCCCGACTCCCCTCGCCGTGCTCGAGGAGGAACGCGGCAAGGGTCCCTGGGTGCACGGCTTCGATGAGCGTGACGAGCACGCGATCGAGCTGTGGAAGAGGAAGGTCCGGCCGGAGGCAAAAGCCTCGCGGCGGCGTCCGGGGCATGGCTCGCTTTCGAGGAGGAGGCCGGAGTCTGCGAGGACTTGGACGGCCCTCCCGTTCGCTCCGTCAGCCCGGCCTTCAAACGGTCCCGCACGCCCTGCCCGTCCTCAGGTCCCCGGGCGATGGGCGATGCCCGCCGGGCAGCCACCCACCACTCCGGGCGGCCGCAGCCGTAGGGCCGACTGACCCATGCGCCGCTTCCGTCAGCCACGGCTGATGACGCGGCGCACGGCCTGCGCCTACGGCGCCGTGACTCTCACCGGTTCCGTGTCGGCCGCGCTGTGCCGCTCGGCCCAGTTCTCCAGCGCCGTGCGGCAGGCGTGGTCGACGTGGTGCAGCCCGGAGAGGTCCAGCTCCACGGGACGGTTCTGGGGCAGCGCCTCCAAGGTGTCGAGGATCTTCGGCAGCCGCAGGAAGGTCGCGTTGCCCGACAGGTACGCCTGGACGGGGCCGGCGCCCTTGTCGATGACCTCCAGCTTGACGTGCGAGGCCTCCCAGGCGGTCTTGGCGACCGACAGCGCCAGACCGATCAGCACGCCTTCGAACATGTTGACCGCGACGATCGCCACGGCCGTGACCACGAGGATCAGCGCCTCACCGCGGTACGCCGACCACAGCCGCACGACCTGCCGGAACGGGATGAGCTTCCAACCGGCGTGCACGAGGATGCCGGCCAGGGCGGGCAGCGGGATCAGCTCCAGGACGGACGGCAGGAACGCCGCGAACAACAGCAGCCACACGCCGTGCAGCACGCGGGATGCCTTGGTCTTCGCGCCCGCCTGGACGTTGGCCGAACTGCGCACGATCACGGCGGTCATCGGCAGCGCGCCGAGCAGCCCGCACACGGTGTTGCCGGCCCCCTGCGCCATGAGTTCCTTGTCGTACTCGGTGCGCGGCCCGTCGTGCAACCGGTCCACGGCCGCCGCGCTGAACAGGCTTTCGGCGGAGGCGATCAACGCGAACGCGAGGATGGTGCCGAGAACGGCCGGCTGAGCGAGCTGCCCGAAGGCGTCGGCCCCCGGCGGCTGGATCGCGCCGAGCAGCCCCTGCACCTCCACGGTGGCAACCGGCAGCCCGAACGCCAGCGAGGCGAGCGTGGCCAGCAGCACCGCCGCGAGCGCGCCCGGCACCGCCCGGGCGCGTTTCGGCATCCGCCTCCACAGCACCATCACCGCGATGGTGGCCGCGCCCACCCCGAGCGAGGCCAGGGCCTCGGTACTGCCGATCGCGCGGACGAACGCCTCCGGCAGCCCAACGATCTTGTCGATGCCGGACGCCGGTGCCTTCAGGCCCGCCGCCGCGTACAACTGGCCCGCAATGATCACGAGCCCGATGCCGGCCAGCATGCCCTCGACCACCGAGACCGAGATGGCCCGGAACCAGCGACCCAGCTTGAGTGCGCCCATGAGGAGCTGGAGCAGCCCGGCGGCCAGCACGATCACGCCGAGCCCGGCCAGCCCGAACTGGCGGACGGCCTCGAAGACGAGCACGGTCATGCCGGCGGCCGGCCCGGACACCTGCAGGCTGCTGCCGCGCATCAGACCCGTGACGATGCCTCCCACGATGCCGGTGACCAGGCCCAGTTCCGCCGGGACGCCGGAGGCGACGGCCACGCCGACGCACAGCGGCAGCGCGACGAGGAAGACGACGAGCGAGGCGGCGAAGTCCTGCTTGAGATGGGGAGACTTGATCACAGCATTCATGGCGCCGCTCACAGAGCCTGGAAGGTGTCGGTGTCCGCGCGGTGTTCGAGTACGGCCCCGGTGTGCACCTCGTAGTACCAGCCGCGCACCCGAAGCCGCCCCTCGGCCAGCCCCTTCTCCACACAGGGGTACGAACGCAGGCGCAGCAGTTGGGCGAGCAGGTGGTTCTGTACGGACGCGGCGACCGCCGGGTCGTCCGGGTCGGCCGACACCGGCAGGCTCGCGGCGTACGCGAGCCAGTCCCGTACGGCGGGTACGGCATCGAGGTCGTCGCCGCGCACCAGCGCACCGACGGCGCCGCAGTGCGAGTGGCCGCAGACGACGATGTCCTGGACGCCGAGCACTTCCACGGCGTACTCGATCGTAGCGGCCTCGGAGGTAGGCCGTTCGGAGGCGTACGGCGGGACGATGTTGCCCGCGGTACGCAGCTCGAAGAGCTGACCCGGGGCGGCGCCGGTGATCAGGGCCGGTACGACCCGGGAGTCGGAACAGGTGATGAACAGGACCTGCGGGGACTGGCCTTCGGCGAGTTTGGCGAACTCCTCAGGGCGCTGTCCGAACGTGCGGGCGTTGTCGATGAGGGGCTGCATGCGTGATCACTCCTCCTGGCGCGCCATCACAGCGCGTCGGACGGGCAGGACAGCGGGAGGCGCTGCTTCCCTGTCAGCAGCGGAAGACCTGGAGCGCCGCTGGGACGTGGCGCGTGCGCGCGGAGGCCTGCCGGCCCGCCGAGGCAACGGTCGCCGTGTCCCGTGACGGCGCGCCGCGCCTACCCGGACGACTCAATTCCGGACTGGGCTTCGACTGCGACACGACGGGCCGCGTACGCGTGTGCGAATGCCGCCGCGTGCTCCGGGCGCAGACGGCGAGCAGGATGGCGGTGAGGATCGCGAGCGCAGTCCTGGCTTTCTCACCTCGCAACATCCATCCCTCCAACACGATCGGCACCTCTTGTGTGCACCAAGCACCAGTCAAAGAATGGTCAAGAGACACGTTAACCCGGCGAAGGTGTTTGCGCAGTTAACACAACGTGTCCTCCTGAAGAGAGCCCGAAAGTGGGAGGGTTGTTGGCGCGAACCTGTCGTTCATCTCGTGCGGCACCCGAGGCGCTCGCCGCTTCGGGCAAGCACTCGGCATGCCCTCAGCCGGTGTTCGGCCACAGCCAGGTCGAGGGTGGTGCGAGCACTGCCGTCGCCTACGTGCCGCAGACGGGTGAGGAGGGGTGTGATCTCCACGGGGACCGGTACCCGGGTGTAGCTCAGCCAGGCCGGCCAGCGGGTGAGCCGGGCGGAAGTGCGGCGGTTTGGCCCTCACCCCGAAGACCATCCTCACCGGCCGGTTGGACGGGCCCTGGTGACCTTACGCCCGTGACCTCGAAGGCGAGCTCCCCCCGCTGGCTGCCGCCCTCGAGAGATGCTGGGGTCGCGTCACGCACGTCACCGTGAGTCCCATCCACTGGCCGGCCATCGCTCATACGGTTGCCGCGGATCCCACCCGAGACCGATCCCTCCGCCGCGGCCCGCCTGACGGTCGCCGCTCGCGATCCCCGGCAGCGTCCTCACCACCGGCGCCTTGACGGCCAAACAAGCCGTCAACAGGCGCGGCGACGGCAAGGCTCAGGGACTCGGCGCGGTCAGGTACCGCTGGATCGTCGGTGCCAGCCATGCCACGATCTCCGCCCGCGCCAGTCCCACCGCCGGCGGCATCCGCAGCACGTACCGCGTGAGCGCCAGCCCCAGCAGCTGTGACGCCATGAGTGCCGCCCGCGCCGGGGCCTGCTCGGGGTCGGGGCACACCTGCCGGGCCGCGGGCAGTAGCTGTTCTCGCAGAATGCCCTGCATGCGCTCCGCCCCTGCCTGGTTGGTCACGCCGACACGCAGCAGGGCGGTGAGCACCTCGTCGTTCTCCCACATGTCGAGGAAGTGCTCGACGAGGATCCGCCCCGCGCCCTGCCGGCGGTCCGGCCCGCTCACGTCCGGCAGCCGCAGGTCGATGGCGACGGCCGCCGCGAAGAGGCCCTCCTTGTTGCGGTAGTAGCGCATCACCATCGACGGATCGATGTTTGCATCCTTGGCGATGGCGCGGATGGTGGCCCGCTCGTAGCCATCGGTCGCGAAGCGCTCGCGTGCCGCAGCGAGGATCGCACCGCGAGTGGCGTCGGAGCGGCGGAGGGCGCCGGGGCCGGGAACCGGGAAGGTGCTGTCGCTGCCGTTCACATCCACAAGCGTAGGCCAACGGACGTAGGTCAACAAGTGTTCGCCAACGACCGATGGCCAACAACTGTTGACACATCCCTCGGCGCTCTTTACGTTGGTCAACGCGCGTTGGCCAACATACGTTGACCAGGTCAAGGGCAAGCAAACGCTGCAACAGGAGGCCACCATGAACGGCACCGCCACCCTTCGCACCGTGATCGTCGTCGGATCCGGCCCCACCGGACTGCTCCTCGCCGGTGACCTCGCCACAGCCGGCATCAGCGTGACCCTCGTCGAAAAGCGGCCGCGCAAGACCAGCAACCTTTCCCGCGCATTCGGAGTGCACGCCCGCACCCTGGAGCAGCTCGACGCCCGCGGTCTCGCCGACGAACTCCTCACCACCGGGGACACCATCACCGGTCTGCGGCTCTTCCGCCGCCTCTCCCTCGACCTGAGCACGCTGCCCTCGCGTTTCCCGTTCCTGCTCATCACCCCGCAGTACGAGGTCGAGAGGCTCCTGGAGCGGCGGGCCCGGGAGGCTGGGGTCGAGTTCGCGTACGAGAGCGAGGTGGTCGGGCTGCGTCAGGACGACGAGGGGGTCGACGCCGGCGGGCAGGGCATGAACACCGGGCTTCAGGACGCGGCCAACCTGAGCTGGAAACTCGCCGCGGCCGTCCAGGGCCGGGCGCCCGAAGGGCTCCTCGACAGCTACGAGGCCGAGCGCCACCCGGTCGGCAAGGCGGTGCTGCGCAGCAGTGGCGGACTGGTCCGGCTGGCCCGTGCGCGGAATCCGCTGCTGCGTGCCGCCCGCGCCCTTGTCTCCGCGTTCGTCGACCTGGCCCCGCCCGTCCAGCGCAAGGCGCTGGCTCAGATCACCGGGATCGGCTACGCCTACCCCGCCCCCCGCGGCGCCCACCGCCTCACCGGCACTCGCGTCCCCGACGTCGCCCTGAAGAACGGGCGGCTCTACGAGGCCCTGCGCGGTGGCCGGTTCGTACTGATCACGCCCGGGACGTACGAAGGCCCCGGTGTCCGTGAGGGCCGGCTGACCATGGAACGCTGGACGGGCGACCGCCGAACGACCGTCCTGGTACGACCCGACGGGTACGTGGCCTGGGCCGCGGAGGGTGCGGACGCGGCAGAGATCAAGGAGGCAGTGGCCCGGCATCTGACCTCGGCCATTTCCTTCGGATCACCTCGCTGACCAGATGAAGAGGGAGGTGGGCGGGGCAGACGACTTGTCAGAGACGAACGGGACAGGGCTACACAGAGGCAACCGCCCATGAAGCCCTCGAAGCCCTCAAAGCCCTCAAAGCCCTCAACGGAAGGTGCCGTCTACGTTCTTGGTGCCCGGGTTGCCGAGCTCCAGCGAGGACGTCGACGGGTCGACCGTCACGGGGAACTTGGTGGCCGGTCGCCGAAAGTGGCCGATGCGGACTCACTCATGTCCGCTGCACCGGCACCTGTTTTGACCAGTCTGTTTTCACCTACGAGAAGGGGCGTCGCTCCGTGAAGCGATCCATGAAACCACGCCCCTCGCGAGGAGAACTCCGACTACCTCAGCGCGGTGTCGTCGAGCCGAGGCCCCCGGGCGCCTTCGGAACCCGCTCGGGAGCCCCCGCCGCGTCCTTCGGGTCAGGCTCCCGCATGTCGACACGCCAGCCTCCCTCTCCGGTTCCTCCGGTGACCCGGAGCGAGA
The DNA here is from genome assembly GCF_056430495.1 of Streptomyces sp. NPDC045967. Classification (NCBI taxonomy): domain Bacteria; kingdom Bacillati; phylum Actinomycetota; class Actinomycetes; order Kitasatosporales; family Streptomycetaceae; genus Streptomyces; species Streptomyces sp. NPDC045967. Next base: position 30,698 of record NZ_JBWKLE010000009.1, on the reverse strand, counting down.
ATCCCTTCACCTGCGCGGTGTCGTGGCAGTACACGACGACGAACTGCCGCAGGGACCCCACGTCGTAGAACTCCGCGGTCACTTTCCCGCCGGCCCCCTTCATCTGCCGAGGCAGGACCAGCTCACCGGACGGTCTTCGAACCGAGTTCGCCCGGCGTCTTCGGCAGCCAGGGCTGAACGGCGGTGGCTTCACCGGGGTCCGGCTCGGCCATGATCACCCGATAGACGTCTTTGTAGTCATCACTCACGGGCCGGACGTTGATCTCTTTGATCTGACCGGTGCCGTGCAGGTAGAGCACGACCATCTGTCGATATGAGCCCTCGTCGTAGAACTCCGCGGTCACTTTCCCGCGGGCGCCCTTGCCGAAGGCGGCAATCCAGTTCTCGGCGGTCTTCCGGGTGACGGCCTTGTCCTGATCGGGGTCGCCCAGGGACACCAGTTCGTCGGCCTTGCCGTCGGCGATGCGCCACACCACCTGCTGGGTGATGCCCAGCATTCCCGTGGAGGGGTACCCGACCACCCCGAGCGGCGGGTGGCTGCTGTAGTCCCCGGCGTACTGCAGGTCCTCGGCGTCGTAGCCTGCCGAACAACCGGTCAGCACAGCGAGTGCCAGTGCCGAAACGAGGCCGGCCCACAGGGACCGTCGCGCTTTCATCAGCCGCCCCGGCCGGAGAGCGCCCATCACCACGATGGGCTTCGAAGTGCTCGTGTTTTTGGAGGTGATCGCAGCCAGGTTGTTGTGATCGCCGTTCCCGTGCTGGGCGATCAGGACGACACCTCGACTGTGGCCGGTCACGACGGCCGTGTGGTTGTACACCAAGTCCCCCTTGAACCTGAAGAACAGGATGTCTCCGGGACGGAGGTTATAGGACTGGTTGATGTGGCCCGGCTGGCGGTAGTTCAGCATGTGGACGGACACGTTCTCCGAAGCGTCCGCCACGGGCAAGCCGTCGTCGCCGAGCTGGGTGCGGGAAGCGGACGGAAGCGTCCGCCTCGACCAGTTGGAAGGGATCAGCTTCGACGCGTCCGAGGGCCCGTACGAGACCGCTCGCCCACCTCGTCGCCGCCCGCCTGGAACACCTCCCCGCGGGGGGGGCGACACCATCCTCGTGGACTGCTGATCGGCGCCTTCACCCTGATCACCAACGCCCTCCTCGCCGCCACGAAGTCCCCGCTGATCTCCGTACGGCGTAGCCAGATCGAACCCGCCGCCGACCAGGGCGACCGGCGGGCGAAGAGCACCTGCAGCCGTTGTCGGCGCGACCTCTCGATCCGCATCCCAGCCTCAAGCGGCACTGCCCGCGGCAGTGAGCGCTTTGTGACTGACCAGAGGGGCGCGGCTTGGGGTCACCCGAAAACGTGAGGTGGTCGGCAGCTCCAGCGAAGCGTGGGGTGGGGTGGGGTGGGGGCGCCCGTCACCAGGCGAGGAACTCTTCAGGAGGTTGCCTAGAGCGAAAGTTCGGATACTCCAGTCGGCCCATTCCGCGGCGCCGCACATGCCCGCTCGCCGAGTATGTCACTGTCATGACGGCTTGCTCGTTCTTCATCTCCTCACGTCTCCTTCCTCCCTTCGCTCCGGCGTCCGTAAGAGGAGTGACGCGGGCTGGGTCCTTTGCCGTTTTGGCGACGGCACTGGCGGCGGCAGGACACCATGTGGTTTTCGCCGGCACGCCATCGGCGAAATCATGTCTGATCGCCGTACTCGGACTGTTCGCCGCAGCCTTGCCGCGAGCCGCAAAGCCGGGCTCGCTGAGCATCGACCTCAGCGCCATGGCCGTCGCCCAGGCAGCCACCTACTGGTGGTTCACCCACCTCGATCAGGCCGGCGAGTCTGCGCCGGTCTCTTCCCACGACGGTCCGTGGGGCATGTCCTACCTCGCCCTGACACTCGCCGTCAGCTGGGCCCTGCACGCCGCCGACACCGCCTGCTCGTGGATGGTGAGCGCGGTACTGGAGGAGCTGGGCTCCTTGGCCGTAAGCCTGGGGCCTCTGTTCGTCCCTTGCATCACCCGCACCGACGCGCACGACCCTCGACCGTTCGTCGATCCTCGAACCAGCCAGAGGGGCGCGTCCCCTCACGGGGCCTTGCTGGCCGACGCGGTGGTGCGCCGCGGCCCGCCTCGGCGTCGCCGCCCGTGACTGCCTGACGCTTCGGCAGTCGTGAGGCCATAAGCGCACGCGCATGCCCACCCGCTTCAGCACCCAGCCGGCTCGGCCGAGGGGGAAACCCCCAGCCGGCTCGCTGACGACGCCGGGGCCGTGGCTGTGCGCCCACCGCCCTCGGCCCGGCCGTATGTCCAGCACTCGTGTGGTGGACATACGGTCACGGCCCCTTGAGTGATCCGAGCAGCAGGAGCCCATGTGACCACCCAACGCATCCACGTGATCCACCCCGCCGACATGCGCCCGGCAGACGTAGAACTGTGGGGCGAACTGCGAGCCAGGACAGCGTCTGTGGCCAATCCGTTCATGAGCCCCGAGTTCTGCCAGGCGGTCGGCCGTGTCCGGCCGGGTGCCAGGGTCGCGGTAGTGCGCCAGAACGGCGAGCCGGCCGGCTTCTTCCCCTTCGAGCGCGGTCGGTGGGGCCGTGGCCGCGCGATCGGCCTGGGAGTCTCCGACTCCCAGGGGGCTGTCCTGCGCCCCGACCTGAACCTGGATCCGCACGAGCTGCTGCGGGCCAGTTCCCTGAGCGTGTGGGAGTTCAACCATCTCGAAAGCGGCCAGGACCTGTTCCTCCCCTTCGCGACGGAGTGCTTCGCCTCACCGGTCATTGACGTCCGCGGCGGCTACACGGCCTACGAAAACCTGCTCCGGACCCGCTCCCGCAAGTTCCTCAAATCGACGTTGGCCCAGGAGCGCCGCCTGGCCAGGCAGGTCGGGCCGCTGCGGTTCGTATTCGACGAACGGAACCCGGAGGCGTTGCGGACGCTGATGGCGTGGAAATCCGCCCAGTACCGCCGTACAGGCCGACGCGACCGGTTCGCCCAGACCTGGATCAACCACCTGGTGCGCAGCCTCGCGGAGACAAGCGCACCCGCATGCTCCGGCGTGCTTTCGGTGCTCTACGCAGGTGACCGGCCCCTCGCCGCGCACTTCGGACTGCGCTCGCGCACCGTCCTGTCGTGCTGGTTCCCCGCGTACGACCGGAGCTTCGCCACGTTCTCCCCCGGTCTCGTTCTCTACCTCCGCATGATCCAGGCGGCCGCCGGCGTCGGCATCGACATGCTCGACCTCGGCAGGGGTGACGCCGCCTACAAGGACTCCCTCAAGACACGAGAGCTCATCGTGCACGAAGGCGCCCTCTTGCGGCCAAGGCCCGGTGCTGCCGTCCACTGGCTCAGCCGAGAGCCGTCACGTGCGGTCCGCCGCTTCGTGCGAGAGCGGCCTCAACTCAAGACCGCAGCCGTACGCACCCTGGAGACCATCGGCAAGATCCGTGGCCACCGCCTCTGAACAGCACCCGCGCCAGCACCAGCACCAGCAAGAGGCAGTCAAGCGATCCGGTTCGTCTTCCGTGCCGCCACCGGCGACCGGCAGCGGTGTGCCCGGGCGGCGCCCCGGCCCTCGGCTGCGCAGCGGCAGAACACCCTTTCAGCCTCCTATTCCGGGTCGGGCGTGGTGGCGACGACGATCTGAGCGGCCTCGGTGATGTTGTCGGCGCGGACGGCGCGGGCCATCGCCTCGTGGGCGGCGTCGGCGGTGGTGTCTGGAGGAACCACGAGCAGGGCGAAGTGGTCGTTGTGGCCACGCGTGATGAGAACGGTATCGTCGCCGACCGGATCGGAGTCGAGGTGCACGACCTGGCCGTCGATGACCAGGCGGGTCGGAAGGCCGTTCCAGGCGGACGCGTCGACGCTCACGCGGGTGATCGGCCCGAGATGCCCGGTCAGCACGCTGATCAGCGCGGGCAGCTCGCTCTCGATGTCACGCGTGCGCGGCCACCACGCGCCGTCCAGAAGCCCCGCCCGGGAGCTGGTGGTCTCCAGCCGCAGCAGGGCCGTGCCGGGTTTGACCGCCCGGTGGATCGCATCAGGCAGGAGCAATGGAGGCCGGTGGGGAATGTCGGAGTCAGCCATGTGGATCCACCCGTCAAGGGAGTGCGGCAGCGCCACACCCCACGTCAGCACCGGCGCCGACCTGCACGACGCACGCGAGCTTGCCGTCGTTTCACGGTACTCCCGCCGCCCGCACCGCCGCTCGTCACAGCGCCTCCACCGGAAAATACCTGGTCACACCGGTCATTCCTCATCGATCGCGCGTAGAGTGGATGCACCGGAAGTCCTTCGCGCACTGGCTTTCACGCAGGTGCCATTTCCGGCGATCGCCTAAATAACGGGCTGCCGACGGGCAGTCCGGGGGCAGGTCCGCATCATGACCACCACCCTCGACCGGATGACGCCCCGCGACCTCGCCGCAGAGCTCCCGGCACGCTTGTCCCTCACCCCGAAGACCACCCTCGCCGGCCAGTTGGACGGGGCCTGGTGGCCGTACGCCCGTGACCTCGAAGGCGAGCTACCACCGCTGGCTGCCGCCCTGGAGAGATGTTGGGGTCGCATCACGCGCGTCACCGTGAGTCCCATCCACTGGCCGGTCGTCCCTCATACGGTCGCCGTGGGCGGGCGCCTGCTGCACGTGGGCTGGTTCACCGAACAGGATCCCGACAAGCTGATCCTGCTCTCCTGCATCGTGGGGCGCTGGGACCTCCTCGTCGTCCCACCCGAGACGGATCCCTCCGCCGCGGCCCGCCTGATGGCCGCCGCCGCGATCCCCGGCAGCGTCCTCACCGCCGGCGCCCTGATGGCCAACGAAGCCGTCATCGGGCGCGGCATCCACGACTCCGTGCGCCGGGAAGCCACCTGGGAGGCCGAAGGCGGGGCCTGCATGTCCCCCTATGGGGGCCCGATGGACCGAAGCGCCCTCCTCCCGTTGACCGGAAACCCCTGGAGGTGAGTGACATGGAGACCCTCGTCCTCATCGCGGTGATCATCCTCGCGACCGGTATCGGCATACGGCTGATCCATCTGCTCAACGCCCAGCATGATGCCCGGATCGAGACCTACCGCTTCAGTGACCCCTTGCCGAGACCTCCCGGCCTCGCCGACGACACCGGTCGTTGGGCCCGCCACACAGGTGCCGGCCAGTGAACAACAGACCTGTCCTCCGACCGGGGCAGCGGGTGGGGCGCGATGGCGCCCCACCCGCAGGAATCTCGCCCACTCCGAAGGGAGACACGCCCACGTGAAGTACATCGAGACCCAGACACTGCCGTCGCTCGGGCACGCCGAAGTACGGATCATCGCGCACACACCCGAAGCCGCCCGCGCAGTCGCAGAGGCCCTCCGCCGATGCTTCGCGGGCGCGGAACAGCGCAGCTATCCCGGCCTCGACGGCGACACCCGCCTCCACCTCACCGTGGACACGGCAACACCCACCAGCCCAGCCCGCTCCTGGCTTACCGCCAGCCGCAACCCGGCCGGCCCAGGTGCCCACTCCGACGAAATCTGAGAACCCGCAACGGGCTGCGGAGCCCACCGGCGATCTCTGGATGTCGGTAACGGCCTGCCACGTGAGGCGGGTCGTGGATCCTGGCCACCCGGGCGACAACGACGAGCCCTCCGACTCCGGAGGGCTCGTCGTGCCGTTCCCGGATGAGCCGGTTACCGTCCTGCGTGATCACGCTCGGGCAGGCGAGCCCCTCGAGCGTCTCCTCGGTGATCGTCTGGCCCAGCGTGAACTCAGCTGAGACGTTCTTGAGCGAAGTCAGGTGCATCATCAGCCACCGGTCGGCATGGTCGGGGCGGATCTCCACCGTCGGCTTGGCCTTCATGGCCGGCTGCCGCTGCATCATCCCGACCCCCGCCGCCTTCAGGCCACATCGGGATGGCATCGGCCCCGTTCCCGCTGCCCCTATCCACGCGCCGGGTCTGCAGAACCCTCGTCGAACACTCAGTCCGTGTCTTCTTGCGGCCGGACTCCGTAGCACCCGTGGGGCGATTTTGCAGTCGGCATCCCGCTTCTTCACCTGCCCTCTTCAGGCCCGGACAGGGCCGTCGGGCCGCACAGGTGGGGCGTGGCGCCGAGGCGTTTGGCGATGGCGGTGGCGGTGGTTTCGCGGGTCAGCAAAAGGCCGGCGCGCGCACCGGGCGGAGCGGGCCGCCTGGCTGGCTGAACGAAGTGACCCCGCCATGGGAACGGCCTCCCCTTGGAGGATGAGGGGAGGCCGGCCCGTGCAGGGTCTTACGCTGCGGCTGGTTCACATGGCGGCGCTGGAGGTGCCGGCATGACGAGCGCGCCGGGTCCAGGACTCGGAGCTGTCAGTGCTCGCCGTGGTGGTCGGCCTTGTGGTGGCCGTCGAGGCCGCCGTTGTTGATGCAGGTGTTGCCGAAGGCGGGGTTGAGGAGGCCGACGACGTTGACGGTGTTGCCGCAAAGGTTGACCGGGATGTGGATCGGCACCTGGACGACGTTGCCCGACAGGACACCCGGGGAGCCGATGGCAGCGCCCTCGGCCGTGGCGTCGGCGGCGGCCACGCCGGCCCCGCCTGCCAGGACAGCACCAGCGGCGGCGGTAACGGCTACGGCCTTGGTGAAACGGAACATCAAGATCTCCTTGAACTGACTCTGCCGCGGGAAGTACGGCACGAACGACGTCCCCCACAACGACCTGAGCCGCCTCCCGTCACGGACGATGGGCCGAACCGGTGAGATCGAGAGACGTCCGCTCAGCCTGACCCAGGCCGTTCCCCACAACTCGGCCCTCCCGCCCACAGCTCGGCGCGGTGCTCACCCACGTTGTGAACGCTCGCCCAGTGGTCGCCCCTCTGCGCGTTTGTCAGGCGACGCGGAGGATGCTCTTGCCATGGGTTGCGCCCTCCGCGAGGCGCTGCACGGCCATGGCCAGGTCCCCGAGGGCGTACTCGGTGGTGATGTCGATCCGGACCTTGCCGTCGGCGACGAGTCCGAGTGCGCGGCGGGCACTGTCGGCGAGCCGCTCGGGGTGGGTCTGACCGAGCAGGTTGCTGTTGTAGGTCAGGAGTGACTTGTCGTGCATGAGGAGGTCGTTGACGTTGGCGAGGACGGGTTCGTACGTGGCGAGGTTGCCGTATGCCACCAGCCGGCCGTGTACTGCGAGCTGCTCGAGGCCGGCGGTGCGGGTCGAGCCGCCGACCGGGTCGAGGATGACGTCGGGCCTCTCGTCGCCGAGGTTGGCCGGGAACTCCTCACGGAGCAGAAGCTGGTCGTACCCGAACTGTGCGGCGTAGTCGGCCCTGTCCGCAGTGCCGACCACACCGACGATCCGGCCCGCTCCGGCCAGCCGGGCGAACTGGGCTGCGAGCGTGCCGACTGAGCCGGCGGCGGCGTGGATCAGCACGCTTTCGCCGGGCCGCACGTGCGCGACGGTGTTGATCAGGTCGTAGGCGGTCGGTGCTCCCCACCCGAGACCTGCGGCTGTCCTCAGCGGCATGCTGCCGATGTCCAACGTGAGCGTGGCGGGCGCCAGGACCACCTCCGCGTAGGCCCCTGAGGTGGTCAGCGCGGTGACGGCCTCACCCACACGGCGTGCGTCGATCCCCGCACCGACCGCGACGATGTGCCCGGACGCCTCGAACCCCGGGACGAAGGGACGCGGTACGGCGAAGTGGCCGTCCCTGACCATGGTGTCGCCCCACTGGATCCCGGCGTAGGCCACGCGGATCGCCACTTGACCGGGGCCCGGGGTGGGCTCATCGAGTTCGGCGACCCGGTAGTGGTCATCGGAGTCGAGAACGACAGCCTTCACGATTACAGCCCCCTGTGTTGACTCAGTATCCTTACAGTCCCGAACGCTAGGTGTATAAGGTTCCTGAGTCAACCCATGAACCTGTCAATGAATGGGAGCACGCAACGTGGCGGAAGCCCCGATCGAGCACGACCTCTGTACGCGGATCAGGCGCTCCGAGCAGGCGTTGATGGCGCATCACGAGGCAGTACTGCGTACCTACGGGCTGACGATGACGCAGTACACGGTGCTGTTGACCCTCTCGCGCGAAGGCGGCATGTCCGGCGCCCAACTGGCCCGTTCCTGCGGCGTCACGCAGCAGAGCATGAGCAGCGTGCTCGCCAACATGGAGACCAAGGAACTGATCCACCGCGAGACATCTCCCGTGCACGCCAAGGTGCAGATCGCCACCCTCACCGATGCGGGCCAGGCGCTGTTGGACCGGGCCTACCAGGAGGTGATCATCCTTGAGCGCGCCCTCGCCGACGCGTTCACGCCCTCCGAACACGCTGCACTCTGCGACCTTCTGGAACGTGCCACCAGTGTCCTGGCCAAACAGACGCGCCACGCGGCAGCCCCGCACGCCACCTGAGCCCGCGAGACTTGCCCCCCGTGGCCGGCTTGACGACGCCGAAGCCGGCTGCGCCGACACCGGCGAGCACCAAGGTGTACGGGCCGTAGGCGAACGGCCCGGTCGCGGTGGGTGCCATGCCGGGAACCCGGGTGGGCTTCGCAGCCGGCAGGATCGGGGCGAGGGCCGGCGCAGACGGTGGACTTGGGCATGGTTCATTCCCCCGAGGTGGCGGTGCAGTTGCACGGCGGCGGCCTGCGCGGCTTTGTGCACCAGGATCTCGGAGCGCGTCGGGGCGGTGGCCAGCCAGGTCTGGGTGCGCCGGCCGGCGGCCAGGTCATAACCTCGTTGTACAACCAGGTTATGACTGGCAGGATCCGTCCCATGCCTACCTTCCCCGCACGCGACGGAACCCCGCTCTCGTACCGCGTCATCGGTGAGGGCGACCCAGTCGTCTGCATTCCGGGAGGCCCCGCGGACTCCGTCTACCTCGGGGACCTCGGCGGCCTGTCCGCCCACCACCGACTGATCATCCTGGACCTTCGCGGCACCGGCCGCTCCGCCATCCCGGACGACACCTCCTCCTACCGCTGCGATCGCCTGGTCGACGACGTCGAGGCCTTGCGCGAGCACCTCGGCCTTCCGCGGATGGACCTGCTCGGCCACTCCGCCGGGACGAACATCGCGACGCAGTACACGGCCCGATACCCGGAGAAGGTCGGCAAGCTCGCCCTCATCGGCCCCAGCTCCCGAGCTCTCGACATAGCGATCACGGCAGAGACCCGACGTGAGCTCGCGGAGCTTCGGAAGGACGAGCCGTGGTTCCCCGCGGCGTCCGCCGCGCTGCAGGCGATCGGTGAGGGTACGGGCAGCGACTGGGAAGCCGTCGCACCCTTCTTCTGGGGCCGGTGGGACGCCACGGCGCAGACGCACCACGCGGCCAGCCAGCCGAGCAACAGGGAAGCGGTCGCTCTCTTCGCGGCCGAGGGCGCCTTCAGCCCGACGAGCACGCGTGCGGCGCTCGCCTCCTGCCAGGCTCCCGTTCTGCTGCTCACGGGAGAGTTCGATTTGAACAGCCCGCCCGTGGCCGCGGCCGAGTTCGCGCAAGCGTTCCCTGACGCCACGCTCGCGGTGCAGCCTGGAGCGGGCCACTATCCGTGGCTCGACGACGCCGACTGGTTCGTGGCCACCACAGCGGCGTTCCTCCGCAGATGACCCCGCACACGCCCCCCGGCGCCCGACCTGGGCGCGAGGGGCTCCGCCGCAGAGCCCGGGCACGCCGCCACCGCCACCGCCACCGCCACCGCCACCGCCACCGCCACCGCCACCGGCGACGCCGGGAACCCGCGGCGCTCTCGATCACCCACGCCGGGCCGACTCAGTCACTGAGGGCTGAACGGCAAGGTCAGGGTTGTACGCAGGAGCTCCAAGGGCGGTGGCTGCGGGGCTGGAGGGATCGTCTGTCCGCCAGGCCAGCGCTACCCGGCCGCGTAGCCGAGGCTCGGTGATCTCCAGTGTCCGCAGTGAACGCCAGGACCCTCATGTTCGTCGGAGCCGCCCTCCACGGCATCGAACTGCGCGCCGACGACCTCGACGACCACCGACTGCCCGGTTCGGGCCGCAGACCACCCCGGCCGCAACCGGATCGACAGCGCCCGAGACCCGTTGAGCGCACGGGCGGCCGGTCCCGTACGCGCTCGTACGACGGGGATACCGGCCCCTGCTCGCCGGATGTGCCGGAGTGCCGTGCGCACGCTTCGCGTACACCGGCGGGTCGGCGGTGCATGCTGCTCAGGCGGTCGCCGTCGACGGCCGTGGGTGCGGCATGTTCCAGCCCTCGGCGAGTCTCGAGGTGTGAACCGTGTGCCCACCGCCGAAGAACTCGCAGAACTTCATGATCAGTGGGTCCCAGCCGAGCGGATCCACGTAGGCCGTCCCGGGGATGACCAGGTCCTCCTCGACATGGGCGCGAAGGACCTCCACCTCGAAGGCGGTGGCGTGCGAGCCGGGACCGCCGAAGGGGTGGGTCGAGACGACCCGACACTCCAGCTGCACCGGACATTCCGCGACCCTCGGCGCCCGCACCAGGTCAGACGCCTGCTCGGTCAGTCGGGCTGCCGAGAACTTGTCCGGCTCGTACCGGTAGCCCTGCTTCGCCTTGCGGTCCGACAGGGCCGGCTTCCCGGTGGTGAGCGCGATCCGGTCGACGGCATCGACCATCGCCGAAGAGGGCAGGTTGAGCACGCACTCGCCTTCTCGCAGCAGGTTCGCGGTGGTCTGGGCGCTGTCGCCCAGACCGAGCATGCACGACTGGCCCAGCCACCACGCCGAGGACATCGGCGCGAGATTCGCCGTGCCGTCCTCATTGAGCGAGCTGATCAGCACCACCGGAGTCCCGAAGTAGAGGACCTTGATTCCTGGTACGACGTGCATGCGCTGTGCCTTTCGCCAAGTTCCGGACGGGCGGGCCCGCGAGCGGGAACGCGGGCCTTCGCCGACTCTCGCCTGAGCGGACCACCGGCGCTGGCGGAAATGCGCCATGGCGTTTCGAGCTATGGGAACGCTCGCAGGGCGTCAGCGGATTCCGGAGCCAGGATGCACGGCATCCCATTCCCGGCGTGCCCGCGCGATGGAATCGCGGTGGTCGGCTGACCAATGCGCGAGGGCTTGCACCAGATGCGTGAGGCTGTGACCCATCGTCGTGAGTTCGTACTCGACCTGCGGGGGCACTGTCGGGTGCACCGTCCGGCTGATCAGCCCGTCGCGTTCCAGTCGGCGCACGGTGAGCGTCAGCATCCGCTGCGAGATACCGGGTACGGCGCGTTGCAGTTGTCGAAAGCGACGTACGCCCTGGGCCAGTTCGACCACCACCAGGACCGACCACTTGTCCCCGATCCGGTCGAGCACGTCACGGATACCGCAATCCTCATGCTCCTCGCCGCACGTGACGACGGGTTCGGTGGTTACCTCGGTGTGCCCTACTGACATGGAAGTGCCTCCTTATCCTCCGTGGCGCGAACCCGCAGGATGGGCCCGGTTACCGAAGAGAACCTACCGGAGGGGAAGATCTTGATGATCATGGTTACCGGAGCTGCCGGCGCCTTGGGCGCGCTGATTGCCGAGCGGCTGGCTGATCGTGACGACACCGTCCTCGGGACGCGCGATCCCCAGCACCTCCCGGCCGCACTGCCCGTCCGCCGCATCGACTTCGACGATCGCAGCACCCTCGCCAGGGGCTTCGCCGGTGTGGACGTGCTGGTCCTGATCTCCGCGGGCCAGGGCGAGGACGACACGGTCATAGCCCGGCACGGCGCCGCCATCGACGCTGCCGAGACGGCCGGAGTGGGGCATGTCGTCTACACGAGCCTGACCGCCGACGGCGATCACCTCCCTTACGCGCTGCCGCACCGCTGGACGGAGAGGCGGCTGCGCGAGAGCACCATGCGCTGGACGATCCTCCGCAACGGCCTCTACGCGGAGTTGCTGGCCGGGCTCGCGCCGTTGGACAGCGGCCGGATCACTGCGCCGCTCGGTGAGGGCCGTCTGGCAGCCGTCGCGCGGGCGGATCTGGCGGACGCCGCGGTACGGGTGGCGGTGGAGGCGTCCGCTCACGCAGGACGCGTCTATGAGCTCGTCGGCGAGCAGGCGATCGGCGGCGCCGACCTGGCCCGCGCCCACGGACCGCACGTCACCTATGAGCCGGAGACGCTCGCCCGGGCCCGCGCGCGCATCACCGCCTCCGGCGCTGAACAGTTCCAGGTGCCGATGCTGGTGGGCACCTACTCCGCCATCGCTGCCGGCTTCATGTCCCGAACCGGCGGGGACCTCCGTCACCTCCTGGGTCGCGCACCCCGGTCCCCGCTCGCACCAACCCTCGCATAGCCGCAGAACACGGGGCCCGAGTGGGACCTCCGTCCGCACGTGCCCGAGCGACGGCGTCGAGGAGGCCGAAGGGCGGACGGCGGCGGCTTCGCCACGGTGCACTCCTCGACGTGCACCGGCATCAGACGGGCCAGGGGTAGGCCCGCGGGCGACCTCGACACCTGCTCGGCGTCGATGGTCCGAAGCGCAGGAGCGATCCCATCACGGGCGGCAGTAGCCGCGGCGACACGGGGTGGCCGGCGTGACGGGCCGGTAGAGCGGTGATCCGTACCCGGTCGTCCCTCTTGGTGATGCTCCCGTCCAGCCAGGTGGCCGGGGCCCTGGGCCCGGGCTGCGAGGGCGGTGCCCCGATCGCGGGGGAGATCGACCGCGAGGGCATCGGCACCGCCGTGGACAAGCTCCGTGACGAGGCGTTGCGCGGGCGTCCCGCCCTGTGGATGCGCTGGGACGGAGCGCTGCACGCCGAACCGGCGGCGGGGGTCGCCCGCCTGCGCCTGCCGACGCGTGCGACCCGCTCCCCCCACGTCCCGCACTCCCTGGCCCCCGTCGGCGACCCAGCCGCGATCACCTCTCGAAGGGACCGCCCTCCCCCTCGGCGAGACCGGGAGTGGTCGCGAGAGTCCCTTAGCGGCGACAGTCCTTGGTATGGACCTGACAAACGCAGTTCGGTTAACGTAACGCTCGACACTCTGTGAGAGCGCTCTCAAGCGTTCAACTCCCCACAACAGGAGGTCTCGTGAAACGCACCGCTCCCCTGCGCACCGCCGTCGCCGCTCTGCTCCTGACCGTCGGCGTGGGCGCCTCCCACGTCGGCGCGGCGAGCGCCGTCCCGCTTCCGGAGCCCGCCGCGGCGCCATCCGCCTCCGCCGGACTGCTCGACGCGATGCGCCGGGACCTCGGGCTCACCGCCTCCCAGGCAGAGGAACGACTGAGTGCAGAGAAGGCCGCCGCAGCCGTGGACAAGACCGCACGGCAGGCCGCGGGTGGTGCGTACGGCGGCTCGTGGTTCGAGCCGTCCACCGGCCGGCTCGTCGTCGCGGTGACCGGCCGCGCGGAGGAGTCAAAGGTGCGGGCCCTGGGCGCCGACACCCGGCTCGTCCGGCACAGCGCCGCCTCGCTGGACCGCGCCAAAGCACGCCTGGACACGCTGAGCGCCCCCGCCGGCGTGGCCGGCTGGCACGTCGACCCGCCTACCAACAGCGTCGTCGTCACGGTCGTACGCACCGAGCGGGAAACCCCCGCCGTACGGGCCTTCGTCGAGCAGGCCCGGGCCGGCGGCCCCATCACCCTCGCGGAGACGGCGCAGGCGCCCCGCACGTACGCCGCGGGCACCGTCGGCGGCGACCCGTACTACACCGGCAACGTCCGCTGTTCGATCGGCTTCTCCGTGCACGGCGGCTTCGTGACGGCGGGGCACTGCGGGCAGGCGGGGGCCGCGGTGCGCGGCTGGGACGGGTCCGCGATGGGCACCTTCCACGGCTCCTCGTTCCCCGGCAACGACTACGCGTACGTCGGCATCCACAGCGGCTGGTGGACCGTACCGGTGGTACTCGGCTGGGGCGCCATCCCGGACCAGCTGGTACGCGGCTCCGCCGAGGCACCCGTGGGCGCCTCGATCTGCCGGTCGGGGTCCACGACGCACTGGCGCTGCGGCACCGTCCTCGCCAAGAACGAGACCGTCAACTACAGCCAGGGCGCCGTCCACCAGATGACGAAGACCAGCGTCTGCGCCGAAGGCGGCGACTCCGGCGGCTCGTTCCTCAGCGGCGACCAGGCGCAAGGCGTCACCTCCGGCGGCTGGGGCAACTGCTCGTCCGGCGGCCAGACGTGGTTTCAGCCCATCAACGAGATCCTCGGCCGCTACGGCCTGACACTGCACACCGCCTGAGGTCGGCACGGCGAACGGGTCCCTCCGGGCTTGAGCACCTGGAAGGGCCCGTCGCACGGCTCCCCGCCGGACCGGAGGCGCTTCTCGTCACGGCCCCCGGGACGTGTCGACCGGCCGGCTGCCGACGCGCCCTGCGCCCGCAGCCGAGAGAGCCGTTGCAGTCGTCCTTCGCGTCGGCGCACCCGGCGCAGACGCAGGTGGCTTCCGGCTTCACCCTTGGTGACCGTGAGGTGCCTGCTGTCGCGGACCATGCCGGTGCACTGGTGTCGCGGAATGCCAGTGCACTGGTCGACGGGCTGCGTGGCTCCGGACACTTGCTCATGGACGAGAACCCGTCCGTGGGAGCCGAGTTCGTGGCCAAGCGCGCGCAGTCTGGACGGCCGCGGAGTACCCGCAGCGGCCGTCCGGCCGATGATCGCAGGAGGCTCCGCTCCGTCCTCTCTGCATCAAGACAGCCTTAAGCGAGGGTTAAGCCGAAAGCCAGGAGAGAAAAGCGCAGCTCAGAGGCGCGTGAGGAGTGGCGCCTGACGTTGCCACGGCAGTTACCCCTCCGTAATACTCACTGCCGCCGGTGACATCACGTCATGCTTGAGAGCGCTCTCGAAATGCGGGCCTCACGACTCGTCCTGCCCGGCCGCCCCTTGGCCCCACCCATCCAGACAAGGAAGCAGGCTTATGGCTGCTGCTCATCGCGCGCGGCACCGCTCCTTCGGCGGAGTGGTGCTCCTCGCCACCACCGCCCGGGGACGACCGGCAGCGGTGAGATCGACATCTCGGAGAACATCGGCCGCGAACCCCACACCGTGCACGGCGCGGTGCACGGCCCCGGCCACTCCGGAGCGGACGGCCTCCGCGCCGCCTACCACCTCTCCGGAGGCCGTGTCTTCGCCGACGACTTCCACGTGTGCGCCGTCGGCTGGAGCCCGAACTCCCTCAGCTGGTCGGTGGACTGCAGCACCACCTTCGAGACCCTCACGGCGGCCGGTAACGGCGGCAACAGATCGGGCTTCGACCACCCGTTCTTCGTCATCGTCAACCTGGCGGTCGGCGGGGACCGGCCCGGCAGCCCGGACGCCTCCACGTCCTTCCCGCAGACGATGACCGTCGACCACGTCGGCGTCTCCTCCGGCAGCGCCCCCACCGTACGCCCGATCCATGGCATCGGCCGCATGTGCGTCGACGTCGCCGGCGTCGTCCGCAGCCGACCGCACCCCCATCCCGCTGCACGACTGCACCGGCAGCGCGGCCCAGCCGGGGACCAAGCTCTACACCTGCATCGGCACCAACGCCCGACAGTGGCCGGACACCGCCGCCCACGACCTCACCAACACCGTTGGCAGCACGTGCTCGGACGCCACGGGCAGCTCCTGTGCCGACGGCACCCGGCTGCAGACCTGGACCTGGACCTGCACCGGCTCCGCTGACCAGACGTGGACGGTCGGCTGACCGCCGGCGCCGCCGCCCTCCCTCCTCCCCCGCCCTTGCGTCCGACCGCTCCCCCACCCGACCTCAGGAAGAACGGATCCCCACCATGACGGCTCGCCACCAGCGAACGATGCCCCGCAGAAAACTCCTCGCCGCGACAGCGGGCCTGGCCCTGGCGGTACCCGCCGCGGCCACCTGGTTCGAGGTGAGCGCCAACGCGTCCACCCCCGCCACGCTCCCTCTCGACCTGGTCAACACCACCGGCAACAGCACGGTGTACGCCTACGTGCTCGGCCGCGACCCCGCCGCGGGCGGCAACTGGACCTTCATCCAGGCCAACGGCTCCAGCCTGTACCACCCGCCGGCCCCGGCCAACGATCAGACCCCGCTCGGGGTCGACTGCGCCATACCGCTCAACCCGTCCGGATCCGGGGCACGGAGGGTGACGCTGCCGCGCCTGGACAGCGGCCGCATCTACTTCTCCGTCGGCACGAAACTCACCTTCCTGATGAACCGTGGCGGCGGCCTGGCCCTACCGTCGGTGAGCAACCCCACCGACCCCAACGCGAACGTCCCTCACGACTTCTGCGAATTCACCTTCAACACCGACCAGCTGTACGCCAACATCACGTTCGTCGACATGGTCTCGCTTCCGATCGCCTTCCAGCTGGAGACCGGGCAGGGCACCCAGACGGTGCGCGGGTTGCCCGCCGACGGACTGTCTCGGGTCGCCGCCGCGCTACGGGCCCAGTCCGCCGCCGACGGCAGCGACTGGAGCAGGCTGATCGTCACCGCGGGCGGCCGCGACCTGCGCGTACTCAGTCCCAACCTGGCGATCCGCGGTAACAGCGCCTTGTTCCGCGGCTACTTCGAGGGCTACGTCGACGAGGTGTGGAACAAGTACCGCTCCACCGACCTGCGCATCGACACCCAGTTCACCTGGGGAACCGTCACCGGCCGGGTGAACGGCGACATCCTCACCTTCCCCGGAGTCGGCAGCTTCGCCAAGCCGTCGACCCTCTCGATCTTCTCCTGCAGCGACGCGCCCTTCACCACGGGCAACGACCTGATGGGCAATCTCAGCGCACGGCTCGCCGCCGCCTTCAACCGCACCACCCTGCTGGACAACCCCCACCAGCCGACCGCCGAGAACCCCGCCGCCTTCTACACCCGCCCGCGCACCAACCACTACGCCCGCATCCTCCACAACACCACCCCTGACCACCTCGGGTACGCCTTCCCGTACGACGACGTGCACCCGGCCGGGGTCGACTTCGAGGGCAAGGTGCAGTCCGGCAGCCCCGGCCGCTGGACCATCACGGTCGGCGGTTTGGCCGGCGGCGGTGGCACACCGACCCCGACGCCGACCGCCACCGCCCCGGGCGGGGTCAGCGCCTTCACGACCATCCAGGCCGAGACGTTCAACGCGCAGTCGGGAGCACAGGTCGAAGCCTGCTCCGACAACGGCGGCGGATCCGATGTCGGCCATCTGTCCAACGGTGACTGGCTCAAGTTCTCGTCCGTCACCTTCGGCTCCACCGGCGCCACCCGCTTCGACGCCCGCGTCGCTTCCGGCGCCGCCGGCGGAGTCAGCGGCCTGGTCCAGGTCCGCCTCGACAGCCCCACGGCCACCCCGGTCGGCGGCTTCGCCATCGCCAACACCGGAGGCTGGCAGGCCTGGCGCACCGTCCCCACCGACATCGGCCGCACCACCGGCACCCACGACGTCTACCTGACCTTCGACAGCGGCCAGCCCGCCGACTTCGTCAACGTCAACTGGTTCACCTTCGCCTGACCTTCCATCACCAGCGGAGCCCGTCCTGAGGTGGCTTCTCCCAGGTCGTGGCTGCGTTGGGCAGGGGCTTGGTGGCGTCGCAGCCCGTGGGACCAGTGCAGTGCGTGGTCCCACGGGGAGAGGGCGAGGAAACCATGGGCGAGCATGGCCAGGGCGATGTGCCGGTACCAGCCGCCGATGCCCACGGCGGGAACGTGCGCGTAGGCGGCACCTGGTGCCGGCTCAGCTCGCCCACGACGCCGAGGCCATCGCCTCAGCCACGGCCGACAGCGCCGTCTTCCCGACCACCACGGCCTACGGCGGAGCACACCGGGGCACGGCACCGACTCCACGCCCCTGCTCCGGCATCGGCTCCACCGGCGGTCGCAACGCCACCGGCGATGCCTCCCCCGCGCGCTTGCGTCCGAGGACGTGCTTCCACGAGGTCATCGCAGGGCGTGGACCGGCGACGTCACGCAGGAACACCGAGCGGCGGGTGCTCGAGCACGCGGGGCTTGTACTCCACCAGCTGGATACGGCCGTCGAAGGTGCGGTGCTCGATCATCTCGAGGGCAACGTCCGGATAGCCGTCATAGATGCGTTCCTCGCCCGTGGCACCGGTGATCACCGGGAACATCACGACCCGGAAGCGGTCGACGAGTCCGGCTCGCAGCAGGGACCGGCACAGGCTGAGGCTGCCGATCGTGCTGAGGAGCTCCGAACCACTGGACTTCATGGCACGGACCGCCTCGACGGCGTCGTCGCGGACGAGCGTGGAGTTGGCCCACTTCAGTGGCTCTTCGAGCGAGGAGGAGAACACCACTTTGGACGCTCGCGTGAGCTCGTCGACGGATGCCTCTTCTTCGGGCCGGAACTCGTCCTGGCCCTTCGGGACCTCGCCTGCGGCGAAGCCCGACATCAGGCGGTAGGTGTTCGCTCCCATCAGGTAGGTGGCCTCGGGCTGCTCACCGAGCCACGCGAGGTACTCAGGGCCCTCGAGGCCCCAGAAACCGGGCCATCCCTCTCCCGATGCATGACCGTCCAGGGAGGTGATGAAGTCGACGAGAAGCTCCGACATGGCGGTGTCCCTTCCTCAGGTGTCACCAGCTTGGACCGGCCGGAAGCCACAAACTCATCGGCCGCGCTGTGGCGTAACGAGAAACACCTGACGCTGCAGCCGATCGGGGTCCCCGGAGCGGCGCCAACACGCATGCCGGCCCGTCGATGGCGAGGCGCGCCGCCATGGGCATCAGGGGTGTGGGCGCCGACTCGTGGGCAAAACGGGGCAGAAGACAAACAGACTGAAGGGGCTGATGAATCTCCTGGCCATGAGGGATGCGCCCGCTTCCGCAGTAGATCAGTCCGTCCTTTCCGCGTAACCGGTCCAGTCCCCCTGAGGAGGAGCACCCGACAGCGGGGGGCGAGGCGGTCGGCTGGGAAGCTCCCCGAGGAGGTGGAGCAGGCGCTGGCCGAGCTCGCGGAGGCGGAGGCGTTGCTTGAGCGGCGGGCATCTCACATGGGGCAAGTGATGCCCTGGTCGCGCAGGAGCCGGAGGCCGAGCAGCCATCGGAGGCGGTGCCGGCCGTGGCGAGGACGCCGGTGGTGGTGCCGGCGAAAGCCGAGGGAGTGCGGTCGAAGGGGAAGCGGCTGGTGGAGCAGGGCGGCTGGCCGAGGAGCGTCCCGGGGTGGACACTGCGTGCGGCCGGCCCGGGGACGTCTCGGATGGCCTAGGTGCCACAGTGTTTTCCATGGGTGTCAACAGCAGCACCCACGGCAGCCGGACATCCTCGCGATGGGCGTGGCGGCAGCCGCCTGGTTACCTCGTAACGGCTGTGATCACCATTGCCACAGAGAATCGGCAGGGAAGCCTTTCCTTCCTCGCTGACGCCCAACCGGTGCCACCGCGCGCCCGTTCACAAGGCGGTCAAGGCCGAAAGCTCCGCGTTGGCGCGCTCGGTGACCAGGGCGAGGACGCGGCCGGCCGCGATCAGGTCATCGGCGGGTATCCCGCCCCAGATGCGGGCGGTGATGGGGGCGGTCGCAGCGCCGACTGCGGCGATGAGCTCTCGCCCTGCTGCCGTGGGCCGAAGGCGCCCGCCGTCCACGACGAGCAGCTGTGCGGCCAGCAGTGCGTCAAGAGTGGCGCGAATATCGGCCGGGTCGGCCTTGAGCGAGCCCTGGACCTGGGCGACGAGATCGGCCGGCGTCTGCGGGGCGTCAGCGGTGATGGCAGCGCGCAGGGCGACCTGCTGCTGGAACGTGATGCCGTGCCGGGCCAGTACGTGCTCCAAGACGCCGCGGGCGGCGTAGTGCGCCAGGCCGAGGTCGCGGGCGTTGGCGGGTGCGGGTGCGGTCGTGGTCATGGTGTCGCCCCCTGAGTGCCCTCGTCGTTCGGTAGGGATGGAGTGAGAGGTGCGTCGAGCAGGGTCTTCAGCTCGTCGGTGAACGCCCGCGTCCGCGCGGCGTCGAGGCCACCGAGCGGCTCCAGCAACTGCTGCAGCAGGTTCTGGACCACCGCGATGGCCTGCCGCGTGACGGCTTGGCCCTGCTCGGTGAGGGCGAGCTGCACGGCACGCGGGTCACGGGGATCGCGAGTGCGCTCGATCAGGCCGGCCGACTCCAAGCTGCGTGCCAGCTTCGAGACGTACAGCGCCTCCAGGCCGGTGTGGTCGGCGAGTCTGCGTTGACTCGGCCGCTCGCCGGCGCGCTGCATGCCGTGCAGCGACGCGACCAGTGAGTACTGCGCGTGAGTGAGGCCCAGATGAGCCACCGCGCGATCGACCGCGACACGCCACTTGTTGGCGAGCCGCCACACCATGAAACCGGGCGTGGCGCCCGGTGGAACCTTGCCCATGCCAAATAAAGTATATGGCGACTATGTCCATGGCTACTATTTTCCGGCGGATGTGACGACGCACCCCGAACAGACCGAGCGAGTCGCGGTGCCGAAGATGAGGCTGGCGGCCGGGATCGCCAACAGGCCGTAGGCGAACCAAGTGCCGTAGGGCGTGCGGGACGGGACCGCCAGGACGCCGGTACCGGTCGTCCCCGGTCAGCGGTTGCTGGGGTTCAGCAGCGTGGCGGCCGCGGCGACGAAGGCCGCGGATGCTTCCTTGGCCGCATGCCGCCGGGCGTCCAGGTCGGCGCGGCCGGTGGCCTTGCGCAGCGCGTAGGTGGCATCTGCGGCCTGCTGGGCGGGGCCGGCCAGCTCGGGGAGCAGGATCTGAAGGCGGATGTGGGGCGCGGTGATCGCCGCCCGGGTGTCGTGGGACCTCGTCTGGGCCTCGAGCTGGTGCTCAGTGCCTGCATCGGTCAGGGCCAGGCGCTCCCGATGGAACATCGCCGAGCGGTGCGCGTCCAGAGCGGCCGCGAAGTCGGTGACGGCGCCGAGCTGGTCCTGGCGGTGGCTGTCGGCACGCTGATCGGCGCGTGCGGTGCGCGCCGAACGGTGCTGGAGGAGTCCGGCGGCCAGGGCGCCTGCGAGGGTACCGAGTACGGCAACGATCGAAGGCCATATGGACGTCACGTGTTGAGTCCTATCGGGTCATCGGTTTCAGCGGCGGGGCCACGTCTGGACGGCGCTCCGGACTGACCTCGGGTCACTTTGCTGCAGTGGGTCGGGATGGGACATCAGGGGTTCTCAGCTCCCTCGACTGGCAAGAGGAGCATCAGCGGGGCGCCACATCAGGGCCCGGCCTGCATGGCGGTACTGCGTTCGTTGGCTGTCAGCCCACGATGGGCGGCTTCGGCAGCAGTGTCCCCAGCGGCGGGGCCGTCTACGCTTCCATATCCACTCCCCCAACCTGGCCCGGGGCACCGTCGACAGGGTGAGGTTCCGTCGTCTGCACCGTGCCAGAGCTCGAGTGTTCCCGTATGTCGTCGCGTGTGGTCAGGCGGGCTTGCCGTCCTGGGCCCGTAGCCAGCGCCTCTGTCCCCGGCTGGCGCAAAGCCGTTGATGCATGGATGGCCGAATCTAGCCGGCCCCGAGGCGGGTGGGGCCCTTCGCATCGCGGCGCGCACGGACGTCGCGGACAGCCTTCCACAGCAGCACCGGGCCGAGCAGCGCCAGAACGGTGAAGGCGATGACCGGGTGGTCGTCGCCTCCGACAAGAGTTCCGATCAGCACCGTGACGAGCCCATGGTCGAGGGCATCAAGACCGGGGCCGATTCGGTGGCCCGGACCGGCCCGGTGCGCGCGGTACAGCGCCTTGAGCGCAAGGAGGAGGTTCAGGCCGGCGCACGCGAGCAGGGCCCAACGAACCACCACGGGTATGTTCACGAGCGCGACTCTAAAGCACCCGGCCGGCACTCCTCCGAGTGCCTGACTGCCAACCGCGGCCGGATCGACGTCGTAAGGTTGCGGGCCCTGCTGGCCGGCATGCCCCTGCCGTTTCCTCTCGAGGCCGGGCGCCTGGTGCTCGCGTCGACGTGTCACCGCGGCTACGCCCGGACGCGCCATGCTCGGACCAGCGGCTCTTTTCTCATGTCAACGGGCAGGCGGCGACCGCGTCGCAGTCCATCCCGGGCTGGCCGTTTTGGAGCCCGGGGCCACCTCGTGGGCAGGGATCCTGCATGTGGTCCGGATCGGGCG
This sequence comes from Streptomyces sp. NPDC045967, assembly GCF_056430495.1. Taxonomy (NCBI): domain Bacteria; kingdom Bacillati; phylum Actinomycetota; class Actinomycetes; order Kitasatosporales; family Streptomycetaceae; genus Streptomyces; species Streptomyces sp. NPDC045967. The sequence continues at coordinate 8,808 of NZ_JBWKLE010000009.1, read as the reverse complement.
GGCCTGAGGACGACGCGACCGCCAACCGCCGTCCAGCTGAGGGCCGTGGTCGGGCGGCTCATCGCGGCCGGCCCGTGGACGCCGGGGGGCTCGGACATCACACCATCGTCATGGACGCCGGCTACGACGTCACTCGTCTGGCCCGGTCTTGCAGGATCGGCCCGTCGAGTTGATCGGCCGGATCCGCGGCAACCGGGTGATGCGCTGTCCGGCGCCCCGTGCGAGGAGTTCCATCGCGCGGGTTCCGCTTCAACAAACCCGAGACCTGGCCCGAACCGGCGATCACCACGGCCATGCACATCACCCCCAAGGAAAGGCCGAAGCCCCGGCATGGGACCAGGTCCACCCCGGCCGACCCACCGCTCGGCCTGGCTGGAGCACAACGGCGAACTCCCCATCGACAGCGTCACGGTCGTCTCGGCAGGGCAGACACTTCGAGACGCTGGTGGCTCTGCGGCATGCTCAAAGAAAGGGAACAAGGTGAGGGCCACGGCGGCTGCCCCATGAAGGCAGGTGCAGGGGAGGCGCTACCCCCGCAGTCGGCTCCCGTCCGCGGTGGAGCAAAGTCGGTCGTCCACCGCCCTTGCTGATCACCTACAAGGGCCGTCGCATACCTGCCCGCCCCGGACGGTGCGCTTCTCGGCGCCGGGCCCCGCGTCACCCCGGGACGGGACCGCGTCCACCTGTCGCCCGGCTCGATCCTGCTCCTGGACACCGACGGACTCATCGCGTCCCGAGCGCACGGTTTCGAACCCAGCCTCGCCCGATCCGCCGCTACGCCGCCGCTGCGGCCCTCCAGGGTCTCGGCCTTGTCTGCGAACGGGTCATCGAAGAGGTCCGACCCCGCGGACGACGACGGCAATGTCGCCCTCTTCGCCGCCCTCCCCCGGTTGACCAAGACCTGACGTCAAGCCCCAGGTCGCCGACCGTCAGGGCACCTGGTCCCGGTAGCGGCTGGCAGGCTTGGACAAGGTCTGGAGAGGCGTATCGCACCAGATCCACCGCCCGACGAAAGCTGGAGATTGGGTTCGCCTGTGGGTACTTCTAGGGCTTATCCGGCCTATTAAGTGCGGATGATGAGGACGTGACAGCGGTGATCGCCGTGGCCGCTTCACTGGTCGGATGCGGGGAGCTGCGTGAAGGGGCGACGGTCGACCTGGATGCAGAGTTGCTCCGGGTCGAGGACGTCATGAGAGCACGAGAGGTCTTCTCACAGGGTTTGTTCTCGGGAGGTGGTGAATTCTTCCGTGGGATCGATCTTCCCTTTGACGCGCAGATGTTGACTCGTCTGCTGCCCATGGCGCTCTCCGTCGTGGAACCAGTGGAGGGCGATCTGCTGGAGAGAGCACCAGAGGTACTGCGCCAGGCGGCATGGGGGCAGGTCACGGGGATGGCACTCAGCTGGGCGGCGGTGCCCGAACTCGAATTTCCCGCGGAGTATGCCCGGACCGGGGTACAAGCCTGCTTCCGAAGCGACGCCGGCCATGAGCCGGCCGCAGGCCACACCGTTTACGTCCATGTCCGGCCCTCCGACCAGCGACGCGCGCGGCACCTAGCCCGACAGATCGGGCGCGTACCTCATCCGACGCGCGACCCCGCGCGACTCCCGGGTTACCGCTGGGACGGCCGCCCCACCGGTCCCGGCCGCCCGGGCGGATCGAGGAACCGGCGGACGGCCACCCGCTATGACGTCGGTCGAGTCCCCGCCACCGGCGATACCCACACCAGACCCGCCCACCACAAGGTCGGCAACGAACTCCGATGCAGCGACTCGACGTCGTTGCTCGGGGTGGCACTGTCCCTGCTCGCGGCGGTGGCACACGCGCAAGGGGGCCCGCGCGGATGCCGGCCGGGAAGCCAGGCGCGACCACCTACGCCGTACCGGCCATCGTCGTCAGGGGCGCCGCACCGGTGTCGGACACGTCGGATGCCGGAGCTCAGCGGATCGTTACGGCTGGTGGACGCTGAGGTCGCCGTAGGTCGACAGGACGTCGGCCAGCCTGCCCGGTTTGTGCCGCAGCGTGGAGTCGAGGAAGGCGAGGGTGGCCGAGGCGACGACGCGCGGGCTCTCGGTGCGGCCCAGGGACCCGACCATCGAGGGGACAGGGGGCAGGTAAAGGGGCGCGTCCATGAAAGTGAGGTGTGCGGCGCCGGGGATGGTGAGCCGGTAGCTCGTCGTGGTGCTGAGCTCGAGGACCTCGGTGAGGCGCGGTATGTAACGCGAGTCGGTCTCCGGGGTGATCGCCTGGGTGAGCCCGAGCGCCGGCTGGTGGAAGGAGGTCGGGGCGGGATCGCGGGGATAGCCGTCCAGATCGATGACGGCGTCGAACCGGCGGTCCTGGCGGGCTGCCTGCAGGGCGGCAGCACCACCCAGGGAGTGGCCGGTCGCCGCGACCCGGCCGGTGTCCAGACGCCCGGCCAGCGGGCCCGGGATCTCACCTCGGTCCAGACGGTCCAGCTGCGTCAGGCCGAAGCTCAGGTCCGCGGCCCGGATGCTCGTTGTTTCGATGGCCCGCTTGTCGTCTTCGCCGTCGTCGCCGGTGGACCTGATGTCCGTGTTGATCGTTCTGCCGTCGGCGAGGACGACGGCGGCGGAGTCGTACGGGTGGTCGAGAGCGGCGACCACATAGCCGTGGCTGGCCAGTTCCTCCGCCCAGGCGGTGCTCTGGGTACGTACCCCGCCCAGCCCGGGAGAGAAGAACACGACGGGGAACCGTCCGCCCTTGTCGGCCACCGGGGCGTTGAACACCGCATGGGTGTGGGCACGTGGGACGCCGTCGACCAGGAAGCCGGGCAGACCGGTGTAGCGCGCGAGGGCATCGGAGACGGTGCGTGCCTCGTCCTCCGTGCGTCCGAGGTACTGGGCCCGCTGCGTGCCTGCGGGGCTCCGCTGCGCGGGGTACCAGAGCTGGACCACGACCGTGCGCCGGTCCTGCGGGTCGGCGGTGGCGGTCTCGGGGCGGTGGGGGTCGGTCCACTCCACCACGTGGGTGCCGACCGCGAAGTCGCCTGAGGGCGTGGGGAACACGGGTACGGGAAAGGCCCAGGCGGCCACCGTGCCCGTGGCGATCAGGCTGAGGCAGGCCACCGACCCCGGCAAGGCCAGCCACCATCGCGCCCGCCACTGCAGCCGGCCGCTGCGGCGTCGCAGCAAGGGGGACACGGCGAACGGCAGCGCGAGGGCAGCGCCTGCCAGTACCGGCAGCATCTGCCAACGCAGCCCCGCCACGCTCAGCCCGATCGCAGACAGCACGAAGACCGCTCCCGCCGCGATCGTGACGCGTGGGCGGGTGGCGGGGGGAAGCCAGCGTGCCCCCACGATCGCGGCGGCACCCAGCGAGGCGAGGAATTCCAGGGGGGACATGTACAGCCCCTTGATGATCTCGGTCACCTGGCCATCCTCGGCAAGGGACACGCGCTGCCACATCGATCCCTGGGTGCCGTCGTGTGCAACTGGAGTCGCATGCGCGCATGCCAGGTCGGCGGCCACTGTGCGACCATCGGAGGAAGCCAACTCATCCTGCGGTCGCATCCCGGTGCGGGTGTCAGACGCCGGGCTCCTGGGCCCCGCAGGCTCGCGGCCCATCCAGGACAGGGCGGCAGGATCACCACGTGCTGGGCGGCGGCGCGGGGCTTGCGTGCCCCGAACCGGCTGACGGCGGGAAGGCGCAGCAACCGACGGACCGGTGAACAGCGGGCAGCAGCCGCGCGGTTCGGGCGGGACTGCGCGGCGCGGCCGGCAGGCGGCACAGGCCGGGCCTCCAGGACGGGCGGGGGCAGCCACCGCATGTCAGCGCGCGGCGCGGAGGAACGGCGCGCTACGCGTTCACCCTCATCCGCCCCACCGACGACGAAGTGGACCACGCTCGTTACGTGGCCGGCCCCGCAGATCCGGGGTCGTCGGGAGGCGGACGCACGCCAGGCTCGTACGTCCGCCGGGGGCGCCTCGTGCCAGCCGCAACACCCCAGTTCCTCGGCAGGGTGGCAGGGAATGCTCATGCACATGCCGACCTCGACAAGGCCATTCGTCGGGCATGAACCGCGCACGCCGTCACCGACCCGTCCGACTGGGCCCGGCCTGATCCGAAAGGCACGCCTTAAGCGGTATCGGGTTCGTCGTGGATGCTCAGTGTTCCCGCGAGGTCGAGGTCGCCGACGGTGCCGTGTGCCCCGGCGCGGACGAGCAGCACTGCACCGAGCGCGGTGCTCCAGAACGTCCTGGCCTCCACGTTGAGCGGCCGACGGGCCTTCCAGCCGCGCTTGTCGATGAGCTGGCTCACGAAGCGCTCGGATTGCCGGAAGAGCAGTTGGAGGTGGTGGTCGACCACGGGTGCCAGCTCGGGCTTGGCGATTCCGGCGGCGAGTGCTCGCGTCACCGACGGGAGCGAGGGCATGGCCAATACGGCGCGGGCGATGTTACGCCGGAACGTCGCCGCGTCGGGGGCCTGGCGACCGATGCGCTCGATGCGTCGGGCATCGTGCAGCAGGCCGAGGAAGGCGGCGTGCACGAGGAGCGAGTCCTTGGAGCCGAAGTGGTAGGTGACCTGATTGGGGAACACACCTGCCGCGTTCGCGATCTCCGCGACGCTCACCTCCGCGCCGGGCCGTTCCCTGCAGAGCCGGGCGGTTGCCTCGATCAGCCGGTGCCTGGTCGCGCGACCGCGGTCACGCGACCGGGCCGCCGTCGCTCGCGCTTCGGTTCGCTTCTTCTCCACACCAAAATTGTATGTGATACAACAAGGGCGTTCACTTGTATCGCATACAAGAAGGATTGAGGGCATGCACCGCACTGAAGTCGTCGTGACCGGACTCGGCGCGATCTCACCGCTCGGGGCAGACGTGGCGTCCACCTGGGACGCCCTGCTGGCCGGCGAATCGGGCCTCCGTGGCGGCGTCCTGCCAGGCCACGAAGACGCCGGGCTTCCCGACACCGTCGCGGGGACGATGGCGATCGACCCCGCCGAGTCCCTTCCGCCGGTGCGGGCCAGGCGGCTCGACCGCTCACAGCAGGCGGCCTTGGCCGCAGCGGCCGAGGCGTGGGCCGATGCCGGGGCCCCGGAAGTTGACCCGGAGCGGCTCGCATCAGTGATCGGCACGGGCATCGGGGGCGTACGGACGCTGCTGAAGGAAGACGACGTACTGGAGGCGTCCGGGACGCGGCGCGTCTCGCCACGCACGGTCCCGATGCTCATGCCCAATGCGGCGGCGGCGCTGATAAGCATCGAATACGGTGCACGGGCCGGCGTCTACACGCCCGTCTCCGCGTGCTCCTCCGGTGCCGAGGCGATCGCCCTGGGGGCCAGGCTCATCCGTTCCGGCGAGGCGGACGTGGTGATCGCGGGCGGGACCGAGGCCGCGATCACACCGATCACCGTTGCCGGCTTCGCCCAGGCGAAAGCACTCTCACGGCACACCGCCGAACCCGCTTCCGCATCCCGGCCGTTCGCCGCGGACCGCAGCGGATTCGTCCTCAGTGAGGGCGCGGCTGTCATGGTGCTGGAAAGCGCCGACCACGCCGCTGCCCGGGGCGCGCGCGTCCGCGCGGTGCTCGCCGGCGCCGGCATCGCCGCCGACGCTCACCACATCACGGCGCCCGCAGCCGACGGCTCCGGCCAGATCTCCGCCATGCGCAAGGCCCTCGCGCAAGCCGGTCTGGATCCCGAGCAGATCAGCCACATCAATGCCCACGCCACCGGAACTCCGGTCGGGGATGCCGCCGAGGCGCACGCGATCAGGGAGGTCTTCGGCCGAGCCACCGTCACAGCCCCCAAGGCCGCGCTGGGACACCTCTTCGGGGCGGCCGGCGCGATCGAAGCACTCATCGCCGTCCTCAGCGTGGAGCACGGAGTCATCCCGCCTACCCGTAACCTCACCGCGGCAGGCGTCGATCCCGACATGGATCTCGATGTCGTCGCAGAGCGACGAGACGCCCCTCAGGAGGCCGTGCTCAGCAATTCCTTCGGCTTCGGTGGCCAGAACGTCTCACTCATCGTCACCGGGGCACGGCATCATGTGTCCCGCACGGCCTCGACGGCCCCTTGACCCGACGCGACCGCGCGCACCCCGTTGCATTGCGGGCCGAGCACACTCCACGGTCGTCCCCACCTCCGGGCAGCGACCGCAAGTGGTCGCCCACGGCGCCCACGGTGCTCACGGCGCTCACGGCGCTCACGGCGCTCACGGCGCTCACGGCCAGCAGGTTCTCCTCCGCGTGGACGGGCCGGGCCGGCGATGCCTCCGCCTTCCGCCCGGCACACCTCCGCCCGAGCAGCGCAGTACAGCCGCCCTCCGGGTGGGCGGCCGTACCGTGGGGTCGGACGGTGACGGATCATCCGCACCGGATCGGCCCGGTCTGCAGCCGGTAGGTCACGCCGCCTCGGACCAGGGAGCCGCTCAGGCTGATGCACTGCCCCTTCGCGTCGAACCAGGTGTAGATGGGGCCGGCGTAGAAGCGATGGTTGGCCGGGTGCTCCTTCGGCGGATCGATGGAGTAGTCGCCGCCCTCATCGAAGATCGCCAGGGTGATGTGCGAGGCGAGCCCGTCGTAGGGGCTGGACCAGAACTTGGCACAGTTGCGCTTGGTGGTGCTGTTCCAGTAGGTCCGCGCGTAGCCGCCGCCCTTGCGGCGGGCCGGGTCCTTGGCCCAGTACGTCTTGCCGTCCCAGCTGCCGGTGCACTGCTCGGCAGCGGGAGCCGCTGCCGGGGCTGCCTGCGCGGTGGGGGCGGCGACCAGGCCGAGGAGGAGCGTCATGACTCCCACGCCCAGCAGCTGTGGCTTGCGTAACCGCCTCGTCGAACGCTTCATCCGTCTCTCCCTGCGGTCGGACGCCGTCGCCACGGTGGGGCGAGGCCGTAGTCGGCATGCTCCGGCACAAGGGGGGCCGAGTCCGATGTTTCAGGAAATCTCCTATGCAATGTCCGGTTTCCGACTCTGGTAGGCGAAGACGAGGTCGCTCCTCCTCGATCACCAGGTCGATAGGCGATCAGGGAACCGGCCTGGAACCCGCACCCTCACCAGTGATCACACCAGCCACACCAAGATCATCTCACTGTGGCCTCAGTTGATGATCTCGGCGCGGTCGTCCAGACGGATCGCGGCCAGCCGGTCTCGCCACATCCGGAGAGCTTCGGGTGTCTGTCGCGTCCAGTCGGTGACCTCGCCGACGATCCGGAGCGGTTCCCTGCTGCGATAGGAGCGGGTGGGATTGCCGGGGAACTTCTTGTCGGTGACGTTCGGATCGTTCTCGAACTCTCCGGTCGGTTCGACGACGTACACGCGCGGGGCCCCGTCGCCTGCGGCGAGTTCGGCGGCAAGTCCCGCGCCGTCGCGCAACGCGGTGAAGTAGATGTGGTTCATCACGATGTCGGGCCGGTAGTTGGAACGGAAACCGGCGGTGAGGTGATCGCCGACCTGCAGCTCGGCCTTTGTGCCGTGAAAGAACGGCCCCTCATCCAAAGCCTTGTCCATCGCCACAGATTATCAAGCCGAGCTGACGTGACGGCGAGCCATCCAGGACACCCGCGCCGGGCGGGCGGTGCCGTCCCGGTCGCTGGCCGACGTGGACGCGCCCTGGGCTCACCCGCTGCTCATCGGGCCCCGGCCGACTACCGACACTCTTGGCGCATCCGTGTCGGCTGTCACGCGTCCCGGAGGACCAGTCCCCACCAGGGCCTGCCCGTGATGCGGGGTTCGACGGCGTCAGTCCTGTCGTCCGTCGGCCGGCTGAGGTTCGGGATTCTCGATGAGTCGTGCGGGTCCGCAACCTGCCGTGAAGGAACCTCTATCCGAATCCTGTTGCTGCTTCGTGGTCGGCTGCACATCCTGCTGTGATGCGCTTCTCCGTGAACATCCCGAACTTCGGTGACTTCGCCGACCCCCGTAGCGTTGCGACCGTTGCGGTTGCCGCCGAGCAGGCCGGTTGGGACGGGCTCTTCGTTTGGGACCACGTACTGCACCGACAGCACCAAGGACGCCCCTTCGGAGACCCTTGGATGCTGCTGACCGCGGCCGCGCTGGCCACCTCCCGGATCCGCCTGGGCACGCTGCTGACGCCGGTCCCCCGCTACCGTCCGCAGCAGTTGGCCCGCCAGGTGGCCACCCTGGACCATCTCAGCGGCGGCCGGGTGGTCTTCGCCGCCGGCCTGGGCGGCCCGGTGGAGGACGAGTACCGCAGTTTCGGCGACTCCGCAGAGCCGCGCCTCCTCGCCGAGCGGCTGGACGAGGGACTGGAGCTGCTGGGCCGCTTCTGGTCCGGCGAGCCGGTGAACCACCAGGGTCCGCACTATGAGGTCCGGGACGTGGCGCTGCTGCCCGCCACCGTGCAACGGCCCGGTCCGCCGGTGTGGATCGGCGGGTTCTGGCCGCGCCGTGCTCCCATGCGGCGGGCGGCGCGGTGGGACGGCGCGGTGCCGCTCTTCGAGACAGCCCGGCATGGTCATGTGCCCGCCGTGGCGGAGGTACGCGAGCTGGTCGGCTATGTGCGCAAGCACCGGGCGGGCGGGGCCGAGCGCGCCTTCGAGTTCGTGCTCGGCGGTGCCACGCCCCCGGACGCAGCCAAGGCCAGGGACGTGATCGGTCCCCTACGCGACGCCGGTGCCACCTGGTGGGACGAACGACAGATCCAGACCGGCCCCGACCTGGACCGCATCACGCCGGTGCTGCGCCGCATCGAGGCGGGGCCGCCGGTGGTCTGATCAACCGTTCGAGGGTGTGCCGGGCGTGGGGGGGGGGGGGGCGGGGGGGGGGGGGGGGGGGGGGGGGGGGGGGGGGGGGGTGGGGGGGGGGGGGGGGTGGGGGGGGGTGGTGTT